>CAKUVM010000007.1 GCA_934699135.1 uncultured Bacteroidales bacterium
CCGCCACCGCCTCCCAAACGATTCCGCCGCAACGTCTCACCCACCCATGTAGAGACGGCACGCGTGCCGTCTCCCGCGCCTGTAACATATCTCATCGCTAACAATGCGCAGCAGACCGCAACCCTGCAACAAAGAATGCGAGATGCTGTTTTGCACCTCGCATTCTTTCTGTCTCGTGAGAAAAGCCTGGACTACTTCCCGAAAAGAAGTTTAATCAATGCCCCGATAGCGGAGCCTACTGCCGTATACTTATTATTAAATGTTCCGCACTTGGGACAACAAGAGCCAGCTTCAAGGAAACACGGATATCGAGTGCCACATTTCGAGCACGTCAAGTAATAGGGTACTGCCATAACAGAAACTTACTAGTTATTAATGACTGTTGATTACGAGTTCGATTAGGCTATACGCCTTGTCCTCGCTCTTTTCAAAGGTAAACAACCTTTGCATAATAGTATCTTAACAAAAAAAAACGCTTATAAACTTTGTTGCTTGGTCTCCGAGTCGCATCGGTTCTTCCTGCCTTCTTGTATTTCCATTTCAAAAGAGCTATCTTTACACGCCGCCTGTATGTAATGGGCACACTTATATTACTTGGCAAGTTTTTTGCTCTTGCCCTTGTATGTCTAATCAGTCGAAAATATCAATTTGCGCAGCTGCGGCCGTAATGACTCTAGCGGCGGGTCTCCAAACGTCTTCTTTCGTAAGAGGCGAGTCGTTGCCGCAGGTGTCCAAGACTGCGGGATATGGCGTGCCGGGGCGTGCTGTGGATCTTGGGCTCTCAGTCCTCTGGGGCGACCAAAATATTGGAGCTTCGGGGCCTGACGATGTTGGCCGACTCTTTGGCTATGGCGACATATCCGGGGCTGTCACCACATGCTCCTATGCCGACTACGTGTCTCAAGACATAGTGGGTACCGACAGAGATCCCGCCTATGTCTTTTGGGGCGGAGGGTGGAGGATGCCGACGGCCTCCGAGGTCAATGAGCTTGTCGAGCGATGTGAATGGCGGTGGACTGTCCGCAATGGCGTTGAGGGCTATGTGGTCAAGGGGCGGACGGGCTCAATATTCCTTCCCACCACGGGTCAACGCTCTGGCTCAGAGGTGGCCTACGCCAAGACAAGGGGGTATTATTGGTCTGGCGAAGTAAGCGAGGCCGACATCGACTATGCCTGCGCCCTTTTTTTCTATCGCGGCGGGCATATGCTCAAGGAGTACAGGAGGTTCTACGGGTTCGCCATCCGCCCGGTCAAAGAGGAGTTCTAGGGGATGTCACTCATCGTCTCCCTCTTCGAGGAACTGTTGTAGCGAGGCCATATACGTCTCGTCCATCCACGTGGAAACCTCAGCGTATGCGTCATCGTCTATGTTCGTCAGCACTGCGTATATCGAAGTCCTCACGTTGCTCCGCGCTGTGAGCTTGATTGTAAATATTGACTCTGCGTCTTCAGACAGGTACCACTCTTGCCTCACCAGTTTGTTCTCTTCGAAGTCAAGGTTGCGGCCGCAGATGTCTCCGTCCCACATCTCAAATTCGCTGCCCGCCTCTGTGCTCATCTGCGCGGGGTAACCGGTCCATAACTCAATGGCGAAGGGCTTGGTCAGTGCCGCGTATACGTCTTCCGCGCTAGCGCCAACCTTTATGTTCTTCCTGTACTCTTTCATCGTCTATCTCTCTTTCTCGTTCTGCAAAGATAGCCATTTTGGCAGAAGGTGCGGCCTCGCTTTCACTTTGCTATTTGCAATGCCTCTTTTCTGCCGTATCGAAATCTTTTGCCGTCTTTTCAGAGCTGTCTTTTTGGCGGTCTTACTGTTTTTCCTTACTTTGCGCTTCGCAATGAAAATTTAGCTGCATATATGTCGGAAGAGAAGTTTAGCACCAAGGCGGGTGCAGTGGCCGCTGCGGCCGGCTCGGCTGTGGGTTTAGGAAACATTTGGCGTTTCCCCTATGTGGTGGGTGAGGATGGCGGCGCGGCATTCCTCCTGCTCTATGTCTTTTTCACCATAGTCATATCCATCCCGGTGCTCATGACGGAGTTCTCCATAGGCCGCATGACGGGCAAGCCTGTCACGTCCGCTTTCCAGTCCCTGCGCCCGGGCGGCAAGTGGCAGCTTATAGGCTTTGCGGGCATGCTCACGGCATTCCTCATCATGTCCTACTATAACATTGTCTCAGGTTGGACTGTCTATTACTCCGTGGCTTCATGTGGCGGTTGGTTGGACGGCCTGTCGGAGGCCGACATCGCTAACGTCTTTTCTTCCCTTTCTTCTGACTCAGTGTCTTGCATCGCGTGGATGTCCATTGTCATTGGTGTCACTGCGTTCATCGTGGCCAAGGGCGTGGCGGGCGGCATTGAGCGTTACAGCAAGATTCTTATGCCGCTCCTTTTCTTGCTCATCATTGTCATGCTTGTCCGCTCTGTCTCACTCCGCGGCGCGTCGGAGGGGCTGCGGTTCTATTTGAGCCCGGACTTTTCCAAGCTCACCCCGAGGGCCGTTTTTGACGCACTTGGCCAGTCGTTTTTCTCCCTCAGCATCGGCATGGGCACCATGACCACCTACGGGGCCTACGTCCAGCGTAGGCAGAGCCTGCCAGGGTTGGCCGTGCGCGTCGCGTCGATCGATTTCTTTGTGGCTTTCTTGGCAGGCGCTGTCATCTTCCCTTGCGTTTTTGCTTTCGGCATAAACCCAGGCGAGGGACCAGGCCTTGTTTTCGTCACCCTGCCAAACATATTCAACCAGATGGCTTTCGGCCGTCTCTTTTCCATAGCGTTCTTCGTCTTGCTCGTTGTGGCCGCCCTCACCTCGTCCATCTCGTTGCTGGAGGTCGTTGTGGCCTATCTCAAGACCGCGTTTTCCATGGGTCGCCGTCGGGCCGCCGCCGTGGCTTCGTGCCTCACGCTCGTTTTTGGCGTGGCGTGTTCGTTGTCGCCCGTCATTTTCAACGCTTTCGATAAATTGACGGCAAATATCATGATGCCGCTTGGGGCGTTCTTCATCATCATTTTTGCCGGATGGGTGCTGCCCAAGGATAAGCTGCGCGGTGAGTTGGAGGCTCATGGCGGCGGCTTCCGCCTTTTCTCCGTCTGCTATCCGTTGATTAAATATGTCATCCCGCTCGTGATTCTCTTCATTTTTGCCAATGGGCTATATAGTTGGCTGGCTTAGAGTGGCTTTGGTGTGTCTCTATTACCAAAGATAGGTCGCCGACTGTCAGATGGCTATGCGACTTTGGCTTTCATCGCCGTTGTAGTCTTTGTTGTCACGGAGCTACGGTCGTGGTTTTGGACTCCCGAAGGTGTGGGCGTTGTGGTAGATGACGTTCCTCCTGATTCTGTCGGCTTCTCCGCCACGGAGGCTTGGCGTGAGCCGGACAGCGTGTTTGTCAACACAGCGTCTCCCGCCGAGCTTCATCGCTCAGGCTTCTCTTATTATTTTGCCAGCCAGATTGTTTATCGTCGTGAGCAAGGCCGCTATTTTTTCTCCGCTCAAGATCTTCTTCAAATCTGGTATGCAGACTCGGTTCTTGTGCGCCGCCTTGAGCCGCGTATGGTCTTTCGTCTGCCCTCTGCCCCACGGCCAATCTGGACTCGTGCGGAGACTTGGAGACGTGAAGAGCCTGTTTCTAGCCGTCGCGCCCGCAGGGTTCCGCTTTTTCTAGCCGATTCGGCAGCGCTCATTGCGGCGGGAATGTCACCTGACGCGTGGGACACGCTCTCTGCGTTCCAGTCTCGCTACGTGCTGGGCGGCTCGATGGCATTTGACTCGTTAGTGTCCGTCCCCGCATCGGAGCTCTCTTCTATTCTCATGGGGCGCGTTGTCGCAGTGCGTGAGAGGCGAGTACCCCGCGAGGATGCCGCGACTCAGAGCCTCCCTGTTGTAGAGCTCAATGATGCCACGGTGGAGCAACTCGTTGGGCTCCCAGGCGTTGGGCAGCGCACAGCGGAGCGCATTGTTGAGTTCCGCCGCTCGCTTGGTGGTTTCGTCTCGCCGCGTCAGCTCGTGGGCCTGTGGCCTATAACGGACGAGGCGTTCCACGCCATGAGTCCATATTTGCAGGCCGATTCGGCCCGCATCTCCCGCGTCAACGTCAACTCTTCCAACGACACGCGGATGCGCCGTCACCCCTATTTCCCTCCGCTACTAGTCTCGCGCCTCTGGCAACTCAAATTTGAGGGCGGGGGGCGTGCCCTCACGCCCGATGATGTCAAGCGTTGCGCCGAGGGCATGGAACTAAGTCCTTTCTTCTGGTCCTATGTTTCCTATTCTGCGGACAGATAATTTATCTTGCTCCTATTTGCTTATCTCACAATAATTTTGTTTCTTTGCCTCGTTTTTGAGACAAACTAGAATATTATCAAAGCAAAAGACAATGATCGTAGTTCCTATCAAGGAGGGCGAGAACATCGAGAGGGCCCTCAAGAAGTTCAAGAGGAAGTTTGAGAAGACCGGCATCATGCGTGAGCTCCGCTCTCGCCAGGCCTACACCAAGCAGTCTGTCATCCGTCGCGAGAAGATGGCCAAGGCCATCTACGTGCAGAAACTGCGCCGCGAGGAGGAGAACTAGTCCCCAACTCGTCCTGCCATCCGCTCTCGGGCGTGTTGGCGTCAACTCAAAACGACTAACTGAAGGAGGTGGGTCTACCAATACTATAGGGATGCCGAGAGCGTGGTTCGCTCTCGGCACTTTCTTTTTCCATTGTTGCCATGCAGGAGGTTGAAGAGTTCCTTTCATACATGCTTTATCAGCGGCGATGCTCGCCACTAACGGTGGCCGCCTATCGTGTCGATTTGCGAGGCTTCGCCGATTTTCTCTTCGCCGATGAGCTGACGTCGCCCCTGTCCACCACCACCCGGCTTGTCCGCCGCTGGATGATGCGCCTCTTGGCCGACGGGCTGTCGCCCCGCTCCGTGAACCGCAAGGTGGCCTCGCTCCGCAGCTTCTTCCGCTATTTCTGTTCCATCGGCAAGCTCAGCGTCAACCCGTGCCGAGCCGTGGAGAGCATAAGGGTGCCGAAAAAACTGCCTGTTTTCTTTCACGAGGAGGATATGAGCCGCATGTTGGATCCCTCGCTTTTCCCCGACAGCTTCGAAGGCCAACGAGACCGGGCCATCCTGCAATTTTTCTACCTCACGGGGGTCCGCGTCTCGGAGTTGGTCAATATGACTGTTAGTCAAGTAGATTTGTCGCTGGGGCAAATTGTGGTCAATGGCAAAAGAAACAAGCAACGAATAATTCCCCTCACGCCAGCCCTCAAATCCATTTTATTTTCGTATCTTCAACTCAGAGAAACCGAGTTCGGGGCTTCCTCGCAGGCCGACAGGCTCTTCGTCACCTCTGGCGGCGCGCCGGTCTACGCCAGGCTTGTCTACGGCATCGTCCACAGCCATATGGCAATGGTAGCCTCGGCCACAAAGATGAGCCCGCACGTCTTGCGACACACATTCGCCACCGTCCTGCTTAACAATGGTGCCGACTTGTTGGCCATCAAGGAGCTGCTCGGCCACTCAAGTCTCGCGGCTACGCAGATATATGCGCACAGCGACTTCGAACAGTTAAACAAAATCTACAAACAGGCCCACCCAAGGGCCGAAAACTAAGGAGGAACGTATCATGAAACTCACGATCCAGTCCGTGCATTTCGATGCCACGCAGCAGCTCAAGGATTTCACCACCCAGAAAGTCGGCAAGCTCGATCATTTCTTCGACGGCATAATCTCTGCGGAGGTCGTCTTGAGCCTCGACAAGGCAGACAACACCGAGAACAAGGTCTCAAAGATCTCACTCTCCGTGCCAAACGACACCCTGGTGGCCGAGAAGCAGTGCAAGTCTTTCGAGGAGGGGATAGACCTCGCCTGTGAGGCTTTGCGCAAACAGCTCCTTAAATATAAGGAAAGCAAGTAAAAGCCCTCCGCCGCTCGCAGTTTTGCGCCGGGCGGCACAATTCAAAGCGGCGCGCCTCCTGACACAGCGGGGGGGCGCCGCTCTCTTTATCTGCGTAAGCGCCAGAGAATCCTATTCGCCCTCCTCGCCGCTCGTCATAGCCATGAGAATCTCAATGAGGGCGTCTAGCCTCATCGTCAGGCCCGGGATCGTCTCATCGGTGGCACCGTTGCATATGAATCGCTGCACCTGTGTGGCGGGGATGTCGCCCGCCTCTTCTTCCATAGCCAAGCCTTTGGCCGTCAGCTCCACAATGGTTTGCCTGTGGTCTCCGTCGCTCTTCTTGCGCGCCACCAGCCCCAGTGCCTCCATCCTTTTCAGCAGCGGGGTCACAGTGTTCGTCTGCAGCATCAGCTGCTTCGCAATGTCGCTCACCGGCCGGCGGTCGCGTTCCCACAGGGCCATCATCATCACATACTGCGGATACGTCAGCCCAAGCCTCGACAGCAGTGGCGTATAACTCTTTATAATCAGCCTGCTCGCCGTGTAGAGCCTGAAGCAAAGCTGGTTTCTTAACCTTAGGTCGTCGTGTCCCATCGTTCCTTGTCTCTTCGTGTGGCGTCGGCATCTGGCGTGCCCCCGCTCCTCCTTACAAAATTAACGCGCAACCGCAACTGGCAAGCAAAATGGCACAAAAAAAAGGCCGCCGCATTGTCTTGTTCATCTGAAAAGTATTAACTTTGTGGGCGAATTTCATGCCAAGTGGATTGTTATGCCTAGTCCTTTGGCTGTCTTTCGAAGTCTTTACTGAAGAAAAAGTAAACCTAATTGTCTAATAATTCGAATTATGGCTAAAGAAACTTTCCAAAGAACAAAGCCACACGTAAACATCGGCACCATCGGTCACGTCGACCACGGCAAGACCACCCTGACTGCCGCCATCACCACGGTTCTCTCCAAGAAGTACCCCTCTGCTGTCAACCAGGTCAAGTCTTTCGACTCTATCGATAGCGCGCCTGAGGAGAAGGAGCGTGGTATCACCATCAATACCGCCCACGTCGAGTATGAGACCCCCAACCGCCACTACGCTCACGTAGACTGCCCGGGTCACGCCGACTACGTCAAGAACATGGTCACTGGTGCCGCCCAGATGGATGGCGCCATCCTCGTTTGCGCAGCAACCGACGGCCCTATGCCTCAGACCCGCGAGCATATCCTTCTCGCCCGTCAGGTGAACGTCCCCCGTATCGTTGTTTTCATGAACAAGGTTGACCTTGTTGACGACCCTGAGATGCTCGACCTCGTTGAGATGGAGCTCCGCGAGCTTCTCTCTTTCTACGACTTCGACGGCGACAAGAGCCCCGTCATCCGCGGTTCCGCGCTCGGCGCCCTCAATGGCGAGCCTCAGTGGGAGGAGAAAGTCCTTGAGCTCATGCAGGCCGTTGACGATTGGATTCCTACCCCTGTCCGCGACACCGATAAGCCTTTCTTGATGCCTGTCGAGGATGCTATGACCATCACAGGCCGCGGCACCGTTGCTACGGGTCGTATCGAGACTGGCGTTGTCCATGTAGGTGACGAGCTCCAGATCGTCGGTCTCGACTCTGACGGCAAGAAGACCACTTGCACTGGCGTCGAGATGTTCCGCAAGACCCTTGATGAGGGTGAGGCTGGTGACAATGTAGGTCTCCTCCTTCGCGGTGTCGACAAGTCCGAGATTAAGCGCGGCATGGTCCTCTGCAAGCCCGGCTCCATCACCCCTCACACCAAGTTCAAGGCGCAGATCTACGTCCTGAAGAAGGAGGAGGGTGGCCGTCACACCCCGTTCAAGAACAAGTATCGCCCTCAGTTCTACCTCCGCACTCTCGACATCACTGGTGAGATCAAGCTGCCCGAGGGAACCGAGATCGTCATGCCTGGTGACCACGTCAACATCGAGGTGGATCTCATCTACCCCGTAGCGCTCAACGTCGGTCTCCGCTTCGCAATCCGTGAGGGTGGCCGCACCGTAGGCGCAGGCCAGATCACCGAGATTATCGAGTAATACGGCATATTCTCAGATATTCAGGTGGTGGGGCGTCCCCGCCCCGCCACCTTTCTCACACGGGTGTAGTTCAGTTGGTAGAGCATCGGTCTCCAAAACCGAGTGTCGGGAGTTCGAGTCTCTCCACCCGTGCTCAAAATGATTAAGTGACTAATGGAAAAAGTCGTAAATTACTGCAAGGACGTATATAACGAGCTTGTCAATAAGACCTCTTGGCCCACGTGGAAGGAACTCTTCTCCAGCGCCAGGATCGTTATGATTGCTTCTGTGATCATCGCGCTCGTCATCTTCGTGATGGATTTTGTCTTTGAGCATGCTCTCAAGGCGGTCTATAATGTCCTCTAATGTCATCCTGCTCTAAAATGTCAAACAACCAGAAGAACTGGTACGTCCTCAGAGCCATCGGAGGCAAGGAGAAAAAGGCCAAGGAGAATATCGACGCAGAGGTAAAAAGGCGTAATCTTGAAGACCTCATCGGCGAGGTCGTAGTCCCCGTTGAGAAAGTTTATCAGCAGCGCAACGGCAAAAAGGTTCTCAAGGAGCATATACTTTACTCTGGTTACGTCTTTGTCGAGTGCGTTCTTGATAATGAGACAAAAGCCGTCCTTTTGAGCGTGGCCAATGTGCTGGGCTTCTTGGGAAATGGCGAGCCTCAGCCACTTAGGGCGTCAGAGGTCAACAGGATGATTGGCAGGGTTGACGAAGTCGCTGACGACACTATGGAGGATCAGGTTCCTTTCGTCGTGGGAGACACGGTCAAGGTGACGGACGGCTCTTTCTCAGGCTTCTCCGGCGAGGTCGAGGAAGTGAACGAGGAGAAGAAGAAACTCTCCGTCATGATCAAGATCTTTGGTCGCAAGACCCCGCTCGAGCTGAACTACTATCAGGTCGAGAAAGAGTAGGGGCGAGCGCCGCAAGGATGCATACCTGGATAGTAAGGACAGTCAAGTATCGAATGCTTCCAACTGGCAACGGCCAGCCTTATACGGGCTGTCATTATTATAATTTTCTAATTACGAATTGCTACAATGGCTAAAGAAGTAGAAGCCTTTATCAAGCTTCAGGTAAAAGGTGGTGCAGCGAATCCTTCACCCCCAATCGGCCCGGCTCTGGGTTCGAAGGGTGTGAACATCATGGATTTCTGTAAGCAGTTCAACGCGCGTACTCAGGACAAGGCTGGCAAAATCCTGCCTGTCGTCATAACGGTCTACAACGACAAGTCGTTCGAGTTTGTCATCAAGACTCCCCCTGCTGCTGTGCAGATCAAGGAGGTTGCCAAACTCAAGAGCGGCTCTGCCGAGCCAAACCGTAAGAAGGTGGCTTCCATCACCTGGGATCAGGTGAAGGCCATCGCGACGGACAAGATGCCAGACCTCAACTGCTTCACTGTTGAGTCTGCTATGAAGATGATCGCTGGCACTGCGAGAAGTATGGGTGTCTCCGTCACAGGTGAGTTCCCCGGCAATAAATAACATAATACCTACTAGCACAATGACGAAACTAACTAAGAATAGGAAGTTGGCGTTGTCTAAGATAGAGGACGGAAAGGTCTATTCCCTCGCCGAGGCTGCGGCTCTCGTCAAGGATATGACCACTACAAAGTTCGATGCCTCTGTCGATGTGGATGTTCGACTTGGTGTCGATCCGCGCAAGGCCAACCAGATGGTGAGAGGCGTCTGCACGCTCCCTCACGGTTCGGGCAAGCAGGTACGTGTTTTGGTCCTTTGCACTCCCGACAAGGAGAATGACGCAAAGGCCGCCGGTGCGGACTATGTCGGCCTCGACGAGTACATCGAGAAAATCAAGGGCGGATGGACTGACGTCGATGTCATCATCACTATGCCCAGCATCATGGCTAAGGTAGGTGCCCTTGGCCGCATCCTCGGTCCCCGTGGCCTTATGCCTAACCCAAAGAGCGGCACGGTCACAATGGATGTCGCCAAGGCCGTCAAGGAGGTTAAGGCTGGTAAGATTGATTTCAAGGTCGATAAGGCTGGCATCGTCCACGCCTCAGTCGGCAAGGTCTCTTTCGATGCGCAGCAGATTGTCGATAACGTAAAGGAGTTCCTCAACGTTATCGTACGTCTCAAGCCCTCTACTGCAAAAGGCACCTACGTCAAGAGTGTTTATCTTTCTAGCACCATGAGCCCGGGCGTTCATGTCGACTTTAAGGTCGGTGAGGCTTAGTTGATTGTTTTACCTTTCAAATCGGAATCATGAGAAAAGAAGATAAAGCCACACTCATTGACCAGCTCGTAGAGACGCTCAAGAGCTACTCCCACTTCTACCTCGTTGACATCGAGGGCCTCAACGCCGAGAAGACCAGCGCGCTGCGTCGTCTCTGCTTCGAGAGGGACATCAAGCTCATGGTCGTCAAGAACACCCTTATAAAGAAGGCTGTCGAGTCTGTAGACGGCGAACTCGCCGACCTCAACACCGCTTTCTCCGGCAACACGGCTGTGATGTTCGCGAATGTCGGGAACGCGCCTGCCAAGGTCATCAAGGAGTTCTCCGCTGCAAATGAGAAGCCAGTCCTCAAGGGTGCTTTCGTCGAGCAGTCTGTCTATGGCGCGAACGCTCTCCAGGAGCTTGTCGCTATCAAGAGCAAAGAGGAGCTTATCGCAGACGTTATCGCTCTGCTCCAGTCGCCCGCCAAGAATGTCATCTCCGCCCTCCAGGGCAGCGCTGGCAACAAGATTCATGGCGTCCTCGAAACTTTAAGCAAGAAATAATTTTTCCACATTACCTGAACCTAATTAATTACTAAATAAGATGGCAGATATCAAGAAGCTCGCAGAAGAGCTCGTAAATCTTACTGTAAAGGAAGTCAACGAACTCGCTAACGTCCTCAAAGAGGAGTACGGCATCGAGCCCGCAGCAGCTGCTGTTGCTGTTGCTGCTCCCGCAGCCGGCGGTGCTGCTGCAGCTGCTGAGCAGACCGAGTTCGATGTTGTCCTCAAGAGCGCTGGCGCTGCCAAGCTCGCAGTCGTTAAGGCTGTCAAGGAGAACACCGGCCTTGGCCTCAAAGAGGCTAAGGAGATCGTCGACAAGGCTCCCGCTACCGTCAAGGAGAAGCTCTCCAAGGCTGACGCTGAGGCTCTCAAGGCTAAACTCGAAGAGGCTGGTGCTGAGGTTGAACTTAAGTAATAACAGCTCTTCCTTCTTATAGGAATTGGTTTGGGACCCATGCTTGTCATGGGCTCCAAACCTTTTGTATCTCTGTTATTAAGTTCAATTAATCTTCTCGATTCCATGAATCCCATCAAAGCCGACAGGATTAGTTTCTCTTCCGTGAAGCATCCGTTGGAGTACAACGACTTCCTGGAAGTACAGTTAAAATCGTTTAAGGAGCTGTTCCAGCTTGGCTCAACTCCAGAACAACGCAAAAAAGAGGGCCTTTTCAGGGTCTTCAACGAAAATTTCCCCATCAGCGACACGAGGAACAATTTCTCCCTCGAGTTTCTGGACTATTGCATCGACCCACCCCGCTACACCATTCAGGAGTGTCTCGAGCAGGGACTGACATACCAAGTCCCCCTGAAGGCTACACTCAAACTCTCTTGCAACGACCCCGACCACGAGGATTTCGACACCGTCGTGCAGGAGGTTTACCTCGGCATGATACCTTACATGACCGAGAAGGGCAGTTTTGTCGTAAATGGCGCCGAGCGCGTCGTCGTGTCACAGCTGCACCGCTCTCCCGGTGTCTTCTTCGGGCAGAGCGTACACGCAAATGGCACCAAGCTCTATTCCGCAAGAATCATCCCGTTCAAGGGTTCATGGATTGAGTTCGCTACCGACATCAACAATGTCATGTACGCCTACATCGACCGCAAGAAGAAATTGCCGGTCACCACAATGTTGCGCGCCATTGGCTTTGAGTCGGATAAGGATATTCTAGAAATATTTGGCCTGGCCGATGAGGTCAAGGTCAACAAGAATAATATCAAGAAGTGCGTAGGCCGCAAACTGGCCGCGCGCGTTCTTAAATCCTGGGTTGAGGACTTCGTTGATGAAGACACCGGCGAGGTCGTCTCCATCGAGCGAAACGAGGTCGTCGTAGACCGCGAGACCGTCCTCGACGAGGAGCAGGTCGAGGCCATCATTGAGGCCGGTGTCAAGACCATCCTACTCCATAAGGAGGGGCAAAACCTCGCTGACTTCGCCATTATTTACAACACTCTTCAGAAAGACCCCTGCAACTCCGAAAAGGAGGCTGTTGTCTACATATATCGTCAGCTTCGCAACGCTGATCCACCAGACGAGGCCACTGCCCGAGACGCCATCGAGAAGCTCTTCTTCTCCGACAAGCGTTACGACCTTGGCAACGTGGGCCGCTATCGTCTCAATCAGAAGCTTGGCCTCAAGACCGACATTAATGTCCGCGTCTTGACAAAGGAGGACATGATCGAGATAATCAAGCACCTCATCGAGCTTCTCAACTCTAAGGCCGATGTCGATGATATCGACCACCTTAGCAACCGCCGCGTGCGTACCGTGGGCGAGCAGCTGGCCAATCAGTTCGCTGTGGGCCTGGCGCGTATGGCGCGTACCATCCGTGAGCGCATGAACGTCCGCGACAATGAGGTCTTCACGCCCACCGACCTCATCAACAGCAAGACGCTCGCCTCTGTCATTGCCAGCTTCTTCGCCACCAATGCGCTGTCGCAGTTCATGGATCAGACCAACCCTCTTGCTGAGGTCACTCACAAGAGGCGCTTGTCCGCCCTGGGCCCGGGTGGCCTTAGCCGCGACCGTGCGGGTTTCGAGGTTCGCGATGTCCACTACACCCACTACGGCCGTCTCTGCCCAATCGAGACCCCTGAGGGCCCGAACATCGGCCTCATCTCGTCCCTCACCATCTACGCCAAGATTGATGACCTCGGTTTCCTAGAGACCCCTTACCGTATAGTCAAGAACGGCAAGGTGGACTTCTCAGAGGAAGGTTTCAAATACGTCACGGCCGAGGAGGAGGAGCATAAGATCATAGCGCAGGCGCTTTCGCCTATGGACGATGACGGCAACTTCACCGAGGAGCGTGTAAAGGCTCGTCAAGATAGCGACTTCCCGGTCGTCGATAAGAGCGAGGTCGAGTATATTGACGTGGCCGCCAATCAGATCGCGTCAGTGGCTTCATCTCTCATCCCGTTCCTCGAGCATGACGATGCGCACCGCGCGCTCATGGGCTCCAACATGATGAGGCAGGCCGTGCCCCTGCTTCGCACAGAGTCCCCCATTGTCGGCACGGGTCTGGAGGAGCCGGTCATCCGCTTCTCTCGCACACAGGTGATGGCCGAGAAAGATGGTGTCATTGACTATGTCGATGCCGATAAGATCATCGTCCGTTACGACCGTACAGATGAAGAGCGCTTTGTCAGCTTCGATCCAGACACGAAGGAATATCGCCTCTCTAAGTTCCAAAAAACGAACCAGAGCACTTGCATAGACATCCGCCCCATCGTCCGTAAGGGTCAGAGGGTTGCCAAGGGCGAGATTCTGACCGAGGGTTATTCCACGTCCAACGGCGAGTTGGCCCTTGGCCGCAACCTCAAGGTGGCGTTCATGCCTTGGAAGGGTTACAACTTCGAGGATGCCATCGTCATTTCCGAGAGGGTAGTACGTGAAGACATCTTCACCTCCGTCCACGTTGACGAGTATTCTCTTGATGTCCGCGACACTAAGAGAGGCATGGAGGAACTCACTTCAGACATTCCCAACGTTAGTGAGGACGCCACGAAAGATCTTGACGAGAACGGCATCATCCGCATTGGCGCGCATGTGGAGCCAGGGGCCATCCTCATCGGCAAGATCACGCCTAAGGGGGAGAGTGACCCGACACCAGAGGAGAAGCTGCTCCGCGCCATCTTCGGCGACCGCGCCGGCGATGTCAAGGACGCGTCTCTCAAGGCCAACCCTTCTTTGAGCGGTGTTGTCATTGGGCGTAACCTCTACTCCCGAGTTGTCAAGGATCGTCGCTCGCGCTCTTCCGAGAAAGCAAAAGTGGCCTCCATCCAGGAGGAGTTCGAGAAGAACGTGACAGGCCTGCTCAACATATTGCTGGACAAGCTCTATTCCTTGCTCGAGGGCAAGACCTCTCAAGGCGTTAAGGACTACTATGGGGTCGAGGTCATAGCCAAGGGTGTACGCTTCACGCGCAACATTCTTGCCGATGTCAACTACCAGTCTGTCGATCCGTCTGGATGGACATCGGATGAGGACAAGAACCAGCTCATCTACCGCGTCATCCACAACTATCGCATGAAATACAAGGAGTATGAGGCGGTGGAGAAGCGCAAGACATACAACGAGACCATCGGTGACGAGCTCCCCAATGGCATCATGCAGGTCGCTAAGATCTACATTGCCAAGAAGCGTAAGATTCGCGTGGGCGACAAGATGGCCGGTCGGCATGGAAACAAGGGTATTGTCTCCAATATAGTTCGCTTGGAGGATATGCCGTTCTTGCCCGATGGCTCACCCGTAGATATCGTCCTCAACCCTCTGGGCGTGCCCTCTCGTATGAACCTTGGCCAGATCTATGAGACAGTCCTTGGCTGGGCTGGCAAGGAGCTGGGCATGAAGTTCGCCACCCCCGTGTTCGATGGCGCTTCACTAGACCAGATAACGGAGCTGACGCGTAAGGCTGGTGTCCCCGATGTGGGCAAGATCTACCTCTACGATGGTGGCACTGGCGAGCGTTTCCACCAACCGGCGACCGTGGGCATCGTCTACATGCTTAAGCTCGGCCACATGGTCGATGACAAGATGCACGCCCGCTCCATCGGCCCCTACTCCCTCATCACCCAGCAGCCTCTTGGCGGTAAGGCTCAGTTCGGTGGCCAGCGTTTCGGAGAGATGGAGGTTTGGGCGCTCGAGGGATTCGGCGCCGCAAACGTTCTTCAGGAGATCCTTACGGTCAAGTCCGATGATGTCGTGGGTCGCGCCAAGGCCTACGAGGCCATTGTCAAGGGTGATAACCTCCCGACCCCTGGCATCCCGGAGTCGCTCAACGTGCTCCTCCACGAGATGAGGGGCTTGGGCCTCAGCATCTCTCTCGAGTAGTATAATCAGTCCGCCTCGAGGTCGCGCATGCTTGCGCGGCCCCAATAGGGCGGCATCATATAAGCCCGTGTGAGCGGGACAACATAATATCTCTAATATGGCTTTTAGAAGAGATCAAAAGAAAACCAACTTTTCAAAAATCTCCATCGGCTTGGCTTCGCCAGAGGAGATTCTTGAGATGTCGAGTGGTGAGGTGCTAAAGCCCGAGACCATCAACTACAGGACGTATAAGCCTGAGCGCGATGGCCTCTTTTGCGAGCGCATCTTCGGCCCCGTCAAGGACTACGAGTGCCATTGCGGAAAGTACAAGCGCATCCGCTACAAAGGCATCGTATGCGACCGCTGCGGCGTCGAGGTGACCGAGAAAAAGGTGCGCCGCGAGCGTATGGGTCACATCTCGCTCGTTGTGCCTGTCGCCCACATCTGGTATTTCAGGTCCCTCCCCAACAAGATTGGCTGCCTCCTTGGCATCCCTACCAAGAAGGTGGATACCATCGTATATTACGAGCGCTACATTGTCGTAAACCCTGGCATCAAGGCGCAAGACGGTGTCAAGAAGCTTGATTTCCTCTCTGAGGAGGAGTATCTCGCCATCATCGACTCGCTGCCGAAGGAGAACCAGCTCCTCGACAATAACGACCCCAATAAGTTCATCGCCAAGATGGGCGCCGAGGCTCTCGAGATGCTCCTTCAGCAGGTTGACCTTGACGAGCTCTCCTACGACCTGCGCCACAAGGCCAGCCACGAGTCTTCGCAGCAGCGCAAGAACGAGGCCCTCAAGCGTCTTCAGGTCGTTGAGTGGTTTCGCGCCTCCAAGGGCCGTAACAAGCCGGAGTGGATGATTCTCAAGGTCATCCCGGTAATTCCGCCCGACTTGCGCCCGCTCGTGCCGCTCGATGGCGGTCGTTTCGCCACGTCCGACCTCAACGAGCTCTATCGTCGCGTCATCATCCGCAACAACCGTCTGAAGAGGCTGCTTGAGATCAAGGCTCCGGAGGTAATCCTCCGAAACGAGAAGCGTATGCTCCAAGAGGCTGTTGACTCTCTTTTTGACAATACGCGCCGTTCCACGGCTGTCAAATCAGATGCCAACCGCCCCCTCAAGTCTCTGTCAGACAGCCTCAAGGGCAAACAGGGTCGTTTCCGTCAGAACCTTCTTGGTAAGCGCGTTGACTACTCCGCGCGCTCCGTCATCGTCATCGGCCCCGAACTCCGTATGCACGAGTGCGGCCTGCCTAAAGACATGGCTGCAGAGCTTTATAAGCCGTTCATCATCCGCAAGCTCATTGAGCGCGGCATTGTCAAGACAGTCAAGTCGGCAAAGAAAATAGTGGACAAGAAGGCGCCGGTGGTATGGGACATCCTTGAGAATGTCATGAAGAACCACCCTGTGCTCCTCAACCGAGCCCCGACTCTTCACCGTCTTGGCATCCAGGCGTTCCAGCCCCGTATGGTTGAGGGTAAGGCCATTCAGCTCCACCCGCTCGCCACCACGGCGTTCAACGCCGACTTCGATGGTGACCAGATGGCGGTCCACCTCCCGCTCGGAAACGCCGCTGTGCTCGAGGCGCAGCTCCTCATGCTCGCCTCGCTCAACGTGCTGAACCCGGCTAACGGCGCGCCCATCACCGTCCCGTCCCAAGATATGGTCTTGGGTCTCTACTACATCACCAAGGAACGCCCCGGCGCGGAGGGTGAGGGCTCAATCTTCTACTCTCCCGCGGAGGCCGAGATTGCCTACAACGAGGGCAAGGTGGATCTCCATGCCAAAGTGAAGGTGCGCACATATGATCTTGACGCTTCAGGCAAGCCTGCCTTGACCATAGTCGAGACCACTATGGGGCGAATTCTCTTCAACAATCTTGTGCCGAGAGAGGTTGGCTACATCAATTGCCTCATCACCAAGAAGTCGCTCCGCGACATCATTGCGCGAGTGCAGAAGGCGTGTGGCATTCCCCGCACGGCCGACTTTCTCGATGACATCAAGAACATGGGCTATCATATGGCCTTTGTCGCAGGACTCTCCTTTAACCTCTCCGATGTCATCATCCCGAAAGAGAAGGAGGCGCTCATCCAGAAAGGCTACGAGGACGTCCAGGAAGTGATGAACAACTACAATATGGGCTTCATCACGAACAACGAGCGATACAATCAGATCATCGACATCTGGACGCACGTCAACACAGAGCTTACGGGCATTCTTATGAAGCAGTTGAGCTCTGACCAGCAGGGCTTCAACTCTGTCTATATGATGCTTGACTCTGGCGCCCGTGGTTCAAAGGATCAGATTCGTCAGCTTTGTGGCATGCGCGGTCTTATGGCCAAGCCCCAGAAATCTGGCGCCGAGGGACCGCAGATCATCGAGAACCCTGTCATCGCGAACCTCAAAGAGGGCCTCTCCGTGCAGGAGTACTTCATCTCATCGCACGGTGCCCGTAAGGGTCTGTCCGACACGGCATTGAAAACTGCCGATGCGGGATACCTCACCCGCCGTCTTGTGGACGTCTCCAATGATGTCATCATCACCGACGAGGATTGCGGCACGCTCCGAGGCCTCACCTGCACGGCCATCAAGAATAACGATGACGTCATTGCAACCCTCTACGAGCGAATCCTCGGCCGCGTGGCTGTCAACGATGTCATCCACCCCATCACCAACGAGATCCTCGTCCATGCCGGCGAGGAGATCAACGAGGCCAAAGCCCGCGCCATTGAGGACTCTCCCATCGAGAGTGTTGAGATACGCTCCGTCCTCACCTGTGAGTCTCGAAAGGGCGTGTGCGCCAAGTGCTACGGCCGCAACCTTGCCACCAGCCGCCTTGTCCACAAGGGCGAGGCAGTCGGCGTCATCGCGGCCCAGTCCATCGGCGAGCCTGGTACGCAGCTTACCCTCCGTACTTTCCACCAAGGAGGTGTGGCAGGAGGTGACTCCTCAGAGAGTTCCGTCAAGTCTAAGTACGATGGCGTGGTGGAGATTGACGAGCTGCGCAGCGTGCCTTACACCGATGCCAATGGCAACAGTATGGAGATCGTTGTCAGCCGCTTGGCGGAGTTGCGCATTGTGGACAAGAACACAGGCCGCGAGCTCATCCGCCATTCGCTCCCCTATGCCGCCAAGCTCTTCGTCAAGCCTGGTCAGGAAGTTGAAAAGGGTGCGCCGCTCTGTGAGTGGGACCCCTACAACGCCCAGATCATCACAGAGAAGAGCGGTGTCGTCAAGTTCGAGAACATGGAGGAGGGCGTGACCTACAAGCTCGAGAGCGATGAGCAGACCGGATTCTCCGAGATGGTCATCATTGAGAGTCACGATCGCACCAAGTCTCCAGCACTCAACATTATGCAGGGCGAAGAGGTCGTCAAGACATATAACCTGCCTGTGGGCGCCCACGTCTCGGCCGAGGACGGCTCTGAGATCAAGGCGGGCGAGACCATCGCCAAGATGCCTCGCGCCGTTGGTAAGGCTGGCGACATCACTGGTGGTCTGCCACGCGTCACGGAGCTCTTCGAGGCGCGCAACCCGAGCAACCCTGCCGTTGTGTCCGAGATAGACGGCGAGGTCTCCTATGGCAAGATCAAGCGCGGCAACCGCGAGATCATCGTCACCTCGAAGACAGGCGAGCGCAAGGCGTACCTTGTCTCTCTCGCCAAGCAGATCCTTGTTCAGGAGAACGACTACGTTCGTGCCGGCACTCCTCTTTCCGATGGCGCCATCACGCCTACTGATATCCTCACAATCCTTGGCCCGACCAAGGTTCAGGAGTATATCGTCAACGAGGTTCAGGATGTCTATCGTCTGCAAGGTGTAGCTATCAATGACAAGCATTTCGAGGTCATTGTCCGTCAGATGATGCGCAAGGTGGAGATTCAGGATCCGGGCGACACCATCTTCCTTGAGAAAGAGACGGTCGATAAGATCGACTTCCAAGAGGAGAATGACAAGCTGTGGGGTAAGCTCGTCGTCGTTGACGCGGGCGACTCAGACAGCCTCCGCCCCGGCCAGATCATCACGGCACGTCGCCTGCGCGATGAGAATTCTCAGCTCCGCCGCCGCGATATGCGCCTTGTTGAAGTTCGTGACGCTGTGCCTGCCACGGCCAATCAGATTCTTCAGGGCATCACGCGCGCCGCTCTCCAGACCAAGAGCTTTATGTCCGCCGCATCCTTCCAAGAGACCACCAAGGTGCTCAACGAGAGCGCTATACTTGGCAAGGTGGACTACCTCGAGGGCTTGAAGGAGAACGTCATTTGCGGCCACCTCATCCCGGCCGGCACCGGCACGCGTGGTTTGGGAGACGACATTGTCGGCTCGAAAGAAGACACGCAGGTTTTGGAGCAGCAGGAGGCCTAAAGGCCCGACTGCTGAGCTAAGACTTACGAAATAAGTTACGAGGCCTCCCCGTCTGCATGACGGGGAGGCCTCTTTTTGTGGTTTGTTGATTGTAAGGTCGAGTTGCTGCATATTTGGCTATGCCCCACGCCTAATATATTGATCAAGAAACGCCACGCCTCCACGAATATTGCTTGCGTGGGGCGTGGCGTGATTGTAAAGTCTGGCTGAAGAGTGTCAGTCTTCCGCCCGCCACTCCATATCGCGGTGTGGCAGCCCCTCGTGCATATATGGCTCGGACGTGGGTAGGAAGCCAAGTTTTGCGTAAAATCCCTTAGCTTGCTCTTGAGATTGGATTTTGATCACCCTTGCGCCCATGCGCTCGATGGCCAGGCGGATGCCAATCTTTACCATTTGCTCGCCAAAGCCAAACCCCCGCTCCGTGGTTATGACGCGGCCAAGGGAGACCTCTTCCAAATGTTTGCCGGCAGGGCATATGCGCAACATGGCCACTATCTTGTCGCCACGTGTGAGCCAGGTGTGCAGAGCCGCCTGGTCGTCATTGTCAAGGTCTTGATATACGCAGTCCTGCTCCACAATGAAAACGTTGCTGCGTGTGTGTAGCAGCGCATACAGCTCGTCTAGCGTCAGCTCGTAGAACGACTTGCAGTGAAGCGTCAGGCCGTTTGCCTCTGGTGTCATTTTGATGTCCTGTCCCATGCTTTCCGTTTCACTTTGCCTGTCTCTGTGCGCGGCAGGCTCTCCACCACTTCAATTGTTTTGGGTCTCCAATATTTGGGCAAGGTAGCCTCGCAGGCATCCTTGGCGGCATCTGCGTCTCCTCCCTCCATGACCAGCGTGACTGCTTGCCCTAGTTTGGGATCTTGCCGCCACGTGACCATAAATGGCACCCCGATCTTGCCGTCTAGCATTCGCTCTACCTCCTCGGCTTGGATCTTTATGCCGCCGGAGCATATCACATTGTCTGCTCGCCCCAAGATTCTGAATCGTGTCTTGCCCCCCGGGTCTGTGCGCAGTTCGGCAATGTCGTTTGTCGTCAGCCGCTTTGGGGAGACGCTTGGCGCGTCAATGACAAGGTGCCCGTCATCCGTCACGCTCAAGCTCACGCCCTCGAAAGGAGTGTACCACTCGCTAGCTGCCAGGCCGTTGATGCGTCGGAGGGCTATGTGAGACAGCGTCTCGGTCATGCCGTAGGTGCTCCACACTGCCCCGCGCGCCCCTTGCAGCCAATTGGCCATGTCGGGGTTCACGGCTCCGCCGCCAATGATCACGTTGCCGATGCCGAAGAGCGTCTCGCGCTCACGCTCATCTCGCAGCGTCTCCCACACCTGCATGGGCGTGACGGCTGCGAAGTCTGGCGTCTCCGTCAGCCCTCGCATGGGGTGTGAGCTGGGCTCTTGGCAAATGAGGCGCAGCCCGCGCTCCAGCGCCCTGACAACCATCATCTTGCCCGCGATGTAGTCTAACGGCAGGCACAGCAGCGCGCTGTCTCCCTCCCGCAGGCCGAGGAAGTCGCATGTGGTGCGGGCGCTCGCTCTCATGCGCCTCTTCTCCACGTCCATAGGCTTAGGCTCGCCCGTAGATCCGCTTGTCTTCACCCTCACGGTGGGGCTTCCGTCTTGCCACTCGGCCAAGAACTCGTCTAGTGTCATGGCTTGTTTGGCGTGTAATATAGCCGTTCGCCGCGGATGGAGATGGGCCGCTCAGTGTTCGTCTCAAAGAGCTGCCCTGTGCCCAAGCCCTGCGGCATGGCAGGGTCGGTGCCATAGGTCTCTGCGGCCAGGTGGGCTATGGCGTTGAGGCCCACGTTGCTCTCGAGCGCGCTCGTCAGCCAGGACCCGACGCTGCGCCGCCTGGCCAACTCCACCCATTCGCGCGTGCCGCTTATGCCGCCGTGCAGAGTGGGCTTTATGACTAAATATTGGGGGCGAATAGTGTCCAGCAGGCGGCATTTGTCCTCCGTGCCGGCCACGCCTATAAGCTCCTCGTCCAAGGCGATGTCTATGGGCGAGGCCTCGCAAAGCCTCGCCATCTCGTCCCACTGCCCTTGGCGGATGGGTTGCTCAATTGAGTGTATCCCATATTCCGCCAGCCTCTCCAGCCTGCCCAGAGCGTCTTTAGGGGCGAAAGCGCCATTGGCGTCGAGGCGCAGCTCAATGTCCTTGGGGCTGAAACGCTCCCGCAGGGCGCGCACCATGGCCAGCTCATGCTCGAAGTCAATGCCGCCAATTTTCAGCTTGACGCATGAGAAACCGGCCTTGACCTTTTCCTCCATGCGCCGCGTCATCTCATCGAAAGAGCCCATCCACACCAGCCCGTTTATCCTGATGCCATTTTCGCCGCGGGCGAACGGGGTGTCTGACAAGGCCGTGTCTCCGCCTCGCTCCAGCTGCCAGATGGCTGTCTCCAGCCCAAACAAGATTGAGGGGTAGGGGCGCAGCGCCTCACGGTCTGGCGTGCCGCTTTCGCGCAGGTCTTGGCACACGGTGAGCAGCAGTAGGTCATACTCGTTGTCTGGCAGCGCGTCGGCAGAGAGGTCGGGCAGCGGGGAGCATTCGCCCACGCCCTCTATGCCTGGCTGCGTGTCGTCCGTCACGTGAATCAGGCGTATGGTGCGCGTGGCATATGTGCCGCGGCTCGTCGTGGCGGGCGTGCGGAAGCGCAGCACTCGCCTCTCTATTGAAGTGTGCAGCATGGCTCTATGGGAAGTGAGGGAATTTGTCAAAGTCCGGTTTGCGCTTCTCGAGGAAGGCGCGCCCGCCCTCTTGCGCCTCATCCATAGTGTAATACAGCATGGTGGCGTCTCCCGCCAGTTCCTGGATGCCTGCTTGCCCGTCGAGTTCGGCGTTGAGACCGGCTTTTATCATGCGCAAGGCCAATGGCGAATGCTCCATCATGCGCTCGGCCCATTCCACGCACGTGTCTTCCAGCGCGTCTGGCTCCACCACTTTGTTCACCAGCCCCATCTCCAGGGCCTCCGCGGCTGAATATTTCTCGCACAGAAACCATATCTCCCTGGCTTTCTTCTGTCCAACGATGCGCGCCAGATATGAGGCCCCGAAGCCGGCGTCGAAGCTGCCCACCCTGGGCCCCGTCTGGCCAAAAATGGCATTAGTGCTGGCAATGGAGAGGTCGCACATGACGTGTAGCACGTGGCCGCCGCCTATTGCGAAGCCGTTGACCATGGCGATGACGGGCTTTGGCAGGCGGCGGATCTGCATCTGCACGTCTAGTACGTTGAGGCGAGGCACGCCGTCGGCCCCGATGTAGCCGCCGCGACCCTTGACGTTCATGTCGCCACCGGCGCAGAATGCCACGCGCCCGGCGCCAGTCAAGATGACAACCCTTATGCCCTGAGCCTCGCGGCAGTATGAGAGGGCCTGGCTCATCTCCCATGTGGTCAATGGCGTGAACGCGTTGCGCCAACGCTCACGGTTGATTGTTATCTTGGCAATGTGGTTGTACTCCTCAAAAAGAATCTCCTTGAAGTCCAGCCCCTCAATCTTTTTCCACTCTCTTGTCATATTCGGTCACAATGTGTTTATAATATTCTGTCAGCGCTCTCTGGTCATTGTCTTTATTGGTGAACACCTCTAGCAGGCGCGGCCTGCCCGTGGCTGTCTGTTCACCGCCTGCCAGCAGCCAAGGCAGCAGCCGCTCCACGCCGCCGATGTCATGAGCCTCGGCATACTCCACTCGGTTCTGCTCGCAGATGCCGCGGGCTGTGGTCTTATGCTCCGCCATCACAATCCTCTCGCGGGCCGCGCTGCCGCGCAGACCGGCGAAGCGGCTGAATATGCCGCCGCCGCCATTGTTGAGTAGCAAAATTCTTAGGCGTGAGTCCACCTCGTTGTTCCACAGTGCGTTTTGGTCATAGAAGAAGCTCAGGTCGCCGGAGACGCATAGGCACAGGCCCTTGGTCAGACCCGCGGAGTGGCCGGCGGCAGTGGATACCGACCCGTCTATGCCGTTTATGCCGCGGTTGCACCAAAACCTCGCCTGGCTGGCCAGGCACCCCAAGCGCACGGCGGAGCTGTTCGCAAAGTGGAGCGTGGCTTGTGGCTTGGCATCCATAAGCGTCTGAATGACCTGCAACTGTGAGAATGTTGGCGTTTTGTGGCCGCATGTCTCTTCTGTGCTGTTTAGCAGTGTCTCCCATTTCTCGACAAAGGCCGCGTCGGCGGCGCGGCGGGTGTGGCTGAGTGTCCGCAGCAGTCCGTCAGCGTCGCAACAGCCCACAAGCGTGGTGTTCTGAAACACGTCATGCAGCTCGCCGTCGTCTGATATCAACACGGTCTCCGCCTCTCCGCATGAGCGCAGGAACTGTTTCATCTCTTTGCTCACAATGTGGCCGCCAATGTAGAGAATCATGTCGGGCCTGTAATCATCAACCTTGGCCAAGCGGCTGTGACGCAAGATGTGCGCCGCCTCGTTGACCTTTGGCGCGCCTGCGCCAGACAGCGGCTCGAAGAGCGTGGGCCACCCCTCCGCCCGCGCCGACACCTGGGCTTGGCCAATGACGATGAGCGGCCTGCGCGCCCGCCCCATCAGCTCCGCCACGCGTCTCATCGCGCCCTCGCCATCGTCTTCCACCGTGCGGCACACTCTCACGTCTGGCAACCTCTCTGTGTGAAACTCATAAAGCGGCTCCCTGATTGGCACGTTTATCAGCACGGGCCCTTGCGTTCGGCCCGTGGCCGCCATCAGGGCCTCATTGATCAGCCTGTCGGCGTGCCACAGGTCTTCCGCCGTGTCTCCCTCTGGCAGGCATACTGCCTTGCGCGCCATGCTGCCAAACGCGCCGGTCTGCGGCATCGTCTGGCCGTCAAGTTGCCCAATCCATGCTGCCGGGCGGTCGGCCGCTATGACAATAAGCGGCACGCGCTGATAATATGCCTCGGCCACTGCCGGGGCTGTGTCCAATATTGCGGAGCCGCTCGTGACGCACACGGCCACAGGCCCTCCCGTGGCTTGGCTCAGCCCGATGCCGAAAAAGGCGGCTGACCGCTCGTCTGTGACGGGGTGGCACGCGATGCCCGCCTCGTTGAGGTTGTGGCATATTGGCGCGTTGCGGCTGCCTGGGCAGGTGACGGCGTGGCGGATGCCGTGGCGCGTCAGCAGCGCGGTCAAGATGTTTATTGTCTTGTTGTCGCTAAACATTTGTGGCTCTGTATGTTTTCAAAAGATTGGCCATAGCCGCCATCTTGGCCTCGGTCTCTGCCCACTCGTCTTCCATTCGGCTTTCGGGCATCAGCCCGCCGCCTGCGAAAAGGGTGCACCCATCGCCACTCATTTTCATGCATCTGAGCGTCACGAAGACGTCGGTGTCGCCATTGGCTCGCAACGCCCCCGCGAAACCGCTGAAATATTCCCGCTCCACGCCTTCGTGCGCCCGCAGAGCCTCCTGTGCCGCGGCCTTTGGCAGCCCGCACACCGCGGGCGTGGGGTGCAGTGCGGCTAGCAGGTCAGTGACGCGCGCGCCAGGGCGCAAGGTGAACGAGAAAAGAGTCCTAAGGTGCGCCAGGTTTGCCGCTTGAGTTGTCTCCGGCCCTTGCGCCTCAATGTCTTGGGCAAGGGGGGCGAGCGTCTCCGTCACGTATTGCGCCACCACAGCCTGCTCGTCTTTGTTTTTTTTGCTCCACTCCACCATGCCTCCAGCCTCCGTGCGCATGGTGCCGGCCAGTGCCATGGTGCGCATGATGCCGCCGTGGCTCTCCAGCAGCAGTTCGGGCGTGGCCATGAGCCAGGTGCCGCAGCGCGGCGTGCTGATTAATGCCACAAAGGCTTGCGGGTAGGCTTCGCAAGCGGCTGCGAACAGTTCCCTGGCCTTGCTCTCGACCTGTTGGCATGCCAAGGAGACCCGCCGCGACAGCACCACTTTGCGCAGCGTTTTGTCGCGCACCAGGGAGTGCAACGCGCGGAAGCTCCTTGCGTAGTCGTCTCGCCCGCCATCATATCGCGGCGTGGCCGAGGCTGTCGGCTCGAGACTGCGTCTCGGCTGTGAGACCGGGTGCGCCTCGCCGGGAAAGAAAAGGATGGGCTGTGGCCCGCTGAGGTCAAAGGGGGCGAATATGAAGCCCGTGCGGCCCGCGGCAAGGCTCACGTCGTCAAGCTCCTCAGGCTCGCTCTCCAGGGCGCGGCTCTCGCCACAGGCCGGCAGCCGAAACATTGCGAAGCTGCCGTGTGTGTGTTCGTTATCCTGCATGGTTGCTGAGTGCAAAGGTAGGTCATAAATGGCAAAGACGGCTCGCGGAGACCCGCGGCCGTGGCTTTTCCATTTCATAATGTCGTTTTCAAACTCTATATTTGTGCGTTTTTAGGGGAGGCCGCGGAGTCTCTTTTGCCGCGTCCGAGGGGGCGCGTCCCTGCCTGTGCCCGCGGTTCTTGAAAAGAGGGATAATGTCCAAGATACTCAATCTCATCCAGCTCATGGCGGACAATGCCAGCCGCTGGGTTGTCGACAAGATTGGCCAACGTTATTTCGTCATCCTGCTCAGTCTGGTCGTGGGAGTGGTCAGTGGTCTGGCCGCTGTCACCCTCAAGCACACCATAACTTTCGTCAAAACCATCGTAGACGGGTTCTCGGGCCTCAATTTCAACTTGCTGCTGCTCGTGAGCCCGGCCGTGGGCATTCTCTTTTCGTGGCTCTTGGTGCGCTATGTCATCCGCGGAAATCTGGGGCATGGCATCACGCAGATTCTCTACGCCATATCGCAGACTGGCAGCTCCCTGCCGCCGCATCACATTTACTCGTCCATCGTCACCAGCTCTTTCACCATTGGTTTCGGAGGGTCGGTGGGAGCCGAGGCCCCTATCGCTCTCACGGGCGCGGGCATCGGCAGCAACATTGCCAAATTCTTCAAGCTGGACTACAAGACGGTGACGCTCCTCATGGCCTGTGGCGCGGCGGGCGGCATAGCCGGCGTGTTCAAGGCCCCCGTCGCGGGGGTTGTCTTCACGCTGGAGATTCTTATGCTCAACTTGACCATGGCGTCTATGGTGCCGCTCATGATATCTGCCGTGGTGGCCACTTCTGTGACCTACTGGTTCATGGGCAGCGATGTGGAGTTTTCCATGAGCCGCATAAGCGACTTCGTCTTGGGCAATGTCCCGTTCTACTGCCTTTTGGGCGTCTTTGCCGGCTTCGTGTCGTTGCTCTTCGCGCGCGCCATGTGGTTCACCGAGGGGCGCATGGGGCGAATATCAAACCCGTGGGTCAAGTGGGTCGTCGGCAGTTCCATCCTTGGCGTGCTCATATTCTTGCTGCCGCCGCTCTATGGCGAGGGCTACACCACCATCAGCCAGCTCCTCCAGGGCAACGCTTCCAATGCCATGGATGAGTCGCCCCTAGAGTCGCTCTTTGGCCGCTCCAACGGCGCCGTGCTGCTCTATGCCGGCCTCATCCTCTTGCTCAAGGCCGTGGCCACGGCCGCCACCACTGGCGCGGGAGGCGTGGGCGGCACTTTCGCGCCATCGCTGTTTATGGGGGCCGTCACGGGCTTTTTCTTCTCGCAAGGCCTCAACACCCTCTTCGGCTGCGACTTGCCGACGACAAATTTCACCCTCGTCGGCATGGCGGGTGTCATGGCGGGTGTCATGCATGCGCCCATGACGGCCATATTCCTGATTGCCGAGATAACCAACGGATACTCGCTCCTGCTCCCGCTCATGATAACTTCAACGCTCAGCCACGTCACCATGGCCTGTTTCGAGCCTCAGAGCATCTACACCAAGCCTCTGGCCGACAAGGGCGAGCTGCTCACGCACAAAAAAGACAAGACGGTGCTCACGCTCATGCACCTTGACAAAGTCATTGAGACGGACTTCACCCCCGTCAGGGGAGACGCGACGCTTGGTGACCTGATCAGGCTCATTGCGCAGTCTAGCAGAAACATATTCCCCGTGGTCAATGGCCGCGAGGAACTCATTGGTGTGGTGTTGCTCAATGACATACGCCCCATCATGTTCGATCGCGAAAAATATGAGGTCACCAAGGTCCGCGAGCTTATGGTCATCCCGCCGGCTTTCATCTCGACCGATGAGAATATGGAGAGCGTGATGGACAAGTTTGAGTCCACAGGCGCGTGGAACCTGCCCGTGGTGGACCATAGGAAATATGTCGGGTTTGTCTCTAAGTCAAAGATTCTCACGGTCTACCGAAGAGTGCTCACGCACATATCCTACGAGTGATCCCCCCATCCCTCACAAACCAGCCATGAAACGGATACTCATCGCCATACTCACCCTCGCCTCGGCGCAAGGGGCGGCCTTTGGCCAGTCTAAGCAAGAGGCGTTGCAGAAGGCCGCGTCTCTTTTTGCCGGCCGGCAATATCCCGAGGTCTGCGCCGCCCTCAAGCCCGTCACCACAGACGGCGAGCGTGACCCCAAGGTGAATTTCTACCTCGGCGCCGCCGAGGCCATGACGGGCCGCAACGTGGAAGACGCTGTCAAACGCCTGCACCTGGCGCAACTCCGCGGTTTCATGAAGTCCGACGCCAACCTATATCTTGGCCGCGCCTACCAGCTCATGTGCGAGTATGAGCAGGCGCGCTCGGCCTTCGCCAAATTCTTGCCCACGGCAAAAGACGAGACTTTGGCCGTCATGGCTCGGAGGTTCGACTCTGAGTGCGAGTCCGCCATACAGATTGCCGGCAAAGTGTTCAGCCTCCGCGTTGTGGCCAAGACCAAGTTGCCGGCATCCGAGATGCTCTCGGCCTACGGGGCCTCGCGTGAGGTGGGCACAGTGTGCCGAAACTCCAGATTCTTCCAAAGCGACATCGACCCCGACGGGCTGATGTATATGACAGAGCGCGCCGATGCCGCTTATTTCGCCCTCCCCGACGACGCTGGCCGAGACAAGCTCATGAAGATGGAGAAACTCATTGGCGGATGGGGAGACATGACGCGTTTGGCGGGCATTGAGGCTCCGACGACCGCCGACGACCGCACCCCGGTGCTGATGACAGACGGCCAGACGCTCTACTTCTCGTCAAACCGACCGGGCGGCATGGGCGGCTACGACATCTACCGCTCCACCTACGACCCCGACACGCGCACATTCTCTGAACCCGTCAATATGGGAGTGCCGTTCAACTCCCCCTATGACGACTATATGTTCCTGCCCGACGAGTTCTCACGCAGGGCCTGGTTCGCGTCAAACCGAGAGACTGGCGGCACCGACTCCGTGACGGTCTACCAGATTGTGTGGGACGACTCCGTGATCCGCAGTATGGCGCATTCCACAGGCGACATCCGCCGCGCGCTAAGCCTCCCACTGGATCCCGATGCGGCAGCTTTGGCTCATGCCGTGGCAAGGCAAGTGCCCGGACAGCGCGCCAAGGCCGCGCCCGCGGCTCCGAAAACTCAGTTTAAGTTGGCGCTGTGCGACTCACTCACCTACACCCGTTGGGAGCATTTCCGAAGCCCCAAGGCCAAGAGCCTCTACCAGCAGGCGTTGCGGTCCGCCGCCGAGAAAGACAGCATGGTGCGCCAGATGGCCGCCCAGCGTAAAGAGTTCATGGCCTTGACTTCGAGCCTGGAGCGAAACGCCAAGCTGCAAGAGCTGCTACAGACGGAGAGGAGCATATATGCCTTGGAAGACGAGGCCGCAGAAAAGACCGAGCAAGCACGAAATGAGGAGCTCAAGACATTGGTGGAACAGATTGAGGCAGGCCGCTACGTGCCGTTGGCCGCCATCAAACTAAAAGCCGAAGCCCCCGCGCGCGACTCGGAGGGAGTCTTAGAGCCCGCCCATTTTTCATCCTATTCGCCCGTCTTCTTCCAAGAGGCCAAGGCGGCGGAAGATGACGACCTCATGGCCGTGCTTACCGACTCTGAGCACGCGGTCGTCTTGGAGCAGGACAGCCTCCTCGCCTGGGCGCAAATCCTTACGCTGGAAGCCGCACAGGCGGAAGATCGATACCTGCAAGGCGCAGTGGCGCAAGAAGAGCCCAACGTGAAGAAATATAGGCAGATGGCTAATGACCTTACGGTGCGCGCCTACCGCACCAAAGTCAACACTTTCGAGAGCGCCTACGTGCGGTTGACGGCCGGCTTGACGGGCTATGACGCGTCGGAACTGGCCGACCTCCACCGGGCGGCCGCCACGCTGGCCTCGCAAACAGCGGGCGAGGCGCAGGCCTCTGACTCTGCCGCCATCTGCCGCAGGGCTGTGGCCGCCTATGAGCGATGTCTCATGCGCTACGCCGCCCATGCCGATGGCACGTTCCCGCTGCCACGGCTGCATGAGGGCGACGCGGCGGCCGCCGTTACGCCCGCGGCCACCGGCCATGAGTCCTCGCCCGCCCCCGCGCCAGGCAAGGCGGAGGCGGCGGGTGCGTCTCCTGCCCCCGCCACATCTCCCGCCGCCACCGATGAGCGGCAGGGAGACGAGGCCACTGCGGCCGCGGAGAAAGTCTCTTCGGCCGACTACAAGATACAACTTGGAGCTTTCCGCAGCCGACCTGCCCTCCTGGCCAAGTTGCCCAACCCCGACGCCGTCTCCTCGCTCCCACTGCCGGGCCGCGGCCTGACGCGCTATTACTACGGGGCCTACGCCTCGGCCGCCGCCGCGGGGGCGGATATCCAGGCGGTGCGCTCGGCTGGTTTCGATGGCGCTTTTGTCACCAAAGTGGAGCGGGGGCGTCAGTAGCGGCGCGTTTCCTGCGCGTGGCCGTCGCCACGCCCCCCCGGGGGTCGGTATATTCCCGATTTCAAAAGATTATGCAACAGATAGATATGCTTCATGGCCCTCTGGCCAGGAAGATACTCCTCTTCGCCCTGCCCTTGGCCGCCAGCAGTGTGCTTCAGCAGATGTTCAATGCCGTAGACGTGGCTGTCGTGGGGCGTTTTGCCTCCAGTGAGGCCTTGGCCGCCGTGGGCAGCAACTCTCCCGTAATCAACTTGCTGGTCAACCTGTTTGTGGGCATATCTATGGGCGCCAACGTAGTCTTGGCCAACCATATAGGGCAGAAGAACGACAATGGCGTGCGCCGCTCCGTGGCCACCTCGGCCGTGGTGGCGGTCTTTAGCGGCCTCTTCCTCATGGTGTTGGGGCTTCTTGTGGCGCGACCCATTTTGGAGCTTATGGGAGCGCCCGAAAACGTCATAGACCTTGCCACGCTCTACTTGCGCATCTATTTTCTCGGGATGCCGTTCATTATGGTCTTCAACTTCGGTTCGGCCATTCTCCGCAGCATGGGAGACACGCGCCGCCCGCTGCTCTGCCTCGTTGTCTCGGGCGTTGTCAACACAGTTCTCAACCTCGTGCTGGTCATCGGCTTCGGCCGCGGCGTAGATGGTGTGGCCATAGCCACGGTGGTGGCCAATGTGGTCAATGCCGTCATGGTCGTCGCTATGCTGCGGCGGGAGAAAGGCCCCGTGCGCCTAGATGTGCGCCACCTTGGCGTGGCGTGGCCGGAGCTTCGCAAGATGCTTCAGATAGGCGTGCCGGCCGGTGTCCAGGGCCTGGTCTTCTCCCTCTCCAATGTGGTGATTCAGTCGGCCATCAACAGCTTCGGCTCCGCCGCCATGGGAGGCTCCGCCGCGGGCCTCACCTACGAGCAGTTTTGTTATTTCTTTATGTCGGCCTATTGCGGCGCGGCCGTCACGTTCGTGGGGCAGAACTTCGGCGCGGGGCAGAAGGAGCGGTGTCGCCGCGTGTTTCGCATCGGCATGATCATGGCCGTCGTCACGTCTCTTGTCCTCAATTTGGGCATTGCTGCCGGTCGCGGCTTTTTCATCTCGCTCTTCACGGCAGATCCGGCTGTCGCTGCCTACGCCTCGGAGCGCATCTTGATAGCCCTTGTGTTTCAGACGTTGGCGTGTGGCTATGAGGTGAGCGGGGCTGTGCTGCGCGGCATGGGTCATTCGGCGCTTCCTGCGGTCATAGTCATTTTCGGCACATGCCTGCTGCGCCTGGCGTGGGTCTATCTCGCTGTGCCGCTTCACCCCACTTTTGGCTTCCTCCTCGCCGTCTATCCCATATCGTGGGTCGTCACAAGCACGCTTGTCTTGGGCGCTTATTGGCGTGTCGCCAGACGGGAGCTGGCGTGAGGGGGGGGGGGAATGGTCAGCAGCCTAATTGGTTGAGCAGTCTCACCAGTGCGCGCCCTAGAGCCCATGCCAAATTTACGGGGACCGCGTTGCCGATCTGCTTATACTGGGCTGCCATGCTGCCCTCAAAGATCCAATCGTCTGGAAATGTTTGTATCCTGGCGTATTCTCGTACAGATAATGGCCTGGTCTCTGTCGGGTGGCATCTCTCAGTCTGTTTTTGCACGGGAGAGCATGTTAGCGTCAGGCTGGGCTCGTCCAATGACAGTCTGCGGGCCATGCCGGTTTTCCCGCCTTCCGACTCGTAGCTGACTCCCATAAACTCGCGAGCCACGTCTTCCGGCAGGTCTCTCCAGTCTCCTCCTTGCGGGACTTGCGCAAGCACTTTTGCCTTCTTTTCAGAGTAAGACGCGCATACGGAAGATGGGGTGTCACAGTCATACAACTCACCTTTGAAAAAAGCGTCTCGCAATGTCATTATCCTGTGGTAGGGCGACGGCCACCGAAACAGCGCCTTCTCCGCCAGGTCATTCCTTATCGCCACCAGGATTAGCCTCTCCCGTTTTTGCGGGACCATATATTTTATGGCGTGCAGGATGCGCGGCTCAACAAGAGTGTAGCCCATGTCCGCAATCGCCTCGCGTATCACTTTGAGAGTGCGCCCCCCATCATGTGAGGCCAGGCCTTTCACATTTTCGCCAACAAATATTTTGGCGTTTGTCTCTTTTACAGCCCGGGCAAGTTCAAAAAACAAAGTCCCGCGAGTGTCGTTGAAACCTGCCTTTTTGCCGGCAAAGCTGAATGTCTGACAAGGGAAACCTCCTGTGACTAAATCAATTTTGTCCTTAAAACGGGAGAAGTCAACCTTCCTTACATCTCCTTCCGCAACGTGCCATTCAGGACGATTCCTTAGCAACGTACGGCAAGCGTCATGATCTATTTCATTTAGCATCAGATGTTTAAATCCCGCCTTTTCCATGCCTATGGCAAGTCCGCCAGCCCCTGCGAAGAGTTCAATGCTCGTATAGTCCCGCTCCGGCTTGGTCCGCATCTCGTTCGCCCAGTCAGAATTGACCATTTCACGCATTTGCGGGACTTCTTTCAGATCTTCGGTGTTTAGCAGGAGTGTACCGTCTTGAGCTTTCCGTGCCTTGTATACCCCCTTTTCAACCCACATTGTAGCAGTCCTGCGAGAGACCCCCATGATATCGGCGAAATTGCTGACGCTCAAATTGTAATTGCTTCCCATCATACTCAATGTTGGCTAGAATTTGTCGAAACCATTGTATCCTTTGAATGCCAGCATGAACAGCTCTTTGTACAAACTTTCACCGCCAAGTTCTTTATATACAGAATTTTGGATGTGAGCCTCGGGCTCGTCTTTCAATACATCGTCAATGATGTCGGGCAAAGCCCGGCATAGCTTACAAAACGCCATATCATCCGCGAAAACAACGGAGTAGAACCTGTCCATTGATGTTTTCTTGATTCTCTCGTGCGAGTATTGCGATTTTGAGCCGTCTCGGTTCTTTAGTGTGACGTTCCAATTTTGCAAATGTGACCCTTTCGCTATAACCTCCACAAGGTAGCATGTGGCTTTGTCGTCTGTGAGCAGTTTGTTTTGCATCTTCGCATAGGTGTCACTTGCGCTCGCGTAGTTCATCGTGTTGTGCTTGTTTTTGATCTCCGCATAAACGTGCAGTCGCTCATTAAGCACGTCGAACCCGCCTTTTTGACCATTGCGGGGGACTTCCCATCCGTCCCCTGCGTAGCGAAAGATGTATTGGTGAAAGTACCCTATGCAGTTATTGTTGCTTTTGTCAATTTGCCTAAGACACTCCGTGTTTATCGTTTCTTTTATGGTCTGGCCGTATATTTTTGAGTCGAGTAGGAGCTTGATAGGGTCTACGATATTCTTGTTGAATTCTTCCAAGTTTATGCTGCGACGGTATTTGTGGACTGTCTCCCTTACATGTTCATAGATGTCCTTGTCGGACACAAAGCCAAGGTCGTACTGTCTCATTCCCATACTGGTTTCTCCTGCAAAAGTAAGGTTTTACTTTCTCATTGCGCTAAGCCTTTTGTTGGAGAACGTTCCCAAGAGTCGCAGGCTCAAAAAAGCCGGCGAGTTTCGCAACTCACCGGCCCAAATCATTAAACCAAATAAAACTCTAAAACTATGAAAAATCACCTGCTTGTAAACATACAATTACCGTGCCAATGTCTCCATACGCATTGCCTTGTAGTGGCGTTTTTTGACCCAAGGCTCAGAATGAGTACCTGAAGGCTATGGAGTAGTTCTCTTTTATCTGGAATTTGTTGCTCTCATTGTCAAAGTAGCGAAGCTCCACAAGCAGGCGGGTGGATAGATAGCGATTTATCTGAACGTCTATGACGTTCTCCCAGTCAAAGCGCTTGTTGCCGTCTTTCTTAAAATACTCGTAGAAAAGCTCCAGCTTAGTCGTGTAGTATATGCCGAAGATTATGGTCTTCTTCCAGTTCACCGTCACGGAGAAGCCGTTCACGAAGTCGGCCCGCTTCCCCTCGTCAATGCCATAGCTCGTCGGGTCGATGTCCGCCGTGTCCGCCACCGCGGTTATGATGCCCGTGTAGGGAGACAGGAGGATGGACAGGTCTTCGCGCTTGTAGTCCATACCGAATATGAACTGAAGGTAGGCCGGTGAGAGGAGCGTCGATTTGGGGTTCTCCTTGTCAATGTCGCTGCTGCTGTAGTTTCTGAACAGCTGCGTCTTGAAAGAGAAAAGGAAAGAGTAGTACCACTTGTTCACCGCGTTGAAGCCATATTTCGAGTTTATGTCCAGCAGGTCGTCGCTCACGCGGCCTTTGAGAGTGGACGTGTATGTGAGGCCCAGCTTGCTCGTCACGTTGGTCTCCCATTGATGCCTGCCTTGGGCAAACACGGCTTTCCACCTGAAGTCATGCAGCAGCGAGGCGGAGTTCTCGCCGCCCTTGATCCAGTTGCTCACAAAGAGTTGAGAGAATTGCAAGTTCTCCTCGCCCGTCACAGTCCACGGGTTCACGGGGCCCTCCGGCTTGGTCTTGAGCTTGTCCGCCAAAAACGTCTCATCGGGCTTGAATATTCGTGAGAGGCTTTCGTGGTCGCTCTCGTGGTTATATATGAGCCGCCCCTCGCGAATGTCTTTGTCCATATCCGGGATCTCGCTCCATGTGCGCTTCACCAGTTCCGGGTGGGCGAACATCATGTTCATCCGCGCCCTGTCCATCGGGCTCAGCCCCGCGGGATCGGTCAGGTTGGCCGTCACGCCCAAGGTTCGCGTGCGCGTCAAGAAAGTGTCGCGTCTCGCCTCGGGAGAGTATTGCGAGTGGAACTTTATGTCCGCGTCCAGGGGGCGGTAATTGAGCATGAACCCTGCCGTGCATATTTGCCCGCGGCGCGCGGTGTCGGGCTTCAAATAAGGGGCCAGCCTCGTGGTGTCCGCCACTTGCAGGCGGAGAAACAAGGTGTCGCCGTTTGGCATGACGGAGTCCGCCACCTCGATGGTCTTGGTGGCGTATGGCCTTAGTGTCAGCCATAGCCCTTGCGCCATGGCCGTTACGTGCGGCGCTGTCAGCGCCGCGAGTGCTGCCAGCAGGCAGCGGAGCGCTTTTTTCATTGTTGGTTGTGTCTGTTGTCGGACCTATTTCTTGAATCTGATCTGAAGGTTCAATTTTATGAGTCTGTCACCATCCTCGCCCGCGTATATCTCTCCGTATCTGTGTCTGTTTCGGTCTCCCCTCTCGAAGCGTGTGTTGTTAAACATATAGTCCTCAATTTCCACTCTATGTTGTTATGATGTAGCCCTGATTTCTCATATAGTATTCAAAAGTTTCATAGGATGGCGAGTTTTTGACCCTTTTAAATTCTCTAAGAGCGTCTTCCTTCGTTACGTAGTCCTTTTGAAGCAAAATGAGATTCTATGGGAAGATTAGTCATCTGAAATATAGCGAGGCCGAATGTCGCGAAGCAAAACCCTGCCGTCCGAATGATATTGAGGATTGCATTTTATGAAGCACATGTATGAAATTATTATTTATACTGTTTGTTCAAATACTTCTGGTAGTGGCGGTCTAAAAAAGACGGTCTGGGGCAAAAACGATTGGGCCTGGTTATCTTCTTGTTTTGAAGTCCAAGTAGATAGTCTCTGAATGATTTATCATTTGTCTGTTCTATCATTTCCTCTGATATGACGACATTATAATCAGGCGTTATGGCAATGAGGTTCAGGTCATATGCCTTATGGAACAGAGGGTTCAGGCATAAACCGTTTTCAGGATTGCTCCGATTGGTTTCATCTTCACTCCAACCAATAATATGGCATGCTTCTATTAGCTCTGGATTGCATACGCCTGATATGCAGCACCTAGAGTTATAGGAACACATAACAGCGGAGCGAAAGAAAGACTGGTTCACCCTTTGTTTGACAATGGTTAAACGTTCTTTGCCGTCCGGCAGATTGTCAAGGTCAATGTTTGCCACATCTTCAAGGTCGATGTTTGCAAATTTAGCCACAAGGCATTCGCTTTCATAGACAAGTTTATCTGGGATTTCGTAAAATTCCGCCCAAACTTTTTGTTCTAACTTTGCTCCATGTGTCAAGCCAACAATGCCTCTCTCGTGTAGCTTTGGGTCTAGTCTGCCGAAATTGCCAACTTTCATATTAAGGGCGCCGGGGGATCTTTTAATGAGCTTTGCGTATTTTACAATCATCGGATGCGTTTTCCTACTCTCCTTAAAAGGTATCTTGCAATACACGTTAAAAGCTATAACCGTCTCTTCCCAAGTCCATTTATCCATAGTATCGCATCAGTTACTCATTCGCACACGGGGCGGATCACCTCGTCAATGTCCACTCCCGCGGGCCACGTCACGTCCGTGGTGCCGCACGTGTATATGGCGGAGTGGAGCATCGTGTCCACGCTCAAGTCGAGCCGCCACAGGCGCGGGTTGCCAGCCACGTCAATGTCCCACAGCGTCGCGCCGCAGCGGCTCAAGTCAAGCTCCGCGATGTCGCACCGCGATATTTGCAGCGTCCGGAGGTTGTTGCGCCCGAAGTCGGCGTAGCTGCCCAGCAGCACCTCTCGGAGGCCGCGGCAGGCCATTATGCGGACGTCGGTCAGGTGGGGGCAGTAGCGCAGGTCTAGGCTCTCTATGCCGCACGTGTCCATATGCACCTCGCGGAGGCGGCTCAGCCCCCGCAAGTCCAGACCTCTCATCCTGACGCGCTCAATGCGCAGCGTCTGAATGTTCACGAAGTTGTCCAGCCCGCTCATGTCCACTTCGTTGTCTCCCGCCACCATCCCCAGGTCGGTAAGGTCAAGGCCTGTCGTCGACGCCGTCTCATAACCCTCCAAGACGCCATCGGCGTTGGTGTCGAAGCGGTCTAGCAGAAATTGCAGGAGTCTCGCGTCGGCAATCTCTGCGAGCGTCGAGACGGTCATGGCTTTCTCGGCCGTCAGTTTGCCATAGGTCACTTTTATTGTCACTTGGCCAAACCTCAGCGCGCTCATCACGCCGTCTTGACTTATCGTGGCCACGGTGGTGTCTGAAGAAGACCAGCAGATGGGCGCGTCGGGGAAGCCCGTGTTGGCGTTCTCGGGGTAGGCGTGTATGGTCAGCAGCGTGGTGTCGCCTGGGGCCACCTTGTCGGTCTCGCTTGTCAGGTAGATGTGGTTTAGCCTGACGTCGCCGCGGTCGCAGCCTTGCGCCAGGGTGAGCGCGAGAGCCGTGATGATTGCTGCTTTGATGATGAGTGCGACTTTCATCTCTTGTCTGGTTTATTTGGGGGCCTTGACGTAGAGCGCGGCGCCAATGACGCTGAACACAATGTTTGGCAGCCACACGGCCAGCAGCGGCGGCATGTTGCCGTTGATGGCGAACGTCTGCGACACCGTGAGGAACAAGATGTAGACGAAACTCAAAATCAGCCCTATGCCGATGTATTTGCCCATGCCGCCGCGCGTCTTGCGAGACGAGAGGCTCACGCCTATGAGCGTCAGGATGAATGAGGCGAAAGGCGTTGCGCGGCGCTTATACAACTCTATGGCGAACTCTTCCGTGTTGCCGATGTTGCGCTCCGTCAGCTCATTGATGTGGTCGCGCAGCTCGCCGGAGGTCATCATCTCGAAACTCTTGCGCTCTTTCTTGAAGTCCGACGGGCGGATGTTTATTGTGCTGTCCGCCTCGGCCCCTTTGCTTATTTTGTGGCGGATGCCGTCGGCCTCGAAGTCCCATCGGGTGTAGTCGCGCAGCTTCCACCGCTCGGTAATGGAGTCATAGGTTATGGTGCGGGCCGTAAGGCGCGAGACCATCTTCTTGCCGTCGAATTTCTGAATGTCGAACCGGTCGCCGCTCTCGCGAAAAGAGTAGTAGCGGCCCATATAGACGTATACGCCGGGTGAGATCTGCATGTGCATGTCAGAGAGGCCCGTCTCTTTGCGGCTCTTTATGTAGGTGTTCTCGAAGGCTATGCGGGTGCGGTTGGACTGGGGAATGACCCAGCTGGCCAAGACGAATGAAATGACGGCTATGATGGCCGCGCCGACGAAGTAGGGAAACATAAGCCGCCTGAAGCTCACGCCGCTGGCCAATATGGCCACAATCTCGGTCTGGCCCGCCATTTTCGAGGTGAAGAATATTACGGCAATGAAGACCAGCAGCGGAGACAGCATGTTGGCGTAGTATGGCAGCAGGTTTTTGTAGTAGTCAAACACAATGGCCTCGAGCGGGGCGTGGCTGTCCATAAAGTCGTCCACTTTCTCCACCAGGTCAAACACTATCACAATGGCCAATATTATTGCCACGATGAAGAAGTACGTGCCAAGGAATTTCTTGATTATGTACAGGTCTAATATCTTCACGATGTCGTCGTTTATTTTGGCGTGGGGGCTATCCCATCCGTGACGTCTTTTCGAGTCCGCTCTCGTCAACAATTGTTATCTCGCGCCCGCTCACCTTCACCAACCCTTCGGCGGCGAACGCGGCCAAGGTGCGTATGGCGTTTGCCGTCGTCATGTTAGACAGCGCGGCCATGTCTTCGCGCGTCGCCGCCGCGTTTATTCGTTTTGTGCCGGCTGCGTAGCCATACTTGTCTTTCAGCGTCAGCAGGCTTTCAGCCAGTCGCCCCCTCACTTGTTTTTGAGTCAGGCTCACGGCGCGCTCGCGGCAGTGGCGCAACTCCCGCGCCAGGGTCTTTATGACGAAGGCGTTCAGCGCAATGTTCTCTCGCAAGGCCGCCAAAGCCTCCGCGCGGGGGATTATGATGAGGGTGGCGTCTTCAACGGCCGTGGCCGTGGTGGTGTGCTTCTCGCCCACCAGCGCCGCCCTGTGTCCCACGGTGTCCAGCGGCCCGCTCATTTTCACAATCAGGCCGCGCCCCCCCAGGCCGTCCATCGTGGTCTTGACTTTTCCGCTCAGCACCATAAATATGGAGTCCGCCCTCTCGCCCTTCGAATATATCCTTTCGCCGCGAGCCACGCTCGCCACGGCGCACACGCTGCGCAGCCGCTCGCGTTCCGCCTCCGTCAGGTGGCAGAGCGGCTCTTTGCGCATCGGCAAGTCCAAGTTTGCGTCTTGCAGTTTTTGCCTGATCTGGGTCTTTCCCTTTGGCATCTGTCTCTTGTCTCCTATGCCAAGGCCATCAGCGCGTGTGCCACGCCGAAGCCAAGGTACGTGCCAATGGCGTAGCCCGCCAGTCCGACGGCTATGCCGGGGCCTATGGTGGCCTTGTTGCCAAGCGCGCCGGCCATGACAGGCACGAATGGCGGGGAGCATATCAGCGCTATGGAGCTGACCAGTGTCGTGTCAGCGTCTATGCGCGCCACGGCGTTGAGAGCCACGTGCAGAATCAGTGAGCCGAGTGTGGCCACCGTGATGAAGCCGAAAAACGAGCCGTCCACGTTTCCCAACATATGGGTGTTCACTTGCGATGACACGGCCACGCTGAAGATGAGGATGAAAAACGTGCCTGCCTCATAGGTGCGGCCAATCCTGCGCACGCGCTCCCGCGAGGCCGCCATCACGGCAATGAACGATATGGTCAGGATGAAGACGGACTGAAACACGTCCGCCGTCCCGCCGCAAGCCTCCACAGCCCACTGGCTGGCGGCCGCCAAAGCCGCTCCCGCGGCCACGATGCACGCCGTTATGCCCATAGCCCGTCCCAAGTCTGGCAGGCTCTGCCGGCGAAACAGCCCGAAAAACAGCTCGCCGGAGTGGTCTTCCTGGTCTTCCGTCGCGTCGGCAGCGCGCCGGTCTCCCTCAAAGGGAGGCAATATGTGCAGCAGCAGTCTGCGCCCGAAGAAGATGACGATGGCCAGATATGCCGCGCTCACCACAATGGAGTAGGTGTGGCTGAGCAGATACACCCCGTCCGGCACTCCCAACGCCACTTTGAGAGACGCCTGGTTGGCCGTGCCGCCAGTGTATAGCCCCGTGAGCATCCCGCCCACTTTGGCGTTGGTCTCCGGGTCGTCTTGTCCAAAGAGCAGGAAACCCGCTGTCACGGCCATTACGCAACCGGCCACCCCGCAAGCCATTGATTTGGCAAACTGTGGGGCCATATGCCGCCAGGCTCTCACGTCGGCCGCGAGGAGCATCAGCGGGATGGCCAGGGGAATGGTGGCCGTGGCCACGGCCGTGAGGGCGCTTTCCGCCCCATGAGGCAGGATGCCGCTCAACCCCACGGCGCAGCCCACGGCATAGGCCAACAGTATGTCGCCAACCTTGCGCAGCAGAGGCCACCGCCACGTGAGCCACATCACCAGCAGCGGGGCGGCAATGCAGTACGCCACCGTCAGGGCCGCGCCCATCAGTTGACGATGTGGTTATACGTTATCGTGCCGCGCTGTGTCACAGGCTTTGACGGGTCGGCGTTAAATTTGGCTTTTTTCGCCGCCGCCACGTCGGCCTCCCAGACGCGCTCGTTCTGGATGGTTGTGCCGCTCATCTGGACGTTGGCGCTCACCACGTTGCCGTTCTTGTCCACTACGATGGCCACCACCACTTTGCCGGGGCTTTGCACCCTCACGCTGGGTTTTGGCAGAGCTCCAATCAGGGAGCGGCCCTCAAGTGAGAAACTGGAGCCGTGTCCCGATCCGCCGCCTGTGGCCGTCCCTGCCGCCCCGCCGGTCAGGCTGCCTTGGTTGCCGGCTCCAGTGCTGCTGCCTTGGCTGCCGCTAGCCCCGGAGCCTGCGCCGGAGAAGCCTTTGCTCACGGCGTTGCGCGCAGCTTCCGCTGCGGCTCTGCGCTTTGCCTCGGCTTCCGCTTTGGCTCTTGCTTCAGCCTCCGCTTTTGCCTTTGCCTCGGCTTCCGCTTTGGCTCTTGCTTCAGCCTCCGCTTTTGCCTTTGCCTCGGCTTCCGCTTTGGCTTTGGCTTTTGCCTCCGCCTCGGCTCTCGCCTTGGCTTCTGCTTCAGCCTTTTTCTTTGCCTCCGCCTCGGCGCGGGCTTTAGCCTCTGCCTCCGCTTTGCGTTTTGCCTCTTCCAGGGCCGCTGCCTCTTCAAAGTCTTGGGTCGTCGCCGTCTGGCCGTCAGCTTTCGCTTCCGTCGGCTCGCTCGGCTCCGCAGGCTCACTCGGTGTCGGTGCGGGCGCTGGCTCGCTTGGCGTCGGCGCTGGTGCGGGCTCTTCCTCTCCGCTGCCGTCTTCGGTATATCCGTAGTTGAGCAGCAGTCCCTCCTCCTCCTTGCGCTGCGCCGTCAGGTGCGTGGCGTAGCACAGCGCTATGAGAACGGCGTGGAACACTATGGTGCCGAGCAGGCCACGTCCCCTGTATCTTCTTTCTGAGCTGTTTTCCATTATTTGGCTCTCGTGGCCAAGATGAGCTTGTACTTATTCTTCTTGGCAATGTTCATCACCTTCACCACCTCGCGCATGGGCACGGTCTCGTCCACGTGCAGGGCGATGTAGGTGTCTGGCTGCTCCCCCAGCTTGGCTTGGAGTGTCGGCTCCAGCTCGTCAAAAGTCACGCGCTTTGTCTCCACGTAGTAGCGTAAGTCTGCCGTGATGGAGACCGACGTCTGCGGCTTGGCGGACGTCTGGTTCTTGCTCTGCGGCAGCACCAGCTTCAGGGCGTTGGGGTGGACGAGCGTGGAGGTCAGCATGAAGAAGATGAGGAGCAGGAAAATGATGTCCGTCATCGAAGACATGCTGAAGGCCGAGCTTATCTTCTGTCCTTTCTTTAGTGCCATTTCTGTAGCTCCTTTCCTATGCGGTGGGGTCGTTGAGCATGTCCATGAACTCCATGGTGCGCGTCTCAAGCGTGGCCACGACCCTGTCCACGCGGCTCACCAGGTAGTTATATGCGAAGTAGGCTATGATGCCCACAATGAGGCCGCCCACCGTGGTGACGAGGGCCGTGTATATGCCACCGGCCAATGAGCTGACCTCTATGTTGTTGCCGGCGCTAGCCATCTGGAAGAAAGCCTCCACCATGCCCGTCACCGTGCCCAGGAAGCCGATCATGGGCGCGCCGCCGGATATTGACGCCAGGCTCGCCAGCCCCTTCTCCAGCCGGGCCACCTCGATGTTGCCGGCGTTCTCCACGGCAGTCTGGATGTCGTTCAGTGGCCTGCCTATCCTGCTGATGCCCTTGCCCACCAGGCGCGCCACGGGGTTGTCGGTCTGCTCGCACAACGACTTGGCATTGTCTATGTTGCCGCTGTGGATGTAGTCCTTAATCTTGCTCATGAAGTTCTTGTCCTCCTTTAAGGCGTTGCGCAGGGCTGCGTATCGCTCGCAGAATATGTAGACGGCGTAGACCGACATGGCCAGCAGCACCCACATTATCCAACCGCCTTGCAAGAAGAGGTCTATCACGTTGAGCGTCTGCTGCTCCACTACTTCGCCGGCCGCGTCGGTCAGCACCTCGGCCTCTTGGCCCATTTCCTGTATCATCTTGTCTTTTTGAGTTTTTCCTTGTCATGCGCGCCTGCTCGGAGTGGCTTTTTGTGGCCATGGCATGACGCGCCACGCAAAAATAAGTCATTCCGCCGAATTTTTCCAAGCGGTCGCGCCCTCTTTTGCTTGTGGCGTGGGGGCTGCTAACGCGGCGGGGGCGCGCCGAGTGTGTCTCAGCGCGCCCCCGAGGGTCTATCTTGTTGTGGCCGGCTCAGTTGCCAAGCTCGGATGGAGTCTCTGGCAGTTCGCTAAGTCTTTTGTTGTTCATGGCGCATTTGCGGCAAAGACCGTAGATGTAAAGAGAGTGGTGCGACACTTGGAAATCTTCCTGACTGGCGGCGCGCTCAATGAGGCTTGATATTTGTGTGTCTTGCACCTCCGACACGGTTCCGCATGCCAGGCAGATGAGGTGGTCGTGTGGCTTGGCGTCGTAGGCGCGCTCATATTGGGCTTGGTTTTTGCCAAACTGATGCTTGAACACCAGGCGGCACTCTAGCAGCAGGTCTATGGTGTTGTATAGTGTGGCGCGGCTCACGCGGTAGTTCTTCTCTTTCATAAAGGAGTACAGCTCTTCGATGTCGAAGTGCCCCTTTCGGCTATAAATCTCGTCCAATATGGCAAAACGCTCGGGCGTTTTCCTGTGCCCTTGTGTCTCTAAGTATCTGGTGAACAGTTCTTTGACTGTCTCTCGAATATCCTTCTTTTCCATGTTGTTCTGTTAAGTCGCAACTTTTTAGACTTGTTAAAAATAGGTCTTTCCGTTGATATGGCGAAATAAAAATGAATCTTTTTTTGGCCGTTAGAACCGCCCCTTTGTTTTATGTCGTTGTGAAATAGTGTGTTATGCGAACGCTATTCGCTCCTTAGGCAAATCGGTTTGCTTGCTCCATAGCGGCATTTTTATATCTTTACGCTGCCTTATAACCACATATGTAAAATGGAAGAACAGCAGAAAAAGGTGAGCGTCGCTCTGCCGCCCGACGTGGCGCAGGGAGTCTATGCAAATTTGGCCGTCATTGCGCACTCGCCATCGGAGTTTGTCATTGATTTCATCCGCACTGTGCCGGGCGTGCAGCCTACCGTGAAGTCGCGCGTCATCATGACGCCTGACAATGTGAAGAAGTTTCTCGCGGCGTTGCAAGAGAATGTGAGGAACTATGAGAGTCAGTATGGCCAGATTGAGGAGCGGCAGGCTGGCGCGATCACCGTGCCGTTTGGCTTCTCCGGCCATCAGGGCGACGCCTGAAGCCCTGCATCTCATATACCCGGTCGGCCAAGCCCAGCGTCTCGGCTGAGTGTGAGACCAGTATCACCGTCTTGCCGGCCTGCCGAAGGCCGTCTATTGTGGCGCGCAGCCCTTGGCGCGCTTCTTTGTCAAGCGCGCTCGCGGCCTCGTCCAATATTATTATGTCGGCTTGCGAATATAGCGCGCGGGCCAAGGCCAGCCGTTGCCACTCTCCGCGGCTGAACATCTCGGAGCCGGGGAACTGGTTGCCCATCTCGGTGGCGTAGCCCTGCGGCAGAGACTCCATCAGGTGGTCTATGCCGGCTTGTGCGGCTGCCGAGCGCATTCGCCTCTCGTCAAGGTGGGCGGCCATGTTGCCGAAGCGGATATTGTCTTGTGCCGAGGCGCAGTAGAGGCGGAAGTCTTGAAACACGGCCGTCATGTGAGCCGAGATCTCTGTGGGCGAGATGTCGGCCACGGGGGTGCCGTCTATCACGACGCTTCCGGCATCGGGGCGCAGCAGCCCGCACATGAGTTTCACGAGGGTCGACTTGCCGCAGCCATTGCGACCCGCAATGCCCACCACCTCGCCTCTCCTGATGCTGAATGACACTCCGCTCAAGGCCTTGCGGCGAGAGCCGGGATAGCGAAACGAGACGTCGTGGATCTCTAGCCGCCGGAAAGGGGTGGGGAAATGCGCCGTGCGCGCGCTGCCGCTTCCCTGCCGCAGAAAGTCGAGGAGCGAGCTGACGTATAGCCCTTGGCTGTGGAGCGACACGCCGCGGTGAGCCACATCGGCCACGGCAGACTCCGCGCGGCGAATGGTCATCAGGAACATGGCCAACTCGCCCACGCTGTATCCGCCTGCCGAGCATTGCGCAATGACGCAGACGAACACGCCCACCACAATCAGTGTCGAGGCCAACGCCGCGACCCCCTGCCGCACGGCCGACTGGCGAGCCAAGCCGAGCCGCGAGGCCGCGAGTCCCCGCCGCACGGCATCGAACAAGGAGTGGAAATGGCCCCACAAGCCAAAGATGCGCACCTCCGGGGCATATTGAGGCTGCGTCAGCACGCTGTTGTAATATGCCATTTTACGCTCATCTACCGCCTGGCGCTTATACAGCTCAAAAGACTCGCGAGACGCCACGACGCGCGCCAACACAACTGGCGCGCCGGCCGCCATGGTCAGCAGCGGCAGCCACCACCCGATGGCGAACATCCAACAACTCAAGACACAAAAAGTTATGAATGATTGAGCCAAGCCCATGGCTGTGGCGAAAATGCGCACGGGGCGCTCCGTGGATCCCGATATGGCTCTGAAAGCCTCGGTTTGAAACTGCGGACTTTGAAGCGTCTGATAATCAACGTGCGCCATCTGTTTTTGAGTGAGCGACGCCACGTGGGCTCGCAGCCGCTCGCCAAGTTCCTCTGTCTTCAGGTCGGCCACAATCTGTGCCGCGTGCGTGGCCAGCATGGCTGCTCCGAACGCTGCCACTGGTGCGGCTATGGCGCGCAGCCCATCCCACGGGTTGTCCCGCAGCGTCTCGAAAGAGGCTAGAGTGGCGTCTACCATACGTCCCATGGCCCATAGCAAGACAAGAGGCAGCACGGAACGCGACGCCACGCACACCGCGCACGCCACTGCGCCGCGGGGTGAGGCGTCCCACACCATGCGCAACGCCCGCGTCAGCATCCCACATTTCATCGGCAGGAGAGACTTGACGCGAGCCTGATTAACGCGCCAATGGCGCGGGCAATCGCGTGGTTTATCTTGTGTGCCGCGTGGGGGTGCGCGGTCATCCAGCGTCGCCATAGGCCATCGCTCACGCGCCGCGTCAGCCACAGCCGGCGGTGGCTCTCCACAATGCCAGCGGCCAGGCTCTTGGGCACGGGTCTGTCAGCTTCTGTGTTGGAGTCTCCTTGCGTGGTCACGCGGTCTGCTGCGATCCCGATTATGCGGTGGACGACAAAATACGGCCCGTCGGGCTTCTCTAGCGGCCCAAGGTAGGCAATGTCTCCCACCTTGGGGTTTGTGGCGGGGCGTACCGTTATGGTCTCGCCGGGCCAGATGGTTGGCACCATGCTCAGTCCGCGCACCCGCAGGCGCATTTTTAGCCCCATCCTGAGGGGCTCGGACAGAACTTTTTGCGTCCCCGTGGTGGTCATGTCAGTGGTCGCCTCCTTTTTTTGCGCGAGCCGATAAGGTGCCGCGCAGCAGTTTCACCACCGCGCCGCTAGGCTCGAAGCCCAGGTGGCAGGTGTCCACATTGCCAAAGCACAAAAAGACGTTAGACGTCAGCTGGTTCACGCTCTCCTTGTTGAGCGGCTGCTGGATCACGTTGGTCATGATGGCCGCTACGGCCTCAGCTTTGCTCTTGATCTTGGTCAGTGTGTTTTCGGAGGCCTGATGCAGCAAGTATACGCCGCGCAGGGTGGTGGACGATGGTTTCTGCTTGTAGTTACTCATGGGAATGGAGTAGGCCCTCGGTTCGCCGCCTTCGGTCTCGGGCGGTCGCACGGCCACCATGTCATCATTTATGACCACGGCCCTGTTTTGGCGGAACAGCTCCGCTATGGTGCTCTTGCCTGTGCCGGATGGCGCGGTGAACAGCATGCCTTTGCCGATGCCTGTGCACACGACCGATGAGTGGATGAGAAACCCGCCGCGGCGCAGGAGTTGGCGAGACAGAAATATGTTGAAGACGGGGAATATGTATGGGTCTATTGCCGCGGCTCGCCTCTCGGCGGGCTCCACCCGCAGCTGCGCGCTGGTGGCCGTGTAGGTCACTTGGGCGGCCTTCAGCGGGCCGTTGTCGTAGTGGGCCGTTATGGTCTCTGTGCCGTCCTCATTGCTTTGGAGCGCCCACTCGCACCCGTCTTCGCCGTTTTTGGGAGAGACGAAGCGGGCGTTGGCCTTGGCTCCATCGTTGATGTTGCTCCACTGCGTGAGTGTCACCACAATTATGTCGGTCGGGGGCGGCATCCACGAGCGGGAGGGCCTTGGCGTGCCAAAGCCGCGAAAGCTGACGTCCGTCAGGTGGCACCCTACCGCCCTTATCTCTATTTGCAGCCCGGCTACGCTTACGCTGACGCTCTCTTCATGTTGTTCTTTCATCACGATGCGCGTTTGGTTTTTCTGAAGTTGGATTTTGTCGCTGCAATTGAAGTCGCGCGCCCGTCATTCCTCATTGGGCGTGGGCGGGCGGGCCGTCATCTCCATTCACCTCTTCCACGTAGCCGCGCTTCACCATCTCCCTGATGAACTCTTCCACGTCTTGCTCCACTTTCTGGGCTTCGCTGTCGTCATAGGTGTCTAATATGTGGCGCACAATGTCGCCCACGCTTTGCCCTCTGCGCAGCCCGTCCATTATGTCCGCCCCTGTCTGGTTGAGAGACAGCAGTTTGCCCATCTCCACGGTGGAGTCGCATATTGGGGCAATCACGGCCTCGTCGGCCATTCTGGTCATAACGAAGGTGGGGAGGATTCTGTATTTCTTGTCCATGGTGTAGCTCTTGCGCCGTTGCCTTCTTGCGGCGGCGTTATACGATTGTGCGGGAATATGGGGCCAGGTCCATGGTCGCGAACATCCCGCGCTCGAATTTGCGGAACCCTGCCGATGCCACCATGGCCGCGTTGTCTGTGGTGTATGAGAATTTGGGCACGAAGACTTTCCACCCTCGGCTCGTGTGCAGTTTCTCGAAAGCGTCGCGCAACCCGCTGTTTGCCGACACTCCGCCCGCCACGGCCACCGTGCTTATGTCCAAGTCTTTAGCCGCGCGGGTCAGGTTTTTCATCAAGATGTCTATGACGGTGCTTTGCAGCGAGGCGCAAAGATCCGCCTTGTGCTTCTCAACAAAGTCTGAGTCCTCTTTCAAGGCGTCGCGCAGAGTGTAGAGGAAAGATGTCTTTAGCCCGCTGAAGCTGTAGTCATAGCCGCCCACGTGAGGTCTGGCGAAGTTGAACGCCTTGGGGTCTCCCTCGTTGGCCAATTTGTTGATCACGGGGCCGCCGGGGTAGCCCAGGCCCATCACCTTGGCGCATTTGTCAAAGGCTTCGCCCGCCGCGTCGTCTATCGTCTGGCCTATGATCTCCATGTCCATATAGTCCTTCACCAAAAGAATCTGGCTGTTGCCGCCAGACACCAGTAGGCAGAGGAACGGGAACCGCGGCTGCTCTTTGCCCTCCTCGACAATGAAGTGGGCGGAGACGTGGGCCTGAAGGTGGTTGACCTCGATAATGGGTTTGCCCAGCGCGAGGGCGAAGCCCTTGGCGAAAGACACGCCCACCAGCAGCGACCCCATAAGGCCGGGGCCGCGGGTGAACGCCACCGCGCTGAGGTCGTCGGCCTTGATGCCGGCATCGGCCAAAGCCTTGTCCACCACGGGGATTATGTTTTGCTCATGAGCTCTTGACGCGAGCTCGGGCACCACGCCGCCATAACGCAGGTGCACAGCCTGGCTGGCTGTGACGTTTGAGAGCACGCGGCCGTCTTCCAGCACTGCCGCTGATGTGTCGTCACACGACGACTCTATGCCCAATATGAGTGTAGACATCTGATTTCGCTTATTTTGTCGTGGCCGGCGGCTCTTTGCCGTGCCTGGCCCCATGTCTGGCGCGCCATGAGCCAAAACCATTGGGCAAATATACAAAACTCCGCATAATATGCCACCTTATGGCTATTTTTGCACAGTGCGCCATAAGGGCGCGCCACTCCTGGCCATGGGATATTTGCGCAAGATAGTGTCTGCCTTATGGGCCTTTCTGCTGGCGGTGATGTTTCTGCTGCTGCTAGCTTTTGGCCTTACCCAATTCCCGCCCGTCCAAAGGTGGGCTGGCCGCGCCATTGCCAGTGCCATAACATCGTCCACTGGGCTGCCGGCGACGGTCGGCTCGTTGCGCTTTTTCCCATTCTCATCGGTCGAGGTCTCCCGTGTCTGCATAGCGGGGCCAGACTCTCTCCCCATGATTTCGCTCCGGCGCGTCAAGGCCGACGTCTCCGCCGCCTCTCTTGTGTCGGGCGGGTTGTCTCTCAACGTGATAGACGTGGATAGTCTGGACGTTGTGGTGCGTCAGGGCCCCGATGGCAAGCTCAACCTCAGGGCCTTGGCGGGACCCGACAGCGTGGCCTCCGAAGGCGCCGCGCCTCGCGTGAGCGTGCACGCCCTCAGGGCGGCGGAGTGCCATGTGGTCTATGAGGCCATGGGCCGCCAGCCTCTCCATTTGCAAGACGTGTCCATTGCCCTGGATGACATACTCTTTGATGAGGGTCGCTGCGGCGTCTCTGTCTCCAATGTGTCGTTTTTTTTGCCAAGCCTCTCTCTGAAGGCTGCCTTGAGCGGCCACCTTGCCGTGCTGGGAGACACTTTGAGTCTCCGCGGGGCGTCTGTCTCTTTGGGGCCGGGCGAGGCGCGGGTTGATTCTGTCATTGTCGTGGCCGACTCTGCCGGCGTGCGCCACGCACGGGTTGAGATCCCGTCAGTAAGGGTGGGCGCCGGCATCCTCTCCGCGCTTGCGGCGCGCCCGCTGCCTGGTTTCGGGATGAGCCTTAGCGCCCGGCTAGACGGCAGCGTGGTGGATGTCCGCCGCATGCGTCTCTCTTTCGCGGAGGCCTCTTTCATCACCCTTTCAGGCCTTGGGCAGTTGGAGCGCGGTGCGGGGGGGGCAGGGCTGTCTTGGGCCAAGCTCTCTGTTGACGGGCGCACGTGTCCCGCCGACATTGCCGCGGCGACTGGCCTTGGTGTCGACTCGCCGACGCGGGCGGACTTCCGCCCCGTGGCCGTTGGGGGCAGCCTCTTGATAGATTACACTGGTGGCGAGGCCTCGGCAAATGTGCGGTTGTCGTCCTCGCCCCTCACTTCCGAGGCCTATGCCACCGCGCACACCGATGACGGGTGGCGAACCATTTCTTTCTCCTCGTCTCTCTCTGCCGATGCCGACCTTGGCCGCCTCACGAGCGGCTTTGTGGCAAGGGTGACGGGATCCCTCTCCGCCCAGGGGCGAGTGAGCGGGACTGATCTGCGCTACGTCATGCTCCGTGGCGACGTGGCCAGGGCGGAGGTGGCCGGCGCGGCCTTCACCTGCGTGTCTTTCAATGGCGTGGCGGACGGCAATAAGGCCAATGGCCTTGTGCGGGTCAACGACCCTCGGCATGGACGCCTGATGGTGGTGGCAGAGAGAGACGGGAGCGGTGTCTCGCCCTACGTCTCTCTGGCCGTCCAAGCCGATTCTGCCAAACTAGGAAGCCTTTTCCCCACGGTCTTCACCCCAAACGCGTGGACTTCTTTCCGCATGAGGGCCGAAAGCGCGGGGGTGGATTTCCGCACGTCTGTATCTGATGTCCATATGGCCGATTTCTCTCTATGCAATAGGCAAGACACACTGGTCGTTGACCATTTGTTGGCCTCGTTAGGGACTGACGCGCTCGGTCGCCGTGTCTTGTCTGTGGAGTCTGACGCGCTGTCGGGCTACGCCATGGGAAATTTTGACGTCAAAGGTCTGGCCGATGAGCTTGCTCGGCAATATGCCGCGGCTCTGCCGTTGTTGGTCAAGCCTGTGGCCAAATCGCGCCATGCCCAGAAGGCAGAGTTCGAGCTGTCACTCTACCAGGCGCGGCGGTTGGCCTCCATGTTTTTGCCCTCTGTGTGCGTGTCAGACACTCTCGAGGCTCGCGGCAGCATCGACTCTCAAACCCACACCGCTTGGGCCCGCTTGGCCATAGACACCGTCCGCATGGCATCTGGCACGGCATCGGGACTCGAGGCCGCCGTGGCCAGCAACGAGGGCGTTGTGGGTCTGGGCGTGAGGGCCGATGCCGTGTCTGCGCCCCTGGTGGGCGACATTAAGGGCTTTCGCGTGGCGGCCGAGGCCGAGGCCGACGGGCTGACGGCCGATGTGGCGTGGTTTTTGGCCGACGGGAAGCGGCAGGGCGGCGCGCTCAATGTAGACGCCAGGTTTGTCCAAGACAACGAGACGGGAAGGCCGAGGGCGCTCATTGGGGTGGATCAGTCGCAGCTGACGATGGGTGGCGATGTCTGGACGCTGGACTCTTGCCGCTTCGACGCCCGCGCCGGACGGTTGGGCGTGAGCCATTTCCTCCTCTCCAATGCCGACCACTCCATAAGGGCGCAAGGCGGCGTGTCCGCAAGCCCAGATGACACCTTGCGGCTCGCTCTCAGCAAGATTGTGCTGGAGAAAATAGTGAAGGCCGACGCATCGTCAAAATTCTCACTAGAGGGCGACCTCTATGCCGATGCCGAGGTGTCCGCGCTGCTCGGCGACGTCCGTATGTCGTCCATGGCGAGCATCGAGAGGCTCAAGGTGAACGGCGATATGCTTGAGCATATGGACGTGACGACGGCGTGGTCTCCTGAATCCGACAAGCTGGACATTGGGCTGGACATCGTCACCGGCGGCGTGCCCAGGGCCGTGGCCACGGGTTATGTCGACGCTCGTGGCTCCGCCATGGACTTGAGGTTCGACATTGACAGCCTGTCCACTGGCTTCCTCAATTTCTATTTGGACAATTGCATAGACTCCTGGAGGGGCACAACGTCGGGATGGTTGCGGCTCCACGGCCCTTTGGATGACATTGCGCTAGACTCCCGCCTCAAGATGAATGACGACAATTATTTCCGCGTCATGCAGACCAATGTGACGTATCACATTGATATGCAAGACTCGCTCGTCCTCTCGCCGCGCAGTATGGATTTTCTCAACATCCGCTTCGCGGACAGCAGAGGAAAGCACGGCGTCTTTGGCGGAAGCATAGCGCACAATATGTTCTCAGGCCTGCAACTGGGACTAGTCTTCGATGTTGACGACCTGCTGCTTCTCCAGACTGCGTCGAGCCAAAGCCCGTCATATTACGGCACGGTCTACGGCACTGGCCGAATGAGGGTAACGGGTCCCACCAAGGCCGTCAGGATTGACATTGACGCCCGCACGGAGCGCGACTCCAAATTTGTGGTGGTCCCGTCGGCCAAGTCGGACGTGGGTAGCCATGACTACATCCTTTTCAAGAAACCCAATGAGGTGGTCTTGACCCAGACGGCGCAAATTGGCGCAGGAGTCTCGGCTGGGCTCAACCTTCAGATTACGCCCGACGCGGAGATGTCTGTCGTCATAAACCAACAGACCGGCAATGTACTAACCGGGCGAGGGTCCGGACAAATTCAGGTCAATGTGGGCAGGGGCGGAGAGCTGACCATGTATGGAGATTACGAGATTGAGAGCGGAATGTACAACTTCTCATTCGAGAACGTAATAAACAAGCAGTTCGCCATCAACAAGGGCGGCCACATCACGTGGGACGGTGGGCCGTATGACGCGCTTGTCGACTTAGTGGCCACCTATAAGCTCAAGGCGTCACTCTACGATCTGGTGCAGGGCGGCGGCGAGGAGGCCAACGCCGACCTCAAACGTCGCGTGCCGGTAAATTGCAACATATTGCTCTCCAACAAACTGACTAACCCCGACATCAAGTTCGACATCGAGATCCCGTCATCGCAAAATTTCAACCAATACGCCTTCGACCAGTATGTCAACACCCAGGAGGAGATGAACCGCCAGGTCTTCTCCCTGCTGATGGCCAATAAGTTCTACGCCGTCCAAGAGGCGGGAGGCCAAGGCAATCAGGGGTCGAGCTACCTGGGCACCACGGCTTCTGAGTTGCTCAGTAACCAGCTCAGCAGCCTCTTTAGCAAAAACGACCATAACATCGGCGTGGGTGTCAACTACCGCCCTGGCGATGAGGTGACAAATGAGGAGTATGAGGTCGCCCTGTCCACACAGGTGCTGGACAACAAGATCCTTCTTAGTGGGAACATCGGCTATGGCCGCGACGCCTCCGGCTCATCGTCATCCGATGACGGCTCGCTCATTGGCGATTTCGACGTCGAGGTCAAGCTGAACAGGCAAGGCAACATAAGGGCCAAGGCCTACACCCACTCCAACAACGACGTCATCTACGAGACGTCGCCGACAACCCAAGGCATAGGGGTCTCTTTTCAAGAAGATTTCAACACATTCCGAGAGCTGTTCCAAAAATATTGGCGCAAGATCTTCCGCAGGCGTCACGCCAAAAAGGCCGAGGCGCAGGCCGATGACTGAACCTTGCGGCCTCTTTTTGCGTAAACTGAAACTGTGTGACAAATAAATCTATCCGTTTCAAGATGAAGAAGATAATCCTGGCTCTGACGCTGCTGCTCGCCAGCGTCGCCATCGGGGCGCAAAATTGCACCCCTACGCCAGCCGACTACGAGAACTTTATGAAGTCTAAGACGCTCGTGGTGCTGGATGACAATATGTTCAGCGACTTCAATATGGCCATCAACGCCGATATGGAGGCCAATTGGCACCTCACCGAGGTGGGCTACATCTCGCGCCGTGAGTTCGAGGAGAAACGTAAAGACCCCACGCTCTCATTTCTGCTCACCACCACGGTCACCTACCCAGAGGACAAGCTAAAGGATAAGTACGTCTACCTCAGCCTCCTGATGGGCAAGCCTAAGGTGAAGCTTAAAGACATGCCGGACCTTATCTCCGTGCCGCTGGCCTACCTCTCCGCCACCGACCAGGCGTGGGTCTATAAGATGCCGGCTTTCATCAGGTTCATTGTCAATCATGTCGAGGCCATGAGGGCCAACCCCAAGCTCATAAGCGAGACGCCGCTGCTCATGTATAACAAAAACAGCCAGTCTTTGGCGTCAAAGACGCTCTACCTCGTCAAGAGTGACTTGGAGCCGAGCATACGCACCGATGGAGCCATCCGTAAGGTCTATCCCTACAATTTCCGCCTGGTCAATGAGAGCGAGGTGCGCGAGGCTCTGGAAGAAAGGCGCAAAGACGTGGTGATCCTTCACAAGGTGGGCCCGGAGAAAAACCGTAAGACGCGGTGCTACAAGATGCTCATGGGGGCGGATGATGCTCAGGTCTATTATTTTGACTATCACATGATCTCCGCCAAGCAGCCCGATGCTCTCTTGGAGAAAGATTTGAAGAAGATAGGTAAGAAATAAGTCGCCTCCTCGCGCCACAAAGCAAGGCGGTCGCCCATGGGTTTGCAGTCCCGTGGGCGGCCTCCTTCTTTTTGCTGTGGTGGGTAGGTCTAGCTTGCCTGTTGTTTTTTCAGCTCCATCACGCTCTTCTTCTCGTTCTCGTCCATGGGCCGTGTGGTCGATCCCACGCGGCGGTAACAGACCTCGTCCACGTTCATCACCTCTGTTGGGGTGGGGGTCACCTCCACCACGAATATTATGCGCCCGCCGTGGCTCTCGAAGTGAGTGTCGGCATATAGGCTTGCCGTGTTGGGCATGTGCTTGCGCATCATGTCGGTGAAAAAGTTGCTCATCAGGTCGCGGCTCTTCTGCTCGTCAAAACGCTCGGTGCCTGCCAGCTCGCGGAAGTCGGAGTCTAGTCCCACGGCCATGCCGGAGTCGTTCACGCCTACAAGCAGGCGGCCGCCCTTGGTGTTCATCATGCCGCATATCACGGTCAGCAGTTTCAGCGTCTGCCGTTGCTTGTCGGGGCGCATGTTGCTGTCGGGCGGGAACACCATACTCTCCTTAAATTCTTGCGTTGGACCTTCTTCGCCCATATGCTCGCGTTCGCTCTCGTCGTGCGCCTCAATGTCCAGCAGCTCGTTTATCTTGTTCCTTATCTCTCGCCGAGCCGCCGTCAGGTGGTAGCCCTCTGCCAGGTTGAACGCCAACGTCAGGCGCGCCACGCTGCCTGTCAGCGTCTCTTTGCGCTGCTCTGCCACTTCCAGAAGCTGGGCTTCGCTGCCACTCCGCTCTAGCCTCGACAGGCAGAAGAGGCGCGTGGCCTGGTCTTGCATGTCGGGGTAGCCCTCCAGCATCTTCGCGCTGCGGCTGAAGTGCTTGTCAAAATCATCGGGGTCTATCCATTGGTTGCGGGCATACTCGTCCATCATATATATGAGGGCCATGCGCTCGTGATATTCATCGGCCTTGGCTCCGTCGCCAATGGCAATGGCCAGGAGCCGCGCCACGGCCAATAGGTTGAAGGTTTGAGCCCTGTTGTCGGTCAGCGTGCTCTGCCGGTCCACAATGTTCATCAGTTCGCTCACCTCGCTGCGGGCCATCTCGGCTTGCTTCTGATCCTGGGCGTAACCCTCATCCTCATCGTCATTCTCCTCGGGGGTTCCTTCAAAGGTTTTCCCGTCAGAGTAGGCCATAAGTATGTTGTGGAAGCACTGCCTGTCGCTCAGCGTCTCGCCTGTCTCGTCAAACTCAATGAATTCGGCGTCCACCTTGCCGTTGGCATACACGGCCGTCGGCTCCACCCACACAATGTCGCCGCTCTTGAGCATGGGCGTGTTGTCGTCAGTAGGCACTTTCAGAGAATATCCTTTCTCGCTTATGAGCAGGTTGCCCCTGCTTGAGGAGATGGTCATGCGGCACAGCAGCGGCTCACCTGTCTGGGCGTAGTGGCTCACGAAGTCTTCCACAAAGTCCACAAGCTTAAATCGGCACGTCCCGTCGCCGAGAACTTTCTTCACCACCGCGCGCAGCAGTAGCGGCTTGCCAGAGTCGTCCATAAAGTCGCTCACGTGGGCCGAGAGCACATTGTAGCGTACAATGTCTCGCGGAGACAGCAAGCCCTTCCCCGTTATGTGGTCATCAACCACCACGCAGTGGAAAATTGGGTTGCGCCCCTCGTCCACGGTGCCGTTGCTGCCCGTCACCATAATCATCACTTCGTCCCCCTCTTCAGCCTGTAGCTTCACCTTGTGTCCCAGTGGCGGAGTCTGCCTTTTGGCACCGTCGCGTTCGTCCATGAGGCTGTCTTCCACGTTGCGCCACATCAGGCGCAGTTCTTGAGTGTCCGCGCAGTCCCCTTTCACCTCGCGCACGGAGTCGCGGTCCGGCAGTCTCACCTCAATGTTCCTCCACCCCGGAATGCCGTCGGGCAAGACGTTGCGCAGGTGGCTGCCACCAATGCGGGGGGATATGGTCACGTTGTTGCCGTTCACGCTCACTGTCGCGTTGCGCCCCACGTGCGTCAGCGTGCCATCCATAAGCTGTGGCGTGGGGGCTTGCGATGCCTTGAAACTTATCACGTCGGCGCTGCTCTTCATATCGTTCCATCCAAACGGCAGCTGGCTCGGCGCGTTGCCAAACAGGTAGCCGTAGGCTTTGCTGTTGAGCGTCGCGCTCAAGTTGGTGTGGAAGAGAGACGCGTAGCGGCATAGGCGAGACATCAGCACGTAGCGGTTCACGCCTCTGTCTCCTTCGTCAGTCAGCAGCAACGTCATAGCCAGGGCGCGCGTCATGTCAGACACCACGGCCTTGTTCTCGCCCAAGCTGATGTTCATTACGCGGTCCGCCTCTTCGGCTCGCTGGTCAATGAATGCCATCAAGGCTTTCACCAGTGCGCCGCGCAGCGGCTCTTGCCGCCAGTCCGTCAGGCTGCGGCTGCTCAGGGTGCCAAAGAGCAGACGTGTGTTCTTCACCATCAGGTCTCTGTCTATCTGCATGGCGCACGTCAGCACCCCCAGGCGATGAGCCGCCTCATACACGTAGCCAGTCCGCTCCAGGCTTGACCGTATGTCCGATGCGTAGTCGTCTATAGTCTTGTCTTTTATCTTGTTTATGGCCGATGTGAACTCATCGGCGCGGCCAATGCAACTCGCAATCTGTAGCCGGAGCTTCATCATGTCCTCGCCCTGGCCCGTCACGAGGCCACTTCGCTCCAAAATCTCTATGCCCATGCGTCTCAGCGCGTTGAGCAGGCATATCCTGTGCGATGTCTCTTTCCTCGTGTCCAGCCGTGTGGAGAGCCACTCGCCCATATGATCCTCCACCACTCTGACGGCCTCAGGTAGCCATTCCCCCGATTGAGATTCCAGCTCTTGGCGGGCGTCATAAAATGCCGGGTCGCGCCTGAAAACGCGTGTTGTCATGCGGATTATGGCGGGAGAAATCTCTTGCGCCTCGCCCATGGCTTTCAGAGCCTGGGGGCTGATGGTTGTCGTAACAATGGGTTCTGACGTTTTTTTTGTCTCTTCGGCCTCCTCCACATTCACTTTAATGCCGTCTATCGATGTCACGCGGCATAAGAGAGTCTGCCTCTCGCCATATTTCTTTCCTTTAGAGTTGACAAAGTGAAATCTAAACCCTTCGGGGCCAAAGGCGTCATATTGCCCGCTGCGCTCCATGCTGCGCTTCACGTTTAGGCTATACGTCTCGCCCACTTTATATCTCGAAGCAATGAGCGGCACCAGGTCTTGTGTGAGAGACTGCGTCCCGTCCGGATTCGTTTTCAGCATGCACGTCACGGTGCTTGGCGTCTCTTGCGTTTTTTGGAAGTCGAAGAGCTTGACTTTATGTTCTTGCCCCTCATAATCCACCACATAATACCAATTTTTGAAGTCCTTTTTCAGCTCTTTTACCTTCAGCTCTTGTTTTGCGCCAATGGTTGGCGATGATGTCTTTGCCATCTTTAGTGAGTTTGGGAATTTGTTTTGTCAATTACGTTTCGTCTGGCGCGGGGGCGTTCCCGTCCGTGTCAGACATCAGTCGAAATGAGTTTGAAGTTACGCCTTTTTTGCAAATTTTGCAAAGCCGTCATCGAGGAGGCAGCGGCGGGCGAGGCCTACGAGGTTTCGTTTAAGGATTTTTGTTATCTTAGCGTAGCGATGGACATATCTCGGATCATAGACAGGTCTCGCCCCGTGCTCGTGGCGGTCAGTGGTGGCGCCGACAGCGTGGCGTTGCTCCATCGCCTTGTGACGGAGGGTTTCCGCTGCGTGGCGGCGCATTGCAATTTCCATTTGCGCGGCCAGGCGTCAGATTCTGACGAGGCTCATGTCCGCTCCCTTTGTGGCAGGTTGGCTGTTGAGCTGATTGTCAATCATTTTGACACGCGCGCCTATGCCCGTTCGCGCCATATCTCCATCGAGATGGCCGCGCGAGACCTGCGCTACGAGTGGTTTTATAAGCTCTTGGACGAGCGCGGGATTCCCTGCGTGGCCGTGGCGCATCATGCCGACGATGCCGCCGAGACCTTCCTGCTCAACCTGACCCGCGGCACCGGGCTGCGCGGCCTCACGGGGATGAAGCCCGTGCAGGGGCGCGTGGCGCGTCCATTGCTCGATGTGTCCCGTGCCGACATTGAGCTCTATTGCCGCGCCCACGGGCTTGATTTTGTCACCGACTCGTCTAATGCGTCAGACGATTTCTCCCGAAACAAAATTCGCCATCACGTCATGCCGGTCCTCAAGTCCATTAATCCATCTTTCCTCTCCACCATGGGTGCCAATACAGCCCACTTGGCTGGGGTGCTTGCCGTCTTCGAGGCCGAGGCATCGCGTTTCGAGGCCGAGGCCGTCAGGCGCGAGGGGGGCGTTGTCTCCATTTCGGCTAGTGCGTTGCGCGCGGCCCCGAGTGCCGAGCCTTTCCTCCATTGGCTTCTCGCGCCCATGGGGTTTTCTCCACGCTCCATCGTCAGCATGGCGCGGTGTGTCGAGGGGGGGCGTAGTGGCCGCGTCTTCTACGCCGCGGGGCGTCGTGCTGTGGTGGACCGTCGGCAGGTCATTGTTTCTCCCGTTGAAGATGGCCTTGCGCCTTCTCAGTTTGAGTTGCATAGTTTTGACTGTGAGGTTTTTGAACCCGCTCACGTTCGTTTGTCCCTCGTGCGAGTTGACGAGGGTTTTCGCCTCTCGCGGTCTCCTCTCACAATGCATATCGATGCGTCAAAGCTCTCTTTCCCACTTGAGGTGCGGCACTGGCGGCGGGGCGACTCTTTCGTCCCACTTGGCATGAGGGGGCGAAAAAAGTTGTCTGACTTTTTTGTCGACTGCAAGATGAGCTTGCCGGAGAAGGAGGCCGCGTGGGTAGTCGTCTCCGCTGGCCAAATCGTCTGCATCCTTGGCCGCAGGCTAGATGACAGGTTCAAGCTCACGCCAGGTTGTCACTGCGTGGCGCAGCTTGAGCTGTTGGGTTAGCCGGGGGCAGTTCCTAGAAGAGTTAAATTTATTGTCCCATGAATAAGAGGTTAAGAAACAACATAATAGCGGCTTTGGCCCCACAGGCCAAGCTCCGTAAGGAGGTGGAGCTGGCAGTCTCCGCCGATTTTGAGACTTTGTGCTACGTCCTTGAGGGCTTGGCCGTAGAGTACCGTGAGCTCCTTGATTCCGATGTCGTTGTCAAGTTTGAGCGCCGGGCGCAACATGTGGCCATCTTCACGCTCGATGCCGACGTGCTCGTCTTCGCCCAGTTGACAGATGTCTTCCAATTCGATCGCGACCACGAGGCCCGCGCCACGGAATATGTCAAGGCCAACGCTTCGCGCTCTTTCGTCGGTATGGTCAACGTCTACAATTTCTTGGCAGACTCTTTCAAATATGACCGCGACGAAGACGGCGGCTACCTCGTGGCCCGCGTCTTTATCAACGCCGAGTCCGCGTTCTTCGTCGAGGGCAAGAGGCAGAGGGGCATGGGCGTGGCCCAATATGGGGAGCGCACCCTCAATGCCGAGAACTGGAGGAAAGTGGTCGAGACCGCGTTCAAATATGCGGTGGAGGAGAACCCGCTCGTCCCGCCCTACGAGATGGTCATGCAGACCGACATGGCCACACTCAAGCAATACATCCTCACCTCCAAGACCAAGACAGCGAAGAGGATGGGCTTCGGCTTCAGGGCCGACGATGTCAAGTAGCCACGGACCATAAGTCAGCAACGCAAAACCACAAACAACCTTTCAGAATACTCTCACACAGAGATGGATGTCGTAGAACGCTTCTTGACCTACGCCAAGGTCAACACCCAGAGCGACGAGACCACCGGCATTGTGCCGTCGACACTCTCGCAGCTCGATTTCGCCAACAGACTTGCGGCTGATCTCCGCCAGATTGGAATGTCCGATGTCGATGTCAGCCAATATGGCTATGTCACGGCCACACTCCCAGCCAACACCACTAAGCCCGTGCCCGTCGTCGGCTTCATCGCGCACATGGACACGAGCCCAGACTTCTCCGCCAAGCACGTAAACCCGCGCATTGTCACTTCCTACGATGGTGCGGACATCGTCCTCAACAGCGAGCTAGGTGTCACGCTCTCGCCGTCCGAATTCCCGGAGCTGCTCAGCTATAAGGGTCAAGACATCATCGTCACCGATGGCACCACGCTCCTCGGGGCTGACGACAAGGCCGGCGTGGCCGCCATCTTTGCCGCCATGGAGGCCCTCATCGCCAACCCGTCGCGCCCGCACGGCAAAATACGCGTCTGCTTCACGCCCGATGAGGAGATTGGCCAGGGGGCTGATCATTTCGATGTCAAGGCCTTCGGCGCCAACTTCGCCTACACTGTCGATGGCGGCGCCATAGGCGAACTAGAATATGAGACGTTCAACGCCGCCGAGGCCACCGTGGTCATCAACGGGCGCAACGTCCACCCTGGCTACGCCTACCACAAAATGCGCAATTCTATGAGGATTGCCAGCCAGTTCATCGTCATGCTCCCAAGCTTCCAGACCCCGGAGCATACCAATGGATACGACGGCTTCTTCCACCTCACGCTCATGGAGGGCTGCGTAGAGAAGACGACGCTCAAATACATAATCCGAGACTTCCGTCGCGATCGTTTCGAGGATCGGAAGAAGGAGATGCTCCACCTCACGAACAAGTTCAACGCCGAGTTTGGCGAGGGGACCGTCGTCACCACCATCCGAGACCAATATTACAATATGCGCGAGAAGATTGAGCCCGTCATGTATGTAGTCGATCACGCGCGCCGCGCCATGGCCGATTGCGGTGTCGAATGCAAGGTTGTGCCTGTCCGAGGTGGCACCGACGGCTCAAGGCTCTCTTTCATGGGTCTGCCCACGCCCAACATTTTCGCCGGGGGCGAGAACTTCCACGGCAAATACGAGTACCTCCCCATCCCAAGCCTCCGCAAGGCCGCCGAGGTCGTGGCCCGTCTGGCCGAGGTTGTGGCGCTCTAGTAACGCCCCATTCATAACAAGGCGCCATTGAGTGGAGACATGTCGTGACACGTCCCGCTTGCCACCCCATAATAATCTAGCCGTGCAGACCTCCGAGGTCTGCACGGCTAGATCCTTCCTAACACATGGTTTCCAAAGACCTATGCGCCGCGTCGCCCATACGCAGCCCTCACAAGAGGCTCCAGCAGATATTCAAGCCCGTTGAGCTTAATCTCATATAGCGTCTCCAACAGCGTTCCCAATCGTCCTTGGGGAAAACCGTGCTGTTTGTACCATACAATGTAAAACTCTGGCAGTCTGTACAGTGGCATCCCCTTATACCGTCCGTAGGGCATAGCCGTCGCCACCAGGTCTTGTAATATCGTCTTATCCATTATAAACTCTTTTTAGCGTCTAAGATAAATATATTCAAATGTTTATTTGGCTACATTTGCAGCATGATAAATAATTTTGACGGCCGTGGCGTCCGCGTCGGGCGGCGCAATGTTCTCGAGGTTTCGCGTCTCGTAGACTTCGGTTGCTACCTTGCGGGCGGCCCCGAGGGTGAGATCCTGATGCCCGGGAAATATATGCCCCAAGGGCTGTCGGTCGGTGATGAGGTCGAAGTTTTTGTCTATTTCGACTCCGAAGACCGCCTCGTGGCCACAACGGAGACCCCATTGGCGCAGGTGGGGCAGTTCGCATATCTCAAAGTAAAAGAGGTCGCAAGCCCGGGAGCGTTTTTGGATTGGGGGCTTGTCAAAGATTTGCTCGTGCCAAGGCGTGAGCAACGAGACAATATGGTCGCAGGGCGATCCTATGTTGTCTATGTCTACCAAGATCCCGTGACAGGCCGAATAGCCGCCACGCAATGGTTTGAACGGCAACTGAATAATGTTATGCCGCGCTATAGGGTGGGAGATGCCGCCGACGCCCTCGTCTACGAGCTCTCACCGCTTGGCTATAAGGTGGTGCTAGACGATGCCTTCACCGGCCTCATCTATGAGAGCGACGTATACTCGCCTCTGGCCGTGGGAGATAGGCTGAAGGTCTACGTCAAGTGCGTCAGGGAAGACGACAAGATAGATGTCTCACCCTCGCCCATAGGCTACGCCAAGGTAGACAACATTGCCGCAGAAGTCATCAAAAGGTTGAAACTCAGCAATGGAGAGCTAAATGTGGGCGATAAGTCAAGCCCCGACCTCATCCGCGACCTCTTTGGCTGCAGCAAGAAGAGTTTTAAGATGACCATCGGGACGCTCTTCCGCCAAGGGGTGATAGACATAACGCCTAGGGGAATCAAATTATTGAAGAAATAAACGGACATCCACCAGATAAACATATGAGTCTGTCTCACCTTTTTGGCAAGACGCTTCCCGAGCTTCAGCAGGTAGCCGATGAGGTCGGCCTGCCGCGTTTCGCGGCAAAGCAAATGGCCGATTGGCTATATAAGAAGAATGTCGCGGACATTGGCGGCATGACGAACATATCCAATAAAGGTCGCGAGGCTTTGGCCGCAACCTATGATGTGGGCAGGGTGTCCCCTGTGGCCGAGGTCACCTCGGTTGATGGCACTCGCAAGATGCTCTTCGACTATGACGGCAAAGCCGTTGAGACGGCCTATATCCCAGACGGGCGCGATGAGCATAACACGCTCTGCGTCTCGTCGCAGGTCGGGTGCAAGATGGCGTGCAAGTTTTGCATGACGGGCCGGCAAGGCTTTGCCGGGAACCTCACTTCTGGGCAAATACTCAATCAGATGGCCTCAACCACGGGTCATGAGCAACTCACCAACATTGTCTTCATGGGCATGGGTGAGCCGATGGACAATACTGATGAGGTTCTCAAGTCGCTATCCATCCTCACCTCGCCGTGGGGCTACGCTTGGAGCCCGAGACGCATAACTGTCTCTTCCATAGGCATCCCTGGCCAGCTCGCCCGCCTCTTGGATGAGTCTGACGTCCATGTGGCCATAAGCCTCCACTCGCCCGACCCGGCTCGACGGGCGGAACTGATGCCCGCGCAAAAAGGCTTCCCCATAGAGGATACGCTCGATCTGCTCCGACACTATGATTGGACGGGGCAGCGACGCCTCACTTTCGAATACACGCTCTTTGAGGGTGTCAACGACTCTCTGCGAGATGCGGAAAACCTCGTGCGACTCCTCGCCCCGCTCAAATGGTGCCGGGTCAACCTCATAGCCTTCAATGCCATACCAGACTCCGACCTCAGGGGCTGTAGCCGCAAGAAAATGGAGTGGTTCCGCGACTTGCTCAATGACAAGGGGCTGACAGCCACCATCCGTCAGTCCAAGGGGCAAGACATCGATGCCGCTTGCGGGCTGCTCAGCACAAAGCGGGGCGTCATTCAATGAGCCATAAAAAGTCCAACGTTGTTCCCCAAGCCGTTATGAGTCTGCTGCTTTCACGTCAAGTTATGACATTGTCCATCCCCGTGCTGCTGCTCTCTTGCGCCCCAAGCAGGCAGGAGCAGGCGGAGTCGCTCTACGCCGAGGCCGTGGAGGCTTTCTCCAACAAGAAAATGGGAGAGGCCAAAGTCTTGTTAGACAGCGTAAAGAATTACTATTCTGACATCCCGACGGCTTGCCGAGAGGCTAGGGATCTTGGCCGGCTTGTCGTCAGATATGAGGGTGAACGCACGTTGGCCTTTCTAGACAGCTCTTTGGCCGCATGTGAACAGAGGCTGCAAGAGCAGATGTCGTCTATGGCGGTAGACGATGCCAACGCCCCCATGCCTGTCTATGTCGCCAAAGTGCAGCAGACGTGGAGAGCCTACGGCCGTTGCTACCTCAAGGCTAAGACCGATGCCAATGGGCATTTCTCCATCACAAGCAACTATGTCGGTGAGAAACCCATTCATCATGACCATTTCGAGATAAAGTGCGGGGAGCAATTCGTCTCCATGCGCCAAGTTGACGACGGGGCGTTCCGAAACACATTCTCCAACGAAGAGTACGTCTGGGAGACGCTGCGCTACGAGGGGCATGAGGCCGCCGATGTCGCCAAATTCATCTCTCTCTATGAGGGCCAACGCATCGTTGTCGAATACCTTGGTCCTAAAGCTCACTACATCGCAAGTATGACAGAGGCCGACAAAAAAGCCATATGCCAGGTGTGGGAATTGTCCCGCTCTCTGCGAGAGTCTCGCAAGATAAGGTCTTTGATACGTTCCGTCCGTCTTGAAATGACACATACGGCGCATTGATTTTTGCGTCACCAACCCATTAGGCGCGCACCCTCTTTTGAGGGTGCGCGCCTCTTTTTACCCCCCCTGATGATGACCGCCCCTCCCATCGCAACAAACTTTAACACCCGCCCCAACCCACTGAACCACACCGCCCCCCCCCCCCCCCCCCCCCCCCCTCCCGAAAAAACACGCCCCCTCCCCCTTGCGGGGAAAGAAAAAGGCCCTACCTTTGCACCCGTCTTCCGAGAGGGACGGCCGCGGAGGCCACCCTTGGCGACGAAGGCGAAGCACATTGACACATTGGGAGTGACGC
>CAKUVM010000008.1 GCA_934699135.1 uncultured Bacteroidales bacterium
CTGGCTATAAGAACCGTCGGAGCATCCGCGGGCATCGGTGACCTTGAGGATATATGTGTCCGCCGTGAGGTTGGAGACAGACTCGGCATTGGAGCCCACCTCCGTGCCGTCAGCACGGAACCACTCATAGGTGTAGGGAGCGGTGCCGCCGCGGACGGTCACGGAGAGCTTGCCATCGGCAGCACTGTTGCAGGTTATGTCGTTATGGAGAGTCTCGGTGATTGAGAGAGCCGCAGGCATCGGGACGTAGATGACATCGCTGGTGACGGAGCATGCGGCGTGGCCAGAGACGGCGGTGCCGTTGTCCGTCACGGTGACCTTGTAGTAGCCACCGGATATTTGAGCAACGTCCTCTGTCGTGAGGTCGATGAACGCAGGGTCTTTGACAGCACCCGTGGCATCGGTGAACTTCTCCCAGACATAAGAGAAATCTCCCACCCCGCCGTGGACGGTAATGTCAATGCTGCCGTTCTGCGCGCCATTGCAGGTCTCAGCCGTCACGACAGAAGAGATGGTGATCTCAGGATATTCTGAGACGGAGGCCACCTCAGTAACGGAGCAGCCGTTGGCATCAGTTGCCGTGAAGGTATAGTCACCCACGGTGAGAGGATTTACGGAGTACTCGCCATGGGCATCGACAGAGTACGAGATGCCCGTATTGGCCATGAGGAGCTTATAGATGGCTCCCGTAGTGAACTGGGTGCCACCGCTAATCTTGATGTTGAGAGTGCCGTTCTTAGAACCGAAGCATTGCTTGTCGGCCTCGGCCACGGTCAGCGTGAGGGGGCTAGCCGGCTCAAGAATGCTCTCATTGTTCGTCTTGGTGAACTCATGAGACACCTGGCCACCAGCCGCGTCGACAATGCGCACGGTGTACTCGCCAGCAGGACGCTCAATGACAATCTGCGCGCCGCCCTTGAAGCCCATCTGGTAAGGCGCCTCGTTGACATAGATGTCAAAAGGAGCTTTGCCATTGACAATGAGCGCAGTAAGAGTGCCATTTTGGCCATAGCAGAGAGCATCGGTATGGTCGAAATCGACCTTGAGCGAGCCGGCATCGGTCAGGGCAATGTCGTAAGTGTCGCTTGCGCAACCGTTGACATCGGTCACGGTGAAGCGGAACCTGCCCTTGGCTATGCCGTTGAGTATTCGGGTCTGGTCATTGACCCTGGTGCTGCCCACCACAGTGTTAGTGAGGTCGGTGACAACACCTGCGTCGTCCACGCTCTCCCACTTGATGGTGTAGGGGGCCTGACCACCAGTGATGCCCGTGATGGTGATTCGGCCATCAGAACCGCCGCTAACCGTCGGGTTGACAACATCGAAGGTGGCCTCGACGGGATCGGGCTGCGAGATGTTGACCTCGATGACGGCGAGACAGCCGTTCTTGTCCGTCACGTAGACAAGGTGCTTGCCAGCTTTTCCGCTGAAGTTGCCATTGGCCACACCGAACTCGAAGTCGCCCTCGGCCGTCAGCTCGTTAGCGCCACCAGCCACCGTGGGTATGTTGGCGTCGTCTACCGACCAGTAGAACGGGGCCACGCCACCGGAGACGGCGAGGCTGAAGACACCATCAGTGCCACCGTTGCAGCTTACGTTCGACTTGACAGAGGGGCGTACCGCAAGCGGAGCGACAGGGCCGTTGATGGTGACAGACGTCTTGTTGGTGCAGCCCCACTGACGGTCGCGCACAACAACGGTGTAGACACCTGCGGAGAGGTTGGACTGGACGTTGACATTGTTGATGATGCCATCGCCCGTGCCACTCCAAGAGTAAGAGTAGTCGCCAGAGCCGTTGAGGACATTGATGGAGATGAGGCCGTTCTGCTCATCGAAGCAGGTGACGTCTTTATGCTCCTCCTTGACATCGAAGCCGTTTGCGGAGACTAGCTCCACAACCTGCTCGGCAGACTTGCAGGTCTCGTCATCGAGTTTGCCGTTGCCGTTGATGTCGCGGACTTGAGTGTCCTCGACCGTGAAGTAGTACGTACCCTTGGCGAGGCCACTGCGCATGGCAAGGCCATCCACCTTGTTGATCGGGTTGCCACTCTGGTCTTTCTGATACCAGTGGTAATTGTATTTGCCAGAGCCGCCGTCAACATCGATGGAAATGGTTCCGTTGTTGACACCATCACAAGTGGGATCGACCTTGGAGAAAGAGACGACCATTGGGCGTACGAGGGTCACCTCGCCAGTGATGTCACAGGCGCCCGTCTTGGTCATCTTGAAGCGCACGGTGCCGTTCACCTTGTGGTTGGCATCGCCAGTGAGGGTCAAGGTAGGCTTGTTCTGGCCGTCGGTGACCTGTTGCTGAGTGAGGTTGGAACCAGACCAGACGATGGAGTAGCCATCGAGGTCGGCAATTGCCGTACGGCCGCCCTTATCGGCCACAATGGCCAACTCGGCGTTGAGGCCGTCACAGTCAATGTCGCGGATGACAGAGAGATAATAGGTCTTAGGCTGTACGAGAGTAACAGTCTTGGCCTCGGTTGTGCAACCATGGGCGTCGGTGACGACAACAGAGTAGGTGTCGTCAGCGAGACCCGTCTGCATATTGGTCTTGGAGGTCAGGAGCGAGCCATCGTTACGACGCCATACGTAGGAGTAAGGAGCCGTGCCGCCCTTAGGCGTTGCCACGATCTGACCGTCGGCCAGGCCGAAGCAAGACGGGTTGGTCTGCGCTATTTCCGCATCGGTGAGCGTCAGTGGCGCATTGGGTTCTTCAACAGAGAATGTGAAGGCCTTGGAGCACCCGCCAGAAGTGATGGTGACCTGATAATCGCCACCGGAAATCTGGGAGAGGTTCTGCTCATTGCCCACCTTGGCGGGAGCACCGCCGCGGAGGGTCTCTACATCCTCAGTGTAGTCCGTCGCAGCGGCATTGGCTTTCTTCTTCCAGACGAAAGAGTAGTCGCCATCGCCACCACCGATGGTGTATGTTATGGCACCATCGTGAGCGCCATTGCACTTGACATCGCGAACCACAAGGTTGGCGATCTCAATATCGTCAAGTCCCTTGACCTCTACGCTCTTCTGAACCTTACAGCCGTTTTGGTCGGTCACGGTGACAACGTAGGAGCCAGCTCCAAACTTATCACTGTTGACTGCGCCCGCAGCCGTTGAGTAATAGCTGAAGAGGTTGGACTTATTGTTGAAGTCTTTGACGGTGACAGCACCCGGCGCGACAGTGTATTGCGCATAGGTGGTGCCAGCCGGAGCACCTCCAGTGACAGTCATCTCAATGGTTGCCTCATTCTGTCCGTAGCAAACGGCATGTTTGCCAGCCTCGTAAGAGACGACGGCGGTGAAGTCGAGCGGAGCGGCCACACCGTTGGCATACTTAATCTCGCAAGCAGGGGCCGTGATGGACGCGCCAGACGCATCGACAACGCGAATCACATATTGGCCAACAGGATAGCCCTCAAGGAGGACATCAGACCCGCCGCGGAACTTGGAGACGCGAAGGACGTCATCTACATAAACATCGTAAGGAGCCTTGCCGTTGATGATGCGGACAACCATTGAGCCTGTGCTCTCGCCAAAGCAATTGACATCCGTCACGTCCTTGACAGGCACCTCAATCTTGAGCGCACCGTTGTCCGAGACAATGATGTCTTGAACATCGGAGTAGCAGCCATTAGCGTCTCGTACACGGACATAGTATATGCCTGCGGCAAGGTTGCGGCGGGTGTACTGATCCTGGTAGTTGCCATCGGGGGTGAAGTTGCCCGCGGCGTCAACATTACCCCACTCGAGCGTGTAGGCAGGTGTGCCGCCCACCACATCCGAGATGGAGATGGTGCCGTTGGCCCCACCCTCAATGGTGACATTGGTGGAAGCGAAGCTGAAGGAGATGGGATCTGGCTCAGCCACCTCGACGGTCACCGCCTTCTCGCAACCATTAGCATCGCGGACGGTGATGAGATATGAGCCTGCGGGCCACTCGTCTTGCAGCGCACCAGCATTTGAATACTTGATGGCTACGGGCTTAGTGGAGGCTGCGACAGTCTGGCCCCACGTGGAGAGGTCGGTAGGCCAAGACTGCTCATTATACTTGTAGTAATAGAGGCCAGTAGAACCACCCACGGTTGCCGTGGTGCCGCCAGTGACGGCGAGTTTGATGGCACCGTTGACGTCTTTATTACACTTGACGTCGGTATGCTCGGCCGTTACGTTGAGCTCTGCGTCGGGACCAGTAATGGTGGCCTCCTTGGCATCGGAGCAACCGAAGTCAATATCGGTGACAACGACACGATAGGTGCCGGCGGATAGGCCCGTCTGGTTCTTACGATTGCCCGTGGTTATGAGGCCATCGCCCGCACCACTCCAAGCGTAGGAGTAGTTGCCAGAGCCTCCAGTGACAGAGACGTTGACAGTGCCGTTCTGCGCCTCGAAGCAGGTGACATCGGTCTTCGTGACACCCACATTGAAGTTGTAGGAATATGGCACAGTGATCTCAAGCCACTCGGTCTCAGAAGGATAGAAGCAATAGTCAACTTTATTGCCAGTGGCAGAAGAAGACCTGGTGTCTCGTACTCGAACCTTATATGTCATACCGCCCGTGAGGTTGGCACGCGAGTTTACGCCGAGGTAGGAGCCGCCCAAATCCTCCCAAGCGAAACTGTATTTACCAGCCCCGCCAGAGACGTTGACAACAATCTCGCCTGTCTCCTGACCCACGCAAGTGCTGTTCTTGACATCGTAGGAGACTGTGAGAGGAGTGACAAAAGTTATGCTCTTGGCTACAGGGCAGTTGCGAGCCCCACTAGCGGACAGCATGGTGACGGTGACGCTATAGTCGCCACTGACCAAACCACCGCGCTCGACGGCGTTGTCTTTGTTCGCCCCGTCATTTACCTGCGCGCCAACCCACATCACCTCCATGGTGCGGGTGTCGGCCTCGCCATTCTTGACGTACCAAACGGTAAGCTGCTTCAGCGCTGCATTCCAGTTATAGGCGTAAGCCTCCGGGTATTGGCCATTTGCGCCCTTGACCTGGGTGGCAGGATCGGCAATGTAGGTGCCGGCCATCGCCGCCTTGAGATCTTTGTCTATAAACTCAACCATGAGCTTGCCGTTCTGGCCGTCACAATCGATGTCGTCTACGGTCAGGAGGCTGAACTCGTTCGAGACAGGCTCGGCGACAGTAACGGTGGCCTTGCCAACGGCACCCGTGGCATCTGTGACGGTCACTTGATAGCTGCCAGCCGTCTGATTCTTGAGGTTGACGCCCGTGGCGCCGGCGATGTCAACATAATTGTTGCTCTCGTCTTTCTTGCCCCACTGATAGGTGTAAGGCATATTGCCACCGAGCGCGGCTGCCGTGAGGTCGGCGTCACTTTGGCCTATGCATGAGACCTGAGTGGCCGTAGCCGTGACGGAGAGACCAGTATAGGCGCCTATCGTGAACTTGTTAGTCGCGACTTCGCAACCCGCGGACTTGACCACGGCTATGTAATCTCCAGCCTCGAGGTTGGTAAACGTCTTGGAAGACTGCTCAACCCTCACTGGCGTAGCAGTGGCATAGTCGGCGGCATTGTCCTTGCCGTTTTCGTAGGCGTAGAGGACATACTTGTACTGGCCATCGCCACCATCGGCCGTGACGGAGGCCTCGCCATTGTGGCTCTGGTCAATAGGCTTGATGTCTCCAGTGTTGACCACGGCGGTCAGCTCGTCATAAAGGTCTATAGACTCGGTCTGACCACAGCCATTGGCGTCATTGTATATCCTGAGGGAGAATTTGCCGCCCACCGGCATATTCTGCGCATAACCGTGGAGATATGAGTCTCCTGCGGCGTAGGCGTTAGAGTTGCGGACGTAGCCGAAGCCAGCGTTGGCCTTGGGGCCTGTGCCGCTCCACTCAAACTTATATGAGCTGCCAGCCGCCGTCACAGCCTTGATGAAGTCAACGCCGCTGAGCGTGACTTCGAGCCTGCGATCGGTCTTGCAAGCGTCATCGGCATCGATGGAGAAGCTAACCTCCGGATCTTGAGAGATCTCAACCTCGTTGGCAAGCTCAACGTAACACTCCGACTGCGCGCCATCAGCCACACGGACATTATACTTGCCCGCAGGGAAGCCAGTGAAGATCTGGCCATTACGTGATGGAGAGAAAGGCACTTGGGCAGTTCCGTTGATGGAGAACCACTGATAATTGAGCGTGGAGGCGGCCACGCCTGAAGAGGTGACGGCAAGTGTTACCTGACCGTCGGCACTGCCGAAGCAAGTGGCATCGATATGCGACGCAGCCACCACGGCAAGAGACTTCTTGTATGACAGGGTAAGCTTTGTGAGAGAAAGCTTAGCCTTGTCAGCGTTAGAGTCTATGTAGTTGTCGTAGACCTCAATCTCGTAGTCTCCTGGCTCCAGCTCCGCAAATGTGGTGGTGATGGAGGCGACATCGGTGATGGAAGAGGCCTTAATGTCCTCAACAGCAGGCGCGGACTTGGAGTCGTAGACCACAGTGCCGTCTTTACGCACAACGTATGATATGGCACCGTGGCGACCCGTGGTACGGACCTCGATGACACCATCATTGCTAGTGAGGCAAGAAGGATCGGTGACAACAACAGAGGAGGCTAGACCAACGGAGGCAACCTCATCAGTGCAAGTGACACTGGAGAGCTTGTTGGCGTCGAAGACGTTGATGGTGTAGACTCCCATGGCAAGGTTGTCAAGGACCACGTTGCCATCGGCAACAGATATATTGTCAAATGTCCGGGTTTCAGACTGGCCGTTTGTGGTGTTTTGGAGACGGACACGGTAAGAGAACTTATCGGTGGCCACCTCCATTCCGCCCTCAACGCGGAGCGTAATCTTGCCCGTGAGGCCATCCTGGCTCATCTCGACACCCTGAACCGTAGCCTTGACGGCAGGTGTCTGCTTGATGCTGATGTTAATGTCCAGATTACCATCGGCATCGGTCACGCCGGCGTACTCGCAGCGGTTAGCGTCCGTGATGACGATGGTATAATCTCCTGCCGGAACGTTGTCAAACTCTGCGAGGGCACCCTCCGCCACATTGGCCTTGCGGAAGAGCGCGGCATCTTGCGAGCCTGCCAACTTGACCTCGACAACGTATGGCGCGGTGCCACCCGTAGGACGGACGCTAATGGCGCCGTTTGTAGCATCAGCCTCGCACGAGATTATGTCAGTATGGTGAATGGCGGCGGCAATGGCCATAGTTGGCAAGTAGATGAACTTGCTGCTTTGGCAATTGTAGGTCCGGAGGCCATCGTTGTAGTCAGTCTCGACCGTCACCTCATACCAACCCGCAGGGCCAGAGACCGTGTTGGGCTTTGTGGCCGGGACGGCAGCCGTGGCAGGAAGAGCCCCGAACGAAAGAGCTGCCGGAACGGCCGTCTCGTCACCTGAGGCATAACGCCAAGCATAGGTGTGGCCATAAGCATAGCCATTTACGGCCTGCGTGTAGACAGGAGCGGCCTCAACCTCGATGCGACCATTGGCCGCGCCTACGCAAAGAACCGGCTCAACGGCCTTGGTGTCGATGCGCGGCTTGGACGTGAGGAATATCTCCTGCTTGTATGAGCAATCGGAGTTGGTGTTGCTCGTTACAGTAAGGACATATCGGCCACCCGCAGGCAGGGCGGAAGTAGAGGGATAATTGAAGTTGAAGTTGGCCGGGATGGAATCGCCAACCCACTTGAAGCCATAGTCGTTGACAGAGGCATCGTAGGTGAAGTCATTGACCTTGAGCGTACGGCTGTCGCTGCACATATCGTCCACCTCTAGAGTGAAGTAGATCGGCAGGATGCCCTTAACCTTGGCTGGGAACGTGAACTCACAATTGCCAGAACGCGCTGTGAGCAGATAGTCAAGTTCCTTGACGGCCACTGGTTTGCCGTTGGCATCGCGTTCAACCTCGGTGGGCAGAGTTACAGGCTCAAGATAGTACTGGCCGTCCTTGCCGGAAGAGCGAACCACCTTTACGACCTTGTTGAAGCCATTGGGGCCAGTCCACGTGAACGACGTCTGACGAATCTGTGTGTCCGCAGTGACAGTCTCCATCACGATGTCGCCATTTGCGTCGCGGACTGGGTTGCCATTCTCGTCAAGCATTTGCTGCTGACGGTCGACAAAGCCGACAAAGTCAATGAGCGGCTCAAGGACATTGCCCGCACCAGCGCAACTCTCTGTGACCATGATCTTGTCAAACTCTTGCGCTAGCGCAATATCCGTGACGTAATCGAGCACAACAGACGCGCTGAGCGTGCAGCTGCCCGTGCCGGCGTCGCCGAGGCGACCGTCATCGGTCACGTTAACAGTGTAGGTGCCAGGGATAAGATCCTCGATGCGGCTTGTGGTGGCACTGGAACTGCCAGACCACTGGTAGGAAACCTTACCGACCGCATTTTTGGTGACGACCTCAATTACTCCCTTGTCTCCCGTCTCGCACTGTGGCTGAGTGACATCGAAAGCGAAAGAGAACTGTGTGAGTGTGACCTCAGGGAACTCGACAGAGCAGCTGTTTGCTGTAGTCGGGTCAGACTCAACAGAGTTGAAGTCGTAGACGACAATCTTGTACACACCCTCAGAAAGACCCGTCAACCTGATGTCGGCAATGGAGTCGGTGAGGACTCCGGTCTCATAGGCCGCCTTATTGCCATTCTTGTAGGCATACCAATGGTAGTTCGCCTTTCCGCCCTTGACGGCACCGCCAGAGATTGGCGCGACAATCTCGCCCGCAGCATCGGTGCAGAGATTGGACTCAACCTGGCCAATGACCATATTGGAGATGTCCTTAATGAGGACATCCTTAATGTCCACCGTCACGCCGTTGGCATCACGGACAGAGACATTGTACTTGCCGGCCTTGAGGCCCGTGATGTCGAACTTGAGGTTCTGATCGGCAGAGGCGGTATCCGTGGCGATGACATTGCCGCCGAGCGATATGGTGTAGGGAGACTTGCCAGTGATGGTGAGCGCTATGACGCCCTGCGCGTCATTGTGGCAAGAGTTGTGAGTCTCTGTATGATCAACCTGGAGACTGTTTCCGAAGACACGGAAATCTTTTCTTATAGTACAGCCCTCATTGTCTTGAACATTGATAGCGAAGTACTTCTCGTTGAGACGTTTGCCCGCGGCGTCGCGCACAGCGAGACCGGAGATCGGGTTGGCGTTTGCCGCTCCGAGGAAGTCGGCCGGATTAGCATAGTCAAAAGAGGCGGACTTGTCAGCATCAGTCCACCACCAAGCATATGGAGCGTTACCGCCCTCGATGGGCTTAATGTTGATGGAGCCGCTGTTGGTGCCGTTGTCGGCAGTGATGCCGTCAGCCTCAATGCGAACATCCTGAGGTTGCTTGATGGTCACCTTGGCCGTGGAAGCAGAGCAGGTGCCGTTGTCGGTCGCACCATTGTAGACGCGGACAACGTAGTCGCCCGCATTGCCAGAGGTCAAAGTGAAAGTGTGGGAGGACTTGCCATCGGCGGCATTGACGCTCTCCACCGCCGTGGTGACAAGCGTCAGGACATCGCGGTAGTTGCCAGAGCCCGGAGTGTCCTCAACCTGCGAGACCTTGTAGAGCTTATAGAAATGTGACGTGCCACCGCCATAGATGGCCTCGGCCGTTACGGTAGCCACGGACTTCTTGCCGGCCTCCTGCGTGTTGTCGGCGCAGAGGAAATCAGTAGTCTTGGTGATGGAAGCCTGGATGTATGGGGCAACGGCCACATTGGCATCGCCAGTGCACTCATAGCCCTTGTCCACACCGCTAACCGTGTACTGCGCATCGTTGAACCACGTCGCACGCCACTTGACCACATAATTCTTCGGTTCGGTAATGTTGTCAATGTCAACGCCGAAGATTATGTCAGTAGCATTGGGGGCTACGGTCCAGTCACCAATCATCTTGTCATTCTCATCCCACACGGAGACTTGAAGCTCGACAGAGTGCCTGCGCGGGTTCTCATTGGCAGCAACCGCGTTCCAATGACCGCTTATGTTGACAGTCACGGTCTTGGCGCACGGATCGAAGACAGGAGTCTTTAGATCGACCTTGCCAGGCTCGAAGATACTAATGACCTTAGAGGTGGAGCAGACTTGCTGCCCTGCCGCAGCCCTGTCGGTCACCGTGAGTGTGTAGACGCCGGCCTCGAGACCCTCGAAACGATAGGGCTTTGCGGTAGACGCGGAGCGAGCCACACCCTTGGCATCTGTGAGCGAGAAGACGTAGCTACCGGCCAAGTCGCCATAGTCAACGGCCTTGCCGCCAATCATCTTGGTCACCTCGATAGCGCCATCAGCGGCACCATTGCAAGAGATGTCCTCTGCCGATGTGCGGACAATCTGGATGTCATCAGTGGGCTCCGTGATGGTGAAGTCGTACGAGTATAGGCACTCGTCGTAGTTTCCATACTTGAACCATAAGGTGTAGTTGCCGGCCTGGAGGCTGGAGATTATGAGCTTGTCTGTCTGGAGTCTCTGACCGTCAGCTGCATCAGAGTCGGCCGCAGAATTGGCAGTAAACTTGATGCGGGCATTGAGGCCAAGGCTGGCTATGACATACTCCTTCTCGGCAGTATAGTCGGCAGCGGGACGCCAACCTGCCGCAGCCGTGGTGACAACGTCGTTCTCATCGGCAATGAGGAACTTAACCGCATCGTCAAACGCAAGGTAATCAGCATAGTTGTTATTCTTGCCAGCTGGGTCATGATAGGCTGCCACATCCTTCAGGTGAGTGAAGTCAACAGTAGCCTGTCCGTCCATACCACCCTTGCAAGACACCTGAACCTGAGTGGAAGCTGCCGTAATCTGCGGCAACGGGAGAATCTGGAACTCAACAGTATTGGAGCAGCTCTCATTGGTGCCGGAGTATACCTGCGCAGAGTACTTGCCGGGAGCAAGGTCGGAGACAATGGTGCTGGTGACGGGGATGACCTCGCCACTACCCTTCTTCCATACGACAGTGTAAGTGGTTGGCGCAGTCCCAATGAACTTGATGGCCGCAACGCCGAGGTTGGTGTTGCCGAAGCCACAATCGTAACGCTCACGGACATCGACAACGAAGTCGACCGGCTCGAGGGTCTTGACCTCTTGATAGTCGCTCTTGAAGAAGCACTTAGTGTCGTTATCTTGAACCTTCAGCACATAGAAGCCCTTCTGGGCGTTCTCGAAAGAGAAGGTTGTACCAGCCATCGGGTTGGTGAGGGCGGGATCGCCCGTAGGGCCATTGACGGTATTGTAGGCATTGTTCCTGTCAGTATAATAATACCACTGATAGGTGAACTTGCCATCGGCTGCCGGAGTGATGTCGACAGTGTCCTTGCGAATGTTGGTGAGCGTGACAGAACCCGTCTTCTGGTCAACGGCGTTGCCCGCATCATCTTTCACGGTGCAGGTATTGTCCACAACGAAGTCGAACGTGAGGGACGGCTTCTTCTTAGGGATGAACTTAGCGACCGCGATCTCGCAAGAGTTGTCCTCCACCTCGGCATTTGCGTCGGCGGGGATGGCGCGCCCGTAAAGCTCTGTGCCATTGATGGTCTTGACATAGAGCTTAGCGCCATCGTTGGCGAGCTGGTATCTAACGGGCAGCTCCGCCTTGACCACCCAACCGTCTGTCGGCACCGCCGTCTCTGTTATCTTGTTCTTTGCACTGTTGACAACGCGGAGGTTGATCTCATTGTCATTATAGACCATGTTGCCACTGCCATCATCGGTCTTGGTTGAGGTTATCTCAAGATCGTAGTTGAGAGTGGAGTTTGTGGCGTGGTAGATTTTAAACTTATAATAGCCATAGTCTTTCTGCTCCAAGTCTTGCCTCTTGAAATGGAGGAAAGGCGTGAAGACATCGTATGTGCCGTTATCCCACGGGTTGTTGGCCCAGTTGGGCTGCACAGAGCCTGCCTCCACCGTGGCCAACTTCTCATCGCCAACAGAGACATAGAATGGGCAGTACTCAACGACCTCGTCACCCTGATAGAGGTGGCGCGGAGAGACATAGTACTGCTTAAACTTGGTCTGGTAGCAGCCGCCATAGGTGGCGGGGTCGGACTGGAAGATGTAATTAATAGTATAGATACCGGGCGACAACGTGTTAGGACGGAAGTAGAACGTACCGTCATTATCGTTGTACTTTCGGTTGGTTATGTCATCATCGGAGACCTTTACGGCATCCTCGACAGCGGAGCCGTTCTTTACATAATAGAGGCCGTAGGAGTTGCCCGTGGCGGAGCCTTGCATAGTGACCTCAAACCAGCCTTCGCCCGGCACATACTGCGTGTCAGTGAGTTTAGGATGAGTTGTGGCAAGGGCATAGCTATCCACATCGCCCGCGCAGAATACACGCTTCTCCTCCGTGGAGGCGTTGTTGCTAGAGAGCGTGAACTTGACCTCCGCAAAGTCATTGATATAAAGAGTCTTGCTGGCACGATAGACACAGCCACCGGCAGCCTTGTACTCATAGTAGATAGTAATCTTATAACGATCGGACTTCTTGAGATACTTGACGTACTCATCGAGGTTGAGGTAGGCCACTTGGCCCTCGTTGTCGCTCTTGACGGCAATGCCCTTGAGCGCGGCTGGCACATTCTGGAGGTTATCTGCCGTCGGGTCATAGAGAAGCGCATGTCCGGCATTGTCGGTAAGCGCATCTCCAAGGTAGAACTTGCCATCGGTCACGGACGTGCCCTTGGCATGAACCACAACATAGGGGTTGAACTTAGAGACAACGACACCCGTCTCGCCATCAGTCTCTGTCTTTGTGGTGCAGACGTTGCCATTCTGCTCATTGTCAACGGCAATGGTGACAGAAGAACCATTATCGATCTTGATGCGGCGCGAGAACGGCTCACCGCAACCTACATAGTAGAGTATGCGGTAGTCAGAGACGGCCGGATCGAGTGAACTGGTGTAGATGGCGTAGTCAGATATATAGGAGTTGCCCTTGAAGTTTGCGGCACAGACCTTAATCATCTTGTTGACTGTGTCCCGGACAACGCCACCAACAGGCGCTGTCTGAGGAATCTCACGATCCACGCCATTCTCATCTTTCAGCTCCTGAATCCAGAACTCACCTGGCACATCGTCTCCCACAAGCTCATTGGGCATGAAAGAGATGATGTTGGCCGGCTCGGTCTCACTATCCTCGTAGGTAGACTTCCAGCAGAGTGCAATCTGAGGAACGCGGTCGGTATGTATGGTAGAGAACTTTCCTGCCGCATCCTTGTCGAACCAGTCGGAAGAGTTGAGAGCCTTGGTGGCAGCATCGAGTTTCTCGACCTCATCCCATTTAGTCGGATAGGTGGCAATCTCGTTGGGGGCGGCATTCTTCCAGCTCTTACCCTGCCAAATGGAGAACGCGTCGGACTTGTTAACGACATAGACATCCCACTCTTTCACCATCTCGCACGTCTGATTGTTGCTGACAAACTTCCAAGTGAAGTGATATTTGCCAGCACCCTGTGCGCCATTCTCAAAAGTCCAAGTGAAAGAGACATCCCTCTTGCCGTCGTCCGTCAGGTCAAAATCAACAGAGCCTATGCCGTTGTCATCGTAGGAGATGATGGGCTGAGCGGAACCCTTGGTGTAGGAGACGGTGAACGTCTTCGGTGTGCCCAGAGGATTGCCATCGGCATCCGTCTTTTGGACAGTGATATAGCTTGTGCCGGCAACTCCCTCATAGTCATAGTTGAAGACAGGCGAAGTGAGGTTGCCCGTAATGTAGCCTTTGTCTCGATTATCTTGGGTGTCATCGAGCGCAGGAGACGGATAGTTGAGGATTACTCGTACGGGTTCCGCGTTATAGGCGCAGTAGCTCTTCTGCATATTGTGAAGTAGCTCGCGCTTCACGCGGACAGGACGCTCGGTATTGGCACGGCACTGGTCGTTTGTGTTATTACGGCACTCAGAACCATTGTCAACATAGAGGTGGATATTGCCCGTGTTGTCATTACCTATCTCGCTGACATCGAGGAAGTAATACTTAATATCTTTCTCATCGTAGCCATCGCCGAGGTCATGAACTTTGCCATCATCTGTCTTAACCTTAATGTGAGGACCGCCAGTGAAATTGTAGTAATAAGAACCCTTGGCGACATCAGTATAATCAGTCAGGTCAAAGGCTTTTTTGTACTCATAGGCGTCATACTTCTTCATAACGGCATCGAGGTCAGCTCTCTGAGAAGGTACATACTCAGGGTTGCCTGCCGCATCCTTGAAGGTATAGTAAGACAAGGTGGTGACAGCATAGGTTACAGACGCCTTCTTAACACCGTCATCCTCAATCACTTGAAGCTTAGCTGTAACGGTGACATTGAGGCCATCGGGAGTATTCCCGCTGAGACGCAGCGTGTAGGCCTTCTTTGCCCAAGTAGGTTGAACCGAGACTTTACCACCCGCGGAAATCTCATTGAAAGACTCCTCCCATATGCCAACAACCTGGAACGCATTCTCCAAATCACCAATGTCTGGCAACTCAACTGGGTTGAGTGTCACAGCCTTAGTGAATGTCACGAGACTGCTGTTGTTTGTGGCACTCTTGTAGGAGAGCATCGACGCACCGTCATCATAGAACTGATACTGATAGACATACGGCACTAGCTGATGCTCTGAAGAGTCCTCGGGACAGAAATAGTCCTCCGAGAAGCCGCCTTGGAAGTTCTTGCCATCAGGCACACCGCCGATGGTGAAGAAGATCTCATCAGCAACGGGCTGATAGAGTTTGGAAGAATCCTTTACAATATAGATACATCCTGTAGCCCCGTCCTTATACTCATAGGTAAACTCTATGGTTTTGCCGTTAGCATTGCCACGGTAACGGAGAACAGGGCTGAAGGTGTAGCGCCAGTCAAGGCCATCATCCTCTGGCTGATCTTTCTCCAAGACACCCTCACAATAGAGCTTGCCGTAGCCATACTCATTGAGGATGGTGTTTGGGAAACCTTCAACAGTGATATAATCATTTGTGCAATAGCAGTCATCGGCAACGATGCCATATTCATTGATGTCGCGCTTCTTATTGACGGTCATTTTGCCATCGATGTAGAAGACATCAGAGCACCACGGCTGCTTGTAGCGAATGGTGTAGGTGGTGGAGTTGGCATTCTCCTGGAGAGCAGGTTTAAAGTCTTTTCTATAGTTTCCCTTATCATAGTCGATTCCACCTGGCGTGAAGATTCTAGGGTCGAAGACAGTGGAGCCGTTCTTTTTCTGCGTTATCTCAAGAAGTTCGTCCTGGTCGGCGCCGACAATGTAGAAAGTTCCATCGCCAGGGAAGAAGAAGTCGCGGATGCGCACAGGGTCGGAGTCCTCACAGATGGACCACTGCGGGTCGTCCTGATCAATTCGGAGCGCAGTGTTGTTGGGACGAATGGTGAACTTATACTCGGCTGGCTTGCTTTCGCAGTTCCCCTGGTTGGCGTCCTTGGCAACAACATAATAATAGCGGATATAATTGCCGTCTTTGTCATATCCATTTTTCGTGGTGCAACCAATGTTGCCTGCATTCTCAGGAATCTGAACTGTGAAGTTATATTCATCATTCTTGCTCTTGAGAATGGCGACAGGTGTTGACGTTGGTGAAGGCTCACAGTCCACATAGACGTAATACCATGTATCGTCAGACGCACCAGAGGAGGTGGCGGTGAGGTGGGCTTCATCACCATCGCAGGTGATGACACCTGCCTGTTCGGTTCTGACCGAGATGGTCGGTATGTTTGGCTGCGGCTGGATGTCAAACTTATATACCTCGCTCTCGCAGCCTATGAGCGTGCCGCCCTTCTTGGTGGTGACGTAGATGCGAGCCTCGCCGAGGGTGAGGTCGTAGGTCTTGGCTTTAAAAGTGAAGTGATAGGTGTAGGTGTTATCTGCCTTCACGAGCGCATCGGTGCTGGGCACAGTGCGGTCCACGCCCGTACCTTCAATGTGGATGTCGAACTCGTACCTGTCGGTCGGATTCGGAAGATCCTCCGCATAGACAATGGTGACGTCATATTCAGTTTCCCCATTACCTTCCATACAGAACATCTTGGGTATGCTGGTGGAGACGGTGGGATTAAACTCGCGGCCAACAACCGTTATGGTGTTGGACCTAGCGGACTCACAACCCGCCTCATTCTCGGCCACAACGTAATATTCACCAGCAGGGACATCGGTGAAAGTGATATCCTCTGTGGTGGTCTTGATGGCTTGCTGCTGAACCTCAGTCCCGTCAGAGCGGTAGAGCGTGCAGAGAGCGGTGATGTTGTCACCGAGCTTAACAGTAACATTCGCCCCATTAAGGCCACAGAAATAGAACTTAGAGGCCGATGGGACGGGAGCGGCAGGCACACCGGGAACGGTGACGCTGCCAACAACATCTTGAACGCAGGTTGTGTCAGAGGCGGCATCCTTGGGACGCGCGAAAGCCTTGAAGACCTCGGTCTTGGACTGGGTCTTGTGAGTGGTGGGGAAATTAACGTTGCCGCCAGTGCCTGGGACACTGCCGCGGGGCTTATCCTTGCCCTCACCCTCGACGTAGAGATAATAGTAGTAGTCCGGATTCGTGGCCCCCTTGATGGTGAACTGGTAATCGCAGCCCGTGTTGGTGTAAACGAGGCTGACATCGGGAGCCTGGGTGTTATCAACGACCTGCTCACCTTCAACAGTCTCACATGAAGGGTTGCTGGTGGTGACGGAGTAGATGCCAGGGTTGGAGGCTACTTGCGTGAACTGATAACCCTTGCCGTCTTTGACCGGGGTAAAAGACTCAACGACAGCAACGTTGCCTTTGGCATCGGTGCGGATGAGGGTGTACGTCACACCCGCAGAGTAGGCATCGATGCCTATCTTGTAGCTATTGGCTCCGCAGCCTCCTGTGCCGGCGACGGGCGTAGACGTCATATGGCGAGTGGCGCCCTGCGTGATGACGAGCTTGCCGCTCACCTGCTTTGTTTGGCTACAGCCCTCGCGCTGAGCGATGACGGTGTAGACACCACTTGGGAGGCCATCCAACTTAATCTCATCAGTGCCGTTGTCGGCCTTGCCAACGGGGTTATATGCATCATTATTGACACTGTATAGTCGGCCATCCTTATAAAGTGAGTACTTTACCTTATACTCGGAGTTTTGGATGTAGAGGATTCGGCCTGCCAGGTCGTTTGAGCAGTAATTGTGGGTTCCGATGGTGGTGGCGGGGTTGTAGCCACGCACCTCATAAATGCCAGAAAGCCAAGCCTCGGTGCCACCGCACTCGGCCTTAATCTTATACTTGCCCTCATCTGGGATGAAGAAACGGAGAGGCTCGCCACCTGGGTTACCAATGACGGAATACTTCTTAGAGCCGCCCGCCGTGGAGGAGAATTGATACTCGCTCACAGGGTTGCCAGCGTCATCACACTTCCAGACGGTATATGTGACGCCATCGGCGGAAGTGGTGGTCTCGATGTGAGTGTCGGCATCATCGGCGCAGCCGTAGGTGCCGTTGGCCGTTATGGACGGCGCTCCCATCTCCGCCTTGGACGGACAGACGGGGCATGGGTCACCGTCATTTATGCTGACGGTCTCCGTCCTATCAGGGTAGCCAGTTATCGATGTGTTAATATTTGTTATCGTAACTTCCTCGCCATTAAGTATCTGGTCTTTTAACTGAGACTGTGGCCCTCTATCGCTGAATTCAAGCTTATAAAAACCCGAATACTTGCCATTCTCTTGCAGAACAGCAGCTACATTTCCTGCATTACCGATTGAAAAATTTTCATTTTTATCACCTACCGCATCATTACCGTTCAGGATGAATTTAATGTAGATGGTCTTAGCGCCGGCAGAGGCATCCACAACCAACTGCACTCCCGTGCAATTGGCGGTCGGCATAAGAGTGGAGAACGATGGCGACTTGAACGCCGGCACGCCCCACTCCGCAACGGAGGCTGCTAAAGAAGCAGTGGAGACAACGAAAGCCAACGCAGCCGTGAGGAGGCCACGCTGGAGGGAACTCATAGTGAGCTTCATATCTTTAACTTTCATAAAGTTTCTCAGTGATAAGTGGCGAGAGGCGGACACGCCAGCAAGGGTGTCCGCAGCAGATCCGCACGTGCCGTATACGCCACAAGGCGGCACAGAGTTTCGGGACGAGGCGGGAAGAGACCCGTCACCGCGCAAACGGCGCATCAGGAGACGACCCAAGCCGCGGGTGGACTCGCCGCCCCCGGCAGAAAGAGAGTTGCTCGTAAGATTCTCGTCCATACTTATATAGCAGATAGTTGTTTTCAGATTAGCAGTTTGTAGCAATTGCCAGGCATGGAGCGGACAAGACCCGCAAACTCCATATTGAGCAACGCCACGTTGACAGCCGCCATGGGCAGGCGCGTGCGTTGGCCGATGAGGCTGGCCGAGAGGCAATCTTCAGCACGCAAAGCCGCAGCAATGGCCTGCTGCTCGTCACCCTGCGGCTCGGCAAAGAGCGAGGGTTGCGCCGCTTGCGCCACACGGGCGGCAGCAGGCACATCCCAACAAAGGGCCGCGTCGACATCGTCGGCACTCTCAACGAGGGCGGCGATATTTCGGCGAATGAGGTCGTTGCACCCGCGGCTCTGCTCGCGGCCAGGGAAACCCGGCACGGCCAGGACCTGGCGGTCATAATCAAAAGCGCAGCGGGTGGTGATGAGGCTGCCGCCCTTGACTCCTGTCTCGATGACAAGAGTGGCATCGGCCAAGCCCGCTATGACGCGGTTTCGCGCCACGAAATTGTAGCTCTCCGGCTGCACGCCGAAACAGAACTCCGTGACGAGTGCGCCATTATGTATCATGGACGAGGCCACGTCGCGATGTTGCGAGGGATAAAGAACATCGAGCCCGTGAGCCACGATGCCCACCGTGGGCCTACCGGCCCGCAAGGCCGCCCGATGCGCCGTCACATCGATGCCAAAGGCCAAGCCGGAGACAATGACGACATCTGGATGACGGCGGCAAAGCTCCGAGACAATGGAGTCGGTCAGCTCACGCCCCTCATCAGTAGGCTTGCGCGTGCCGACGACGCTCAAGACCTTGGCGGTCTCGAAATTGACGACACCCTTGACGAAAAGCACGGCGGGGGCATCGGGACAGGAAGCGAGGCGGGATGGATATTCGGGATCGGTATAGCAGAGCATACGGACACCGTAACGCTCGGCTTTCTCAATTTGCTGATCGGCGCGGCGCAAGGCCTCGGCACGACCATCGGTGACAGCCTTGACAAGGTGGCGCAGGGCGGCTGGAGCGTCAGCAAAATCTTCGGGCTTGGCCGCCAAGACCTCCGCCGCCGTGCCGAAGTGGGCAACAAGCTGCCTGAGGACGGACGGGCCGACACCAGAGATGGCCGAGAGCGCCAAAATATGTCTGAAATCCGCAATCACCTAATTTAGAGGTCTCTGAGGCTGTGAGTGACGTCGGTCATGACTTGAAAGGAGTTCCGCCGCGCCACTTTAAGGTTTTTCAAGCAACGAAGATAATACTTTTTCGCCAAACAACGGGATGAAAGCGGGTGATGTTGCGCCTTGCGAGACATTCGGAACGAAAGGCACATAAAAGTGAGCCGGCCGCGGCGCAACGCACGCGGCCGGCTCACTGCCGAAACGTTCAGCCTCCCCCCCCCTACTCGGTGAGCTGGAGCTGGAAGCTGAAGCCCACGTTGATGTTGTTGGTGGGGTAGGACGATGAGATATAGGGGTGCGTGAGGCTCTGGTCGTAGTAGAACTGGACGTTGAACTTGCTGGTCATGGCATAGTCCGCCGCGAACTTAATTTGCGTGGAGCGAGCGCCGCTGGCCAACTCGCTCGTGGCCTCCTCAATACGGCGGAGGATGGTGTAGGAGTCTCGCCGCGAGAGGCCGAAGGTGAGGTTGAGCGTGTTGTTGAAACCGCCCTTGGTGTTCTTGCCGAAGAAGAGCTTCACATTGTCGAACCTATAGCCAAGAGAGAGCGTCCAATCGCTGCCGTAACTCTCCGTTATCTGGTTATTATTGACGCTGAGCGTGAGCGTGCGGCTCTTGTTGGAGGCCACGCTGGCCGTCATGTTATTGACAAAGGTGGCGGAGATGCCGAAGAATGGGCTGAACTGCTCGGCGATGGAGACTGACGTGGCGTCATATTGAGGCACGTAGTTGCCGTCTATGTCTCGGACATAGGAGAAGCCGTCGGACTGACGGGACCAATCGAGATTGGACGAGAACTGACCCACGGTATATTTTGACGTGTAGCTATGGTTGAGCTCGATGTTACGGACCTTGTCGCGGAGCGCCTTGATGTTGTTAAGGCCGCTGAAGGTGATTCGCCAGTTGGGGCTAATGGCACGGAGGCGCGGGAGGAAGTCCAAGAAAATGGAGCCGGAGGAGCGGCCCGTGTAGGCCGCCACGAAGGCCGGGATCATGACCTCTTGCGAAGTGAGACCATAGCCGTCTTGGCCGCCATCGGCCCTTGGCTCGGCAGGGGCGGGAGACAAGGCCCCGGCCCTGGCGCGCCTCTCAAAGAGGCGGTTGGAAATGGCCGAGCGCGCCGCAAGGAAATCATCGTAGACCGAATAATTGAGCGCGCCGGTCTTGGACGGTTTCTTGAAAGACGTGCGGATGGCATTGTAGGTCATGGACAAAGAGCCTGTCTCCATGGTGTTGAAGACACCGAGGAAGTTGGAACCGTCAAAGAGATAGTACTCGCTCAAGGCCTTGTCCCTGCCCCTCTGCGCGCTAAGCTCCACCTTCAGGGCGCGGAACATCTCAATGGAGGCGCGGATCTGAAGGTTCTCGGCGTGCGTCATCTCATATGGCTCATTGAGAGTGGAGTCGGTCGTCAGCCAGCCGTTGTCGACAGCCCTGTGGGCGAAGCCCCTCTCCTGGATTCCCGTGATGAACTTAAAGCCCGGCGCGCGGGAGCCGTTATAACCATCTGTTCCGAGGAAATGGCTGCCGGGCATATAGCCTGACAGGGTGGTGCCGTTGTTCTCCGAATAGCTCACGCTGACGTTCTTGACCGACGTGGCAACCATCAGCACCATATCTTTAAACACGTTTCGCCGCTCGCCCTCATCCTCGCTAATGGTGCCGGAGATGATGATGCGGGCGTTGTCACTGGCCATGGTGGGGGTGAAGGTGGCCGTGTTGGCATCCACGGCCTGGAGGGTGCCCTTGAGGCCGTGGCCACGTTTGTCAAAGGCCCTGGCGGAGACGTCGGTCGTCTTGAGATTGTGGGCGATGACAATTGGGCGGCCCACGACAAACTTGAGGTTCTGCTGCTGATAGGTCACCGCCTTGTTGCCTTGGCGGTTGCGCTGCTGACGAGTGCTGTTGGAGAGGTTGTAGTGGTCATAGAGCCCGCGGAGATATTTTGACTTGTTGTATATCCCGCCGAGATTGGCCATGGCGTTGACCTGCGCAGTGTTCTTATTAGAGATGGTGTTGCCCCACTCCACATCGGCCGTCTCCGAGCCGCGAGACCAGTTGTAGACGCCCTTGTATGACGCGTTGGCCGTGAGGAAGTTGAGATAGGGCAGCTTGTTGATGGGGACGGTCCAATTGAGATCGACATTGTGCTGATAGTCTTGCACCTTGCCGAACTTGCGGATGTTGCTCCAGACGGAGTCTCGCCAATGCTTATATTCCTCGGGATACAGATCCTTATTCACCGCCCCCTCCGGCTCATCGATTCGGGCGTTGACCACGGAGTTGAAGCCGAACTTGACGTTGCGGGTGATGTTGTAGCGGAAATCGAAATAGCGATTCCACAAGAACTCCTTGGTGACGCTCACTGGCACCTTGTAGTCGGGGTTGGTGACGTTGCGCTTCTGGACCTCCTGATAGTTCCGATCCACCTCCCACCGATAGCCGAGTTGCGACGGGGTGGCGTAGAACGTCAGATCCTTGATTATGGCGAAATATTTGCTGTCCAGCCCCGTGCCTTTTAGCGGCTGCACCGTCTTGGCCCCCGACGCGAAGTTGTAGGCCAGCTGACCGTTATATTGCTTCGTGAGGTCGTATTCGGTCTCGGGGTCGGTCTTCTCAGTGTGGCTTACGCTATATGAGGCGGAGAGGTTGGAGGGGCTTATGGGCGTGATTTTTTTGCCCTTGGCGGGTTTGAGCCTCACATTGGTGAAATTGAGGCTCTTGATGGTCTCCGTGGTCTGAGACATCTTCTTGATGCTGTCTTCCTCGGCCTTGCTTTGCGCCTGGGAGAGGGCTGTGGACATGAGGACGTCGGAGTCATAGGGCGAATATCGGGGCGTGGAGGTGGTGCGGCTATAGCCCGCGAAGACGGGCAGGCTGAGCCTGGAGTTGGGGCCAAGGAACTTGCCCATCTCCATATTGGCAGAAATGTCGAACTGCCTGTTCTCACTCATGCTGCGCTCCAGCACGCTCTGGTCAATGCTGCCAAAGCCGACGCTTGAATATTGGCCAGACGCCTGGACTGTGCCTATGTCCGCCAACCGGAGCGTGGCACGCCCCCTGGCGGCCCAACCGCCCCGCTCATCGAAATCGGTGAGGCGCAACTCATTGAACCACACCTCCGCGCTCTTGGTGCCCGCGCCGTGGGCTCGGACACCCATCATCATGACCACGACATTGCCAGCACTGGGGTTGCCCTTGATGCGGACGCGGTTGTTGTTATTGTCGGGGTCGGCCATGGTGAAGACGTCTTGGAGGGTGAGAGACGACCCTGCCCTGCGCCTCTCGGCGTTGCGCTCCAACTTGCACTTTGTGAGCGTGGAGATGGGGATGTTCAGCTCATTGGCCTCTGGCCACACGGCATAGCGGTCCGTCTGGCTGTTGCTAGAATAGACGCCGTGTGGCGTGAGAGAGAGCGGAATCTCATACTCATAATAGTTATCCTCATAGTCCGAGCCAATCCTCACGAAGGCGCTCACTTGGTTATTCTCAAGCGGGAAGCCGTCCAGAGCCTCGGCGTGGATATACATCTTGAGCCTCCGATAGTTTCGGAAGTCCATATTGAGTTTCTTATACACCGCTCTCGCGTCGCCATTTGCCAGGTCGGTCACTCGGACCGAGTAGGCCTGCTCATTGAGCTGGCGCAACTGCGGGTTGGACGGGTCGACCACGCGGTCCACACCCGGAGGCAAGACATAGCTTACGGGCGTGCGGCGGTCGTTCTCCTCAATATTCACCGTAGAGGTGGAGAATGTGGTCTGCGCCGACGTGTGGCCGCCATCGTCGACAAGATCGCCGGAATATTTTCTCCACTCGCCCTTGACAAGATCCAGAGTGGCCAAGCGGACAATGCACGTGTCTTCAAAGCCCGTCATAAAGAGGCGGATGAACTGCATGGACGTCATGTCCCCCAGGTCTCCCACCACCCTTTCGGGCTGCGAGACGGGAATCTTGAACTGGTACCACTTGATGGTCTCGGTTTTGCCATTCTTGAGCTTCGTGGTGGTCTGCATCTCATCGGCAATGTAGTTGCGCCCCACAATCATGCTGTCTGGCCTCAACGAGATGTGGTACTGGTAGTAGCTCTCGTTCTCGTTGAGGGTGTAGTCGTCATTGAGATCCTCGTTGTCTGGCTGCGTGGTGGCGGCTGTGGAGTAACTTTCTGGCGAATAGTCGCTGGGCCGCGAGTTGCCCTCGGGATTGTTGAACTTCTTGTATCGGTCCAAGATGGAGACGCGCTGCTGGTCGTAGTCGGAGCCGCGGTAGTAGTGATAATCATCGGCCGCGGGGTCGGCCACGATGGCCTCGTAGGCCTCTTGGGACAAGTTGCCGTTTTGATACATCTGGCGGATCATGTCCATGTAGGGATACTCGGGCTTATTGTAGAAATAGCGCTCCCTCTCCGAGCTCATGCCGTTGAGTCCGACGTCTTGCGCGAGCATGGAGGCGGGGTCTGTGTTAAAGCCCTTGACGAGGCTATTGGTCTTGGGGATGTAGCCCCAGGCCGTGCTGTCAACGTCAAAAGGCTCGCCCGGCACTGGCAGGCCATGCTCAAAAGACTTGCGGGAGTCTGGCAACACGTCTTCCGACACAGAGCCGAGGTGGAAATAGATGTCGCCGCCTCGGCGCGGCGTCTGGTCGTAGATGAAAGGATCCATCATCCAGAACTCGATATACTCGATGTTGGCGTTCTCGAAATCGGTGGTCTCCAGTTTGCGCTGGATGCCCGCCCATTTTGAGGCGGGGTCGTCAAGATGGCCGTCACGGTCTAGACCGGTGGTGAAGTTGTAGGGTCCGCGCTCGTTTGGGTAGTAGGCGAGGTTGAGCATGGTGATGTTGGTGCTCTCGCCATATGCGGCCTCGCGGTTGGGGTATAGCTCGTCTTCATATACCTCGCGGACGTAGTGGTTGCTCTGCTGCTCGGCGTCATTGCGGATGTGGCGCGGGGTGTTGGTCATGTTTCGCAGGAAGAGCGGGTCGATGCTGTACCACGCGAGGCGCGCGCGGTCGAATCCCGCGCTAAGGTCGTTGACCGCCGTGGCGTCTGGCACGAGGGCGCCGGAACCAGACGGACGGCTTGCCAAGTGCCACCCGCTCCACGCCTTGATGTCATACTTGACAGAGGAGCCCTCAAAGTCGTCGATGAAGGCGGCGTTGATGGAGTTTGAATGCCCCGCCACGAGGCGCGCCACCTCACCCTCGAAATCGATGGAGCTCTCGGCCTTGGTGCTGACGAGCGGCAAGGCGTCCAGCGCACTGGTGATGAATGGCAGCTTGCGCGAATAGCCCACGTTGAAGCCCATCATGGTGTTGGAGACGCTCTCTTCGCCATAGGCCACCTTGTTGGTGAGCGGCCTCTCCTTCATATGGATTAGCGTGGCCCCGACATTGAAATCGTCATTGAACTGATAGTTGAGGTGCGTGCCGACGAGCGTCTGCGTCTGGGTGGAGATGGCGGCCTCATTCTCATAAGATATGTTGATGGCCGTGCCGGAACTCAGCAGCCCCTGGTTGAGGATTCTGACGCGGCCGAGCGAATAATCGACCGTGTAGTCAACGTTCTCGGTGAGTACCTGTCCGCCCGCCGTGACGATGACGGAGCCTTGCGCGACGTTGTAGGCATTGAGAGATATGTCGCTAGAGCTTTGGCTCTGGAACTGGCCACGGATCTTGAACTTGTTTTTCCGCGTCTGCTGCTTGGCGAAGACCTGTGTGCTGTCATAGAGCGCGCGGAAAGCGTATTTATCTGCCAAGCCGGGCTCATTTTTCAGCTTGTCGGCCAGATAGTCTCCAAAAGGCTCGCGCTCGGGGAAAATGATGACGCCGCGCCGCGAGTTGACGGTGACGCCCTCCACATAGTCATACTTGCCATCGGCCCCGGCCTCGTTGTAGCCGTTGAGGCGGTCGAGGTTGAGGATCTGAAGATAGGTCTGGCCGTTTTGGCCGCCGTTGACGGGCCTCTTTCCCTCATTGAAATAGTTGAGGTATGTGCTGCTGGAGTCGTTGAGATAGACAATGTTGACCTCGAAATCATCGCTCTTGATATCGTAGCCGCCGAGCGAGTAGACATTTTTCATCATAAGGTCCCACGCCTTGTATGATGGCGTGAGGGAGGTGCCTTTGAGCATTTTGAGGTAGAGGCAGCTTGGCGCGTTGACGCCGCTTGTGGATAGCTCGCCGACGGTGTAGGTGCGGCCACGGTAGGTGTATTGATACGCCACGGCCAAGACCTCGTTATTGTTAAGCGGGGTGTTGAGTGAGATGTATCCCAAATGCTCATTGAGCGTATATTCAGAGGGTGAGAGCATCCTGGCGTTCTCCACCTTCTCGTAGTCGCGACCCGTGCGCATGCCAGGGATGGAGCTGAGGGTCTGCGAGGTGGAGTTCGGGTCTCTCGCGGCGGCGTAGCCTCCCGTCATGGCGGCGTAGAGGTTGTTGGCGTCATTGGACGGCATGGCGTCTCGGCCGCTCCACATGGCCTCGTCTTGTATGTTTCCGTCGGTCTCGCCCAAATCGGTGAAGCCGACAATGTTTCGCGCGTCGGCGTAGTTGCCGGTCTTGTTGGTGACCCAGACCTCAATTTTGCTTATCGAGATGCCTGAGTTGACTGTCGGGAGGCGGCGCAACGCTTGGTCATACATCTCTTTAAACTTATGGCTGAGGAAGAAGTGCTTGTTCTTCTCATAGTCAGTCACGTCAATCTCAAACTCCTGCGCCGTGGCTCCGTTTTGGACGGTGATGGAGTTGCTCTCGCCTTTTTTTTGCGAGAAGACGGAAGAGACGGTGAGCTTGCCGAACTTCATATCCATCTTGAAGCCGAAGAGGCTCTGGCTGCCCTGGATGAGCGTGCCGGGGAGGGTCCAGTTGATGTTTCCGGCCTGGATGTCTTGGATTATGTCGTCCTCATCTCCATTATATTCCATCTTCACCTCGTTCTCGAATGCGAAGGTGGCCTGCGTGTTGTAGTTGATGCCGAGCTTAAGCTTCTCGCCGATCTGCGAATTGAGGTTGATCTGGACACTCTGGTCGAAGTCGAAGCTCGTGGTTGCCCTCATGCGCTCTTGGAGCGTGGGGTTGTCAATCTTATTATATTGCGCGCCGATGCTCACCTGGGCCTGGCCCTGGAGCTTCATGGTGATGTTGTTGCTACCGAAGATGCTGGCGAACGCGTCACTATTGACCTGCCACTTGCTGTTGAGGAGGCTGTTTTTCCGCTGCTCGCCCGGTTTGGCCGCCGCGCCGCGGTCGGCGTTGCCGGCCTGCCGCTGCTTGCCCAGCCAATAGTCCATCATTGAGCGCCGGACGGCATCGTTCTGATAGTCCTCCAACGTCATGGAGTATGGGAGGCGGACGTTGATGCCGCCAATCTTTCGATATATGGTGACGCCGCCCGACGCCGGGTCATAGACGGCCGAATATTCCATATTGTCGGGGTCGCGCAGGTCAATGGGGCTTTGCCCGCCCTCAGCCGGCATTCCGCCCCCTCTTGGCACGTCGCCCTCGTCCGTCATGGGGAACGGGAGGGCCGTGGTGTCCGGTTCCGCGGCGGCCTCCGCCTCGGCGTTGACAAGGGCGGCATAGGCGGCCTTGTTGATGGCCGGCCTGATGAGCGGGCTTGCCGCGCCGGCCAAGGCCAGGAACCCGATGACGGCGGCAGGGAGCGAGATGACGTTTTTCTTCATTCGGTGCGGCTAAAGCATACGGAAAGCCGTCTTGACCACGGCCTCAACTTTTTGATCGGGATTATCCGCCAAAATCTTGTCCACGGCCTTAGCGGCCTGCGCCTTATTGTAGCCCAAGACCTCTAGGGCTTGCAAGGCCTCCTCCTTGACGGGCGACGCCGCGGCCTTGCCGGCGGGCTTGCCCGCGGCTCCAGCCTCCAAGCCAAGCTTGCCAATTTTGTCTTTCAGCTCCACTATGATTCGCTCCGCCGTCTTGAGCCCTATGCCCTTGACCCCTTTAAGGGCGCGGGCGTCTTCCGCCAATATGGCGTTTTGCAGCTCCGCGGCCGAGAGCGCGGAGACGATGACGCGCGCCGTGGCTGCTCCCACGCCGCTGACCGACGTGAGAAGGCGGAAGACCTCCCGCTCATCGGCCGTGGCGAAGCCGTAGAGTTGGTAGGCGTCTTCGCGTATGGCCTCGTGGATGAAGAGGCGCGCCTCTTGACACCCCTCTAGGGCGGAATATGTGTTAAGGGATATGCTGGCCATATATCCCACCCCGCCGCAATCGATGACGGCATAGGTGGGGGCGAGGCAGGCAACTCGGCCGTGGAGGAACTCTATCATAGGAATGCTGGACTATTTGGTGTTTTAGGGGGACAAGGGCGAGGGCCGCGGCCTATTCGAAAAACTTCCACCCCTGAGCCTTGAGGTCGGCCTCGTCGCCGCCTGTGGTGAACATGCGGCTTCCCTTATCCTTGTCGCAGGCGTAGCCCACGGCATAGATCTCGGGGCCCGGCTCGCTTTGGAACTTCTGGTAATCCTCTTGCCTGATGGAGAAGAGCAGCTCGTAGTCCTCTCCGCCATTGAGAGCCGCCAGAATGGGGTTGATGTTCAGCTCCGCGCAGAGGTTCTTGGTCTCGGCGTGGATGGGCACCTTGTCTTCATAGAGGCGGCACCCCACGCCGCTCTGCTTGCAGATGTGGAGCAACTCGCTGGAGAGCCCGTCGCTGATGTCCATCATAGAGGTCGGGACGACGCCAATCTTGGCAAGGAAGTCCACAATGTCTAGCCTGGGCTCCGGCTTGAGCTGACGCTCCAATATGTATTTATACCCGTCGAAGGCCGGGGAAGTTGTCTTGTTGTCTTTGAGCACCCTCTTCTCTCGCTCAAGCAGTTGAAGGCCGGCATAGGCCGCGCCGAGATCCCCGCTGACGCAGAATATGTCTCCCGGCCTCGCTCCGCTCCTATAGGCCAACCTGTCTGGCTCCTGCTCCCCAATGGCCGTGATGGATATGGTGAGGCCCGTGAGGCTAGACGTTGTGTCGCCGCCGACAAGGTCCACGCCATAGCGCGCGCAGGCGGCGTGGATGCCGGAGTAGAGGTCGTCTATGGCTTTGAGGGTGAATTTACCGCTCACGCCTATGGAGACCGTTATCTGCTGCGGGCGGGCGTTCATGGCGCACACGTCGGACAGGTTGACGGCCACGGCCTTATAGCCCAAATGCTTGAGCGGGCAATATGTGAGGTCGAAGTGTATGCCCTCAAGCAGGAGGTCTGTGGTGATGACTTTGACGCGGCCGCCCGTGGAGCCGAGCACAGCGCAATCGTCCCCGATGCCGCGCAGCGTGGTGGGCTGGCTCGCGGTGGCCTGCTTGGCAATGCGGTCTATGAGGCCGAACTCGCCCAAAGTCTCTAAGCTTTCCATTGAGATTGTGTCGGTTTGTGTGAAGTGGGGTGGGGTTTTCATGACGCGACAGGGCTACGCCCCGTGATGGAGTCAAGCTGCGCCTTGAGTTTGTCGCTCTCGTCCATAAAGTCTATTATGGCGTCGTTGTCAATGGGCTCTGCGGGCGGCATCTCCACCCTGAGGGGGTCAATGGGCTTGCCGTCCCGCAAGATTCTGAAGTCGAGGTGCGGGCCTGTGGCCAATCCCGTCTGCCCCACTGCCCCTATGACGTCGCCCTGCCTCACGGACTTGCCTTGCGCAATGCCTTTGGCAAAGTTGTTAAGGTGCATATAGACTGACGTATAGACGCTGTTGTGGCGAATCTTGACATAGTTGCCCCCGCCCTTGGCGTCATAGCCTTTGGCAACGACCTTGCCGTCTCCAATGGCCACCACGGGGGTGCCATTGGGCGCGGCGTAGTCAACGCCATGGTGTGGCCTGCGAATCTTCAGGATAGGATGCATCCGCCCATGGCTGAAGCGGCTGGAGATGCGGCTGAAATGGAGCGGGGCCTTGAGGAATGCCCGCCGGAGGCTGTTACCCTGAAGGTCGTAATAGCCGGCTGTGCTGTCTCCCTGATGGCGGAAGGCGTAGTCTCGATGGCCGGAGGCCGAGATATACACCGCGGCGATGATGGGCGCCGTGCCGACAACCTGGCCGCCAACCACTCGCTCGTCATAGATGACCCCGAAACGGTCGCCGCGCCCAAGGCCGAAGAAATCGACCGTCCAGGCGAATATGTCGGAGAGGTCGAGGGCCACCTGCGGATCCACGCCCTGTTCGGCCAAGGCGTTCCACAAGCTGGAGGATATGGTCGCGGCCACTTTCCTGCGGCGCAAATCGACTCGCGCGTTGACCCTCGCCACCGTCACGCTGTCGGCAAAGGAGCAGCGGACGTAGCACGTGGGCGAGACCTCATAGACAAAGTGGCGCAACGGGCCGAGGCCAGACGTGTCCGCCAGATGGAAGAAACAGCACGGCTGCCCCGCCCTCATCTGGCGGAAGTCGAACACGGGCAACGCTTTCTCATAGGCCGCGAGGGCGTCGGCATAGGGGAGACCCGCGCCCGTGAGCACTTGAGTTATCATCTGCCCCGGCCTTACCGTCGACCTCTCCACCACAAAAGAATCCATCGGCAACCCATAGAGCGTGGCCGTCGGCTCCACGGCCACCGAGTCCACAGCCTCCGCGGGTTGCCCGCCGCCCACGCACCCCGTGGCGGCAAGCCCGAGCCAAAGTGCCAGAGAGGCCACGGCCACGGGCGCGCAGATAGTCTTTCGTTGTTCCAATTTCATCGCAATGGCGAGGCCGAAGGCCCCTAACATTAGCAAAGATAGTGCATTTATGTATTTAATGACGCGGGCTTAGCTCAGCAGCCTGTCTGGCGTGAGCTTGACCTGCATGGCAATGGTGGGCACGTCACAAGAGACGGGCCTCACGGCGGACCTCAGTTCATCTAGCTGCAGCCCGCCCTTGACATAGGGTCGGCACACGGGTCTGCAATTTTCGCAGATGCAGATGACGGAGCGATAGTCGGGGCTCTTTGGGACCACGCCCTTGCGGAGCGAGGCCAAATACAGGAGCTGGGGCACGTAGTCAAGGCGGCCGTAGACATAGTCGAAGTCGAAGCCACAAATGTCACACACGTGGCGGTATCGCCTATAGAGGTGGGGATATATGTCTTGCGAGAAGCAGAGCAGGGAGGCTGGGCGCAGCAGCGTCAGCGCCTTTGGCTTGCGGGAGCGGCCGCCCACGGTGGAGAAAGAGTCGAAGTGCGCCACCACGAAATCTAGCCACAAGTCAATGGCTTTGGCCTCTTGGCGCGCGTCTAGCCGCACGGCGCCACCAAGCCCCTCCCAGTCAATATCGGGGATGGCAGCGGCCAAATCGGCTGCGCGGAGCGTGTCATAGCTCTCTGTCTGAAAAAGGTAGAGCGGCAAAACCCTGGAGACCTTAAAGCCTTGCCGCGGCTCTTTCCCGCAGTCTTCGGCAAAGGCGGCCACCATGGCCACCCCGCCTTTGCAACCATCGACGGAGCTGCGCAAGACGAAGATTATGTCGTCTCGCACAGCGGCGCAGTCAGACGGCAGCTCCCACGTGCAAGTGAGCAGACGCCCCTCATGGCGCGATGGGTCGTGGCCAAGCATGGTCTTCATAATGTCGTCAAACTCTTCGGTGCCGGAAGAGGACGCGGAAGAGTCCCAAGGTACAAAATATACGTTCATAGCGTCAAAATTACGGCTAATGGGCGAAAGGGCGAAATGCGCCGCGGCCCAAAGGGCATAAAAAAGCACCCCCCGCCTCACCTGTCGCAGGTCGAGGCGGGGAAATGCCACTCACTAATCAAAAACCAAACTATCGCTGTTGTTATCTATTGGATGTGTATGAGAACTGGCGCAGGGTCGTCAGACTTGCGGTTTTTTTTTCAATATTGCTGCTCTATGTTCCAGACGAAGGCCCTGATGCCGTTCTCCTTGTTCACGTTGTCGAGTTTCTCGACATATTTGAGCAGGAGCGGCACCATGTCGTCTTCCACGACAGTGATCACCGAGCTGTTCATCTCTGGCCATGCGTGGCTGGCCATACGGGGCTCGCCCCCGTTGGTGCCTTGGCCAAAGACGAGAGGGAACTTGGTGTAGCCCTTTATCTGGAGGCGGTCGAAGATGTACTCCACACGCTCGGTAAGAGCCTGGTTATATATGATGAATACGGCCTTCATGGTCTCAATTCTTTGTTAGGTTCTTGTTGTCAGGTTATTTGTTGAGCCCAATCCTCTTGCTCTCGGGGAGGTCTCGCTGCGGGTCGAAGTCGGCCATGAAGCGATATTCTTTCCTCTCGGCCTTCTTCTTGTCTCGGCTGCCGCTCTTGTCTACCGAGGCGTAGACGGCAGGCACAATGAGCATGGTGATGATGGTGGAGAAGACCATGCCGCCGATGACGGCCACGCCCATGGGCTGCCACGTCTCAGAGCCCTCGCTCGTGGAGAGCGCCATAGGCAGCATGCCGAGCATGGTGGTAAGCGACGTCATGAGTACAGGGCGCAGACGGCTGCGGCAGCTGAGGGCTATGGCGTCATGGAGCTTGACCCCGCGCTCGCGCATGAGGTTGATATAGTCTATCAGCACGATGCCGTTTTTCGTCACGATGCCTATGAGCATCATGGCGCCAAGGGCGGCCACCACGGAGAGGTTGACGTTGAAGATGAGCAGGGCCAGGATTACGCCCGTGAAGGCGAACGGAATGGCGAGCATGATGATGCCGGGCATGACGAAGCTCTCGAACTCGGCCGCCATGACAAGGTAGACGAGGAGGAGCGACAGCACGATGAGCATTCCCAACGCTCCGAACGAGTCTTGCTGATCCTCATAGGCGCCGCCGATGTAGATGGAGTATTCTGACGGCACGTCCATCTTGTCTATGACTTTTTGCGCGGCCACTGCAATGTCTCCCATAGCGTAGCCGGCCGCCGGGGTGACGCTGACTTTGAGCATCCTCTGCTTGCTCTTGCGCTCAATGGATGGCGGGTTGTAACCCTCGCGCAAGTCGCCGAGCTCTTTGAGGCGTACCTTCTCGCCGTGGCCGTCGGTTATGAGCATGTTCTCAATGTCCGCGATCTTGGAGCGATATTTCTCCTCAAGGCGCACTATGATGTCATACTCGTCTCCGTCCTCCTTGAATTTGGAGTTTCTGTAGCCATAGACATAGTAGCGGACGAGGGAGCCCACTCCCGACGTGGTGAGGCCGTGGCGGGCCAGTTTCTCGCGGTCGAGGTGGAGCTGCAGCTCCGTCTTGTCGTCACCTCGGCTGATGAGGATGTCTTCAGCCCCGGGGATGGTCTTGAGCCGCGCCTTCAGCTCCTGCGCGAAGCGGCTGGTGCCAGAGAAGTCGTGGCCGAAGACCTCAATGTCCACCGTGTTGCCCGTGGAGCCGCTGGAGCCGAACGAGAGCTCATAGTCAAGAATCTCGGGGAATGAGTTGAGAATCTTGCGGACGTCATCGCCCATGACGAAGACGGAGCGGTCGCGATCCTTTAGGTCGACGGTGCGGAGGCGCATGTTGAAGATGTTGTTTCCTGTGGTGCTCATCATCGAGGCGAAAGAGGCCTCCTCCTCAGAGCCGTAGGAGGTGGAGATGATGGTGACCTCCGGGATCTTGACGCGGATGATGGAATCCACCTGCATGGCGATGGCCTTGGTCACCTCCACGCGCTGCCCCTGCTGCATCTTGGCGTAGACGTTGAGGTTGCTCTGGTCGTTTTGCGGGAAGAACTCCGTGTGGAGGAACGGCGCAAGGAAGAGAGACGCGATGAAGAGAGCCGTCATGGACGTGATGGTCAGAGCCTTGTGGCCAAGAACCCAACGGATGAGCCTCTCGTAGAAGTTGTCAAGCCCATTGAGCCATTTCTGACTCCAGCGGTAGAAGCTGAAGCCTTTGTATGTGCGGTCTTCCTCCGCGTCTCGCAGCTTCAAGAACTTGGAACACAGCATTGGCGTGAGCGAGATGGCCGTGAGGGTGGAGGTGGAGACGCAGATGCATATGATCCATCCGAGGGGCTTGAAGAAGATGCCCATGATGCCGGGGATCATGGTAAGGGGGAAGAAGACGGCGATGGTGACGAGCGTGGTGACGATGACTGACGTCCAGACCTCGTTGGTGCCATATTTTGCGGCCTCCTTGGGCCTGGAGCCACGGTCAACGTGCTTGGTCACGTTTTCCAACACCACGATGGCGTCGTCAACCACCATGCCTATGGCGATGGAGAGCGACATGAGCGTTATGGTGTTGAGCGAGCCATCGGTGACGGCCAGGTAGATGAACGCCACAATGAGCGAGATGGGGATGGTGAGCGCGATCACGAATGTGGAACGCCAACGGCCCAGGAAGAAGAAAACCACGATGACGACGAAGAGCAACGCGTAGAAAAGCGTCTCCTTCAGGTTGTCAATGGCCTTGATGATGAAGTCTGAGTTGTCCGTGATCATCTGGAACTTGATGTCGGACGGGAGCTCCCTTTGCGCTTTCTCAATCTCGGCGCGCGCCTCGGAGGCCACTGCCACCGCGTTGGCGTCAGACTGCTTGGTCACGAGCAAGATGCAGCCGTTTTGGCGGTTGACCTGGGTCTCCAGGGTTATGTCTTTGAGCGTGTCTCGGACTGACGCTATGTCTGACAGCTTGACCGTCTTGCCTTCGCTCAGCGCTATGGGGATGTTCTTGATCTCGTCGCTCTCTTCAAACTCACCCTCCACGCGGAGCGAGTAGTCCTCCTTGCCCACTTTGACGTTGCCCGCCGAGATGTCTTTGTTCTCGGCCAAGATGGTGTTGCCTATCTGGGCCAGGGTGAGGTTGTAGGCGTCGAGCTTGTTTGGGTCAAGGTCTACATAGACCACGCGCTCGGCGATGCCGGACACGTAGGCCGAGGCCACGCCATCGACTCGGTTGAGGTTCATGATGACCTTGTCGTCCAATATCTTGTAAAGTCCGGAATAGGACTGCTCCGCCGTGACGGCGTAGACGAGGGTAGGCATCATGGAGGTGGAGATCCTCATGATGGTGGGTCGGTCAATGTCGTCGGGCAGGTTGTTCATGGCCTTGTCCACGGCATCGCGCACGTCGTTGGAGGCGTTGTCAAGGTTGATGCCCCACTCGAACTCCAGCGTGACGACTGAGAGGTTGTCATATGACGTTGAGGTCATCTCTTTGAGGTCGTCAACGGAGTTGAGCTGATCCTCAAGCTGCTTGGTGACGTTTTGCTCAATATCGGTGGCGTTGGCGCCCGGATATGTGGCCATGACCGTGATGTACGGCGGGTCCATCTTGGGGTACTGGTCGATAGGGAGCGTTATGTAGCTGTAGATGCCGATGACGATGACGGCCACGAAGACCATCATTGTCGATATCGGCTTCTCTACGGCGGTGCTGAATATACTCATGTCAGAAAGTATGAGTTATGCGTAATCCCGTGTGTCTTGTTATTGCTTGATGTTGAGCTTTCGCCCGTCAACGAGCTTGGCCTGGCCGGTGGAGACGATGAGGTCGCCATCGTTAATCTCGCCGTCAAGAGGCTCGACCTCCACCTTGTCGTCATATCGGTTGACCACCTTGACGGAGATTCGCTTTGCCACGCCGTCTTTCGCCAAGAAGATGTAGCGGTCGTTGGAGCCCTGCACTTTGAGCACCGCTATGGACTGGACGAGCCTGATGTGCGCCTTGCCCGTGGCGAAGATGACCGTGCCGTACATGCCGGGGCGCAGCTCCTCCGAGGCGTTGTCAAAGAGCAGCTCGACGGAGAATGTGCGTGTCTTGGAGTCTACACTGGGGTAGACAATGCTGACGTGGCCCTTGAAGAGGCGGTCGGGATACACATCGCTGCGGAGCGACACGCTCATGCCCTTCTTCACCTCGAGGTAATATTTCTCCGAGATGTTGACGATGGCCTTCATGGGGTTTATCTCCTCAATGGAGATGATGGAGGGCTTGGCGGCCCCGCCGTAGGCTCCGCCCATATAGAGCTCGCCCTCCTCCATATATTTGCCGGTGACGACGCCGTTGAACGGCGCCACGAGGCGAGTGTTCTCCTTGAGGTTGGCCATGGCCGTCTTCATGACCTCGTATTGCGTGACGGCGGCGTCGTAATTCTGCTGCGAGATGGAGCCCGTCTCCATAAGTTTCACGGCGCGGTTATATTCAGTCTCAAGGTTCTTGAGTTGCAATTTCTGCTGTTCCAGGTTGTTCTCGTCCATTTCCACAAGCAGCTGCCCCTTGTGGATGTGGTCTCCCACCTCGACGTATATCTTCTTTATGCGCGTGCCAGTGAGCGTCGGGGCGTAATAGACCTGCTCGTTGGCCTCGAGGTTGGCGGTATATTCTATGGTTCTCTCCACATCTGTGGCGCGGATGGTGTCCACCCTCACAAGCACGGCATCGTCTTCCGTCGTCTGCTCCTGCTGTTTTTCTCCGCCGCAAGCCGTCAGCATGGGCATTGAGATGAGGGCAAGCGAGCCGAATATCAAACTCTTTTCCATTTAATCTATCTTGTGTTTTTGTTTACTGAAGAAATGTGACAGGCCTCTTGCGCGCTCCGCCTAGAGCATGTTGTAGAGTTTCAACAGCTTGACCTGCGCGGAAAGGAGGTCGAGGCTGGCCGAGGCGTAGGCGCTCTCTGCCGAGAGGTAGTTGGTGTTGGCCTGCGTGAGGTCGAGGCTGGAGAGCGCGCCCTGGTCATACTTGTTGCGGTAGTTCTGAAGCACTCGGCGCGCCACCTCGAGGTTTTTCTTTTGGAGGTCGTAGGCGTCGGTCGCCGTCTGGAGGTCAAAGGCGTATTGCTCGGCGTTTTGCGCCAAGTTGTCTTCAAGGAGGGCAATGTTGGTCTCTGTCTTGCGGAGGTCAATCTGCGCCTGCTTCAGCTGCGAGTGCCTTTGGAAACCGGAGAATATGGGGATGTTGAGCGTCAGGTTCCCGACGTGGTCGAAGTTCATGAAGCCGCCCTTGATGGCGTTGGAATATTGGTATGCGGCTGTGAACGTGGGTATGTAGGCGAACTTTCGGAGCTTGACAGTCTGCTCGCCCACCTCGCGGCTTATGAGCAACTGCTTGTATTGGGCGTTTTTGGAGATGTCTAGGCTCGCGGTGTCCACGCCCCTGTTGGCCTCCAAGGCGGCGTCTAGCGTCTGAGTCACCTCAATTTTTGTGGCAATGTCAATGCCCATCTGCAGCACCAGGAGTTTCTTGGTGCTCTCGAGGCTACGCTGGAGGGAGAGGATGGAGTTCTGTATGGTGGAGACGTTGATGTTGATCTGGTCAACGTCTGTCTGTTCCAGGGTTCCCACCTCATAGCACCTGGCCGTGTGGTTGGCAATCTCTTGCATATCCACGAGGTTGTCTTTGAGGATGTCCATGTTGCGTTGGAGTGTCAGGACTGCGTAGTACGTGTCAGCCACGTTGGCTTTGACGTCGAGCTCGGTCTGCTCCACGGTGGCATCGGTGAGCCGTTGGGCAATCTTGGCAACTTTTACTGAGGCCACCTGCTGCATGGCGAACGTCCACGAGGCCGTGGCGGCCAAAGTCAGCGAGTTTGGCATCTTGATGGCCATTTCCCCGAAGTTCATCTCCTTGCCGAAATAGGTGGTGCCAGTGAGGGAGGCGCTGACCTGAGGCAGGCCCTGCGAGCGCGCCTCGCGCACCTTTTGGTAATACGTCTCGCGATCCAGCGCGCTGGCCTGCAACTGCTTGTTGTGTTGCACGGCGCTTGTCATGGACGTCTGCAGATCCACGTTCATGGCCTCCTGCGCCCTGACCGTCGCAGCCACGGCCAAAGACGCGGCCACTGTGACAATTAAAGCTTTCATCTATTTTATATCTCTATCTTTGTGTTTTTCAGCTTGTCGGCCTCCACCATGCGCGCCAATAGCGCGTCAATCTGCCCCACACCCTTGGACGTGGCCATGCCCCTCAGGAATATGGCCACAAGGTGATGGAGCATATACGGCAGACTCCATCGGCCCAAGGAGGCGAAACAGGACAAGTCTCGCCTGTCATTGCTCAATATGACGTAAGATATGAACTCGGAGTCCACCTCTTTTCTCAAATAGCCGTCCCTCTTGCCGTCTTCTATGAGGCATTGCATCCTCTTGCGATATACGTCCATGCTCTGATTCATAGACTCTCGGACGTTGGCGCAGTTGAGCCTGTTCAAATCCTCGAAAAACACGGGGTTGACAGTCTGAAGGAAACTCATGGCGCTATACATGCTCGCCAGCATAGTCTCAATGAACGATTTTGAGCCGTCTCGCAAAGCCGCGTCCAGCTTCCGGAGCCTCTCGCTGTAGAGCAGGTCGAAGCAAGAGACCAGCAAAGCGTCCTTGCTAGCGAACGTCTCATAGAGTGTCCGCTTGCTGATGCCGACGCTCTTGGCCACGTCGTCCATCGAGACGGCCTTGATGCCCCGGTCGAAAAAAAGTTTTATCGACTCTTCTTTTATCTTGTCAGCAAGCTCCATTCTTATCGCGTTTGCGTGCTAAGTTATCCCGAAAACTCTAAAAGGCAAAACCGTTTTGCGAATTTAAGTTTTATTTCCTTTCGAGGCCGCTTAGCACAACATACGTTAAATGAATTGCCTCGTTGCCAGTTAGGCTAGCTACTGTGCCACAAAAACTTATCTTTGTGCTATAAATAACTATAGCAGATGACGATGAAAAGACTGTTTCTGGCCTTGGCCGGACTGGCTGCGTTCGGGACGAACGCGCTGGCCGACGAGGGCATGTGGATCCTCAGCCTGCTGAGCCGCCACAACATTGACGTGATGCGGCAAGAGGGCTGCAAACTGACTAAAGAGCAGATATATAGCGTGAACCACGGCTCCATTAAAGACGCCGTGATAATATTTGGCGGCGGGTGCACGGGCGAGATTGTGTCTGACAACGGCCTCATTTTCACCAACCATCACTGCGGATACTCATCCATACAGCAGCTCTCGTCCGTAGACCACAACTACCTGCGCGACGGCTACTGGTCCCGCTCTTTTGACGAGGATCTGCCCGTCGACGGACTCGAGGTCCGCTTCCTACACTCGTTTGACGATGTGACAAGCAGAGTCCTGGACTCCCTGCCCGCTAACCTCACCCCGGAAGCCAAGGCCAACCTCATCAAGAGCCGCTGCCGCGACATTGAAAACGCCAGCGGAGAAGACGGCAAATATGAGGCGTCTGTAGAGAGCTTCTTTGAAGGCAACCAATACTTCCTGATCCGCTACAAGGTCTACACTGACGTGCGCCTCGTGGCCACCCCGCCCGAGAGCATTGGCAAGTTCGGCCACGACACCGACAACTGGCAGTGGCCGCGCCACACGGGAGACTTCTCCATATTCCGCGTGTATGCGGGGCAAGACAACGAGCCGGCAGACTACTCGGCCGACAACAAACCCTACAAGCCCGCGCACCACCTGCCCGTGTCGCTCAAGGGCATGAAGCCCGGCGACTTCGCCATGACCATTGGCTACCCCGGCTCAACAGACAGGTACGCGACGTCTTGGGCCGTGAGGCAAACGCGAGACGTGGACAACGCCAGCCGCATTGAGCCGCGAGCCATCAAACAAAAGATATGGCTCGCCGACATGCTCGCCGATCAGGCCACATACATCAAGTACGCATCGAAATATTCGCGCAGCACCAACTACTATAAGAACAGCATCGGCATGAACCGGGGCATTGACAACCTCGACGTCATAGGACGCAAGGAGGCCGAGGAGGCCGCATTCCGCAAGTGGGCCAAGAAAAATGGCACAAAAGAGCAGAAAGCCGTCCTCAAAAGCCTGAAGAAGCTCACCGCCGAGGACGAGCCATACGTCAAGGCTGGCGACTACTGGTTCGAGTGCCTATTCGCCGGACCCGAGATCTTCCGCTTCGCCTACAAGATGAACCGATTGGCCGCCAAAGACTCCGCCGACACGCAAGCCTTGGCAGAAGCGGCCAACGCATTCTTTAAAGACTACAGCCCGGCCACCGACCGCAAGACCACAGCCGCCCTGCTTGCCTACTACGCCAAGCACATCGGCGGCAAGTTCCATCCGGCATTCTTCAAAGACATCGCCAACGAGGCGGCGTTCACCCGCTTTGCTGATGAGCTATTCTCCCAAAGCATCTTCGCCGACTCCGCAAAACTCAACAAGGCACTGAGAGACAACCGCATTGACGACATCAAAAACGATAAGGCCACACTCTGCGCCACCGAGATGGTAGACGTCTACGCGAACAAGATTGTAAGCCAGTCTTCGGCCATCCTCGACCGCCTGGCCGAGGCCAAGAGAATATATATGGCCGGCAGGATGCAGATGCAACCCGACCGCGACTTTTACCCCGATGCCAACTTCACCATGCGCCTGAGCTACGGCCAAGTGGGCGGATATTCGACAGCCGACACCACATATGCCTACTTCACAGATATGGACGGCCTCATGGCAAAAGAGGATCCGACGAACTGGGAATTTGTGGTAGACCCGAAGCTCAAAGAGCTGTATGAGAAGAAAGATTTCGGCCCATACGCCGACAAGGACGGCAAAATGCACGTCTGCTTCATCACGAACAATGACATCACCGGCGGCAACTCCGGAAGCCCCGTGATCGGCGGAGACGGGTCTTTGCTCGGCCTGGCCTTTGACGGCAACTGGGAGGCCATGAGCGGAGACATAATCTTCGAGCCCAAAGTCCAGAGGTGCATTTGCGTGGACATCCGCTACGTCCTTTTCGTGATCGACAAGATTGGCGGCGCGCAAAACATCATTGACGAGCTGACCATAAACAAATAGGCCAACAATGTTGGCGGCACGCCAGACACAAGGCTCGGCGCATGGGGCAGGCCATGCGCCGAGCCTTTGTCATAACATTATGACAGAGCAAAAAGCCGATGCCCGCAACGCAATAAACACGGTCTTTTCGTATATTCGCAAGGCAAAAAAGACTCTCACGATGCAAAAATTCACAGCGCGCACGCCGGAAGAGATGGACGCCATCGCTCCCGACGTCATCAACGCCATTGGCGACAGCCGAGTGGTGGCCATGGACGCGCCAATGGGCGCAGGCAAAACAACGCTTGTCAAGGCCATCTGCAAAGCTCTCGGCACGTCTAGCGTGGTCAACAGCCCAACATTCGCCATCATAAACGACTACGAGCTGCCGGAAGGCAAGGCTCTCTATCATTTTGACCTCTACCGCCTTAAAAACATAAACGAAGCCTTCAACATGGGCTTCGATGAGTATTTCTACTCTGGCAACTACTGTTTTGTGGAGTGGCCTGCCATCGCGGAGGGCATTTTGCCAGAAGACGCCAAGACGCTCCGCATATCGGTGGAGGAAGACGGGACGAGAGTGATAACCATTGAGTAACCCCCCAAGAACCAGCAACTGACCCCATGCGAGGAGACCCTTATGGTCCGCTCCTCGCGCCGACAACTCACCATTGGGATTCCCGCTGAAGACCCCAACGAGGAGACCCGTACGCCCCTCACCCCCCAAGGCGTGGAGGTGCTGACGGCAAAGGGGCACACTGTGCTGATGCAAAAGGGGGCTGGCCTGCCGTCAAGATTTTCAGACGAACAATATGCCCTGGCGGGAGCCACAATGACGGACTGCCGCAGGCAGACCCTGAAGGCCGACCTGGTGCTGAAAGTGTCTCCCCCGACAGAAGACGACGCGGCGCAGATGGGTCCCGAGCCCACCGTGGCCTGCCTGACTGGGAGGCACGCGCGAGGCAAGGAGGCGTTCCGACGCCTAGCTGCGCAAAAAGCCACAATCATTGCCACAGACGCCATGACAGACTCGCCTGGGGCCGAACCCGCCCTAGCCAAAAGCCTGGGCGAGATGGAGGGGCAGATGGCAATAGCCACGGCGGCGAGACTGCTCGAGGCCACGGGGGGCGGCAAAGGCGTCATTGTGGGAGGCGTGACGGGCGTGCCGCCAACCGAGGTGGTTATAATAGGCTCGGGCATGGCGGCCCTGACGGCCGCGCGCACGGCAGACGCGCTAGGAGCATACGTCAAAGTGTTCGACTCCAGCCACAATGGCCTACAGAGCCTGTCAACCGGGCTGACGCACCACATCTTCACGTCCGTCATGCACCCGCAGGCCATCACTAAAGCCTTGCGCTCAGCCGACGTGGTAGTGGGCACGCGCGCATGCTGCCAAGACGACGGCTGCTACATCCCAGACGAATACCTGTCGCTGCTCAAACACGAGGCCGTGATTGTGGACCTTGACACCACCAATGGCGGACGCACCGAGGCATCGCGCCCCACCACGCTGGCCCAGCCTGCCTACCGCCATGGGAACATCATCTTCCACTGCCTGCCAGACATCACAGTCCTGGCCCCCCACACAGCCACCATTGTCATGAGCGACATCCTGACTCCGCTCATCTCAATATTGGCCGACGAGGGCAGCACAGCCAGCGCGGCCAGGTTCCGCCCACGGGTGCAATCCGCCATTGCCATGTATAAGGGTTACGCCACAAATCGAGACTTGGCAAGAAAATCCGGACTAGAACACCTAGACATCAAGCTGCTGCTCATTTAGCAGGCTTGTTTAACTTTATTTACCATTCCGCACTTCGTCACCGCAGCAACGCGACTCGTCACTCCCCCACAGGAGCAAATCACATTTTCATCACCACAGGATTGACCAAATGAAGCCGCCCACCATCTGAAAGCCGCGCCTCGCGACGCCCGTGCATAACTTTTGAGCCAGAATAGCGTAAATTGCGACAGGTAACGAAAAGAAAAGATATGAAAACTCTGGCTATAACGTTCATCTCCGCGCTCACCATCATTTGCGTGGCGTTGGCGTTTGACAAATCATCGGACGCAAGCCCAGCAGGCGACGGGTGCCTCGTGGGCAAGACCATCGTGACGCACGACGCACTAGGCCGCGTGTGCAATGAGCTGACCCTCACCACAAACGGCAAAGAGTGGGAAGAGACCATGATGAGGCGCACAAGCTATGATGGCGACAACGTGGAGGCCGTGACCTATAAACGCGAAGGCGGAGACTGGCATGCCACGACCAAGATGACATTTTTCAAAGAGGGCGAGACTTTGGCCTGCACCGCCGTGGCTGTCATGGAGGCCGACGGCGAGTGGCGCCAAGTGGCCAAGAGGGACCTTACGGACCTGAGCGACGGCGACGGGCTTGTGGACGACATGGTGTTTGACAGCAAAGGCAACCTGATCATGAAGGCCACTTACGTATACGAGAGCGGCCGAAAGGTGGGACTTGACAAAGAAGAATACACTTACAATGGCAGGCGGGCGCGGCAGCGCACAACCTACTCGTGGGACGACGGGGCGTGGCAGCGGCAAGTGGTGGCCAACGTCGTGACAAAAGAGTAGGATCCGAAACGGAACTGAAGACTATGGAAGCAAGAATCCGAAAGGGGAACCACTGTGGCGTGGGACCTTTCGGGTTCTTTGCCGTATAAAACGGATACGGCCTGGCGCATGTCCGTGGAAATATGAACAGCAAGAAAATTTCATAGGCTTGCAACGGCCAAATCAGCCCTCCGCAAAGACATAAATAAAAAAAAATAGTTATGTTTGCGTGCGTGGGGTTGGGACACACAGACGACAACAGATACAGCGCATCAAAAAGCTGCCACAAGAACGAGACCTACGGCCTGCCTTGCCGCAACCGCAAATGGCACACATCCCCACGAAACCTACGTGCCAGCGAGCGGCAGAGCCGCACTTTGGCTCTACCGCGCCGACTTGTGGCAGAGGCACCTCATTTTCATGATAAGAACGAAAAGAAATATGAAGTACATTCAGTTTGACAGCAAGGTACTCCCCAACTTGGAGTATTCGCTCTTTAAGGAGATCTTGCAGACGAACAGATCCGGCGCCTATCTGAGCACCACGATAATAGGGTGCAACACCCGAAAATACCATGGTCTCTTGGTATGCCCCATTAAGCAGTTTGGGGGCGGGAGCTATGTGATGCTGTCGTCTCTGCAGTGCAGCATATCCACGGGCGACAAGCCGTTCAACCTCGGCGTGCAGGAGTATAAGGGAGACTACTTCGAGCCAAAGGGCCACAAATACATGATCGGCTACGAGGCGTCGCCATCTTCCACCATGACATATCGCGTGGGTGCCACCGTCATCAAGCAGCAATACATATTGTCGGAAAACGAGAACCAGACCATGATCCGCTACACTGTGGTTGAGGCTCCCGAGAAGTTCACCATGAGGCTTAAACCGTTCCTCGCGTTCCGAAACGTGCACCAGCTCACCCACGAGAACATGGAGGCCGACACCCATTATAATGAGGTGGACGGTGGCGTCTCGTTCAGGCTCTACAAGGATTTCCCGGACCTTTACATACAGGCCAGCAAGCGTATGGACTTCGTGGCCATGCCCGACTGGTATCGCGACATCGAATATATCCAGGAGCGTTACCGCGGATATGGGTTCCGCGAAGACCTCTACGTCCCCGGCTTCTTCGAGACCGAGATGCAAGAGGGCGACACCATTGTGGTCTCGGCCTCCCTGACCCCGGCCAACCCTAAGCAGCTCAAGGCCAAGTTCACCCGCGAGGAGAAAAGCCGACAGCCCAAAGACTCGCTAAAAGACGTCCTCATAAACGCCGCCCAGCAGTTCACAGAGCGCGAGCCGGACGGGTCGCTGATGCTCAAAGCCGGATTCCACTGGAAGAGGCCGCAGCTCCGAGACACGTTCCTAGCCCTGCCAGGCCTCATGATATTTCAGCAAGACAAGAGGGTGTTTGACGAAATCTTGCGCACTTGCTTGCCAAACTTGCGCCGGCTCTATATCGACGAGGCATCGGTCAACAACACGTCTATAGACATCCCGCTCTGGTTCTTCCACTGCCTCAACGAGATGGAGCGTTTCCGCACCGACAATTTCGACACTGCGGAGTATTACGACACCATGAAGTCGCTCCTCGACCACTATTGGGTGGGCGTGCCGGGCAAGATGCACCGTCAGAGCGACGGGCTGATATACGCCCGCAGCGAGGGCCACCCCCAGCAGTGGATGAACGCCCAGACGAGCTATGGCCACATGGTCACTCCTCGATACGGTTGCGCCGTCGAGGTCAACGCCTTGTGGTATAACGCCATTGCCACGACCGTTGAAGTGGCGGAGCGGTTGGGCGACAAGGCTTTCGCCGATGAGTGGAGACCACGTCTGGAGCAAATAGGCAAGGCTTTCCAGGCCACTTTCGTCAAGCCAGACGGCACTCTCTTCGACCGCACCGATGGCGAGTATCGGTCGCCCAAAATCCGCGCCAATCAGGTCATCGCGGCCGGCCTCAAGTTCTCCCCCCTCACGCGCGAGCAGAAAAAGGCCGTTGTGGACCTGGCCACCGCAAAGCTGCTCACTCCCTACGGCCTGCGCACCCTCTCCCCCGAGAGCGAGGACTATCACGGAGCCGTCGAGGGCGATGAGGACGAGCGCGCATTCTGCGCCCACCAAGGCACAGCCTACCCGTGGCTCCTCTCTTTCTATGCCGACGCGCTTATGGCGGTCCACAAGAACTCATGCATGGCGCAGTTGCGCCGCCTCGCGGACGGGTTCGAGGCCGTGGTGAAAGACCATGGCATAGGCTCCATCAGCGAGAGCTACAACGGCAACCCGCCATACAAAAGCGAGGGCTGCATATCCATGGCCAGCAGCGTGGCCGCGGTGCTCAAACTTCTGAAACTCATCGAACCAAAATAAACACTCATGAAAGTATTAATGTTTGGATGGGAGTTCCCACCTCACATTAGCGGCGGCCTCGGCACGGCTTGCTACGGAATAACCCGCGGCCTCGCCACCATCCCCGACGTGCAGGTTCTCTTCGTTGTCCCTAAAGCCTTCGGAGACGAGGACAAGAGCAAGGTCGAGGACATTATCGGAGCTAACAACGTGTCAATCATCAACAAACGCATCCGATATAGCCAGCAGAGCAAGCAGCTTGACTATATTGAGGTGGACTCCAAGCTCGTCCCTTATGTTGACCCAGAGGAGTACTATAAACTCCGCACCCTCAACGTAGGCGACGGCTTCCGCTATTTCCAGACCGACGAGAACGGCAAGTTCCACTTCTCCGGCGGCTACGGGGCGGACCTGATGCAGGAGATCCGCAACTACGCCATCATAGGCAACGTCATCGCGCAAGAAAACACGTTCGACGTCATCCATGCCCACGACTGGCTCACCTACCCGGCCGGCATCGCCGCCAAAGAGGCCACAGGCAAGCCGCTTGTGGTGCACGTGCACGCAACGGACTTCGACCGCTCCGGCGGGCGCGTAAACCCCGTTGTCTTCGACATTGAGAAGAGGGGCATGGAGGCCGCGGACAAAGTAATCACCGTCTCAAACCTCACAAGGAACACGGTGATTGAGAAATATGGCATCCCAGCGGACAAGGTGGTCACGGTCTACAACGCCGTAGACCCCATCCGCAGCGACTATAACAACTTCGTCCACAAGGGCGTAGACGAGAAGATTGTCACATTCTTGGGCCGCATAACCATGCAAAAGGGCCCGGAATATTTCATCGAGGCGGCCTACAAGGTTCTCCAAAAGATGGACAAGGTGCGCTTCGTCATGGCCGGCAACGGAGACATGATGGAGAAGATGGTGCGCCGCGCGGCCAGCCTCAAGATAATGGACAAGTTCAGCTTCACGGGCTTCTTGCGAGGGCAAGACGTATACTCAATGCTCCGCATGAGCGACCTCTACGTCATGCCGTCAGTCTCCGAGCCTTTCGGCATCTCGCCGCTGGAGGCCATGCAGAGCAACGTGCCTGTGCTGATATCATACCAGAGTGGCGTGGCCGAGATCCTGACCTACGCCATCAAGACCGACTTTTGGGACGTTGACGCCATGGCCGACGCCATATATGGCGTGCTCAACTACCCTTCGCTCGGCAAGATGTTCGCCAAATATGGCAAGGAGGAGGTAGACTCCCTCAAATGGGAGAACTCCGCCAAGCAGATCAAGAAAGTCTACGATTCTGTGGTTCGCTAGCGCAGCCCACAAGAAAGCACCATTAAAAGAACATTAAGACAATGAAAAATATTTGCTTATACTTCCAGCTCCATCAGCCCGTAAGGCTGCGCCGATACAGATTTTTCGACATAGGCAACGACCACTATTACTATGACGACTACGCCAACGAGAGCAACATCAACAAGCTGGCGCACACGTGCTACCTGCCGACGAACAAAATATTGACAGACCTGCTCAAGAGGTTCAAGGGCAGGTTCTCCTTGGCGTTCTCCATCAGCGGCACCATGCTGGATCAGCTAAAGATATACGCGCCCGAGGTCATTGACAGTTTCAAGGAGATGATAAAGGTTGGCGGCGTGGAGCTGCTCGCCGAGACGTCGGCCAGCTCTCTGGCGTCCGTGCGAGACTTGGAGGAGTTCAAGCGCCAGGTGGCCGCGCAGGTCAAGGCCATTGAGGAGACTTTCGGCCAAGTGCCAACGGCATTCCGCAACACGCAGCTCATATATTCCGACCAGATAGGCGAGGCCGTATCCGCCATGGGCTTCAAGGTCATGCTAGCCGAGGGCGCCAAGCAGACGCTCGGATGGAAGAGTCCCAACTATATGTATTGCAACGCCATAGACCCGCGCCTCAAAGTCCTGGCGCGCAACTATCACCTTAGTGACGACATAGCCCTCCGATTCTCCAACCAGAGCTGGACGGAGTGGCCGCTGACGGCACAAAAATATAAGAGCTGGATTGACGGCCTGCCAGAGAACGAGGAGATTGTCAACCTCTTTATGGACTATGAGACGTTTGGCTCCGTCCACTCCCCCGAGACCGGCATCCAGGAGTTCCTCAAAGCCCTGCCAAACATATTCCTCGAGGACAAGAACTACGCTTTCATCACCCCCTCCAAGGCCGCCCAGAAGCTGCAACCCGTCTCGGCCATCAACGTGCCGTCGGCTACCAGTTGGGTGGATGAGGAGCGCGACCTTACCGCTTGGCTTGGCAACGAGATGCAGACCGAGGCCGTGGACAAGCTCTACGCCCTAGCCCCAAAAGTGGCGCGCTGCACCGACTCCGCCATCCTCAAAGACTGGCAATACCTCCAATCGTCAGAGAACTTCTACTTTATGGGCACGAAGTTCTTCGCAAACGGAGCCTCACATACCTACTCATCTCCCTACCCCACCCCCTACGAGGCGTTCATCAACTATATGAACATCCTGAGCGACTTCGCGGAGAGACTGAAAGCGGCCGTGCCGGACGATGACACCAACGAGATCAAGGAGCTGAAAGCCGAGAATGACAAGCTCCAGAGTGAGGTGACAAGCCTGGAGAAACAGCTTGTCAAGGCCGGCCTTGAACCAACTGTAAAAAAGGCGCCGGCAAAGAGGACGACGCGCAAGGCCGCCGAAAAGACCGATGGCGATGATGCCGCCAAAACCGTCAGGAAGACGGCCGGCAAAAAAACTGACCCAAAGAAGACGACCGGCAAAAAAACTGACCCCAAAGAGTAACCAACACATAGCAAAAACTTTATCACGTGCCGATGCGTGTGAGACAGCGCCAACCATCCTCCCGTGATTGCCAGCGCCCAAGTGGCGAGCAATCACGGAGCGACAGGCCCGGACACAAAAGGCCGAGGCGCAGTCCATAGGCATGCATTAAACCAACAACCAACAACCAACAATGGATAACAAGCAAAACTTCGCACCTTCCGCCGAGCCACTGTGGAAGTCCATCATCGTCAAGTCCAAGCTCCCCGTCGAGCTGACTTGCCTCCACGAGCTGTCTCGCAACATCTGGTGGGTGTGGAACTATGAGGCCTCGGAGATATTCAACGAGATAGACACCAAGCTCTGGCATCAGGTGGAGAAGAACCCAATCCTGCTCCTGGAGCGCGTGTCATACACTCGCCTCAACGAGTTGGCCAAAGACGTAGACTTTGTGTCGCGCCTTAATGGCGTCTACGCCAAGTTCAAGTCATATCTTGAGCAGCCTTTCGCCTACGAGCCCTCCATAGCCTACTTCAGCATGGAGTATGGCCTCAGCAATATCTTGAAGATCTACTCTGGCGGCCTCGGCATCCTGGCCGGCGACTACCTCAAGGAGGCGTCTGACAGCCGCGTCAACATGACGGCCATCGGCCTGCTCTATCGCTACGGCTACTTCAAGCAGAGCCTCTCCATCAATGGCGAGCAGCAAGCCATCTACGAGGCTCAGGAGTTCCAGAGCATCCCCGTGGATGAGGTCCGCACGGAAGACGGCAAGCAGCTCTACATCCCCATCAACTTCCCCGGTCGCCAGGTGCAGCTCAAGGTGTGGCGCGTCAATGTGGGCCGCGTGAGCCTCTACCTGCTCGACGCGGATCACCCGCTTAACAATGCGGAGGACCGCACCCTCACGCACACGCTTTACGGCGGCGACTGGGAGAACCGCCTGAAGCAGGAGATCATCCTTGGCATGGGCGGCGTCCGCCTGCTCAACGCCCTCGGCATCAAGAGCGACATATACCACTGCAACGAGGGTCATGCCGCGCTGCTCAACATCCAGCGCCTCATTGACTACACAGACAACGGCCTCAACTTCCAAGAGTCCCTCGAGGTGGTCCGCGCGTCGTCTCTCTTCACCACCCACACCCCCGTTCCGGCCGGACACGACAAGTTCGACGAAGGCCTCGTGGGCAAATATCTCGGCCACGTGCCAGAGCTGCTCGGCATCTCTTGGCAACAGTTCATGCAGCTGGGCCGAGAGAACGACGGCAAATTCTCCATGAGCGTCCTGGCCGCATACACATCGCAGGGGATGAACGGCGTAAGCTGGCTCCACGGCGAGGTGACGAAGAATATGTTCAAGCACCTCTGGCCCGGCTTCACGGCCGACGAGCTACACATCAGCTACGTGACCAATGGCGTCCACTACGGCACTTGGGCCTCTTCGGAGATGCAGCGTTTCAACAAGAAATATCTTGACGCCGACCTGCTCAAAGACGTGAGCAACAAGGCCTACTGGGAAAATATCCAGAGCGTTGACGATGCCGCCATCTGGGACGTGCGCCGACAGCTCAAGAAAAAGCTCTACGACTACATCCACACGCGCAAAGAGAGCACCCTCTACACCACCAACGACCCCAGCCGCGCCCTGGACGTCATTGAGGGTATCAAGCCCAACGCCCTGACCATAGGCTTCGCCCGCCGCTTCGCCACCTACAAGCGGGCGCACCTGCTTTTCACCGACCTCAACCGCCTGTCCAAGATTGTCAACAACCCCGACAGGCCTGTGCAATTCATCTTCGCTGGCAAGGCTCACCCCGCTGACCAGGGCGGCCAGAACCTCATCAAGAGCATCGTGGAGATCTCACACAGGCCTGAGTTCATCGGCAAGATCATCTTCTTGGAGAACTATGACATGGAGTTGGCGCACAGGCTCGTGAGCGGCGTTGACGTTTGGCTCAACACCCCGACGCGTCCTCTCGAAGCGTCAGGCACGTCAGGCCAGAAGGCCGAGCTGAACGGCGTTCTGAACTTCTCCGTCCTTGACGGGTGGTGGTATGAGGGCTACAAGCAGGGCGCAGGCTGGGCCCTGACCGACAAGCAGACCTACCAAGACACCAACTATCAGGACGAGCTCGACGCCACCACCATATACTATATGCTGGAGCAGGAGATTATCCCTCTCTATTACGACCAGCAGGACGAGATTCCTCACCGTTGGATTCAGGCCATCAAGAACTCGCTCTGCCAAATAGCGCCCGAGTTCACCACCAAGCGTATGATCACGGACTACCTCAACCGCTTCTACATCCCGCAGACCAAGCGCAGCTCCATCCTCAAGGCGAACGACTACAAGGCCGCGCGCGACCTTACGGTTTGGAAGAGAAAGGTGCGCGACATCTGGGATCGCATCCAAGTGGTCAATGTGGATATGCCGGACATCGCCAAGGAGCAGCTGGGCATTGGCCAAATCTACCCGATCTCCATCACTCTCGACAAGGTAGACCCCGACATCGAGCTGGGCGTGGAGATGGTCTTCGCCAGTGGCGCGGACGAGAACAACATGAAGGTTGTGCATGCGGAGCCGTTCACCGTGGCAGAACGCAATGGCTCGCAGGTGACCTACAAGGTGTCGCTCTCGCTC
>CAKUVM010000009.1 GCA_934699135.1 uncultured Bacteroidales bacterium
TGATGTTCGAGGATTCTCTGTGCGAAACCTTTATTACATGAAGGAATGGTATGAGTTTTATATGGCAGATGATGAGCGTAAACAAATTTCGCACCAAATAGGTGCGAAATTACAAGAGGCTGAAAATCAAAACCCTATAAAATTGCACCAATTAGGTGCAGAAATCATATCAACCGACTAAATATCTGACATTTTAGATAATAATGGCATGCTGCCCATATTCGGAATCATACCATGGAAACACCACTTGGTCATCATATCCAAGTGCAAATATATAAAGGAAGCATTTATATCGCGCGCATTATAGACGAAGGACTCAGCAAACGAGAATTGGAAGACATTATCGACGCCGATGATTTCAGCAAGCATGGTCATGCCATAACAAACTTCTCGTCCAAATTGCCAACACAACAAAGTCAACTGGCAATTAACGTCTTGAAAGACCCGTATTGTCTGGATTTCCTCACATTGGAAAGAGGTTACAACGAGCGTGACTTGGAAAACGCAATTGCAAAAGACATTACGCATTTCTTGCTTGAACTCGGAAATGGCTTCTCTTTCGTAGGAAGACAACCAGAACTTGTGGTTGGCAATGAGGGGTATTTCCCCGACCTGCTATTCTATCATATTCGCCTTCGCTGTTATGTCGTTATTGAGTTGAAAGTGGTGGATTTCAAGCCTGAATTTGCAGGTAAGCTGAACTTTTATGTAGCTGCCTGCAATAGGTTACTTCGCCAACCGGAAGACAATCCCACCATTGGTCTTCTGCTCTGCAAATCAAAAGACCAAACGAAAGTGGAATGGGCTTTTGATAGCATACGGAATCCTATGGGTGTGGCTACTTATGAAGGAATTAAAATAAAAGACAAGCTCCCTTCAGTCGAAGATTTGATGAAACGTCTTGACATGGTAGAACACGAACTAAGAGGATATAAAGAAAACGAGGAGGCTTCGGCTAAGGAGGAAAATTACACATCCAATCAAGAAACAAAATAGCTGTTTTTTCTTGTGTCTTCCATGCTTTTGACAAGAGGCTGTTTTTTCAGGGAGCGTGTTTGAGAGCCTTGAATAAATTCAAAACAGCTTCTAAAAGCCCACTCTCCATGTATTCTCTTTTCTGCGCAACCTATTCCCCACACACAACCGTACCCATTCTAAAACATTGACAACTTCATATTCTCACAAGCCAAACAAGAGCCTAAAGAAAAATTTAGCCTAACTTTGCTTTCCACAATGCGGACTTTCTCAAATTGAGAATAAACACCGACCAGATATTTTAATCAGCCAAACGAATGGATATCAAGATATTGGTAGCTACGCACAAGAAGGCGCAGATGCCGCAAGACAGTATGTACTTGCCCGTCCAAGTGGGCAAGGCGTTGTCTTCTGAAGATTTCGGTTACGCCACAGACGACACAGGCGACAATATCTCCGCAAAGAACCCATACTTGTGTGAACTCACCGCCCTGTATTGGGGGTGGAAGAATCTGGATAACGAGTACATTGGGCTTGCGCACTACCGCCGTCACTTCAGCTGTAGGTTCGGGCGGTGGAAATACAACTTGATAATGACCAAGCCCGAGATGGAGCGATGCCTGTCTAAGGCCGATGTGGTGCTACCCGTAAAAAGATACTATTTCATAGAGACTTTATACTCTCACTACAAACACACTCACGATGTCGGGCACCTGGAGATTGCCCGTGAGACCATCGAGAGAATATGCCCCGAATATGTCGGTTCTTTTGACAAAGTGATGGACAGAAGGTCGGGGCACATGTTCAATATGATGGTTATGCGCCGCCCAATCCTCAACGTTTATTGCGAATGGCTTTTCAATATTCTCTTCGCAATGGAAAAAGACGTTGATTTTAAGGCCTTGAGTCCTTTCGACGCGCGTTGGCCAGGCAGGATAGCGGAACTTCTGCTAGATGTGTGGATTACGCACAACAAGGTGAAATATGTTGAGACAGGGATGGTCATGCTCGGCAAGGAAAACTTTTGGGCTAAGCTAAAGGGCTTCTTAGCCGCTAAATATTTCGGCGTCAAATACGACAAGAGCAAATAACCCCCCTTGCCACGCCGTTTCTTCATCTTCGGCGGTTCCGGATTCATCGGGACGCACCTCACCAAAGCCATAAAGGACAGGCGGCCAGAGGATCAGGTCGTCAACCTGGACATTGTCCCGTCTGACCATGGCGGCCTCGCCACGTTCGTCCAAGCCGACGTGCGCCAACCCATAACCCTGCCCGACGGCCTCACGCCACGGCCCGACGACGCGGTCATCAACCTCGCCGCCATTCACCGCACGCCAGGGCATCCCGACCACGCCTATTTCGAGACCAACATCCGCGGCGCGGAGAACGTCACGGCTTTCGCGGCGGCGCATGGCATCCGGCGCATAGCCTTCACCAGCAGCATAGCCCCCTACGCCGCCTCGGAAGAGGAGAAGTATGAGGAGACGCTGCCCACGCCAAACACGCCTTACGGCATCTCGAAGCTCGTGGCCGAGAAGATCCATCTGGCGTGGCAGGCGGGCGGGGCGGACAGGCAGCTCACCATCTTGAGGCCCGGCGTGGTCTTCGGCAAGGGCGAGAACGGCAACTTCACGCGCCTCTACCAGAGCATCCGAGGCCATAAGTTCGCCTTTCCGGGCCGCAATGACACCGTCAAGGCCTGCGTCTATGTCAAGGATCTGGCGGCGTTCATCCTCTTCCGGCTGGAGAGCCACGGCCATGGGGCGGAACTCTACAACTGCACCTATGAGCCGGCCTACACCATAGGCCAGATTGTGGAGCACATGAAAGCCGTCACCGGTCTGCGGTCGTGGACGCCCATCGTGCCGTCGTGGGTGCTGATGCCCCTGGCATATGTGGCCATGGCCCTGGGCTCGCCTATGGGGATATGCCCCGCGCGGGTGCGCAAACTCATGGTGAGCACCAACATATGCGGCAAGAAGATGGCCGAGAGCGGCTACAGGATGCAATATCCGCTAGACAACGCGCTGGCCGACTGGCTGGCGGACAACGACGGCAAGGAGCTTCGCTAAGAGGCCACGCTTGCGGCACACACTCATGAGGGCTTTCGGCATGGGGCGACGTTTCACCCCATGCCGAAAGCCTTTCTCGTCATGGCGAAGCGCGACAACACCCAGGCCACAAGCAGGCAGAACGCCACGCCGCACAGCAGGCGCAATGACTATGCCTACTATCTAACAATCAGCAAATTGCGCCACATCATAGCGTTTGATGCAAAACGACTCAGACATACTGAAAAATGAGATGAACACAGCTTAAACAATTGAACTTGTATCGCAACTTGGAAACAAAATATTATCTTAGCGTCACTCCTTGAATGATATGGTCATCAACAAGCTTAAAGTAGTATTGACAGAAGAAGCGCAAGCCTTTTTGGATGCACAGCCATTCAAAGCTCAGCAGAAGATATATTACAACATCTTCAAAGTTGAGGAAGGAGTGATAAGTGCCGACATTTTCAAGAAACTTGAGAACACTGATATTTGGGAATTTCGCACCCTATACAATAATATTTGTTACAGGCTTTTTTCTTTTTGGGATACAGAGCAAGACACTCTAATCATTGCCACGCACGGCATAGTCAAGAAAACTCAGAAAACCCCTTTGAAGGAGATTGCCAAAGCGGAAGAAATAAGAAAAGAGTATTTCAGCAATAAAAACAAATAGCACTATGACTCATATGAAATTGACACCTGCAGACAATGCGAGAGATAAACTTTGGGGCAAAAGAGGCACTCCGGAGCGTGAGGCCATGGAGGAAAAACTCAAGGAGGATGTGAACGCTTACATAGTGGGCGAAGCCATACGCAAGGCTAGATTGGCTCAAAACCTTACACAAGAACAACTTGGTGAACGTATAGGCGTGCAACGCGCCCAGATTTCCAAACTGGAAAAAGGCGCAAGCGTTATTACACTGCCCACAATGAGCAGAGTGTTTCAGGCTCTAGGCATCGCAACCGCCACCCTAGATTTAGGGATAGCCGGAAAAATTGCGCTATGGTGAAGAAATGATTCCGAAAGCCCTCCTCGTCACGGCAAAGCGTGACAACGCCCAGGCCCCAAGCAGGCAGAACGCCACGCCGCACAGCAGGCGAACGCCTGCGGGCATGCTGACGACGCCGTAGACGGGACACCGCAAGTCAACAAGATGAAGGCACATGACGGCCAGGCTGCACCGCCCCACCCACGCCAGGGCGCGGCTTGCCGCGGCCACGCGCCGCACCAGGAGGCGCGAAAGGAGGTAGACGGCATAGACGCCACCGCACGCCCCAACGATGTTGAGCGGATAGCAACCGTAGTGGCAGCGGACCATGGACATATCCGTCACACGCAACGCCACAACCCACGCCACCAGGCACACGGCCGCCACGGCGGGGCGCAAACCCGCGAAGCCGCCGTGACGGCGCAACCAATGACCGGCGGCATAAAACACCGTGGCGGACGCGCCCGGCAAGATGGCAAGCGGCAGGTTGATCACAAAGCTGTCAAGTGCCACAGCCGCGACCGACAAGGCGAGGCTCACGGGCAAGGCCTTACCGCGCAAGCGGCGGTACATGATGTTATACAACACCTTGCACCAGAAGAGGGCCCACAAGAACCACACCACGCCCACGCTGGGCACCCAAGCCATATAACGTGAGGTGTGCCCTATGGAGCCACTGGCGTAGGCCGCAGCCAAAAGGCTGTCCGTCACATAGTCGCACCCCTTGATGGCGGAGACGACAGCGGCCATGGCCACCAGCACGGCGCACGTCAGGGCATAGGGCAGCAGCAGGCGCGAGGCGTCTTTGCGAGCCTCGGCCAGCGGCTCGCGCTCTCGATAGAAATAGCCAGCCACGATGAAGAAGAGCGGCATATGCCACGAGAAGATGAACCCTCGGCCAGTCTCCACCAAATGGCCCGCGATGACGGCCAAGATGCCCAGTCCCTTCATCACGTCCACGGTCATGTCGCGACCTAGCGCCATTTTCTCCTGTCGCACAGCTGACTCTTTCCCCATCGTTTGTCAAATATTTTCAGACCTTCCCGGTCCACCGCCTTGCCAGCCATCGCACAAGGCCGTTGGCGTGCCACGTGGCCACGGCATATGGCGCCACAGTCGCCCCATAGGACATGTATGCACGGGCAATGCCAGGGTCCATAGACCCCTCGAAGTCGAACACCAAGCCCTCCGTGGCCGCCCAACGTATGGCCTCGCGCGTCACCCACTCCACAGCGCCGAGGCGCGAGTAGGCCGTGGAGCGCGGAGTGACCAGATAGTAGGCCGTGGTCTCGTCATGGACCATCATGACGGCGGCAGCCACCTCCCCTCCCGCCGCCCTGGCGCAGAAAAGTCGGCAGCAGCCGCGCCCGATGGCCGCACGGACCAGCTCATTGAGCACGGCGGGCGGATAGAGCAGCGAGCCGTGGAGGGCGGTGATCTCTTGCCGCGCCAGGTCCGTGAACACACTGGCTGTGAGGCCGGTGTCTAGGGTGTAACCCTGGGCCTCGGCCTTGCGCAGTTTTCTCTTTTTATATTTGGCAAAGGCGGCCTCCACTTGGCGAATGTCGGACAAGTCGTTGAGCCGCAAAGAAATTCTCTCTTCGAGCGTGAAGCCCTCGGCTATGAAAGCGCCGCGCTCGGCCTCTGTCAACCTGTCGGCAAATTGCGCCATCAGCACGCGGTCTCGCCTCATCTGTCGGCTCAGCTCCCGCAGCGTGGCGGCCACGGCCCCGGCGCGGTCGGCTTCGGGAGCCGTCCAGATGTGGCTCAGCTGCGTGAGCTGCGGCATGAGCATGGCCGTCAAGGGGCCTCGCCTCGTCAGCTGGTAGGGCATGGCGCCCACCAGCCTCCCGCTGCCGTCTGTGGCCATCACCGCGCCCCACTCTTTTCCGGCGGGTCGGCTCACGGCCTCCATCCACCAGGCCCGCGCCATAAGCGGCATCGCCGCGCCAGCGTCATCACACAGATGGGCGTAGGCGCGGCGATTGCGGTCGGGCGGCGTGAGGCTCGCGGTCATTTCTCAGCGTAGACGACGGTCATGACCACTTTGCCCACGGCTCCGAGCGTGGCGGGGCTTATGGCCTCCAGCACGTCGGCCTGCGTGTGCCACGTGTCGCAAAATCCCTTTGGCAGCTGCGGGTCGTAATGGATTATGTCCACCGTGGGCACTCGCGTCAGGGTGTTGATGTAGTAGTGGTCGTCGGTTATGTACCCTCCGTCGGAGCGGCGGAAGAGGTCGCCCAGCCCCAGCCTCTCGGCAATGGTCCACACCTTGTCCACCACGTCGGGGGCCTTGGCCTTGGAGAATTGCTCCACGGGGAAGACTGCGTTTGCGTCTCCCACCATGTCTAGCAATATGCCGAAACGGTGGCTCGCATCTCTCCCCGGCCCTTTGCACCACAGCTGGCTGCCCACGCACCACGTGTCGGGCCTATACTCGGCCGGTTTGTGATCGGGCGTGCCGCCATCCTCGGCGTCAAAAAATATTATGTCCACCCCCACGGCGGGAGCCTTGGCCTGGAGCTGGCGTGCCACCTCCATCAGCACGCCCACGCCGCTAGCCCCATCGTTGGCGCCCTCTATGGGCTTGTCTTGCATGCTCTTGTCGGGATCGTGGTCGGCAAAGGGGCGGCTGTCGTAGTGGGCGCAGAGCAGCACTCGCTTCACCCTGTCGGGCCTGTAAGAGGCCACGATGTTGCGCACCGCCTGCGGCTTGCCGTCATAGGTGGTGCCAGTGGCCTCCATCACGCTCACCTTGGCCCCAAACTGACGCAGCTTGGCCGTGAGGTAATCCACACATTTGTCGTGAGCCTCCGTGCCAGGCACTCTCGGCCCGAAAGCCGTCTGCGCGGCCACGTAGGCGTAGGCGGAGTCTTGCGAGAAGGAGACCGCGGGCAGCTCGGCCATCGGGGCGTCCGCCGAGCCTTGCAGGGGTTTGCCGCCGTTGGCGCATGAGGCCGCCAGAAGCGGCAGTGCCAGGGTCGCGGCCATGGCGCGGCGGAATGGTCTATTGTGGTGTGTCATATTGTCGTATGTCGTGATGCGGAACAAAGTTAATCGTATAAATTTGAAAATATCATCAATACATATTAATTTCAAAGTTTGTCCCGCGCGCCGGACCGGACTGAGCGGCGCGCGCCTTTTACCCCCTCTCGATGAACAGACCTCACGCAATATTGGCCTCTTTGGCCTTGCTCCTCTGCGCCACGGCGAGCGCCATGGCCTCCAACTCTTTCTGGGATAGGCATATTGTCCGCCATGTGGGCATGCAAGACGGCCTGCCCGGCAATTTCATTGACGACATCTGCTGCGATGACAAGGGCTTCATATGGTTCGCCATGAGCGGCTCCGGCCTGGTAAGATATGACGGGTACAGCTTCACGGAGTTCAACTGCGCCAACTCCCCGCAGCTGCGCAGCAACTTCGTCCACTCGCTGGCCATTGACTCCCGCGGCGTGCTGTGGGTTGGCACCGCCTGCGGCCTCGCGGCCTATGACACCCGTCAAGACGTGCTGACGGCCGTGCCCATAGTCACGGCGGCCGGCGACACGCTGCCGGACGCGCCCATCTTCCACCTGGCCGCGGATGAGGAAGGCGCGGTGTGGGTGGCGCAGCGGCACTCCGTCATATGCCTGCGCCGCGGGGCGACAGGCACGGTCAAGGTGGCCGACAAGCTCGACTTGCCAACCACGATCACCGCCCTCGAGCGCAGCTCGCGCGGCATCTACGTCGCGGCCTACGCCAACCTCTACATCTGCACCCTCCATGCCGACGATGACAAGATAAGCGTCCGCCCCGACCGCCGCGTCTCGCTCACCGAGACCAATAGCGTGGTGGAGACCATGGCGGAGAGTTCCGGATTCCTGTGGGTGGGATCTAACACGGGACTCTACCGCTACAACCTCACCACGGGCGAGGAGACCATATATAGGCACTCCGACTCCGACAGCCGCACGCTGACGCAAGACCGCATCACGGACATTGCCACCGACGAGGACGGCCGCATTGTCGTGGCCACGCTCAAGGGCCTCAACATCTATGACCACGAGCATGACAACTTCGAGCGCATCACTCAAGATGACGCGGCGCCGGGCAAAGCCCTGTGCTCCAACTTCATCAACTGCCTACTGCCCACGGCGCAAGGCATATGGGTTGGGACCGACGTGGCAGGGGCCGACCTCGTGAGCCCCGTAAGCCTCGACGTGACCAACTACACCACCGATGAGATTTGCGGCCTCAACCCTCACCGGGCGGCCATGCAGGCGTGCGCCCCCCGACCCGTCAACTCCATTATCGAGGACTCCGAGGGCACCCTGTGGGTGGGCACCGTGGAGGGCGGACTGGCACACAGGGTCAGGGGCGCAAAGAAGTTCGACGTGATGACGCGGGCCAACAGCCGCCTGTGCCACAACTCCATATCCGCCCTCGCGCTAGACAGCCGCGGGCTGCTGTGGGCCGGCACATGGGGCGGCGGCGTAGACGTCATTGACATCCGCCGCAAAGGCCACCCCGTGGTGCGCCACATCGCCTCGGAGCCGGGTGGCATAAGCAGCGACTTCGTGGGGTCTCTCACGCCAGACACCATCAACCACGGCATGTGGGTCGGGACCATTCGCGGCATAGACCTCGTGAGGGCGGACAGCGTGATGCAGCCCATAGACCCGCAAAATTTCACTGACATGAACGGGGCCCTGGGCTCGTGCGTAGACGACGAGGGCAGGCTCTGGATGGGTACCTCGCTCGGCCTCTTTGTGGTGGATCTCCACAGCTTCAGCGAGCGGACACATACCGTGAGGCACAAGCTCATAAACCACAGGCTGGACGACCCGAAAGCCAAGGGCGACCCCAGGGTCACGTTCCTCTACTTCTCCGAGGGCAAGAAGAAACTCTTTGTCAGCACCAACGGCTTCGGCCTCTATGAGGCCGACACCGAGGCTGACAGCCTAGCCTTCACCCCCATAACCACGAGCGATGGCCTGGCCAACAACAGCGCGGTGAGCGTGGCCGAAGATGGAGACGGGAACATCTGGGTGGGCACGTCTAACGGCCTGAGCCTCCTCACAAAAGGCCACACGCTCATCAACTCTTACTTCACGTCAGACGGCCTGCTCTCCAACTGCTACTATTGGAACGCCGCATGGACTTCCCGCGCCACGGGCCACGTCTTCCTGGGCTGCCTCGACGGCCTCAGCGAGATTGGCCCGTCGCTCAAGTCCGTCTCCATGCAGACGCGCCGCTCGCCAGTCCTCACCAGGCTAGACGTCAACAACGTCACGGTGAGGCCCGAGGCCAAGGGCTACATTGCCGAGAGCATAGAGAACGTGGACAAGATATGCCTCCACGAGGCCGACAAGTCGTTCACCGTGGAGTTCTCGTCTCTCAACTATCCCGCCCCGCAGTCGGTCCGCTACCAATATAAGCTCGACGGCTTCAACGACGACTGGGTGAGCGTGGCCAAGGGGCAGCACTCGGCGCAATACACCAACCTGTCGCCCGGCCAATACACGCTGCGCATACGCTACGCCGCCGCCAGCGGCAAGTGGAGCAACGAGCGGAGGCTCGGCATAACCGTCACGCCCTATTTCTACAAGACCGTCTGGTTCACGCTCCTCGTCTCGGCCTCCGCGGTGGGGCTGCTGCTGCTCTTCTTCCGCCTCAGGATGCGCTCCGTGGAGGCCAACCGCAAAATGCTGCACCAACAGGTGGAGCAGCGCACGCATGAGCTGGAAGTGCAGAAAAAAATATTGGAAGACAAGAAGGCCGAGCTGGAAGAGAAAAACGTGAAGCTCACCGAGCAGAACGACTACATCACGCGCCAGAAAGAGAACATCCTCGAGATGACCAACAAAATCCAGCGCCTCAGCATAGACAAGCTCCAGTTCTTCACCAACATAAGCCATGAGCTGCGCAGCCCGCTCACGCTCATCTCCGGCCCCGTCAAGAGGGCGATTCAGCTCAGCAAGCAGCCCGAGGTGACGCAGCAGCTCAACCTCATTGAGCGCAGCGCCACGACGCTCCTGACCACCGTCAACCAGCTTATGGACTTCCGCAAGGTGGAGACGGGCAGCATGGAGTATCACCCCGTCTCCACAAACATTGAGGACTACGTCGCCAGCACCGTCGCGCCCTACGTGGCCTACGCCGCCGAGCAGGGCATAACGCTGCGCACATTCTTCCACATCACCACCAAATTCGTGAGGGTGGACACCGACGCCGTGACAAAGATTCTGGCCAACCTGCTCTCCAACGCCATCAAATATTCGGCCGGAGGCAAGGTGGTGGACCTCTTCGTCTGCCAGCTGCGCGAAGACGACAAGCTGCGCACCTACATCTGCGTGCGCGACCGAGGCATGGGCATCCCGCCCGACCAGCTCACCAAAATCTTCGACCGCTTCTTCCAAGCCTCCAACAAGGGCGGCAACAGGTTCGCCAACGTCAACAGCACCGGCATTGGCCTCTACGTGGTCAACCGAATCGTCCAAGAGTGCAACGGCGAGATTGTGGCGCGAAACAACAAAGGTCGCGGAGTCTCCATGCGCGTCTTGCTCCCCACGCCCCCAGGACGCCCTGCCGCGCAGCCCGACGCCCCGACGCCCGCCAAGCAAGAGGCCGACAAGGCGGCGGAGGAGGCCATGGCCGACACCGCCACCGAGCCCAAGAGCCGGATGACGATTCTTGTGGTGGAAGACAGCAAAGACATGAGGACTTACATACGCTCCGTGCTTGAAGACTCATACCACATCGTGGAGGCGCAAGACGGCGTGAGCGGCCTCACGGCGCTTGCGGAGAATGACGTGGACTTCATCATAGCGGACCTCATGATGCCCGTGATGGACGGGCTGGAGTTCGCGCGCAAGGTCAAGGCCGACTTCGCGTACAGCCACACGCCCATCCTCATCCTGACAGCCCAGACGGACGGGGCCTACCAGACCGAGAGCTACCGCATTGGAGTGGAGAGCTACCTCCACAAACCCTTTGATGAGGAGATGCTCAAAGCCCGCATTAGCGGCATATTGAGCAGCAGGCAGAAGAGCCAGACGAGGTTCCTCACCTCTCTGGACACCGCCGACCTCAACATTGAGCGAGAGAGCGAAGACGAGCGTTTTGTAGAGCGGGTGACGAACTTCGTCAAGGCCAACTACAAAGACCCCGAACTCTCCATTGACGACATCGTCAACGAGGTGGGATGCTCCAAGAGCATGCTGCACAAGAAGATGCAGAGCGTCATGGGCCAGGCGCCGGGCAACTTCATCCGCACATATCGCCTCAACATAGCCCGCGAGATATTGGCCAACAAGGCCAACCGCCTCAACGTGAGCCAAGTGGCGTATGAGGTCGGCTTCAACGACCCCAAATATTTCAGCCGTTGCTTCGCCAAAGCCTTCGGCTACCCGCCAAGCATGATCGGCTAGCCCCCCGGAGGGGGATGACGACCCCGCCCGTGTTGGGCGGGGCTTTTTTTTGCCTTGCGGAGGCGGCTCGCACGGCAGCTCGTGGAAATCAGCCCAAAATATTTGGTAATGAAGAAATGAATTTTCACATTTGCCCCAGAAGCCAGAGGGTCGCGGTATGACACAAAATGACAAACAATCAATCTGTTCGCCTCAAGAATCGCCATTCTCGCCAACTTTGGCAAAGCATCATCAATAATCTAAATTTTAACAGTATGAGGAAACTTTTACTATCTTTCGCTCTCGCCGCCTGCGCCATCGGCGCGGAGGCGCAGACAGAGCAGCTCGCCATCACCATCTCCAACGGTTGGGCCTCTCATTTTGGGGTCTCTGCCGATGCTCCAGGTGTCACAGTAAACTTCTCCGACCAATGGGGAGAGTATAAGCTGGTGAGCGTAGACTCAACATCCATCCGCAGTGAGTATAAAGGATTCAAAATCGTTTGCGATGAGGCTGCCGATGTACAGATAAAGATTGAAGCCCCAACGAAGGAGAACCAGTACGACAGCCAGTGTTTCCCGATAACGGCGGGAGAGGCAGTCACAGGAAACTTTGACGAGAAAGTGCTGAAACGTGGAACTGGATCCATTTCCATCCAAGCCACGGAGAAGGGCGCTTCTGTCACAGTGTCAAGCTTCTCACTCATCAAAGCAGACGGCACAGAGGAACTCATCACCTCTTTTGTTGGAATAAGTTGGGGTTGCTCAGTTCTTGACATACGTACAAGTGGAAGTGTAGTATTCACGAAACAGTACGGTCAGCTAGACATCGTGACCAAGGAGGGAGCGAACTGCACGTTCGACCCCACCACCGATGGTGACTTCAGCTACACGTACAAGATTGAGTTTGAATCTCCTGTCTCCATCGCTCTCAATGCAGAACTTGATGACACGAACAATAGCGGTTTCGCCTACAATGACATTCCAGTTAACGCCCAATCTGTTGAGTTTGTCGTGAACAAGACAACCGCAGTGAAGGGAGAAAAGAAAGAGCCGACTGCCGTTGGCTACATATATGTCAAGGCGAAAGCCGAAAGCGGCTACCCGGCAACCGTACACGTCAAGAGCGTGACGCGCACAAAGTCTAAGTTCACCGCCCTCCGCCCCGTCACGACGGACTCCGAGGTGGTGGCCACGGACTACTTCACCCTCTCCGGCTCCAAGTTCTCCACCCCGCAGAAGGGCATCAACATTGTCCGCCGCACCCTGTCAGACGGCACGGTGCAGACCGACAAGGTGGTCATCAAGTAACCACTACGCACACACGGCCTCATCATGAGGCCTGACAATCCCGACCCGCAAGCCCGCGGGCCGGGATTTTTACGTCTTCTCCCAAATTATCACTACTTTTGCGCTGGTCTGCGAGACCTGCACTTCACAAAAGGACATCCCAACAAACCAGCCATGGCCTCATCTAACGAGAGATACACGCTTCGCGGCGTCAGCGCCGCCAAGGAGGACGTACACAACGCCATAAAGAACATTGACAAGGGTCTCTACCCCCGCGCTTTCTGCAAGATAATCCCCGACATCTTGGGCGGCGACCCTGAGTGGTGCAACATCATGCACGCCGACGGCGCCGGCACAAAGAGCAGCCTGGCCTACGCCTATTGGCGCGAGACGGGAGACCTCTCCGTCTGGAAGGGAATAGCGCAAGACGCGCTCATCATGAACATTGACGACCTGCTGTGCGTGGGAGCCGTGGACAACATTTTGGTCTCCAGCACCATTGGCCGAAACAAGATGCTGGTGCCGGGCGAGGTCATCTCCGCCATAATAAACGGCACCGACGAGCTGCTGGCCGAGCTGCGCCAGATGGGCGTGGGCGCATACGCCACGGGCGGCGAGACGGCCGACGTGGGCGACCTAGTGCGCACCATAATTGTGGACTCCACCGTCACCTGCCGCATGAGGCGCAAAGACGTGATTGACAACGCCAACATCAAGGCGGGCGACGTCATTGTGGGCCTGGCGTCTTACGGCCAAGCCACCTATGAGCACGAATATAACGGCGGCATGGGCAGCAACGGCCTCACCAGCGCGCGCCATGACGTGTTCTCAAAATATCTGGCCAAGAAATATCCTGAGACCTACGACTCCGCCATGCCGCAAGAGCTGGTCTACTCCGGCGGCCTGTCTCTCACCGACAGCGTGGAGGGATCTCCCATATGCGCCGGCAAGCTCGTCCTCTCCCCCACCCGCACCTACGCACCCGTGGTCAAGAAGATGCTGGACGAGATGCGACCCGCCATCCACGGCATGGTCCACTGCTCCGGCGGCGCGCAGACCAAGGTGATGCACTTTGTGGAGGGCGTGCACGTGATCAAAGACAACCTCTTCCCCGTCCCGCCCCTCTTCAGGGTCATCAAGGAGCAGAGCGGCACGGACTGGAGAGAGATGTACAAGGTCTTCAACATGGGCCACAGGCTGGAGGTCTACGTTGACCAGGCCGACGCGCAGAGGGTTATGGACATCTCCAAGTCGTTCGGCATCGAGGCGCGCGAGGTGGGTCACATTGAGCCGCGATCCGAGGGCAACAAGCTCACCATCAAGAGCGAATACGGCACCTTTGAATATTAAGGCCAGGGCATGACCACAAGGCAGAAGTTGGCCCGCGCGGGCCTGGTGGTGGTGTGCGCGGGGGTGCTGATAAGCATCATCGGCCTGCTGGTGAAAGGCTGGCAAACCGACGCCACGACAAACAAAGTGGCCAAAATCATCATCCTGCTGCTTTGGCTGTGGGCCTCGCGGCGCATGATAAACAGAGTATTACGATAACACATGGCAACAAACAACACCATACTTGACCGCCTGGACGGACTGGCATCCAGGTTTGACGAGGTCTCAACCCTCATAACGGACCCCGCCGTCATAGCCGACCAAAAACGCTACGTCAAGCTCTCCAAAGAGTATAAAGACCTTGGCGACATCCTCAAGGTCCGCAAAGAATATCTCGACGCCATCAACGGCCTGGCCGAGGCCAAAGAGATATTGACCAACGAGCAAGACCCCGAAATGAAGGAGATGGCCCGCGAGGAGGCCGCCAACTTTGAGAAGCGCATCCCGGAGCTGGAGGAGGAGATAAAACTCCTGCTCGTGCCGGCCGACCCGCAAGACGACCGCAACGCCGTGCTGGAGATCCGCGGCGGCACTGGCGGCGACGAGGCCGCGCTCTTCGCCGGCGACCTCTTCAGGATGTACAGCAAATATTGCGAGAGCAAGGGTTGGCATCTCACCGTCTCGTCATGCTCCGAGGGCGCGGTGGGCGGCTTCAAGGAGATCATCTGCACCGTGACGGGAGAGAAGGTCTACGGCACGCTCAAGTATGAGAGCGGCGTGCACCGAGTGCAGCGCATCCCGGCCACCGAGACACAGGGACGCGTGCACACTTCAGCCGCCTCCGTGGCCGTGCTGCCGGAGGCTGAGCCTTTTGACGTGGAGATTAACGAGGGCGAGATTAAGTGGGACACGTTCCGAAGCTCTGGAGCGGGCGGGCAGAACGTCAACAAGGTGGAGTCCGGAGTCCGACTGCGCTACAACTGGAAAAACCCCAACACCGGCGAGGTGGAGGAGATCCTCATTGAGTGTACCGAGACGCGAGACCAGCCAAAAAACAAAGAGAGGGCACTGAGCCGCCTCCGCACGTTCATTTATGACAAAGAGCATCAGAAATATGTGGACGACATTGCCAAGAAACGCAAGACGATGGTCTCCACGGGTGACCGCTCGGCCAAAATCCGCACCTACAACTATCCGCAAGGGCGGATAACCGACCACCGAATCAACTACACCATCTATAACCTCGCGGCCTTTATGGACGGCGACATACAGGACTGCATTGACCACCTCATTGTGGCCGAGAACGCCGAGAGGCTCAAAGAGAGCGAGTTGTAGGATACACGTCACCCATAAAGACACAAAAACACATGAACAGGCAGCAACTTGTCGAGACCATAAGAGAGCGCAAGACTTTTCTCTGCGTAGGGCTAGACACCGACATAAAAAAGATACCCGCCCACCTGCTTGGCGAGGCGGACCCCGTCTTCGAGTTCAACAAAGCCATCATAGACGCCACCGCGCCATTCTGCATGGCCTACAAGCCCAACCTGGCGTTTTATGAGAGCCTTGGGGTGAAGGGCTGGGTGGCCTTTGAGGAGACAATTAAATATCTCAAAGAGAAATACCCCAACCACTTCATCATAGCCGACGCCAAGCGAGGCGACATAGGCAACACGAGCGCCATGTACGCCCGCTCGTTTTTCGAGGAGCTGGGCGTCGACTCGCTCACCGTGGCGCCCTATATGGGAGAGGACAGCGTCTCGCCATTCCTCGGCTACGACGGCAAATGGGTCATCTTGTTGGCCCTCACCAGCAACAAGGGCAGCCACGACTTCCAGCTCACCGAGTGCAAAGACGGCGAGAGGCTCTTTGAGAAAGTGCTGCGCGCGAGCCAAAAGTGGGCCGGGGCCGACAAGATGATGTATGTGGTGGGAGCCACGCAAGGCCGGATGTTTGAAGACATCCGCAAGATTGCGCCGGACAACTTCCTGCTCGTGCCGGGCGTCGGCGCCCAAGGCGGCAGCCTGGAGGAGGTGTGCCGATATGGCATGACCAGCGAGTGCGGACTCATTGTCAACTCCAGCCGCGCCATCATCTACGCCTCCAGCGACACCGACTTCGCCGAGGCGGCGGCCAAAGCCGCGCAGGCCGTACAGCAACGGATGGCGGCCGAGATTGAGGCCCGCATGAAATAGTCCTGCCCCGCGTCAACAGCATGGTCTTCCCACAAAGCGTCAGGCTGAGGCCCGCGCCCACCGTCTTCAAAAGATGGTCGCGCAAACCCTACGCCATTCTGATGAGCCTCCACCGCGAGGTGGTCATCGGCGTGGTGAAGGCGGAAATATGCGACGCCTCGATGCTCAAAATGGGAATCAAGACCCGGTGTGACTACCGCGCGGAACAAACCCGCCACGCATCCCCCGATGACGATGACGGCCCCGACCCGCAGTCGACATCCGTCACGCAAGCCATCGGCACACAGGCCATCAGCCCGCGGCGAGCCACGCGCCGCGAGCCGGGGCGCGCCGTACCCGCCACACGCGCGGCAGACAAAACCACACAGTGACAAAACACAGCCCCGCGCAGTCAGGCTTTTGGCCTGACTGCGCGGGGCTTGCCTTGTCCACCCCCACAAAACAAAAAACCTAACCCAAAAGAACACAGACAGAGACATGACAACAGAAGAACTTATGGCCCTGGGCGAGAGCATCAAGGCCGGCCACAACGCCACATTTTACGAGGCGCGCCGAGCAGCCCTCAGTGCCGACAAAAAGACACTCTATAGGGTGGCGGACGACCTGCGCCGCCACTTCCGCGGCGACCACTTCCAGACCTGCTCCATCATCAACGCCCGCTCCGGCCGATGCCCGGAGGACTGCAAATGGTGCGCGCAGAGCCACAAGCACCACACGGGCATTGACGAATACCCGCTCATTGAGGCCAAAGCCGCCGTGGACATGGCCCTCCACAACGCCAAGAAAGGCGTGGGCCGATTCTCGCTCGTCACAAGTGGCCGCAGGCTTACGGACAAAGAGATAGACCACGTGGTGGACATATTTCACAAAGTGGCGGAGCGGACAGACATTGACCTGTGCGCCTCAATGGGCCTGCTAACCAAGCCGCAGCTACAGAAACTCTATGACGCCGGCCTGCGCCACTACCACTGCAACGTGGAGAGCGCGCCGAGCTTCTTCCCCAGCCTATGCACCACCCACACCACAGAGGACAAGCTCCAGACCATACGCTGGGCCAAAGAGGTGGGCTTCGAGATATGCTCCGGCGGCATCATTGGCATGGGCGAGAGCCTGGAGCAACGCGTGGAGATGGCCATATTCTTGCGCGACGACGTCGGGGCGACATCCATCCCCGTCAACATCCTCATGCCAATCAAAGGCACCGCCCTGGAGAGCCGCCCGCCGCTCACGCCCGATGAGATCCTGACCGCCTTCGCCATCTTCCGCCTCTGCAACCCGCGGGCCGAGATCCGCATGGCGGGCGGGCGCGTCAAGCTCGCCGACCATCAGGCCGAGGCCCTGGCGTGCGGCGTGGACGCGTCAATTGTCGGCGACATGCTCACGACCACCGGCACCGGCGGCATTGATGACGACATGGGCCTCTTCCGCGGCTGCGGTCGCGACCCGAAGCCCGAATGGCAGGAGAGGAAAAAATAAAGCCCCGGCGAAAGATGATTGACTACGACTTTGACCGCCAGCACCTCTGGCACCCCTACACCTCGGCCCTGAACCCGCTGCCATGCTATGGCGTGGAGCGCGCCGAGGGCGTATACATCCAGCTTGACGACGGGCGACGGCTCATTGACGGAATGAGCAGCTGGTGGTGCGCCGTCCACGGCTACAACAACCCCGCCCTCAACGAGGCGGCAGAGAGGCAGCTTCACAAGATGAGCCACGTCATGTTCGGCGGCCTCACCCACGAGCCGGCCATAGAGCTGGGCAAGAGGCTCACGCGGCTGCTGCCCGAGCAGCCCTGGGTGTTCTATTCCGACTCCGGGTCCGTGAGCGTGGAGGTGGCCCTCAAGATGGCCATCCAATATCAGCACGCCACGGGCCACCCGGAGCGTTGCCAAATTGCCACCATACGCAGCGGCTATCACGGCGACACGTGGCACGCCATGAGCGTCTGCGACCCCGTGACGGGCATGCACGGCCTCTTCAGCGGCCAACTGCCGGCGCAACACTTCGCCCCTGCGCCGCGGGTGAGGTTCGCAGATGAGTGGGACGACACGGACCTCGACCCCATGCGACAGATTGTCAGCCAACACGGCAAGAGGCTCGCGGCCATAATCCTGGAGCCAATTGTGCAAGGGGCGGGCGGCATGCGGTTTTATCACCCCGAATATCTGCGCGGCGTCCGCCGCCTGTGCGACGAGAACGGCCTGCTGCTCATAGCCGACGAGATTGCCACGGGCTTCGGCCGCACGGGCAAGCTCTTCGCCTGCCAACACGCGGACGTGACGGCAGACATCGTGACCATAGGCAAGGCGTTGACGGGCGGCTACGTGAGTTTCGCCGCCACGCTTTGCACCGACCGCGTGGCCAAGGGCATCTCTGGCGGCGAGGCGGGCTGCTTCATGCACGGGCCTACGTTTATGGGCAACCCGTTGGCCTGCGCCGTGGCCTGCGCCTCGATAGATGAGCTGCTGCGCCACGACTGGCAGTCGAAAATTGGCCACATTGAGGCCATCTTGCGCGAAGAGCTGACACCCCTGGCCGCGCTGTCGCAGGTGGCGGACGTCAGGGTGCTGGGCGCCATTGGCGTGGTTGAGACGCGCAAGCCCGTCGACATGGCGCGGCTGCAAAAGGTCTTTGTGGAAAACGGCGTGTGGATCAGGCCTTTTGGCAGACTGGTATACGTGATGCCGCAATACATAATTCAAGATGACGAGCTGCGCCGCCTTTGCCACGGGCTGGAGGCTGGGGTTCGCACAATGGACTAAGACGCGACGGCAGATATGATAGACATTGAAAAAGAGCTGAATAAACTACGCCAAGCCGACTGCCTCCGCACACTGCCCACAGCCGCCCACGGCACCATGGTGAACCTCTCCACAAACGACTACCTGGGCCTGGCCGACCGCGCCGACCTGATGGATGAGTTCTTGGGACGATACACCCCCCGGACAAGCTCAATGAGCGCGTCGTCTAGCCGCCTGCTGACAGGCAACCATGCCGAATATGCGGAGTTGGAGGCCGAGCTGTCTGACCTGTACGGCGGGCGAGCCGCCCTCGTCTTCAACTGCGGCTACCACGCCAACGCGGGCATCCTGCCCGCGTTGGCCGACAAGGATGACACCGTGATTGCCGACAAGCTGATCCACGCCAGCCTGATAGACGGCATGCGCCTCTGCGCCGCCAATGGCACGAGCACCTTGAGATTCAACCACAACGACATGACCCACTTGCGGCGCCTGCTGGAGCGGGGCAAAGGCGCGGGCGGGCGCACATTCGTGGTGGTGGAGAGCATATATAGCATGGACGGAGACAAGGCCCCGCTAGCGGAGCTGGCCGAGATGCGCCGCCAATACGGATTTTGGCTCTATGTGGACGAGGCTCATGGCGTGGGCGCGAGAGGGCGCGAGGGAGAGGGCCTCTTGGGCGAGCTTGGCCTCTTGGGCGAGGCCGACGTCATTGTCGGCACATGCGGCAAGGCTTTGGCCTCGGAGGGGGCGTGGGCCGTCACGTCTCCCGCCGTGCGGGAGTGGCTCGTCAACCGTTGCCGGACACTGATATTCACCACAGGGCTGCCGCCCATCAATGTGGCATGGACCCGCCACATCATTCGCCATGCGCGCGGCATGGCTGGCGAGCGCGCCCACCTGCAAGAGCTGGGGCGGTGGCTGACAGAGAGCCTGAGCTGCGCCACAGATCCGATGGAGGCCACGCACATTGTGCCATACCTCTGTGGCGAGAACGCCACCGCCGTGGCCTTGGCCGCCAAACTGCGCTCCGAGGGATTTTACGTGCTGCCCATCCGCCACCCCACAGTGCCTCTTGGCCAAGCCAGGTTGCGGCTCTCGCTGAAAGCCAATATGACAAAAGATGAGCTGTCGCCCCTCGTCAGCATCATAAAAAACTCATTATCATGAGGCATTGCCAGATACGGACGGCAGACAGCCGCATTGCCACGCTCTGGTTTTTGGGCTGGGGCTTTGACAGCCATATTGCGGACTTCCTGCCCGACGAGGGCAACGTCATTGCCCTATGGGACTACACGACTCTGGAAGACAAGGCGCTGGACCTCTCTCCTTGGCAAGAGGTGGAGGTGAAGGCCTGGTCGATGGGAGTATGGGCGGCCGAGACGTTTTTGAGGCTTCACCCCGATGTTAGAGTGAAAAAAGCCACGGCCATTTGTGGCACGCCTGCGCCCGCCGACCCGAGCCTAGGCATTGGGGCAGATGCCATACGGCTCACAATAGACCATTTTGACGAGGCCAACCGAGACAAATTCGCCCGCAAGATTGCCCTTAGCCCACAACTGACGCCCACAGTGCGCGCCTTGCTGGCATATCGCGACACGGCCGACCAAAAGGCCGAACTTGAAGCCATACTGGCGGCGCAAGCTGACAGCGACGAGACGAGCCACCGTACATGGGACGTGGCGGTGACGAGCCGGCGCGACCGCATATTCCCACCCGCCGCCCAACGCCTCTGGTGGGCCACACACGCCAAAGAGACAGAAGAACGCGACTGCCCGCACTGGCCATTTTGATACCGTGGAAAAGGCTAAACGAAAGAAAAGGGACGTAGGCCAACGCTTTGGCGACAGCTCCGCCACCTACGACGAAGTGGCCACCGTGCAGCGATCAGCCGCCTTGCGGCTAGCCGCCGAGGCCTCCCGCTGGATTCCACAGGGGGCGAGCGTGCTGGAGATTGGCTGCGGCACAGGCACGCTGACAGAGGCCATCGCGCGAGCGTGCCGCCCAAAACGCATGATCATTAACGACCTGAGCGACAAGATGCTTTCCGCGGCCATAAGCCGCACGGCGCATTTCGCGCCAGGCACAGACGTGACCCCATGGGAAGCTGACGCCGAGACGACAGAGTGGCCAGCGGCCGACGTCATAGTGTCGGCCTCGGCCGCCCAATGGTTTGCGTCGCCGCTCCGCTTCGTCTCCAAAGCCGCACGGGCATTGCCACGCGGCGGCACTGTGGCCTTGGTGACGTATGGGCCACAGACATTCAAGGAGTTGCGGGGAGGAGAACCAAACAGTTACCCCACCCTCGAAGAGTGGGGCGCAGAATTCAAAAAGAATGGATTCGACATAAAACTGTCAGGCAGGACGTTTGAGACGCAACATTTTGCGTCTCGCACCTCCATGCTTCGCATGATGGCCATGAGCGGCATCGGCACACGCCTGCCAGGGCAATCAACAGCCAACCTCGGTGGCGTGAGTGAGCTTACGTGGGAGATCCTCAGCCTAGTGGCCTTATTGGGGTCGATCCCCTAGCCCTCGGCCGCCAAGGCCTCAACCTCGGACTCAGACAGTCCCGTGGCCTGCGCCACCGAGGCGGACTCCATGCCCATGGCCAACAGTTTGCGGGCAATGCCGGCCGAGGCTCTGCTAGCCCCCTCTGCCATCCCCTCCTTGCGCCCAATCTCCAGACCTTTGCGCAGACCCTCGCGCATGCCATCGCCTCGGCTTGTCTCCAGCACGCTGCGCTGCATCCGCAGGGCCTCCATATGCGCCAGGAAAGACCGCCGGTCGGAGGCGTTCATTGAACTGAAAAGCATACAACGCCTAGCCTCAACAAGGCCGGGGGTCTGCGACTTGTCGCTTATGTAGCCGTCTTTGAGAAACTTGACCCACTCGTCTAGTGGCGTGACGGCCACCTTGTCAAAGTCGTTGACGCGCAAGATGTAATATTCGGGAAACAGGTCGCCCGCCATATGATCTCCGCCGCCCGTGCCGAAAAAAGCCTCGGACTGACGCCGCGTGAGGCGCAGGTGGTCATACGGCTCGTGCAGGCTCACGAAGTCGGTGGTGCCGTGATAGACATAGTCGCCGCCCTGCCCCAGCTCAAAATACACAATGTTGACGGAGTAGACCTTGCGGATTTTACTGTAGGCGTCGCCCAGACCTATGTATTCCGTTATGGTCTTGGACACGCCGTAGAGCATGCGGTGGAAATAGTCCAGTTGGTGAGAGTTCTGAATCTCGACAATGGTGAGCGACCCGTCATCGCTCTCGGCCAACATGTCCACCATGTTGAACTTGTCCATCTCGCCCTCTTGGTTTCCCTCGCTCTCCAGAAAGCGCACAATGTGGAAGTCGCGGCCTATGAGCGATGACAGCAGACCCTCAATGACGGCGTGGTTCGCCTTGTTGCTGAGCAGGCGCTTCATGGCCCAATCGAAGCCCACATATTTTGGTTCCATCGGCATACGGCGTATCTTTATCGCACCTAAGGTAAGATAATTTTCCCTACGTTTGCCAACCATCACGAAACAGCAATAACACGATGCCCGAACAAGGAACAGTGATCCGCTCCACAGGTAGCGCATATACGGTAAGGACCGATGACGGCGCGACACGGGAGTGCCGCCTGAAAGGGCGAATGCGCCTGAGCGGCTCACGCAGCACAAACCCGGTGGCGGTCGGAGACCGCGTGAAAATATCGTCAGACGGCGCCGACAGCGTGATTTCCGAGGTGTGCGACAGGCGCAACTTCATCGTCCGCCGATCAGCCAACTTGAGCAAAGAGAGCCACGTCATTGCCGCCAATGTGGATCAGGCCCTGCTCGTGACCACAATCAACCACCCGGAGACTTCCACCGTCTTCATTGACAGGTTCTTGGCCTCGGCCGAGGCCTATGGCGTGGATGTGATAATAGCCTTCAACAAGACAGACCTCTACACAGCCGACGAGATGGCCGAGCTGGAATATCGCGAGGCGGTCTATGGCCACATAGGCTACAAGACGCTTCGCCTCTCGGCCTCGACGGGCGAAGGTCTTGACAACGTGAAAGAGCTGCTGCGCGGCAAACTCACCGCCATAGCCGGGCACTCCGGCGTTGGCAAGTCGACACTCGTGAACCGCCTGGAGCCCGGACTTGACATCCGCACCTCGGCCATAAGCGAAGCCAACAACAGCGGGAGGCACACAACGACGTTTGCGGAGATGCACCACCTCTCCTTTGACGCGGACATAATAGACACGCCCGGGATCAGAGGATTCGGAATCATAAACATAGGCCGCTCGGAGATGGCGCACTACTTCCGAGACATTTTCCGCGCCAGCCAAGGGTGCCGCTATCCCGACTGCACCCACACCCACGAGCCGGGCTGCGCCGTGATAGAGGCCGTGGAGAGGGGAGACATCGCCCCGACGCGTTATGAGAGCTACATCAACATTATGAACGAGGACGATGGCAAATATCGCGAGGGTGGCCAGCCTCGCAGATAGCCCCAAAAAAATGGCCAGATGGGGACAAAAAATTGCGTCCTTTGTTATTTGGAATATTTAAATGATACCGCTAATTTAGAGGCTGAATAATTCAAGCATAGAAAAACCACGCACCATTGCCTCTTATGGACGGAAATGTGGTCTTGGCCCTGGCCATACCGGTCTTGGGAACGACTCTCGGCTCGGCGTTCGTCTTCCTGATGCGCGGGTCGATGCCTCGCCGTGCGGAGAAAGCCCTGCTGGGCTTCGCGTCGGGCGTGATGGTGGCGGCCTCGGTGTGGTCGCTGCTGATTCCCAGCATGAAGATGACGGCCGGCAATGGCCAGTGGGCCTCGGCGCCCGCGGCCATAGGCTTCGCCCTGGGTATGGGCTTCCTGCTCCTGATAGACACTTTCACGCCCCACCTCCATGCCGTCGGCGACAAGCCCGAGGGCGTGAGGTCTCATTTGTCCAAGGCCTCGATGCTCGCGTTGGCCGTGGCCATACACAACTTGCCGGAGGGCATGGCCGTGGGCGTGGTGGTGGCCGACGCCATTGACACTGGCGGCGTGACGGCCGCGGGCGTGTGGGCTGTGAGCCTGGGCATAGCCATACAGAACATCCCGGAGGGGGCCATAATATCCATGCCGCTGAAGGCCGCGGGTGGCGGGGCGTGGCGCTCGTTTGGCATAGGCACGCTGAGCGGCCTCGTGGAGCCGGTGGGCGCATTGGCAGTCATGGCCCTCGCGGAAGTCATGAAAGGCGCGTTGCCCTATCTGCTGGGCTTCGCGGCCGGAGCCATGCTCTACGTTGTGGTGGAGGAGCTTATCCCCGAGGCTTCGGCGGGCAAGCACTCCAACGTCTCCACCATAGGTTTCGGCGCGGGTTTCATCCTTATGATGATGTTGGACACCATATTGTCATGACACGCGACGCCCCAAGACCCACAATGCGCATATTGACGGCCATAGCGGCCATGTTCCTGACCGTATTGACCTCTCTGCCCACCACCGCAAGCGCGCAGACACGCGGACTGACAGGCACGGAGACGCGGGGCAGGGTGACGGACGCCGACACGGGGGAGCCGCTGCCATTCGCGGCGGTAGTCCTGACGCGCGGCGGAGCAACGCTGACGGGTGCGTCGGCCGACTCCGACGGCTGGTTCACCCTCACGGCTTTGGGCGGTGACAGCCTCACGGCCACGTTTCTGGGCTATGAGACAACGTCCGTGGCCGCGCGCCCAGGCGAGACTGCCGCCATCAGGCTGCGCAAGACGGCAGTGTCTTTGGCCGAGGTGAGGGTGACTGCATCCGAGGCGGGGCAGACGCAGACGGCCACCACCATGATAGGTCAAACGGCCATGGAGCACCTGCAACCATCATCATTGGCCGACCTCATGAGCCTGCTGCCTGGCGGGCAGACACAGCAGCCGCAAATGGGCAAGGCCAACAGCATATCACTGCGCGAAGTGCCAAGCGAAGACAAAGATTACGCCACGTCGGCCCTCGGCACAAAAATCATGGTGGACGGCTCTCCATTGGGGACCGACGCCAACCTGCAAAAGATTACCGACGCCGGGCAGACCGACGCCGATGACAAGAGACAAAACGTGAGCGGCGGCACAGACCTCCGCACCATCCCGACAGATGACATTGAGAGCGTGGAGGTGATCCGCGGCATCCCGTCAGTCCGCTATGGCGACCTGACAAGCGGCGTGGTGAACATCCGCCGCAAGATTGGCGGCTCGCCCCTCACCATTCGTCTCAAAGCCGACCCCTATTCCCGCCTCATCAGCCTGGGCAAAGGCGTGGACTGCAAGGGCGGGTGGGTGGTGAACCTGGGAGCCGGGTTGCTGAAGTCGGAGATTGACCCAAGGAACAGATACGAGACGTTTCGCCGCATTAACGCCTCGGCACGCGGGCGCAAGGCCTGGGGCGGCATCTGGGGCGGGACTCTGACATGGAGGCCCTCGGCCGACTATGACCAAAACATTGACGCGCAAAAGGCAGACCCTGAGAGGCAGACGGCTCGGGAAGACAAATATGAGAGCCGTCACGCCCGCGTGGCACTGGCCAACGACGCCTTGTGGCAAGACGCGAGGCTGCTGGTGAGGCTGCGCCACGGCATGAGCCTGAGCGTTGAAGAGACAAGCCAACGCAAAAGGGTGATAAACGCGCAAAACCTATACGCCCCGTCAGACACCACGGACGGACGGCCACATGACGTGCTGCCTCTTGAAAAAGACTACGTGGCCACACACAAAGTGGAGGGCCGACCTTTCTACTCCAACACGCAAGCCACAGCCACACTCACAACCGCCCTGCCACACAGCACTCACAGGCTATCGGTGGGAGCGGAGTGGCAGTGCAACAAGAACTACGGCCGCGGGCAGGTGTTCGACACCAGGCGCCCACTTGGCGGCACTACGGCGCGCCGCCCCAGGTCTTTTCGCTCCATACCCGCCACAAACATTGTGGGGCTGTTTGCCGAAGACGAGGCCTCGGCCTCGCTAGGTCCCGTAGGAGTCCGCCTCACGCTGGGCCTGCGCTTGAGCCTCATGGCCGGCCTGCCGAGCCACTACGCCATGAGCGGCAAGGTGTATGCCGACCCCAGGGCCAACATGACCGTGGAGCTGCCTAAATGGGGGATGGCGAAGATGGACATATCAGTAAGCGCGGGCAGGCTGAGCAAGACACCCACCATAGACTTGCTGCATCCTGACAAACTATATGTGGATATCTACGAGCTGAACTATTGGCACAAAGACGAGGCCCTGCGGCGGGCCATTGTGAGAACCTACGCCATAAATTGCGACGCCCCCGGCCTGAAGCCCGCCCACAACAACAAGACGGAGCTGCGCATCGGCCTGCGCATCGGGGGTCACTCGCTGTCTGCCTGCGCGTTCCATGAGAATATGGACGATGGTTTCAGATATATGAAAACGCCCATAGCGCTGCCATATCGCAAATATGACACATCTTCCGTGGGCGCAAACCCCACGACAAGGCCCGACCCTTCCGCGCTGCCCTATGAGGAGACGGCGAGGCTCAAACTCGTGACGAGGGCCCGCAACGGCTCCACGATAAGAAAAGACGGCGTGGAGTGGCAATATGACTCCCCGCGCATGAAGCCCATATCCACGCGGCTGAGCGTCTGCGGCGCATGGCTCAAGACCACGAGAGAGAACAGCGAGCCGGAGTGGTATCAGGGGGCGAACGCCACGGTGATGGGCGTGGTGGTGGACAATGTATATGCCGGGCTGTATGACTGGCACCAGACATCGGTGCGGGAGAGAGCCACCACATCATTCACCATCGAGAGCTACTATGACCGCATAGGCTTCATATTCTCCGCAACGGCCGAGTGCGTCTGGCACGGGAAGACCACCACCCCTCTGCGCAACGCGCGGCCAGTGGCCTACATGGGCATAGACGGCCAGGAGAGGCCCTATGGCGAGGCCGAGGCCAAAGACCCGATTCTGGGCGCGCTGACACTCTCCAACACGGCAAACAGCATATCTATGGAAGAGCGAGCCTACGCCACATTCAACTTCAAGGCCACGAAGAAATTCGGCACCTACTTCTCCATTAGTTTCTTCGCGGACAGACTCCTGGCCGCCGCAAGAGACTACGAGAAAGACGGGTTTACAGTCCGCCGGTCGTTCTCTCCATATTTCGGGGCGCAAGCCTACGTGAGATTTTAAACACGACGCAAGACTTTCAATATTTAAGAATCAAACCAATACTCAGATGAAGAAAACCAAAGCATTGCTCTTGAGCCTGGCCGCCGTGGCGGCACTGAGCCTCAACTCTTGCAACGATGATGACGACCCGTCGTTCAGCACCATCATGCCCTCCATCAGCCTGTCCGGCTCACTGACAGACATCAGCCAGTCAGACTCCGCTTTTCTCGACGCGGCCAACATATCCAACGGCATGACCCAGCGCTTCGACCTCCGCGCCGCGGCGTCCGACGCCATATCTTTGGAAGACGGCCTCTACAACATGACCCTGACCATCTACACCAGCCGCCGCGTTGGCGAGACATCGGCCAAGATTGTGGAGACGAGCCGCGACGTGAAACAAAACGTGCAAGTGAGCGGCGGCAGCGTGGCCCTCAGCTTCGCGCCCAAGAAAGTGACGGCCGGAGACGGCGGACTGGTAATTGCGGAGCTGTGCCTAAACAGCAAACTGGCCGACGGGCTCAAAAGCTACCGAGGCGACGCCTGGTTCCGCATTTTCAACAACTCGGCAGACACGGTATACGCCGACGGGCTGTGCATCTTCGAGAGCGCGTTTAAGACCACCTCAAAGCAAGACTACACGCCAGACGTGATGGGCACCGACATGGTGGTCTGCGCCATATACAAGATTCCCGGTGCCGGCAAAGATGTGGCCGTGGCCCCCGGAGCGTCTCTGCTGCTGGCAGACGTGGCCAAAGACCACCGCGCGGACAACAGCCTCTCTTTCGACCTCTCCAAGGCCGACTTCGAGTGGTATGACGAGACGGAGAAAAACCTGGACATTGACGTGCAGGACGTGCCAAACCTCACGTGCGTCTGGAAAGCGTCTAACACCATATGGCAACCCAACACGCAGGGCAACACCGCATTCGGCATCGGCCGCATCGGCGGTGAGACGGGCGGCGTTTCTGACGCTGAATACGTCTCCAACTTCAAGTATGACGGCACGTACATCCTCGTGACGACAAACAAGAAAACGGGCGAGACTATTGAGAAGGAGATGAAAGCGAGCGGCTACATGTTCCCCAACGACTGGATTATGGACGCCGTGACGCTGTCTCCCTCCACACAGTGGGCATGGAACGTGACCGACCAGAGCATCGACGCCGGCCACGTGTCTCTCGGCGCTACGGGCGCGGACAAGAGCCGCCTCGGCATGTCGGCGCGCCGCAAGGCCAACGGCGGCGGCCTGGCGGACACTAACAACAGCTCTGAAGACTTCGAGACCGTGGAGGCCGACCCGTACCACGCCTTCGAATAAGCCGCACCTTCATGACCTTCCGCACCCCGATATTCATTGCGGCAACATTGGCCCACTGCTTGGCCACGGCCCAAGACACGCCCGGCAACCCGGCACTCATGGCCATGCGCCAAGACTCGTCACGCTCCGAAATACACGTCGGCCTCACCTCGCTCGCACATATGAGCGAGACGGCGCAAGAGGGCGTAAGATGGAGGGGATGGGAGGCCGCCGGCCACACATTCCTGCGCCTGGGCGATGGCCGCGTGGCATGGGGACGCGCCGCCTATACCGACGGGCAAAAGACCGACGTCATGTTTTCCGAGACGGCCGACTATGCCGAGATTGGCCCCATGGCCGTGGCCGACACAGCGGGAGGAGACAAGGAGAGGGAGGCATATGATTTCTTGGCCGGCTTCGCCTGGCGCGGGCGCAAGGCCGGCGCGGGCTTGCAGGTGGACTACTCGTCCGCCACAGAGTTCCGCACGGCGGACCCTCGCCCCAAAGCCGACGCCACAGTGGCGAGAGTGACAGCCGGGGGCTGGCTCACGGTAGTGGAGGGGCATTCGCTCGGACTTTTCGGCACGCTGCGGAAATATTCGCAAGAGATCGACATTGACTTCTATAATGAGTATGGCGCAGCGGCGACCATCTATCACCTGCAAGGACTGGGCACGGACTACACCCGCTTCGCCGGATCCAATGACGAGGCCTACTACAAGGGCAAGGCGATAGGTGGCGGGCTGACATATGACGGGCGCGTGAGCGCGGAGGTCGGCATTGGGCGCAACCATCTGGAAAAAGGAATGCCGGACCTCGGCAATGCGGTGATTGACGAGACCATGCGCCGAAGCCTGTGGGCCAAGGCCTCGCTCCCAATCGTGTCGGAGCAATGGAGCCACAGGCTGACCATATCAGCCACGTGGATGCGCAACGTGCTAACGCAGAACATATTTGACGATGGCACGCACTCCTATCGACCCATCGCGAGGCGCAAGCCATATGAGGCCACGGCGCAAGAGGCCACCGCAGTGTTCCACACCGCAAAAGGCGAGGCCGCGCGCATAAAGCTTACGGCGCAAGCCCAATGGAGCCACACGGAGGAGAGAAACACCGACACCAGGCGCACTCTGGAGAAAACAACCCTGGAGGCCAACCTCCACGCCACGGCATGGAGTCAGGCCATGCGGCGGCTGCGCCTCTCTTACGGCCTTGGAGCCACGCACCGAGCCGCTCTGGCCACCCGATGCGACCTTGGCGCGCCGACACCCAAAGAGATGCCGCGCGCCCTGGTCATTGAGCGCGCGGCATTTGAGCGACAGACAACGGCGCGCACGGGTGGCGAGGCCGACCTGCGGGCCGATGTCGGAGGGTGGAGGCACTTCCGAACAATATTTTTGCGGGCGGCGGCCACTGCCCTATGGTATGAGGGCCGAGCCTTCGCGCCGGCATGGGGGGTGACCCTGACAGCCGGCGTGACAATCTGACGCACGGCAAATATTATAAAGGGGAGACCCGTCGCGGAGGCTTAGCCTCCCGCGACGGGTTCTATCCTTCAGCTTAGCCACCCAATCGGCTACTCATACCTTATGGCCTCAATGGGGTCTAGGTTAGCGGCCTTGCTGGCCGGAATGTAACCGAAGCCGACGCCAATGACGGTGCAGACGGCGAACGAGACGAAAATGCTCCACATGGGAATGGAGGTTGGCAAACCGAACTGCCCACAGAGAAGCGTGCCAAGCCAACCCACCACCACGCCCAAGACGCCTCCCGTAAGGCTGATCATGACGCTCTCAATGAGGAACTGGTTGCTGATGTCTATCGACCGCGCCCCGACGCTCATGCGCAACCCAATCTCGCGGGTGCGCTCCGTGACCGATACCAACATTATGTTCATGATGCCGATGCCCGCCACAAGGAGCGAAAACGCCGCCGCCACGACCAAGATGACCGTGATGGTGTCCATGGTGCTGCTCATGGTCTCCATCATCTCCTGTTGGCTGCGGATGGTGAAATTGTCTTCGTCCGCCTCCTTGAGCTTGTGAGACGAGCGGAGGATTGTGGTAAGCTCCTCCACGGCCTCGTCCGTGAGTTCCTCCGTTATGGCGGAGCAGTTGATGGAGTTGAGGAAAGTCTGCGCCAGGAGCCTCTTCATGACGGTGGTGTAGGGGGCAATCAGCACATTGTCCTGATCCATTCCCCAGTTATTGTAGCCCTTGGTTTTCAGCACACCCACAATGCGGAACGGGATGGACTTGAAGCGCACGGTCCGCCCCACGCAGTCGGCATCGGCGTCGCCGAAAAGCTCCTTGACGATGGTGGTGCCGACCACGCACACCTTGGCGTTGTGGCGTATGTCCTCGTCAGAAAACGTCTCTCCGTCCTTCAGCTCCCACTTCTTGATGTCAAAATAGTCCAAGCTCTCGCCATACATTGACGCGCTAGTGTTGTTGGCTCCGAAAATGACCTGCCCCGAGGCCGAGACCTCTGGCGAGACGTATGTTATGAAGCGCTTGTCGGCCAATATGGCCTCATAGTCCTCCACCTTGAGAGTCTGCATCTCGGAGGGGTCCAGCCTCACGCCGCCGCGCTGGTCGGAGCCCGGGCGGACCATTATCATGTTGGTACCCATCTGCGATATGTTGGCCCTCACGCTCTCTTTCGAGCCTTGACCTATGGCCATCATGATGATGACCGCCGCCACGCCTATGATGATGCCGAGCATGGAGAGGAACGAGCGGAACTTATTGCTGGCCACGGCCCGCAAGGCCACCTTGAAAAGGTTTATGAAGTTCATTGGTCGTCATGTGTTAGTGTCATGAATATCGTCAGTCGTCTTGTGGCTTAGGCAGGGCGGCCAGGGCCTCGGCGGCCGAGAGCGGGTGCTCATTTTCAACATCTTCGCGAATCTTGCCGTCGCGGAGCATTATGTTGCGGCTGCTGTATTGGGCGATTTCAGGGTTGTGGGTCACGAAGATTATGGTTCTCCCCTCGCTGTGCAGCCTTTGGAACAGCACGAGCATCTCGAACGAAGTCCGCGTGTCGAGGTTTCCCGTGGCCTCATCGGCCAAGATGACGGCCGGGTCGTTGACCAGCGCGCGGGCGATGGCCACCCTCTGCATCTGGCCACCGCTCATCTGGTTGCTCATGTGGTCCAGCCTGTTGCCTAGGCCCACGGCCTCCAGCGCCCTCACCGCCGCCTCGCGCCGCTGGGCGGAGTTATATTTGTTATTATACATGAGCGGCAGCTCCACATTTTCCACGGCCGTGGTCTTGGGCAGCAGATTGTAGTTTTGGAAGACGAAACCGATCTTGCGGTTGCGCAGGCGCGCCCTTTGGTTTTTGCTCATGGAGCGCACCGAGACCCCGTCCAGTATATACTCTCCGCTCGTCGGGGTGTCTAGGCATCCCAACTGGTTGAGCAGGGTGCTTTTGCCGGAGCCGGAAGTGCCCATGATGGTGACAAACTCGCCCTCGCGTATTGTGAAGCTCACGCCGCGCAGGGCGTGCACCGTCTCGTCTCCCACACGGAAGTCGCGCCTCACGTCTCGCAGCTCAATGACCACCTTGCGGTCATCGGCCTTGCTGATGTTATCTGCCATGGCGTCTCACCTCCCGCTACTTTTTCTTCCTCCCCGGAGGGCCTGGCATAAACGGGTTGCTCTTGGCCTCGGAGCCTGCCTCCGCGCCCGCGGCGGCGCCCAGCTCGAAGCTCACCACCACCTTGTCTCCCTCCTTGAGGCCATCCGTAACCTCCACCATCAGGCCACCATTGAGACCCGTGCTGATGGGCATAGCCTTGAACGCGTGGCCGTCAAACTGCCACACCTTGGTCTTTGCGTCGGAGTCCTGCACCGTCTGGTCTGGCGCAAGCAGAGCCGCATTGGGGCTGAAGCGCAACGCCTTGCTCGGCACGGCCAGCACGCCGACGCGCTCGGCCGTATATATTGTCACATTTGCCGTGAGCCCGGGCAGGAGCTTGAGGTCTTTGTTCGGGGCCGAGATGACCACCTCATACGTCACCACATTGCTCTCCGTCGTCGCCTCTTGGCGCACCTGCGTCACTTGCCCGGCAAATACGTCGTCTGGGAAAGCGTCGACGGTGAACGTGACCCTCTGCCCCTGCTTCACGCCGCCGATGTCCGCCTCATCTACATCTGCGATGACGCGCATGTCCGTGAGGTCTTGGGCAATGTAGAAGAGCGTTGGCGTGGTCATGGCCGAGGCCACCGTCTGCCCCTCCTCCACCTCGCGGCTCAGCACAATGCCGTCAATGGGACTGGTGATGGTGGCGTAGCCGAGGTTGGTCTGCGCCTTGGTCACGTTTTGCTGCTGGATCACTACTTGCTGGCGAGCCTTCTCGAAGCTCAGGCGCGCCGTCTCATAGTCGTTGACCGAGACGAGCCCCTTGTCAAAGAGGGCTGCATAGCGGTCGAAATTGGCCTTCTCATAGTCCAACTCGCTTTGGGCGTTGGCCAAATTGCTCTTGGCGGACGTGAGCTCGGAGAGAAGGTTCGTCTTGTCCAGCTCGGCAATAACCTGACCTTTTTTCACCTCGCTGTTATAGTCCACATAGATTTTGTCAATGATTCCGCTCACCTGTGTGCCGACCTCCACCTTCGTCACCGGCTCAATGGTTCCCGTGGCCGTCACGGACGTGGCGATGTCTTGTCGCGAGACAGTGGCCATGGTGTAGCTCACGGGCTGCCGCTCGCCACACGAGGCCATGGCCAATGTCAAGGCGAGTGCCGCGGCTCCTGCGCATATCTTCTTCATTATCATTGCTTTTTCGTGTTGAATATTCGTTTCTGAGTTATCTCGCCCGCCGTCAGAGCGCAAGCTCGTCACCGGCATAGAACTTGAGCAGGGCGATGTTGAGCAGGGCAGTGTATTTGCTTTGCAGCACCTGCTGCCTGGCAGTCAGGAGGTTGCTCTTGCCCGTGGTGACCTCGGCCATGTTTTTCAGCCCGAGGCGGAACTGCTCCGTCACCAGGTCGAAACTTTCGCTCATGCTCTTCTCGTTGGCCAATGCCGCCACGTATTGCGTCTGCGCGCTTTGAGCGGCGAGCCAATAGGTCTCCACTTGGCGATACACGTCATTCTCCGTCTGGCGGCTGTCCAGCTCCGTCTGGCGGCGGGATATTTGCGCCTTGGCCCTGCTGACGCGCGTCTGGCGGTTGTCTAAAATAGGCACCTGGATGCTCAACCCTATGGAGTTGTTCACGTTTTGCCTCATCTGCTCCCCCACCCCGTCATTTGACGCGCTGCTGTGGTTGGTGGAGACTGCCGCGGAAAGATTCACTGTGGGATAGCGCCCCGCGCGGGCCACACTTTCCTGAATCTCGGCCTGACGCACGGCCAGGCGGCTTGATTGAACCGACGGCTGCGCCTCCATGGCCCGCAGGAAGACGTCGTCTATCGAGGGCAGCGCGGCCAAGACCTCGGCACTGGCCACGTCGGGCGTGGCCACGTCGAAGTCTTGCGTCTTGATGATCTCGAGAATCTGCTTGAGCTGCATCTTATAGGTGGCCAACTGCGCCTGCGCGCTCACCAGGGCGTACTCGTCTTGGCTCTTTTGCGCCTCAAGCTGCGCCACGTCGGCCCGCGCCAACTGTCCGGCCGCCATCATGGCCACGCCGCGGCTCAAGAGCGACGCGCTGGCCGCCAATGTGCTGTCCGCCACCCTGACGGCCTCGGCCTCGTAAAGAATCTGGACGTAGTATTGCACAATCTGCTCCTCTACCGACCGCGCGGCCACGCGGCCATCAGCCTCGGCCTTTTGCTCCTCCAGCTTGTAGCCCTGCAGCTCGCGGCGGGTCCGCCCGCCATCCCAGACCGTCCAGTTGGCCGAGAGGCTGTAGCCGCCGGAATACGTGGCGTCGCTCTGCGTCGTGGTCATGGTGCCGCCGTTCAGAGCCACGGTGCTTTGGCTCCACGGCCTCCAGCCCAACGTCTGCTGGGTGGAGAAACTCAGCGACGGCATGAGCTGACCCTTGGCCCCATCCACCTGAGCTCGAGCTTGCTCTTGCGTCAGTTCGCTGCCTTTGACCTCCAAGTTGTTTTGCAGCGCATAGTCAATGCACTCGCTCAGAGTCCACTTGCGGCCCTCCGTCGCTGCATCGGCCTGCTGGGCGAAGGCCGCGCCGCGGGCGGTCAGGGCCATCAGGGCGACAATCGCCATCTTTTGCCTAGTCGTCATTCTGCTGTTCGAGTTATCTGTTGATAGCATAAATTTATGACGAAAGAGACTCCGTGTGCGTTACAAATCGCCCAAAAGGTCGTTTTTGACGACAAGCGGCCAACGCTTCCCGCAAAAGAACAGCAAAGCCTCCCCGATATCTCATCGGGAAGGCTTCAATTACAAAAGAACAGTTATGGACTTTGCGGATTCCAGAACCGCCCTATATGTCGAGTCAGGTTAGGACTGATTGGCCCGAACAAAGAACAAGTCCTGTTCACCGCTAATCACAATGCAAATGTAGGCATTTTGCGGTCATTACAAAACAATCAGAAAGAATTTTAAGCAAAAATCTTTCAAAGAGAAAACATTCAAAGCCTTATGCTTTCAATGTCGCAGCATTTGCTTCGCATAAGACATTAAGGACAACCCCACTTAAACCTATTCCCAAAGCCATTTGCGCAAACTGGCAAACACTTTGGCGCGACACTTCCGTTACGCACAGGCACATAACCGCTCCGTAAGATATTTTGAAGTAAATTCGCGACCGCAGGACAACTAAGAGAACAAGCCCTAACACCCCAAAAATGCTACAAACAGGCAAAGTGAAAGACGCAGCCAGAAAAGTGAGGAGCAGCGTCTTGGCCAAAATAACCATAGCCTTCGTCGTCTTCACCCTAATCCTGAATCTTGCGCAAAACATAAGCGTCTCGGTGTCTCGAAACAAGATACTGGGACACTTCTTTGAGAGCTCGATTTCGGAAAAGATGCAGATCTCAAAGCATATACGCGAAAGCCAGACCGCCAAACTGGAAAACTACGCCCAGAGCCTCACAGAGGTCTACCCGCAGATTCCCTCCCAGTTGCGCCAAGAAGACTTCAACGCGCTCATCGAGATTTTGCGAGCCGACGTGAAACTGCGCCGCTACCAGGGTTTCGTGCTTGCCGACAAGCACTGCGACCTCATCTGCACCAGCTACGGCGGCTACACGCAGATGCAACTCACATCGATGCAGGACCTTATGCGCTACGTGGCCAACAACGCCTCGCACTCCTACAGTGGCTTCGCCGAAGTGATGGACAAGGGCATTGGCGTGGTGGTCGTCAGGCAGATACGTGACGATATGGGGCAACCGGCGGCCACGCTGGTGCTGTGCCAGGCCGTGGTGGAAGACGACGCCTACCTGGCCGAGATGGGGCGGCTGACGCAGACGCAGATGAGCCTCTACCGCAACAACGTGATCGCAGCCACTTCTTATGACGGCCATGACGTGGACATCCACGGCCTGAGCATCCCCAACGAGTGGGTGGCGGACTCGCTGGCCGCAGGCGGCCGACAGGTGGCCCTGACCGAGATGGCGGGCCAGACGCTCATCTTCTCATCATACACGCCTGTGACCGATCACAGGGGCAAGATGATTGGCATCTGCCACGCATGGATGGATCTCTCTGTGCTGCAAAGCATATCGAGATCCGTAATTGCCAACACGCTGACGGTGACGGTTGCATTAGACTCGGTGCTGATATTGCTCGTCTTCCTGTTTATGCGCCGTAACCTGTCAGCCCCCCTTACACGGCTGGCCAACAGCGCCATGAGCATGGCTTCGGGAGACCTGACAGGCGACGTCGAGGTGAGGCGCACGGGCGACGAGGTGGAGTGCCTCGGCGAGGCCATGACGCGGATGCAAGAGTCGTTGCGCGAATCGGTAGGCCTGATGAGGCAGACCGCCATGGCACTGCAAAAGTCGAGCGCGGAGATGTCGCGCACGTCGACCAACATGGCCTCCAACTCCAGCAAACAGGCGAGTAGCATTGAAGAAATATCGGCCAGCATTGAAGAGATTGCGAGCAACGTCCATCAGAACGCCGACACCACTGCGCAAGCGGACAAGATGATTTCCGCGGCCGACAAATTCGTGGCCTCGATGGCAAGCACGTCCGCAAGTTGCCTCAACGACACAAGAGGCGTGGCCAACTCACTGACCGCGATAAACGACCTGGTGAACCAGACCACAGTGCTGAGCCTCAACGCCTCGGTGGAGGCGGCCAGAGCGGGGCAGGCGGGCATGGGGTTTGCCGTCGTCGCCAAAGAGGTGGGCAGGTTGGCAGAGATGACCAAGCGCACGGCCACGGACACGACGGCCACGGCGACAAAAGCCATAGCCAGCACAGAGAGCATAGACGGCCTGGTGGCCGAAGTGATCCCGCAACTCCACTGCGTGGCCGACAAAATTCACCAGCTGAGGGAGGCAAGCACGGAGCAGACATCGTCAGTTGACCAAATAAACACGGCCGTAGGAGTCCTCAACGCCGCGACGCAAGAGACCGCCGCCAATGCCGACGAGATGGCGGAGCGCGCCGACGAGATGGCCTTTATGGCAGACAGGATGGAAGGACTGGTGAACAGGTTCAAGGCATGACGACGGCACACAAACCCAAAGAGCCGCTGCGGGCGTTCTGGTCGGCAGGCAAGCGCGAGGCGGGAGCCGACGAGGCTGGCCGGGGGCCGCTGGCAGGCCCCGTGGTGGCGGCGGCCGTCATATTGCCGCCAGACATCAAGGCGGAAGACCTCCCGGGGCTAGACGACTCAAAAAAACTGTCGGCGGGACAGCGCGAGCGGTTGGCCCCACTTATCAAAGAGGCGGCCGTGGCTTGGGCCATAGCGGAGACGTCGGCAGAGGAGATTGACCGACTCAACATACTCAACGCATCCATCTTGGCCATGCACAGAGCCATACGATCCCTGAGCGTGACCCCGACATTCTTGCTCATAGACGGCAACAGGTTTCGCCCCTATTACGCTGATTTCGAGGATATGGAATCGGCCGAGGCACGCCTCCACGATGAGGCCGCGGCCATTGGGCACAAGTGCGTCATTGGCGGCGACGGCAAATTTTTATCCATAGCCGCGGCATCGGTTCTGGCCAAGACGCGGCGAGACAACATTATGGAGCAACTTGACGAACAATACCCGGGCTACGGGTGGGCGCACAACATGGGCTACCCGACGCGAGACCACTATGAGGCCCTCCGACGGCTAGGCCCAACGCCGGCGCACCGCATGAGCTTCAACCTCAAGCTCCACGACGGCGACAGAGACTGACCCCCCGCCGCAATGCTGCCCGCATGCCGCTGCTGGCCGCGCACATGGCAGACGCGACCAAGACGCCGTAAAGTGCCGTCTGCCACGCCATGCGCCACAGCAAAGAGCCGAAACCCGACTCCACGACAGGGCCGCACAACCGAGAGACGCACCACCCCACAGCCACTGCCAGAGCGGCGTTGCGCGCGTAGGCCCACCAATAGCCCGCGACGCCACAACCCAGCCGCACGCGGAAAAGATAGTATGGCTTCCAGCACAAGACAATGACCACAAGGCTAACGACCACGCCAAACAACACGCCAGACAGCCCCCACAGGAGGCCAAAGGCGACGGACAGCCCCACGTTGAGAAAAGCCTCCGCGAAAGCCGCCCAGACATCGGCATAGAAGCCATGTGCCGAGAGAAACTGCCCGACGACGCATCGCGATATGGCAATGTAGACCATGACGGACATCAACGCCACGGGCGCGCCTTCTAGCACCATACCTGCCCCGACCCACGCGGACACGAATGAATCTGCAAAAGCGTAGAAACCGTAGGCGCACACGGCGGCAATGACGCAAGTGACGGCGAACATCATGTCAAAAGCCCTGCGGCTGTGAGCGGAATCGCCCTGCGCCACCAAATGCCCCACACTGCCCTGCACCCCGCCTGACACCGCAGTGAAAAGCGCGGTGAGGCCACCGCTGATCATCATGTAGCTGCCATAGGCCGCCACGACGCGGAGCGACGTGAAAGCGAAAACCACCATCGGGCTGACCCGCACCAAGACCACAGAGGCCAAGCGGTGGGCAAACACCTGGCCAACCATCCGCCCCACCTCGGGAAACTTGAGCCGCAACGCCCCGCCAAGCCTCACAGGCACACACAGGTACGGGTGAAGCCGCGCCACAGCCCCGCGCACCATGACGGCCGTGAGAGCCATGCCGCCCAACTGGAGCAAGAGCCACAGCTCATAGCCATGATCTGTGAACTCCACGGCCAAGATCTGCAACACCAGACGCAGCACAGACGGCAGGCGATAGGCCAACGTGACGGCATATTCTTGCTGATTCGCGCTCAGCACCACATCACGATAATTAAGCAAATAGGTTGAGAGCGAGCCCATCAGCATGACGACGCATGTGGCGTAGGCATAGGGCAACGGGACCGCCGCCCCCGCAAAGATGGACGGGAAGAAAAACATGACGACCACCGCTGCCAACGCCACGAAAACAGCCACGCGCCTATATATCCACCCCTGCACGGCCACAAGCTCAGCCACCGTCTCTCGGTCACCGCTCGCCAGGGGCGCATACAATATGCTGGCCATGGCCATGCCCACGCCAAGCTCGGCAATGTTGAGGGTCTCAACGATGGAGGACACCGTGCCGCACAGCCCGAGCATATCCGCCCCAAGACGATGCACAAACACACGGTTAGAGACGAAGCTCAGCACCAGGGTGAGGGCGTAGAACACCAACCCATAGGCGCCATTTCGCACGCTATTGGCCAGGCGTCCGCCATCAAACTTTGCCATATGCCACCTCTACGGTCATTTCAGCCACAAAGAAAAAGCGCAGGGCGCGACCAAGAGCCGCGGCCTGCGCCACTGTGAAATATACGCGCGCGGGCGGAAAGGCTTGGGTCAGTAGACCCGCCGCGACACCACATCCGCCACACGGTCAACAAGGTCTTGGAGTTTTGAGCCCACGAGCGGCTTGAGCATCATAGGGATATCCGCGGTAAGCGTCACCTTGACGCGGCTCTCCGGCCCTTCATCTTGTCTCGGGGCCTCCTTTATTTGGATGTAGAGGTTCACGCCCAGCGGCATCTGCGCCTTTAGGGCATATTTGACCTGCGAGCACGGCATACGCTCCTCAACGCGCACGCCCACCCTGCCGAGTTTATCTACCGTGAAAGAACACTCGTCGGCAGTGGACTCCACGTCTTTTGCAAACTCCTGCGGCGACAGAGCGCCGCCCACTCGGCTCAGATCTGACACGAGCGCGTAGACAGCCTCGACAGATGCCTTGACAGCCTTTATGCTGCTCTCATACTTCTCCATGGCGCGCCGCTCTTACTGCCTCCAGGCGGAGGGGTTGGCACGCCACTCGTGGAGCGTCTCAATGTCGGCCTCGCTCACGTAGCCTCTCTTGACAGCCTCGGCTATGAGGTCGTCATAGTTGCTTAGCGTGGTCAGCTCCACACCGGCTTTCTGGAAAGCCTCGGCGGCCGTCGGAAACCCATAGGTAAAGATGGCCAGCATGCCAACCACGTCGGCCTTGGCGTCTCGCAGGGCGGCCACGGCCTTGAGCGAGCTTCCGCCAGTGGAGATGAGATCCTCAATCACTAGCACTTTCTGCCCCTCCTTCAGGTCGCCCTCAATGAGGTTGGCCAAGCCATGGTCTTTGGGAGCTGAGCGGACGTAGATGAACGGCTTGCCGAGCAAGTCCGCCACCAGCGCGCCTTGCGCGATGGCTCCGGTGGCCACGCCGGCGACCACGTCGACGTCGGCATACTTTTCACGCGCCAAATCGGCGAACGCGCACTTGATGAGGGTGCGGATGTCGGGGTAGGACAACGCCTTTCGGTTGTCACAATAGATCGGGGACTTCCAACCCGAGGCCCAAGTGAAAGGCTCGGAGGGTTGGAGTTTTATGGCCTTGATGTCCATCAGCCGGCCGGCTATGATGGCGGATGTGCTGTTGCTCATATTGTGTGTGTCTTGTATATGTCGTGATGTCCCGCAAATTCTAGATCAGAACCTGTACGCCAGTCCCAACTGCGCAAGGCCGTGCGTGCCGAAGCCCACCTCGGCGAAGCCGCTGAGCCTCCGCCCCACCATGACTCCGAGGGGCGAGACCTGGTACCCGAAGTAGTGCTGCTTCTTGCTCTGGACGGAATAGTCGCAGCCAGGCTCTGCGGAATAGGAGTCGCCAATGAACGTCATGCCCACGGCCACTTTGCTATACATGGTCACGAAGCCGCTCCACTCCACCCAGTTGAAGCGCAGCAGCGGGGTGACGGATATGTATGTGTTGGTGAGCTCGCCCACCTTCACCTTGGTGTCTTTTTTAGGGGAGACGACGCAGTCCTCCTTGGTCATCTCATAAGAGAGGGCCAGGCCGAAGCTCACAAGCCGCCCCCCGCGATGCGTATATTGCGCTGTGATGGCGCCAATGCTCGCGCGGCCGTCGGTCTTGATGTCGCGCTGCGTCACGTCGTCCATCTCCACATCGCCCAGCGCATCCACCACGGCTATGCAAGACATGTAGCCATAGCCCACCTGCCAGTCGTTTTGCTTGTAGGCTTTCTTCCACTGCGCCGACGCCTCGGAACAGCACAGCAAGGTAGCGGCCATGGCCCAAAGAAGGATTTTCTTCATAATTGAAAAGTTTTCGCCACTGCGCCTGCCACAACGCCATGACGCCGCAAAGATAGTGATTCTGGGCGGATTGTCTAAGACAAGGGTAAATCTTGATGATGAGGAGGGGCGGCCTACCGCCAGCATTGCTCCATACGCTCTAAAGCCTTGGCGTAGAGCGTATGGAGCCAAACTATGGGCCAAACCCCATAGTGAACCATTGTGGCCATGAATCTCAACCCGCGCCCCATCTTGCGGACGTATGGCATCTCCTCGTCATGATAGAGCCGCGCCCAACGGCGTTTGGCCGCCACGCTGTGGCAATAGAGCATCCACTCCGCTTTGCCCTCTATCACGGGACGCATTATGTCGCTCTCATGTTCGCCGCCCGGATAGGCCGACCTCAGAAAGGCCAACGTCTGACTCCACAAGGGCGCGAGACTGGACATACGCATCTCGCGACCTTTGTGCAGGAGAGAGCCTGGGTTTTCGCAATTGTAGTTATAAAGCACGGCTGGCACAAATGATATCCGCCGTGCGAAGAAGGCTATGCGGACCATGGAGAAAATGTCTTCCTTAATCACCACACAATCCGGGGCGAGGCACTCAGGATGGCGCACGTATACACTACGCCGGATGAGCTTGGCCCACACGTGGCCGTCTCGCCTTCCGTCCCATATGGCCAGAGGGGCTGGCATATGGGCGTGGAGTCCGTCTCCAGCCGGCATTATGGCGCGGCAGCCTCCGCCACATTCCCGATAGCCGCACTCAACCAAGTCGGCGTCATATCGCACGGCCTCGGCCAGCAACGACTTGATGAAGTCGGGCTCCACATAGTCATCCGAGTCAACATGCGCCACATATTCGCCTGTGGCGGCCTGCACAGCCGTGCGCCTCGCGGCAGGCAGTCCCTTGTTCCTCTCATGACGTATCAGCTTGACGTTTAGGGGTTGATGTTCATCCATCACTTTTTTGAGCTTTGCCACGCTGCCGTCTGGCGAGGCGTCGTCCACAAAGATGAACTCCACCCCGTCTGTCAATGTTTGTGAGAACAGGGACCTCGCGCATCGCTCAATATATGCCTCAACGCCATAGACCGGCACGCACACCGAGACTCTTATGCCGTCATTGCCAGGCGGCATCATTGCTTTTTCTCCATCCATTTGGCATACTGCGTATATAGCCACACAAGTGGCCACAAGTGATGGCGAACAAGCGTCAACATGAGCCGCAATCCGCCACGCAGCTCACGCATGTGCCGCCCCTCCTCATCCCGGAACACGTCGGCATATTTGCGTTTCGCCGCGAAATCGTGGCGAAACAGCATCATGGCGGCTTTCTCTCGCACCATGGCGGACTCCAAGGCGGGCGTGTATCGGCCGTCGGGATATGCCGCGGCGTAAAAAGCCCTTGTCTGCCCCCACAACCACAGCATGGCCTGAAATTGCAAGTCGACGCGGGCGCGCGTGAGCGACTGAGGAACGCGCCGGTCATAATGGTAGAGGCACACGCCGGCATGAGCCAAAGCCTTGGAGTGGTGGCACAGGCGCACGGCCGAGTAGCAGTCTTCCTTGACGCGCAGGCATGACGGCGCATGGCACTCCGGGTGACGGACATAGAGATCCCGCCTGATGAGCTTGCCCCACAAATATGTGGAGTCGTGTCCCAGCAGGGCGGCAATGCCCAAGTCCGCAAAGCCTTGCGCCCATGAGCTGTGGATTGTCTTGCCCCCGTGGGCATACTCCTCGCGCATGTCGCTGAAGACCACGTCGGCGCCACTAGACACGGCCGCGGCATACAGCGACTCCAGGTAGCCGGCGTCTACGAAATCGTCCGAGTCAACATGCGCCACAAAATCGCCCTTGGCGGCCAAGACGGCCGTGCGCCGGGCCTCGGGCACACCCTTATTCACATCATGGCGCAATAGCTTCACGTCCAGTCCCTCCGCGTAGCGGGCCATCACGTCCCTGAGTTCAGCCATGCTGCCGTCTGGCGAGGCGTCGTCAACAAAGATGAACTCCACCCCGTCTGTCATTGACTGTGAGAAAAGCGACTGGGCGCAACGCCCTACGCGCCCCTCTACTCCGTAGATTGGGACACACACCGATATTTTCGTCATTCCAATCTTTTAAGATCGTTTCGTACGGTCATCAGATACCAGTCTTTCATGACCTCATTGGCCGAGCGCGGCGCACGGCCCGATGAATATTGGCCGCGCATGGAGAGATCTTCCCTCAACGGGGCGCACAACATATGCTCCCCCACATCGTCTTGGCGCATGGCCCTAGGCCTCGTCAGCCAGTCCGGCAAAAAGGCCTTGACCCTCTTGCGAAATTTGCCCATCCGGAAATAGGCGGCCGAGGGCGGCTCTGGCCCAAAGTCTACGCCCATCTTCCGGAACTCAGACTCTCGGACATAACTGTCATAGAAACGGCAGTCTGCCAATTGCGCAAACGGCATGCGGCGAAAGGCCTCCAGGAACTCCGCGTCCCAGAATGGAAGCCGGACGTCATATCCCAGAAACTCATATACCCTTGCGGAGTTGTTAATATTGTTGGGCAGACGAGTCTTGAACTCAAAATTTTGAAATGCCGACCACGGGGCGAACCCACAGCTCAAGCCACGGTCGAACACATCCATCACCTTTGGCTCTTTCCCCGCTTCATGATCATACTCAAAGATGTCATAAAGAATAGCAGACCTCACATACCGCTCCGGCGAGGCCTCTTTTATCACTCCCTTGCGCATATGGGAGCCTGCGTTAAAATCTGCCGAATGACCGGGGAGGAAGACTGCGTCGGGTCGTAACACGCCAAGTGCCTTGAGCTTTGCCACAGCCACATAGTCATACAGCCACAAAAAATTCACAAGGCCTCCGATGAAACGGCAATATGGCAAGAACTCATCGGCACGGACAAACTCATCGGCGTCGCCCGCCGCTATTTCCACGCCATGCCACTCAAAGCCCAGGGCGGCAGCCACCGCCCTGGCCCTGGCCACCTCGGCAGACGACGCGCCCCCGACGGTGTACGTAACGACATTCCGAAGGCCAAGCTCCTTCAGCCGGCACAACACAAGCCGTGAATCTTGCCCGCCACTCAATGGCACCACAATCTGCCGTCCTCCCACTGACCTGACAAGGCGGCCGAAAACACGCCCCAATAAGGAGTCAAAGGCCGCAAAAGACAGCGGCCGCGCATCTTGCGCCATGACGCCGTATGAGTAATACTCAATGTCGGAGCCTCGATCCGTGACATAGCAGCCTGGCCGTATTTGCCGCACCCCGCTCACGAGAGTATGCCCGTCAAACGTGCACCCCGAAGCCTCATATTGCGCCAAACCGAGACCGTCAAGGACATCTCCATAAGACAACAGCGAATAGGCGTCATCAGCAACTGCCGTCACACCATCGCCCCCTCGCCTATAATATAGTGGGGAAAGGCGCGAATTGTCAATGGCCGCCGCGCAGAAGCCATCGGCGTTGCGCACCACGGCAAAGAGGCCATTGAGCTCCCTCAGGCGCAATGCCCAGACGTCTTCCCGGTCAACGTCCATATGAACGGCCAGAGACTTGCCGCGCAACATTGTGCCGTCTGGCAAAAAAGCGTAGCCCCGTGCGGACACATTGCCGGCATGAGACCATTTTGGGGATGATAGATTGAGGTGAAACACGGTCTTTCGTCGCTGTGTGAACTGTGAGCATGGCAAAAGTAATGATAAGCTCTGAACTGTCTTCTTTTTTCACTATGTTTGCGAAAGGACGAAAGTTATGGCCATGGGCAAGTTCATAAACCCTTTCACGGACTTCGGTTTCAAGAGGATCTTTGGGCAGGAGATGTCGAAAGACCTCCTTATAGACTTCTTGAACAGCCTCCTGCAAGGAGAGCGGCGCATCTTGAGCATCACCTTTATGGACAAGGAGCAGCCGAGGACACAGAAAGACGGGCGGACGTTGATCTACGACTTATATTGCGAGACAGACAGTGGCGAGAGCATCATTGTGGAGATGCAAAACCGCGCCCAGATCAGTTTCATTGACCGCATGTTATACTATTCCGCACAGGCGATATGCCGCCAAGGAGAGCGCGGGCAACAGTGGATGTATGACATCAAAGCGGTCTACGCCATAGCCTTTATGAACTTCAGGATGGACAACCTGGGCAAGTTGCGGACTGACGTGACCCTGGCTGATATGGAGACAGGCCGTCAGATAAGCAACAAGCTCAGAATGATATTCCTTCAACTCCCACTCTTTGACAAAAGACATCCCGATGAGTGCGGGACTAATTTTGAAAGGTGGATATACGTGCTCAACAATATGGAAGTACTAAACAGGATGCCATATACGGCGAAAAGCGCAGTCTTCAAAAAACTTGAGGACATAACCTCACTTGCCAATATGTCTCGTGAGGAACAAATGAAATATGACCACGCCCTGAAAGTTTACAGAGACAACCTTATGTTCGAACAAGAATATAAAGATGGACTCAAAAAGGCCCTTGAGGAGGGAAGAGAGAAAGGGAGAGAGGAAGGAAGGGAAGAAGGAAGGGAAGAAGGAAGGCTAGAGGGAAGAGAAGAAGTGGCTAAAGAAATGATTCGGAATGGAATGCAGGTAGAGTTGGTGGCAAAACTGACGGGACTGACGGTAGAAACTATAAAAGGTTTAGAATTATGATATTGTTGTCTCGTAAGGAACAATTGAAATATGACCACGCCCTGAAAGTTTACAGAGACAACCTTATGTTCGAACAAGAATATAAAGATGGACTCAAAAAG
>CAKUVM010000010.1 GCA_934699135.1 uncultured Bacteroidales bacterium
CCGCCACCGCCTCCCAAACGATTCCGCCGCAACGTCTCACCCACCCATGTAGAGACGGCACGCGTGCCGTCTCCCGCCACGGTGGCATTCCTCCCCGCCCCGTGCGCAAAAACCCACTTCGTGACATATTTCCCCTCCCGCCCCCTGCGCATCCACCCATTTGACATTATCCCCCTCCCCATTGCGTGAGACGGGTCACGACCCGTCTCTACATATAACCCCGCCGTCATAAACCCAGAAAAAACGCGCCCACCGCCCGCCAACGCCTCCAAAATCATTCCGCCCGTAAATGTCTCAACCCACCCATGTAGAGACGGTATGCATGCCGTCTCCCGCCCTGGTGGCATTCCTCTCCGCCCGTGCGCAAAAATCCACATCGTGACATAGCTCCCCTCCCCCGCCTCATGCGCCAAATCCCCCTCTTGACATCTTCCCCCTCCCGCCAACGCCATAAAACCTTACAAACGCAAAAGCCCCGTGGTGAACATCACCACGGGGCTGCATCTTCCCTCTCTGCCTGACCTAATTCTTGCTTTTGTCCTGTCATTATTTCACCACAACTCTTTCTGAACCCGTGCCCGTGGTCACCACATACACGCCTGCTGGCAATGGGCGACCCGTCGGCATCTTGCGGCCGGACATGTCGTATACGTCGAACTCGTCAACGCCCTCCACGCTCACCACGCCACCGCGCACGTCCACTTTCAACTTGCCATCCTCAACGTCCCTGATGGCCGTGTATGGGTTGTCTTCGGGGTCTAGCGCATATATGTTGAACTCTCTTGCCCAATAGCTGGCTTTGTACTTCTCCACGCTCTTGGCAGGAACGTAGAGGTCTCCGTAGCTCCCACCAATATAACCCAATACAGATGAGGTTAAGTAGGCTTGGCCGTAGATCTCGGGAGGGTTTGGCGCATAGCAATCTATCCTGAGGTCGTGAAGATAGGTCGTTTCGTAACCATAAAAGTCGATGTCTGCTACAATATTGCCAAAAGCCTCGCCTCCAACAGAATCAACAGATGCGGGCAGCACAACGTGATTTAAGGCCTGGCAAAAGGAAAAAGCTCCAGGTTCAATTTTCTTTACGTATGGAGGCAACACCAGCTTGCCAGTCTCCTCGCAGAGATTTTCGCACCCATTGAATGCGTTTCTGCCTATTGACCGTATATTCATTGGGAATTTGAAAGATGATATATGCGCAATCTCGAAGGTTCCCTCCTCAATTTCAGTAAGCCCTTCGGGCACGTTAATCTCAACTGGGTCGCTACATTTGCTGCCTATTCCCTGAAATGCGTATTTACCTATTGATTTCAGACTTTTCGGCAGAGTCAATGAATGAACACGACTAATGAAATCCCCACTGAAAGCGTAAGTGCCTACTTTCGTCATCCCTTCTTCGAGTTCAATGCTTTGAATCTGGCCTTCTTCGAATGTATACCAGATCTCAAGATTGTCAGCCCACAGAAAGTCCTTAGAGACGAACAACTTGCCTTCATCGGAAAGTGACCAGTCTCGTATATATATCGGCCAATTATAGGGTCCTTTCGCATCGCCAATGTATGCGAAAATTCTGCTCCAGTCAGAATTTTTATATGCGTCAATGCAGCCGAAGGGAACAATGAGCAATGGCGGCTTTTTGGGGGAGGATAACGCCCTTGCGAAGATATCATTGTCAATGTCGACAGGCGTTTCCCATGGGGCGTAAACGGTATCTGCCTCAATTAATTCTTGTTTGCCACCCCATTCGATCCTATTCCAGTAGAATCTAGGGCCGTCTACTTTTTCTAGACTTTTAGGGAATGATATGCTTTTTACTTCAGGCAGAATTTCTCCCTCAACATTCCACGTTTTAGCCGATGTCACCCCCTCTGATATAGTCACCCTCTTGACAGCACGGAAATTGGGGCCATTCAAATCACCCCAATAAGGTTTGTAAGTATCGTAGAGAATGAGGGTGCTATCACTGTCTCGAAAAATCCATCCTCGTTTATATCCATCGTATTGTCCCGCCGCCACGCCGCACTGCGCCAGGCAGACCAAGATGAGTAAAAATGATAAAATGTTTTTCATACGCTTGTTTGTTTTTAGGTTAAACTTATCGGGCGGCGCGGCGCTCGGCCTCCCCGCCCCATTCACGGTGATAAAGGTAGGGTGGAGATAATGGATATTGGAGTTTTTTTTTTATCAAGCATCAAATTTTCACTTCTTCCGCGAGGGTATGGCTCGTAAGCCTTGGAAAATGGCGCGATTTTTGTCCCCCAGGCAGCCTGCCAGGCGATTTGCTGCATTCATCCATCACACATTTGTCAGGGAGTCAAGCGGCCGAAACCGCCCGCCGTGGCCGCTTACGCCCATGGCCTGGAGCCTCCTAAAAATGCCCAAAGGCGAAAATGCAGTGTTTCACTGATTGTCAATCTCTGCATAAAAAGTTAATTTTACGCTTGCCACGCCAGGCCGTTAGGAGGGACTTTCCCGCGGTCGCGGCGGCAATGACAGAAAAATGCAAAAGAAACAGTGATATGACGGAAAAGAAAAGAATAGCCGTAGTGGGTTACGGAAACATCGGAAAGGCCGCCGTGGAGGCGCTCTCGATTGCGCCAGACATGGTGCTGGCCGGCGTGGTGCGCCGCGACCCGTCCGCGCCGCAGCCCGTGGAACTGACGGGCGTTGACGTGGTGGACGACATCAAGAAGCTCGGACACGTTGACGCCGCACTGCTCTGCACCCCCACGCGCGCCGTGCCGGAGGCCGCCAAGGCCATCTTGGCGCAGGGCATAGCCACGGTGGACTCGTTCGACATCCACACACGCGTGGCGGAGCTGCGCGATGAGCTGGATGCCGTGGCCAAGCGGCACGGCACGGCCTCCATCATCTCGGCGGGGTGGGACCCGGGCTCCGACTCCATGATACGCGCCATCCTTGAGGCTCTCGCCCCCAAAGGCCTCACCTACACCAATTTCGGCCCTGGCCGGAGCATGGGCCACACCGTGTGCGTCAAGAGCAAGGAGGGCGTGAAGGACGCCCTGTCCATGACCATCCCCCTCGGCACGGGCATCCATCGCCGAATGGTATATGTGGAGTTGAAAGAGGGCTACAAGCTTGCCGACGTGGCCGCCGCCATCAAGGCCGACGACTATTTCGCCCATGACGAGACTCACGTCATCGAGGTGCCGTCGGTAGACGCGCTCAACAATGTGGGCCACGGCGTCAACCTCATCCGCAACGGCGTATCCGGAGTCACGGCCAACCAGAATTTCCGTTTCCTTATGGAGATCAACAACCCCGCCCTCACGGGGCAGGTCCTCGTCTCCTGCGCCCGCGCCGCGCTGCGTCAGCGCCCCGGTTGCTACACCATGATTGAGATTCCGCCCGTAGACCTGCTCCCGGGCGACCGCCGCGAGCTTGTCAGAAGGATTGTCTAACCTTAAATATTAAAACAAGATGAGAAAGATTGTTGCTCTATTGGTTCTCTGGGTGACGACCGCAGTTGCCGCCTGCGCAGCCAGGGATGTGCGCCTCAAATCGGGAGACATCAATGTGCTCAAGGAGAAGGTCGCAGTGGAATGCGTGATTGACGTTGAGGGCGCGACTTGGGAGGACGATGAGCCTTTTAAGGAGCATTGTGGCGAGGACTACGACCTGCGCATCAAGTTGCTCAACGAGTCGTGGCCTAAGTACTTCGCCCAATATAGCAAAGGCCCCGTAGTCTCTGGAGACGCTCCGAAATACAAGGTGGTTTTCAAAATAACCAAGTTTGAGAAGAGCATTGGCAAGAGTTCGTGGGGCAAGATTGGAGTGGAGTTCTATGGCGAAATATCGTTTGTAGACCTGTCAACTGGCTTGCCGGTATTGGTGGTCACCATTGACGGTGAGGAGGGCAAGTATGATTACGTTGAGAACGATCGCTACCCCAAGGCTATGGAGTCTGTCTGCAAGTCAATGTTCAAGTTGCTCTAAGCGGCATTTCCCCTCATTGGGCCAATAAAAGAAAGGAGCGCGGGCGCGACTGCCATTTCCGGCATCGCGCCCGCGCTTGTTTCCTTATGTTGGCAGTTTTGGCCTCGCTTCTTAGCCCGTGGGCGCAAAAAAAGGAGACACCCAGTTCGCACCAGATGCCCCGTCTTCTCGCTCTCCAAATAGGACTTGAACCTATGACCCTCTGATTAACAGTCAGATGCTCTAACCAACTGAGCTATTGGAGAATGGTCAAGTATATGTCGTATCTCCGCCTTTGGAGATGTGCTGAAATTGGCCGCACGATGACGCCGTCACCAGCTTTGCCAAAGTGCCTTGCCGGTGGTCTCCCACCCGAAAAGCGAGGGCAAAATTATGCAGTTTTCCCGAAATTGCAATATCTTTGCGCGTAAATTTCATCAAATAATTATCCAGACGCCACATGCAAGCAAAGGTCCTTGGCCTGGGCAACGCCCTGGTGGACATCCTCGTAAGGATTCCTAACGACAACATCCTCAACCAGTTCAACCTGCCCAAGGGGGCCATGAACCTTGTTGACGAGGAGCGCTCTGCCGAGATTTTCGAGGCCGTGAAGGGCCTCAACCCTCAGATTGTCTGCGGCGGCAGCGCGTCTAACACCATTGTGGGTCTGGCCAACATGGGCGTCCAGACGGGCTTCATCGGCATGACCGGCGTGGACGAGCTCGGAGACCGTTACGCCGACGACCTGCGCCAGAGCGGCGTGGAGCTGCTCCTCCGCACCAGCGCGACGCGCACGGGCTCCTGCATATCGCTCATAAGCCCCGACTCGGAGCGCACCATGTGCACCTGTCTCGGGGCTGCCGTGGAGCTGACGAGGGATGACATTGACGCGTCTGCCTTCTCGCGCTTCACGCACCTCTATGTGGAGGGGTACCTGGTGCAGAACCCGGGCCTCATCGAGGGTGCCCTCTCGGAGGCCAAGGAGAAGGGTCTCACCACGTTGCTAGACCTGGCGTCCTATAATGTGGTGGAAGACAATCTGGACTTCCTTCAGAAAATCATATCTCGCTACGTAGACGTCGTCTTCGCCAACGAGGAGGAGGCCACGGCCTTCACCGGTAAGGAAGACGAGGAGGCCCTCAATGAGATTGGCGAGATTGCGGACACGGTCGTCCTCAAGCTTGGCCGCCGCGGCAGCCTAGTCAAGGTGGGCCACCAGACGGCGCGCGTGGGCATCATTAGCAGCAACGCCATAGACACCACAGGGGCGGGCGACCTCTACGCCTCAGGCTTCATCTGGGCCATGACAAACGGTCTCGACCCGCGCCAGTGCGCCACGGCGGGTGCCATAACCAGCGGCAACGTCATCGAGGTCATAGGCTCCAAGATGGGCGCCGCCCGGTGGACTTCCATCCGCCAGGCTCTCAAGAATCTCTAAAGCGCCCGCGCACCAATTCATCCCCACCTTAGCAACATCTCATCATGAAGTTTGAGGACATAAGGCTGCTCCAGCCGCAGGTCTTGGAAAACGTCAAGGCCATGGGCTTCAGCCGCCCCACTAACATACAGTTCAAGGCCATCCCCCACATCTTGGAGGGCGAGGACATTTTGGCCATCGCGCAGACCGGCACCGGCAAGACGGCCGCTTTCGCCATCCCCGTGGTCTCCAACCTCATCCGCACCCCCAGGCGCCGCGGCTATCACGGCGCGCGCTGCGTGGTCATGGAGCCCACGCACGAGCTGGCGCAGCAGGTGGCTGGCGTCATCAAGACGGTGGCCAAAGGCACGGGCGTGAGCGTTGTGGCCGTCTATGGCGGCGTGGGGCAAGACAACCAGATCGCCCTCCTCAAGGGAGACGCGGACATTGTCGTGGCCACGCCCGGCCGCCTCTTCGACCTGGCCTCGCAGGGCTACCTCATCACGAGCATGGTGGAGGTGCTGGTGGTCGACGAGGCCGACCATATGCTCGCGCTGGGTTTTTATGACGATATCAGTCAGCTGGTGCGCAAGCTGCCGCGCCGCAGGCAGACGCTCTTTTTCTCCGCGACGATAGATGCCAAGATTAAAGAGCTGGCCTATTCGCTGGTCTACCGCGCCGTCAGGATCGAGATGAGCCAAAACAAGGTCTCTAAAAACGTCACCCACCAGGTGCTCTCCGTGCCGATGGACGAGAAGCGTTTCTTCTTGGAGCGCATAGCCCGCGAGAACCCGCAGGGCCACATCATGGTCTTCGTCCGCACCAAGGTCAGGGCCGAGCGCGTCAAGGCGGCGATGGACAGGGTGGGCCTCACGTCCGTGTTCCTCCACGGCGGCATGGCGCAGAGGGTGAGGGTGGACGCCCTCGACGAGTTCCGCGACGGCAAGGTGCAGATGCTCATCACGACAGACGTGGCCGCCCGCGGCATTGACATCCCCGGCGTTGACTACGTGGTCAACTACGACGTGCCGGAGGAGCCGGAGAACTACGTGCACCGCGTGGGCCGCACCGGCCGCGGCATGGCCAAGGGCTACGCCCTCACGCTGGCCGACCCCGCGGAAGATGGCCTGATAAAGGACATTGAGGCGTATATGCAGGAGCACATATCAGTCCTCCGCATGGCCGCCCCGGAGCGAGAGGCCACGGTGGACTTCTCGGAAGGTGGGGACAACAACTGGCGCGAGCTGATCAAGGACTCGGAGCCGGACGACAAGCGCAAGCCGCGCGGCGGCAAGCGCAGGCGATAGCCCCGTCTCCTCATAATAAAAAGCCGCGGCCCCGCGCTGAAGAGTCAGCGCGGGGCCGCGGCTTCTTGCCTTGTGGCGGGGGCTTAGCCCGCTATCACCTTGTCATAGAACGCGTCATAGGCCGCCACGTAGTCCGTCTCGCCGGGGAAGTCCAGCACGGGCTTGCCCGACTGCTTGGCGTAGTCTATCAACTCCTGGCTCGCCGTGGCGGAGCATACCGTCACGCCGTCGCTCAGGTCTATGGCCGTCTTCATCAGAGACTTGTAGTCCGAGATGTCTATCTTCTTCAGGGCCTTCTCGTCAATCCCCTCCATCCACAGTTTCTTGTTCACGTCTTGCCATTGACCCTCCCAAGCCTCGTCATAGAGGCTCACCACAATCTTGGACTTGGCGTAGTAGGGGTCCGCCTTGGCCATCAGGCGGATGTAAATGGGCACCATCATGGTGAACCAGCCGTGGAGGTGGATCAGGTCCGGCACCCAGCGGAGCTTCTTGGTGGTCTCCAGCGTGCCGCGTGCAAAGAAGATGCCGCGCTCGTCATTGTCTTCAAACTGCTCGCCCGTGGCGGGGTCGGCCGTCACGCCCTTGCGGCTGAAAAAGTCGTCATTGTCAATGAAATAGATCTGCATTCGCGCGGCCTGGATGCTCGCCACCTTTATGAGCAGGGGGTGGTCGGTGTCGTCAATGACAATGTTGAGGCCCGACAGGCGGATGACCTCATGGAGCTGGTTCCTGCGCTCATTGACGCTGCCGAAGCGGGGCATGAACGTGCGGATCTCCTTGCCGCCCTCCATAATGCCTTGCGACAGGTCGCGGCTGAGCACGGCGATGGGCGAGTCCGGCAGGTATGGCTTAATCTCCTGCGAGATGTACAAGATTTTAGAATTCTCCATGGGTAAATTGTCTCTTTTCCTTTTGATGAGGCCGCGCGCAAGCGCGAACCGCTCCGCGAATTTACGAATTTATATCCATTTTCCCTAAAGGAACTTTAACACCGTCCCTTGCGCCGGCCACCTCAAAAAGTCATATATTCGTCCGCTTTATGCTTTTCAACAACATGATGGAACGTATTTTCGAGATCTTCCGCCGGGCCCAGTCGTGGGTGACGGCTCATTGGCGCGTCGTCATGGCCTTGCTCTGCATGGTGGTCTTTATGCAGCAGTGCACCATCAATCGCCTCCATTGGGAGCTGGACAGGCTCTCGCGCCCCGTGCGCCCCGACGTCTCGGCCGATTCGGCCATCCGCGGCGCTGTGGCGGACACGGCCTCGGCTCCCGCCGCTGTGGCGGACACGGCCTCGGCAGCCGTGCGGCAGGGTGGGGCGGCACCGGCCGGCTCTTTCCCCGTGTGGGGCGTGGCGCTGATTGTCTTGGCCGTGGTGGCTGTCTTTGGTGCGGTGGCCTATATGTGGGTCAACGCCATATTCCCCATCGGGCTGAGTTTCCGCGGCCGTCTGGCGCAAAACGCCCAGGGGCAGCTCATCTTCTCCATCAGGGTGCGCAACCGCTCGCGAAAGGTGGTGGAGCTGGACCATGCGCAGGTCAACTTTGTCATGGGTCCCTCGCAGGTGCGGCGGTTCCGAGCCGGCGTGCCCACGCTGCCCATCTCGCTCCAGCCCAAGACGGGCTATGAGGCGCAAATCAACCTCACGGGTCTCATCTCGGCCAATATTGAGCTTTGCAAGGCCAAGGCCATAAGCCTGAGCCTCATTGCCAACGGGCGCATGCACTCCACGCTGCCGAGGCCTGTCAAGTTCAAGACCGCTTAAGCGCGCGCCAAGTGGGCTTCCTCTCTGTCTTCCGCAGGGCGTGGGCGCGATACAGGGCGCGCAAGTCGGCGCGCAGCGTGGTGGTGGATTTCCTCTTCCTGGCCGCGGTGGTGGTGGCCGCCGCGCCTCCGTTGCGCCGCGGCGTCATGACCTACGCCTTGCGCGTGACGCTGGTGCAGCCGCAACCCTATGACAAAATCGTCTTCCTTGGCCAGGCCGATGGAGCTTGGCTCCTAACCCCCGAGGGGCGGGACACTCTGCTCTCTTTCCCGCCCCGACGGCCCGCCCTGGTCAACGTGGGCAGCGTATGGAGCGCGCAGAGCCGCGCCGAGATGAGGTCTATGGCAGCGGCCGCCGCGAGGCTGCGGGGTCGTGTGGACTTCTTTTTCGTCTCGGCCGATGAGCCTGACGACGTGTTGGGCTACTTGCGCCGCCGCGGCTATTCGGCCCTGCGCCCGCTCTTTGTGCCGCAGGCCGGCGTGGCCTCAGCAGAAGAGGGAGACGGCTTTGTGGCGCAGATGGCCATGAGCGTCCCGTCGTCCATTGTGGTGAACGGCTCAGGCCAGGTGGTGGCTAAGAAACTTGGGGCCGCGCGGTGGGCCGGCGCGCGGGCCGAGGCCATCTTCCGGCAGGCCCAGGAGAGGTAGGTGGGTGAGGGAAATACTCACAAACATTGTGGCCGCTGATGTCTCGTTGTCAAGACGCCAGCGGCATTTTTTATTCTATCACTTTGGGAGTCAGTGCCGTATGATGAGCTAGGGCGAGGAATGGCCTTTGTTTTAAGAATAAGTCAAAATAGTCATCTGTGAGTATTGCGCGCCAAGGCACGCGGCCATACCTTTGCGATGTTGAAAGTCGGTGCCACGACAAGACAACAATGAAAGTGTCACGCGCCCAACGGGGCCGGGGCTGAAGCGCAGCGATTGCGCGTGCCATGTATCGTTCTTTGGTTTTTTGAGCGGCGCGCCGGTTGGCCACGATGCGGCCGTCGTGTCGCGCCCGCCTTGCTTGGCAATGTGGGCGAAAAAATGGTTTTTTGTTGATTGTGGCGGCGTGCCGCCGCGGCGAGGTTCTAACGCCGCGGGGTCGGCAGTGCCGCCAGAAGCGGAGGCGGGCTTCGGCTCATCTCCGCTTTCTCTTTTTATAGTAACTTCGCGGTGTATAGTAACCTAACACCAGAATCATAAAGTGGATATTGCCGACAGCGCGCTCCGCCGGACGGAGCTTCTCTTGGGGTCTGAGGCCATGGGCCGCCTGGCCCGCGCCAGGGTGATAATTTTCGGTGTCGGAGGCGTGGGCTCGTGGTGCGCGGAGAGCTTGGTGCGCAGCGGCATAAGGGACATCACGCTGGTCGATTCTGACCGCGTGTGCGTCACCAACGTCAACAGGCAGCTTATGGCCACGCTCCAGACCGTGGGGCAGGTCAAGGTGTGCGCCCTCCGAGACCGTCTGCTCTCCATCAACCCCCGCGCCTCGGTGACGGCCGTGCAGAAAATCTACACGGCCGAGACGGCCGATGAGTTTGACCTCGACGCCTATGACTATGTGGTGGACGCCATAGACAGCCTCAAAGACAAGGCCCTGCTCATTCTCCGCGCGTGCCGGAGCAAGGCGCGTTTCATATCGTCAATGGGCGCCGCCCTGAAGATGGACGCGTCACAAATCCGCATGGTGGAGTTTTGGGATGCCAAGGGCTGCCCCCTGGCCCGCGCCTTGCGCAAGAAGTTCAAGCGCGACGGGGTGAGGCCGGCGCGCAAGTTTAAGTGCGTCTTCAGTCCCGAGCTGCTGACCAACAAGGGGCGGGAGACGTCTTGCGGCACAGACAAATGCGTGTGTCCCAAGGGAGACCGCGGTCCCGGGGACCCCTCTCTCCTCAACCACGAGTGGTGTTCTTCAAAAGCGCAGATCAACGGCACGGTGGCGCACATAACGGCCATCTTCGGGCTTATGATTGCGGGCGAGATTGTCCGCCAACTGGCCGATGACGAGAAACCCGCGCCACTGGTGGCGGACACAACGACGGAAAGCATGAACAACGATAATGGGTAAATCTCTCCGCCGCTCGAATGACAAGGTCATAGCGGGCGTATGTGGCGGCATTGCCGAATATTTCGACGTGGACAAGACCATTGTGAGGCTCGTCTACGCCCTCGCCACCATCTTCACGGCCTTCTCCGGAGTGCTGGTCTATCTCATCCTCTGCCTCGTCATGCCCAGAGGCTGACGCGGCGAACCAAACAACTGTATTTATGAAAATCAAGAGTGGTATGATAGCGGCCGCCGCGTTGGCCGCCACGCCCGCGCTGGCCTGCACCAATTTCATCGTAACGCCCGGGGCCAGTGCCGACGGCAGCACCATCTGCACCTACAATGCCGATGACTATGGCATGTTCGCCGGTCTCTGCTACTACCCCGCATCCGTCAACGCCCGCGGCGCGATGCGCGACATTGTGAATTGGGACTCGCATAAATGGGTCGGGCAGATTCCTGAGGCGGAGCGCACATATAGCGTCATAGGCAACATCAATGAGCATCAGCTCACCATTGCCGAGACAACATACGGTGGCCGGGAGGAGATGGTGGACACCGCCGGGCTGCTAGACTATGGCAGCCTCATCTACCTCACGCTCCAGAGGTCCCGCACGGCCTCCGAGGCCATAACCGTCATGACCACCCTGGCCGAGACCTACGGATATAGCTCCGAGGGCGAGACTTTCTCCATCTGCGACCCGCATGAGGCGTGGATCATGGAGATGATGGGCCGCGGCCCCGGATCGCGCGGCGTGGTGTGGGTGGCCGTGAGGGTGCCGGACGGCATGATATGCGCCCACGCCAACCAGAGCCGAATTGGCAAGTTCAACCAGTTGGGGCTGCCCAAGGGGCACGTGCGGGCGTCGAAAGACGTGGTGCGCTACGCCCGTCAGATGGGGTGGTACTCCGGCCTCGATGCCGACTTCTCTTGGAAAGACGCCTACGCCCGACCCGACATGGAGGGCCGACGCTTCTGCGACGCCCGCGTGTGGAGCTTTTTCCGCCACCATGCCGACGTGAGCGCCTATGAGCCTTGGGCCGTGGGGCGAGATGCCGAGGCCGCCGACATGCCTCTGTGGGTTCGTCCGGACAAGAAGCTCACGCTCCACGACGTCATGATGGACATGCGCGACCACTATGAGGGCACGCCTCTCAGCCTGGCGGACACCACCAGCCTGGCCGGAGGCCCATGGCTCATGCCTTACCGCCCCACGCCTCTGACTTTCAAGGGCCATGACGGCAAGACGTATTTTATGGAGCGCCCCACAAGCACGCAGCAGACGGCTTTCACCTTCGTGAGCCAGATGAGGGCCTACATGCCCGACCACATCGGCGGAGTCCTCTGGTTTGGCAATGACGACGCCAACATGGTGGCCTACACCCCCGTCTACTGCTCCATGACGCGCCGCCCCTTGTGCTACAACACCCCCGACGCCGGCCCCGTGACCTTCTCCTTCGCCAACGCCTTTTGGGTCTGCAACTGGGTCAGCAACATGGTCTACCCCCGCTACTCGGCCCTCTTCCCCGACCTCGAGGCCGCCCGAGACAGCCTCGAGGCGCAGTTCCTTGCCCGTCAGGCCGGCGTGGAGGCGCAGGCCGCCGCCATGCCTAAAGACAAGGCGGCCGCGTTTCTCAACGACCACTCCATAGCCGCCGCGCAGCAGATGATGCAGCGGTGGAACGAATTGGCCATACTCCTCATTGTCAAGCATAACGATATGGCCGTAAAGCCGCAGGCGCCAGACGGCTCTTTCCTCCTCACGCCAGAGGGGCTGGGACAGCGCGTCAGCAGGCCAGGCTACCCCTCGCCCGTGCGGCGGATGCTCATTGAGAGGGGAGACATAGAGGCCGAGTAGGGACCCGGCCGAGAGAATAAAACGCGCCGACGCCGCTTCTCCAGTTGCTGGAGGAGTGGTGTCGGCGCTTTGCGTGTTTGGCGGCGGGGGGGGGAGGCGGGAAGGTTTGTTTCCTTCTCAAAAGGAAACAAATCGCAAAATCTTTCCTTCCGAGAAGGAAGCAATGCCACCTTTTCCCCTGTGCCGTCACGAGCGACGCCCTGACTGACGCCCCTGCGCTCAAAAAGTGTGCGAAAAACTTTGCCGCTGTTTTTTTTCACACATTTGTTCTGGGTTAGCGGAAGCTCCGCCACAGCCCGCCTCACCCTTTAGGGGTGTATCAATCATAAAAAACTGACACGCACCGAAATGGATAGTTTTGTCAAACAAGTGGGAATGCAAGAGCCCTTCGGCGGGAGCTCGGCCAATGACACTCTCTTCTCGCAATATGAGCGGGCCGTGGTTCAGAGCCTCATCACGTCTTTTGGCCTAGACCTCTTCATAAAAGACCAGCACGGCGGCGATGTCGACACCATACACAACGTCCGCCAGATTGGCCGCGACCCGCTCATGCGCTATAAGGACAAGGCCAATGAGTTTGGCTATGAGAACCGTATGCAATATAACGAGTACGTCAAAGGGGCAGTGGGCGGCGGCAGCTCGGACTATCGCGGGCGGGTCGGCGCTTGGTCTGTTGACGAATATACGGGCAAGCCGCTGACGCTCAAAGACAACCCGCAAGTTGATCACGTCATCTCCACCAAAGAGATGTGGGATGACAGGGCCTACGCCCTCACCCAGCTGCGCGGGTTAGACACGAGAGACAGCGGAGGCTTTGACAAGTGGGCGTATAACGACTCCGAGAAGGCAAAGTTTCGCCGCGAGCTCTCAGAGTCGCCGGAGAATATGGCGTGGACCAACGGCCCGCTCAACCAGTCGATGGGCAAGACGCCCATCCGCGAATATGTGGCGCGTCATCCCGAACTGTCAGAGGAGACAAAGCGGAGGATGCTGGAGAAAGACGCCGCGGCGCACCGTGCCTATGACAAGAAGTTGGAGCAAAACTATTACTCAAGCGACTATTTCATCCGCGAGGCCGGCGGGGCGGCCCTCAAGAGGGGCGTGCAGATGGGGGCGCGCCAGGCCATAGGTCTGGTGTTGGCGGAAGTCTGGTATGCCGTGAGGGATGAGTTCCGCTCCGGGGCGGGAAGCCTGGCCTCCAAGTTCACCAAGATCGCCAACGGCATCAAAAAGGGGCTGAGCAACGCCAAGGCCAAGTGGCGAGAGCTGTGGGAAAAGTTCATCGAGGGCTCCGTGGCCGGTTTCCTCTCCTCGGTCACCACCACGCTGTGCAATATGTTCTTCTCAACGGCCAAGAACACCATCCGCATCCTTCGCCAGTCTTGGGCCAGCATAACCGAGGCCGCCAAGATTCTCATCATCAACCCCGACGGGCTGCTCTTTGGTGAGAGGTTCAGGGCCGCCGCCAAGATTTTGGCCACGGGGGCGAGCGTCGTGGCCGGCTATATGGTGGCCGAGGCCGTGGGCAAATACGTCTCCTTCATCCCGGTGCTTGGCGACGTCATCCAGACAGCACTTGGCGCCATAGTCTCTGCCATTCTCTCTTGCTCGTTCCTCTACGCCATAGACCACAACCCCTTCTTCAACAAGGTGGTGGAGATTTTCAACCGTGTGCCGACGCTTGAGAAGTTCGTGGCGCAGCTGAAGCAGGAGGGACGATATTTTGAGGAGTACGCGGCCAAGTTGATGCAGATCGACGTGCCCACATACAGGAGAGAGCTGGACTGCTTCCGCGGCCTCTCCGACCAGCTCTCCCGTGCGACGAGCCAGCAGGAGGTCAACGTGATCCTCCGCGCGGCCTATGCGCGAAACGGCTGGAGCCTGCCTTTTGGTGGCTACTCCTCTCTAGATGAGGCTATGAGCGACCCTAATTTCGAGCTTCACTTCCGATGAGCTTCTGGTGCGACAAGTGTGGCGAGTGCTGCCGCAACATTGGCGGCGTGGCCCTCTATGCCGATCTTGACCGCGGCGACGGCGTCTGCCGACATCTGCGCGGCAACCTTTGCTCCGTCTACGAGACTAGGCCGCTAAAATGCAGGGTGGACGACGCCTACGCAGCCTTTTTCGCGCCGACGATGACAAAAGACGAATTCTATGAGCTGAACGCCAAGGCGTGCGAGGCTCTCAAACAGAAGAAACATAATCATATAAACTAAAACCATTTCATCATGCCATTACCATTAATCATAGGTGCGATTGCTGCTGCGGCTGGTGCCGTAGGTGTAGGCAAGTCCATCAAGGCCGCATGTGATCTCAGCGACGCAAGCGACACGGCGAAGAGGGCGAAAAACCGCGATGAGCGGAATACGAGATTGACGGAAGAGAAAATCAGCAGGACTCGTGAATTGCTGGATATCTTGGGGCGCAAAGAGGCCGAGACAGTCGCAGGCTTCAAGCGGTTCCAAGATATTTTTGAGAGGATAAGGAATCGCCCCACATTTTCTAGGGTTCAGCTGGGTAACGTAATAATTCCATCATTCGACCCCGGGGTCTGTTTTAACGACTCTGTGACTGTAGCCACAGTTCTCGGTGCTGCGGGTGGTTTGGCGGCAGGCACTGGCGCTGGCTTAGCCGCGGCGGGTGCCACCTCAGCCGCAGTTATGGCTCTCGGCACCGCGTCTACTGGCACGGCCATCGCGTCTTTGAGCGGGGCTGCTGCCACCAACGCCACGTTGGCGGCTCTCGGCGGAGGCAGTTTGGCCGCGGGCGGTGGTGGCATGGCGTTGGGTTCTGCCGTTCTTGGCGGCGCGACGCTTGGCGTTGGGCTTCTTGTCGGTGGCCTTATTTTTGGAGGTGCTGCGTCTAAACAGCTAGAGAGAGCACAGGAGGCAATGGAGCAAGTGCTGGAGAATGAGGAAAAGGGTAGGCGCGTGCGCGAACTCCTGGAGCCAGTTATAAAAGCCGCTGATAGCCATCTGCAATTAGTACGAGATCTGGATTGGAACTATGCCATGCAGATGAAGAAGTTCAGCAAAGCCTATGAAGATGCCTATGAGCGCGTCCGGCAGGCGGATGGCTCTGTTGATTGGTTCTCCCTATCAGAAGACGAGAAGATGGTTGTTGAGAACACCGTGCTGCTTGTCAATGTTTTGCACAAGCTCTGCACCGTGAAGCTCCTCAACCAAGACATGACGACAGTCAACACACGCGAGGTAGATAAGGTGCAGGCCATGGCTGCGGAATGGCTCAACAAGAGGGCGTAGGCCAAGTGCCGCAACGTGAAATGCGCGAAAAAATCGGGGCAAGTCGCTTGTTTTTTCCGGGGGGGGCGTAATTTTGTGGCCGAATGTAAAACGCTAAACAATCAGGCCATGAAAAAACTTATGCTATTTCTCCTCTCCCTCCTGCCGTGCGCCCTTGTCGCGGCGCAGATGCCCATTGAGGTGACGCTCCGCGACGGCGAGGTGGTGAAAGGCACGTCCAACGGGGGGTTCCTCTTCGACCATTTTCACGAGCTCCGCGTCAAGGACGAGGAGAGCGGCAAGAAGCAGGACTTCACGTCGGAGGAGCTGACGAGCGTCAAGCTCTATGACGAGGAGTCGGGTGAGTGGATCACGGCGGTGCCGCTCAAGGCGCAGAGGTCCATGCCATCCCTCCTGTTCAGAAACCCTAAACCATACAGGAATCCCGTCTTCATGATTCCGCTCTATGAGGGCAAGAACGTCTCGGCATATAAGCACCTCATCTCCACAATGACCGTTACCATGCAATACCAGATCCATGGCGGCAGCTTCATGCTATATTTCTTGGTGAAGGGCGAGGACGTGTGCCGCGCCTACGCGCTCAATAACTCCGTGGGGGCGAAGGCGGTGCTGAAGCTCGTCTTTAAGGACTTCCCCCAGATGGCCGAGGAGATTGAGAACATGGACTCTGACAAGTTCTACGAAGACCCCCTGGACATCATCAAGAGGTTTGACGAGGTTTTGAGCGGCAAATAGGCTTCAACATCCGGCAAAAAAAGAGCCGCGCCGGCGGCATCATGACGCCGGCGCGGCTCTTTTATCATGACTGGCTCGTCTAATTGTGCACGAGTGTGCCTACGGTCGTGTCTCCGGCCAACACTTTGGCCAAATTGCCAAACACGTCCATATTGAAGACTATGATGGGCATCTTGTTCTCTTTGCACATGGCCGTGGCCGTCAGGTCCATCACCTTCAGCCCGCGGTTATACACCTCGTCATACGAGATCTCCTCAAAGCGCGTGGCCGTCTTGTCTTTCTCGGGGTCGGCGGTATACACGCCATCCACGCGCGTGCCTTTTAGCATCACCTCGGCCTCCATCTCAATGGCGCGGAGCGAAGAGCCCGTGTCGGTGGTGAAGTAGGGGTTGCCCGTGCCGCAGGCCATGATGACCACCTCGCCCCCGTCTAGCAGCTCCATGGCGCGGGGCTTGCTATATGGCTCGCCAATGGGTTGCATACCTATGGCCGTCAAGACGCGCGCCTTGACGCCCTGCTGGGCTATGGCCTGCTGAAGGGCCAGGGAGTTGATGGTGGTGGCTAGCATGCCCATCTGGTCGCCCTTATAGCGGTCGAAGCCCTTGGCCGCGCCCTGCAACCCTCGGAAGATGTTGCCGCCGCCAATGACTATGCCCACTTTCACGCCCTCGCGCGCCACCATGGCAATCTGCTGGGCATATTCCGTCAGGCGGTCCACGTCAATGCCGTAGCCTTGGCGGCCCATGAGCGACTCGCCGCTCAACTTCAGGAGAACTCTGCTGTATTTCATCTTGTTACTCTGTTTCTTGTTTGGTCTGTTCCGTGTCTTGCCCTGGCGCAGCGCGAGCCGCCCAAGCCGCGGCAAATATAGCGCGGAAACTCATATCTTCGCGCCGTCGGTCGCTCTTATCTCGTATTGATGGACACTAAGGTTTCTCACATCTTCAGCTCTGCCGACCTCTGGCGGCTCATCTGGCCTCTGCTAGTGGAGCAGTTGCTCCAGATCACGGTGGGTATGGCGGACATTGTCATGGTCTCGTCGCTCGGCGAGGACGCGGTGAGCGGTGTCTCGCTGGTGGATCAGATAAACATCCTCCTGGCGCAGCTCTTCGCGGCGTTGGCGGCGGGCGGGGCCGTGGTATGCTCGCAGTTCATCGGGGCGCGCAATGCCGGCAAGGCCTCTGTCTCGGCGCGTCAGTTGCTCTATGTGAGCTTGGGACTCAGTCTCTTGCTGATGGTTGCGGGTCTGATCAGCCGCGGCCCGCTCCTCTCGGCCGTCTTTGGGGCCGTCACGCCTCAGGTCATGGATCAGAGCCAGAGATATTTCCTTGTCACGCTCTTCGCCCTGCCCGGCATTGCGGTCTACAATGCCGCGGCAGCCCTCTTCCGTGCGCAGGGAGACTCTGGCGTGAGCATGCGCGTGGCCTTGGTGGCCAATGCCGTCAATGTGGCCGGCAACGCTTTGCTGCTCTTTGGCTTGGGGTGGGGAGTGGAGGGCGTGGCCGTGCCCACCGTGGTGTCGCGTACGCTGGGCGCCGCCATCCTCATGCACAGGTTGCGCCAGGCCGGCGCCAGGCCGGGCGCCATGGTGGATGCCCGAGGCTTGCGCTCTTTCTCTTTTGATTGGCCCATTGTCAAGAAAATTTTGGCCGTGGGCGTGCCCAGTGGCGTGGAGAACTCCATGTTTCAGGTGGGCAAGATAATAGTGCTCTCACTCATAGCCGGCTATGGCACTGTGGCCGTGGCCGCCAACGCCGTCACCAACACCATAGCCTCTTTTGAGATTTTGCCTGGCGCGTCGGTGGGCTTGGCCATGCTCACCGTCGTCGGGCGTTGCGTTGGTGCCGGTCGGCCCGATGAGGCCGCGCTCTACGTCCGCCGCCTCATGTTTGTGGCCTATGCCGGGGTGTGGGTTGTCAACGTCCCGCTGCTCTTCTTTGCCCGCGATGTCATATCCGTCTACGGCCTTTCGCAACAGGTGAGTGACTTGGCTTGGGTCATGGTCCTGACCCATGGCATTGGCGGCATGCTCATCTGGCCGCTCTCCTTCACGCTGCCCAACGCCCTCCGCGCCTCGGGGCAGGCGGCGTTCACCATGGTCACGTCCATCGTCACCATGTGGGTGGTGCGCGTCGGGCTGAGCTACGTCTTCGCGGCCACAGGCACGCTGGGGCTTATCGACTTTATGGGGTGGCCGCCCGAATACGGGGCCGAGGGCACGTGGCTGGCCATGGTGACGGACTGGGTGGTGCGCTCCGCCCTCTTCGTGTGGTGCTTCCGCTCCGGGCGGTGGAGGTCCTATTCCGCAGGGTAGCCTTGTGGGCGAAGTGGTCTGATGCATCTCACAGACCCCGTGTCTTCGCACTCCAGAAGCAGTTGAGAAATTGTTTTTCGCAGGGTGGGGTGCACCTCGTCTGGGGCAATCTGCGCCAACGGCGCTAGAGTGAAGCGGCGCAGGTGCATCCGCGGGTGGGGAATGGTCAGGGTGTCTGTCTCCACCACGTTTTGTCCCCACAGCAAGATGTCGAGGTCAATGGGGCGGTCTTCATACCCAGTCTTTGTCTTGCCCCGCCGGCCCAGCTCGCGCTCCAAGTCTTTTAAGAAGGTCAGCAGGGCTTGCGCCCCCATGTCCGACTCCAGACGCGCCACCGCGTTGTGAAACGGCAAGGCGGACGTGTAGCCCCACGCCTCGCTCTCCACAATGTCAGACACCGCCGTCACCCGGCCCGCCTCGCTCAGCCTTGCCAAGGCGCGCGCCATAGTCTGGTCCACGTCGCCCTCGTTGCCGCCGAGGAGTATGTAATACGCCATCTCGCCTATTTGAGCTTGCCAGAGAGGCGGGCGTACTCTATTATCATGTCCGCCACCTGATCCATGGTCAGATTTGTCGAGTCTATGCACAGGTGGTAGCTGTCCGCCCGCCCCCACGTCTTCTCGGTGTAGAAGTTATAGTAGTCGGCCCTCGCGTCTTCCATGTCGGCGATCTTCTTGGCGGCTTCGGTCTCGCTCACGCTGTAATATTCCGCCGCCCTCTTGACGCGGCTCTCCATGTCGGCCGAGATGAAGACGTCCACGCGGTCCGCCACGTCGCGGAGGATGTAGTCGGAGCATCGGCCCACGAAGACCGCGCCCTTGCCCGACGCGGCCGCCTGGCGGATGGCGTCGGACTGGAACTTGAAGAGAGACTGTGGCGAGAGGCAGTTCTCGGCCGGCAAGAGGTGATCTGACATGAAGAAGCTCGTGAACCTGCCCCACAGTGAGTTGCGCTCATCGCTCTTCTCAAAAAACTCGTCCTTTATGCCGCTCTCCTTGGCCGCCATTTGGAGGATTTTGCGGTCGTAGAACTCCAACCCCAGCCTCTGGGCTATTATCTTGCCCACCAGGCGGCCTCCGCTGCCCACCTGGCGTCCGATGGTGAATATCATGTCTGTCTTGCTTTTATGGTTTGTTCGCAAATATAATTAATTCGCCGCCGCGCCGCGCTTGAGCAGCTTCAACTGGTGGGCGGCCATAAACGCCGCGGCGATGAGAGACACTGTGTCTGCTATGGGCATTGAGACCCACACGCCGTCCGCCCCAAACCGAGGGGGCAAAAGGATGAGCAGCGGCACCAGGCACAGCAGCTGGCGCGAGAGGCTGAGCAATATGGCCTTGCGGGCCTGCCCCAGGGCCATGAGGAAGCCCACGGTGACAATCTGGAAGCCGACGAGCGGGAACGTGGCGAACATGACTCGCAGCGCGCGCCGCGTGATGCCCGCGAGCTCGCTGTCTGTCGTGAACCAGCTCGTGATGAAACCCGGAGCAAGCTCGCCAAGCAAGAAGCCGGTCGTCATGACCACCACGCCGCCCGCGGCGGCATACTTGTATATCCTTATGGCGCGGCTCGTCAGGCCGGCCCCGTAGTTGAAGCCCGCGATGGGCTGCATGCCCTGGCAGATGCCCTGGCTCACCATAATGAAGATGAACGCCACGCGGTTGGCTATGCCATAGGCGCTTATGTAGTTGTCTCCACCACACCCCTGCAGGCTGTTGTTGATGAGCAGCACCACCATACAGGCGCAGCAGTTGGTGAAAAACGGAGCGCTGCCGATGCCCACAATGGCGCGGGCCACGCGCGGGCGCCAACGGAATATGCCGCGCTTGAAGCGGATGAAAGACGACGGGCGGCTGAGATGGCGCGCCACGACGCAAAAAGCCATAAGCTGGGCCAGCAACGTGGCGAACGCCGCGCCGCGGATGCCCCAGCCAAGGGCCACGATGAAAACATAGTCAAACACCACGTTCACACCCACGGCCGTGAGCGTGGCCAGCATGGCCTTGCGCGGGTAGCCCGACGAGCGCACCACGTCGTTGAGTCCCAAATAGAGGTGGGTCAAGACGTTGCCCAGGAGCAGCACCTCCATATATGACCGCGCGTAGGGGAGCGACATGGCCGACGCCCCGAAAAACGTCAGTATGGGGTCGAGAAAGGCTAGAGAGATGATGGCGAAGAGGGAGCCAATCACCACGTTGAGCAGCACCACGTTGCCCAGAGTATACTCGGCCCCCTTAATGTCGCGCTGCCCAATCTTCATGGCAATGATTGCGCCCGCTCCCACGCCCACCATCGCGCCAAAGGCGCCCGAGAGGTTCATGAGCGGGAATGTCACAGTGAGGCCCGCCAGCCCCAGCGGCCCCTCTTGCTGGCCAATGAAGATGCTGTCCACCATATTGTAGAGCGACGTGGCCGTCATTGCCACGATGGAGGGGAGGGCATATTCCGTCAGCAGTTTGCCCAGGGGGGCCTTGCCCAGTCGCTCCTGGTTGGAGCCTAGTGTCGCGCCGTTATTATCCATCAGTCTCTGTTTTTTTGTCATGTCCGTTCGCCGAGGCTCTTCGCTCGGAGCGGAACTCGCTCACAATCATCAGGGCCTCGTCCCTTATCTCGGTGGGGGGGGCCACGTGCCTGAGGTTCAGGCTGCGCAGCCATCCTGCCACCTCGTGGGTCTGGAGCGTCAGCAGCACTTCGCGAAACTCGTCTATGGCGTCGTCGTCATAGTCGTCGGGTCGCGTGCCGCGGAAGCGGTCCAGCTCCTCGTCGTCATAATAAATCACTTTGTCAGACAGGGCCAGCAGGGTCTCGGCCTCGCACACCTCATGCGCGCCGCAGCACGTGACGGGCGGCACGTGGCTCGCCTCCTTCTCCTTGTCGCCTCCTTCGGCCTCTTGGGGTTGGCTTTCGGCGTCGCCCTGCCGTCTCATTCGCGAGAGGATGAAGATGAGGGCGGCCGTCAGCGCGCCCACGCCCACAAGCGCATATTCCATGTTTCCTTACAGTTGTTGTCCGTTGTCTGTTTCAACAGCCGCCTTCGCGGCCGGCCCTTTGTCTCGCCAAGCCGCCACGGCGGCGCACGCGCCCAGCAGGGCGGGGTAGTACATGCATGGCAAAATGTCTAGCGGCGAGCAGCCAGCCAGCTTGGCCGCCAGCAACATCTGCACGCCATAGGGCAGCAGCCCTTGCACGCTGCACGCCACTGTGTCCAGCAGGCTGGCCGTGCGCCGCGGGTCCACGCCGAAGCGGTCTGATATGTCGCGGGCAATGCGCCCCACCGTGATGATGGCCACCGTGTTGTTTGCCGTGCAGACGTTGGCTATGGCCACAAGCGCGCCAATGGCGGCCTGCGCCCCACGCCTGCCTCTTATGCCGCGCTGCAAGAGGCCAATGATGAGCTTGAGCCCGCCGTTGGCCCTTATCAGCTCCAGCATGCCGCCCGCCAGCATGGCCACGATGATCAGGTCCCCCATGCCGCTCACGCCATCTCCCACGGCGCGCAGGCACTCCCAAAACGTAAGCCGCCCGCCAATCATCCCAAGGAGCGCCGCGAGACCTATGCCCACCAGCAGCACCACCATCACGTTGATGCCCACAATGGCGAGCCCTATGACGGCGGCGTAGGGGATGACGAGGGGCAGGTTGACCGGCGAAGAGGGCACGGTGGCATCGGTGCCTATGCCCATCGCCACACAATAGGCCAGCATGACGGCGACGGCCGGCCATATTATTTTCACGTTTTGCCTAAACTTATCGGCCATGCGGACGCCCTGCGTCTGCGTGGCGGCGATGGTTGTGTCTGAGATGAACGACAAGTTGTCTCCAAAATACGCCCCGCCCACCACAAGGGCGGCCAGCGTGGCGGGCTCTTGTCCCAGCCCCTCGGCCACGCCCGCCGCTATGGGCACAAGGGCCACGACGGTGCCAACTGACGTGCCTATGGCCAGCGAGACGAAGGCCGCGGCCACGAAGAGGGCCACGAACACCATCTGAGAGGGCAAGGCGCGGAGCGTCAGGGCCACGGTGGCGTCGATGGAGCCGAGCCGCTGCGCCGTGCAGGCGAAAGCCCCGGCCAAGACGTAGATCCACACCATGAGCAGTATGTTGCGGTCTCCCGCCCCAGCCGAGAACCGCGAGACGCGCTTGTTGAGGCTGCCCCGGCTCACGCCTATGGCCAGGCATGACGACAGCAGGAACGCCACCGTCATCGGTATTTTGTCAAAGTCGCCCACCGCGACCGAGCCGCCCAGGTAGGCCAGGAGGAAAAAGGCCAGTGGGGCCAGCGACAGCGCGCTGCGGTGGCGGGCCCAGAAGCCCGGCTCGCCGCCCGACGCCTGCTCTTTTGTCTTTGCCGTTGTATCCATAGTCGCGAATTTACTCATTTTGCGCGCTCTCTCGCGCCGTATAGCGGCCGCTGCCGCTACCACAATTTCGAGATAAATAGTTACATTTGCGTTGCCCCGCACCCTGCCGCGCCAGGCTCTAGGCTCTGCCGCGACCGCCGGTGCGCAACACATTGCATATGATAAAGAAAATGATCCTCCTGGCGGTCTCCGCGGCCGCCGTCTCCCTCACCTCATGCTCCCGCCCAGCGGAGAGCGCCGGCTTGGCCGGGGAATCCATCACCGTTGACTCGCTGCTCGGCTTGGCCGAGACGCGAGTTGGAGACACGCTCGTGGTCCGCGGCTTCGTACGCCACACCTGCAAGAAAAGCGGCAGGCGATGCTTCATATCCGACTCCGAGCGGCAGAGCAAGGTGAGGGTGGAGGCCGGCGGCGAGATCGGTTCTTTCAGCCCGGCCCTCATTGGTCAGGAGGTGGCCGTAAGGGGCGTGCTGCGCGAGAAGCGCACCTCGATGGCCGACGTTGAGAAGGCTCTGGAGACCATAGAGTCAAAGATGGAGGCCGAGACCGACGGCAAAGACGCGTGCGAGACGACACTCAACACGCTAGCCGCGAAGAAAGCCTATATGGAGCTCAAGGGCAGAGACTATTACTCCGACTACTTCATCGACGGGATGGAGTGTCAGGTGGTCAGCCACTCCGACGCAAAGTAGGCCGTCTCCTTCGCATAGGTTATGGAAAACGAGCAGGTGCTGACGGCTGTCGTCGTCATAGCCGTCTTGGCGCTCATCGCCAGACTGATCATCAACAGCCAGAGGCGCGGTGGCGTCAATTGGCGCAAGCTGGCCTACATAGTCGCCTTGGCCGCGGTCTTCGTGGCCTCGCTGCTCCTTTTCGACCCCTACAGGGCCGAGACTTGGGTCCTGGGTCCCGTCAATGGGGAGGCAGACATGAGCGGGGGGCGCGTCATAGGCCGCGAGGCAGGGCGGGGCGTGACGCCGCTCGAGAGCCTGGAGCGAGGCGTGGTGCCAATATATTTCGCGCTTAGGGCAGACAGCGTGGCGCACACGGGCTATTGGCTCCTCAAGAGGGCCGACAAGGCCGGCGTGGCCAGGCGTGACCAGTTGGTGAGCCAGTCAGACACCAGCCGCACGGCAATAAAACGGACAACCTCCACCTTCGCCATAACCCGCCACCCCGACCCTGCGGCCGACTACGTGGGGGTGTATCGCCTCGCGCTCCCGTCCGGTGAGAAAGTATTGGCCGCCATGGAGCCGCGAGACGCCCGTCCGGGCCTGTCCCCCATGGCCACGGCGCGCAGGTTAGACGGCAAGATGGCCGAGATTGCTGCGCAAGACTCGCTCGTCAACAACCAGGTCTACGCCCTCTGCTTCGACACGGCGGCCTACGCCTCGGCGCAGACGCGCTACCTTGCCTATTCCGCCATATTCGCGCTGCTCATGACGGCTCTGACGGGTGTGGCCGCACGCCTGTCGCTCCGCTTCCTCTTTAAGAAATGACTCAGATGAAACCACTTAAAAATATTGTCATAGCCATAGACGGCCACTCGTCTTGCGGCAAAAGCACCGTGGCCAAAGAGGTGGCCAAGGCTCTCGGCATTGCCTACATCGACACTGGCGCCATGTATCGCGCCGTCACTCTGGCCGGCATCCGTGCGGGGCTGGTCACGCCAGACGGAGTCAACGAGGCGGGCGTGGTGGCTTTGCTGCCGCGGGTCCGCATCTCGTTCAGTTTTGATCAGGAGCGCGGCCGCAACACCACGTTCCTCAACGGCGAGAACGTGGAAGATGAGATCCGCGGCATGGCCGTGAGCCAGTCAGTGAGTCCCGTGAGCGCCATCCCCGCTGTGAGGGAGAAACTCACGGAGTGGCAGCGGGAGATGGGCCGCAAGGGCAGCGTCATAATGGACGGAAGGGATATCGGCACCGTCGTCTTCCCAAACGCCGACCTGAAGATTTTCATGACGGCGAGGCCCGAGGTGCGAGCCCGCCGACGCTACGACGAGATGGTGGCCAAAGGCCAGAAGCCAGTCTTCGCCGATGTCTTGGCCAACGTGGTTGACCGCGACAGGCAAGACAGCACCAGGTCCGTGAGCCCCCTGCGCAAGGCCGACGACGCCGTGGTGCTGGACAACAGCGACATGACGCGCCAGCAACAGTATGATTTCATCCTCAATCATCTGACCTCCCTTCATCTCATAGGGTAGTGATTGTCGAGATAGACTCCAACTCCGGCTTCTGCTTCGGCGTGCGCCGGGCCATCGCCACGCTGGAGGCTCAATTGGGTCGCGGCGAAGACGTCTACTGCGTGGGCGACATCGTCCACAACGGCAGGGAGATAGACCGCCTGCGGGGCAAGGGGCTGAAGGTCATCGAGGCCAAAGACCTTGGCAGCCTGCACAACGTGTCCGTCCTCTTCCGCGCCCATGGCGAGCCGCCGTCGAGCTATGCCACGGTGCGCTCCAACGGCTTGAGCCTCACTGATGCCACATGCCCCGTGGTGTTGAAGCTCCAGGAGCGCATCCGCCGAGCCGACGCCCGCATGATTGGCTGCGACGGCCAAGTGGTGGTGTTTGGCAAGAAGGGGCATGCCGAGGTAATTGGCCTCATGGGGCAAATCATGGGTCGCGGCATATTGCTCGAAGACGCAGGGCAAATTGGCCTTGTGGATCCCGCGAAGCCCGTGGAGCTTTTCGCCCAAACCACGAAAAACCCTGCCGAGTATGCCAAGATTGCCGCGCTCATCAAGAGCCGGTCATCGGCCGCGGTGACGGTGCATGACACCGTCTGCCGACAGATGGCCGCCAGGGCCGAGGGAATGGAGGCCTTCGCGAGGTCGCACTCGCCCATAATATTCGTGGGAGGGGCCAAGAGTTCCAACTCCAAGGTCCTCTTCGACATCTGCCGGCAAATAAACGAGGACAGCCATTTCGTGACGGCGGAAGACGAGGTCGAGCCGGAATGGCTTGAGGGTCGCGACGGGCCCGTGGGCATCATGGGCGCCACGTCCACGCCGTTGTGGCTTATGGAGAACGTCAAGAAAAGCATTGAGGCAATGTGCTTGTAGTAAAGAATAAAAATCTAGCCTATGGAGCAATTTTTGGCCACGCTGATTACCATCGCGATAGTCATCTACGCGCTCAAGTTTGTCTTCGCCCTCGTCATGCCATGGCTGCTCAAGCGGTTCGCCAAGAGCATGATGCGCAAGGCGGGATTCACGCCCACTGAAGACACGGGGCAGGAGGCCGATGAGAAACAAAAGGGGCGGAAGACGCGCTTCGGGTGGGGAAGAACAGAAGAGGTGCTGAGGGTGAGAAGACACCGGGGACAGACCCTCTCCGACGTTTTGGGCGGTGAGTACATATCATATGAGGAGGTTGACTGACGCCCAAAACTCAGCCTAAAGATCTAAAAACCAAATATCAACGTTCTAAGACAATGAAACAATTTCTGTTAACCTTCGCGGCGGTCATCTTGGCGGCGTTCTTGCTGTTCATGATACCGCTCATCATCATCAGCGCCATAGCCACGGCCTCGATGAGTTCCGAAGAGCCTGAGGTGCGGAAGGGCACCGTCATCACTCTCGACATTTCTGAGCCGCTAGCCGACCGCGACATGGACTCCCCGTCATACCGCGTGCGCAACGCTTTAAGCGGCGCGCACGCCGTGCATGGCCTCAACACGCTGTGCGACAATCTCGACGCCGCCGCTGATGACGACAACGTGGCGGCCCTCTACGTCAAAGGTGCGGGAGTGGGCGCCAACTTGGCCAACGCCCGCGCCCTGCGCAAGGCCATCGCGGACTTCAAGGCCAGGAGCGGGAAGCCCGTATATTATTTTGACAACTCCATAGCGTCTTGCGCCGCGCTCTATGTGGCCACGGCCGCAGACTCTGTCTTCGTGGCGCAAGAGGGCATGGTCGGCATGGAGGGACCCGTGGTCTCCAAGCTGTTCTACAAGGGCTTGGCCGACAAGCTAGGCGTCAGTTTCGACATCATCAAGCACGGAAAGTATAAGAGCGCGGTGGAGCCTTTCTTCCGCGACTCCATGAGCCCTGAAGACAAGGCTCAGAACCAGAGGATTGTGGATGTGGCGTGGAATGAGATGCGGGACACCATCACGGCGGCTCGCCACATCACGGCGGCCGACTTGGACAACTTCATTGACAACCTCGACTACATAGCGGGGAACTGCCAGCCGGCTGTCAAGCTCGGCCTAATTGACGGCGGGCGATACTATGACCAGGTGGAGGAGAGCCTCCGCTCCGTGGCCGGCATAGCTCCTGATGAGGAACTCGAACTGCTGAACATATATGACTATTCCGGAGCCTCCTCGTCTTCTGCCTCCGACAAGGTCGCCGTGGTCTATGCCGAGGGTCAGATCTTCGACGGCGTGTCGGAGGATGACGAGGCCAACATATATGGTGACGACCTTGCCGCCACCATCCGCAAGCTTCGTAAAGATAAGGACGTGAAGGCCATCGTCATGCGCGTCAACTCACCTGGCGGCTCCGCCTTGGCGTCGGATGTCGTGTGGCGCGAGGTCAAGCTCGCCAAGGCCGAGAAGCCTTTCATCGTCAGCATGGGAGGCTATGCGGCTTCGGGCGGCTACTACATCTCCTGCGCGGCAGACTACATCTATGCCGAGCCCACCACCATCACTGGCTCCATTGGCGTCTATGGCATGATTCCTAACGTGGAGAAGGCAGCTGAGAATGCCGGCATTGGCTTCGACTACGTGGGCTCCAGCAAAAAAACCGTCATCATGGGCATCAAGGCTCTCGACCCTGCGGTCAAGGCCGCCCTCCAGCGTTCTGTCGAGAACACCTACGACACTTTCGTCAATCATGTCTCCGAGGGCCGCGGCAAGACCTATGCTGAGATTGACAGCATCGCGCAGGGCCGCGTGTGGATGGGTCATGACGCCCTCGCCCTAGGTCTCGTCGACGCCCTGGGCAACATTGACGACGCCATAGACTACGCGGCCGAGACGGCAGGCCTTGAAGATTATGAAGTGGCCGACTATCCTGAGGTGGACGACTCACCCTTTGCCATCCTCAAGCAGATTGGACTCTCCGCGCGCTTGGGCCTCGGCCATATGCTGATAGGCCAAGAGTTCGACAACCTCAACAAGATGAAGGAGCAACTTCAGTCCGAGCCCACCAAGGTATGGGCCATCTGCGATGTTGACGTCAAATAGTCACCCTGCTCCCTGACATTAGGGAAGCGGCTAACTAGCCGGCCCCCAGGCCTCATGCGGACCTTGGGGGCCGGCTTTATTTTATCCTTTTAGGTCGGTCATCAAGACTGCCACCTCCTCTTTTCCAAGTCTTCCAGCCCCCATCCTCCTGTAGAGACGTGTCGTGACCCGTCTCCCGCCTCGGTCTTCAATCTTCCCCAAGCGTCATCTCATAATATAGGGGTCGCACCCCTCAGCCTTTCCCCAAAAACTTCTTGTTCCCCTCTTGTAGAGACGTGTCGTGACCCGTCTCCCGCCTCGGTCTTCAATCTTTCCCAAGCGTCATCTCATATATAGGGGTCGCACCCCTCAGCCTTTCCCCAAATCTTCCGGCCCCCATCCTCCTGTAAAGACGGGTCGAGACCCGTCTCCCGCCTCGGTCTTCAATCTTCCCCAAGCGTCATCTCATATATAGGGGTCGCCCCCCCCCTCGGCCTTTCCCCAAATCTTCCGGCCCCCTCCTCCTGTAGAGACGTGTCGAGACCCGTCTCCCGCCGCAGTCTTCAGTTTTACCCACAGAACCTCCCCGCCGTGGAGAAGTGTGTCCCCCCCCCCTCCCGTATGGATATAAACAAAAAAGACGCCCAGTCTTAGACTGGACGCCCTTTCTCCCCGCTCTCCAAATAGGACTTGAACCTATGACCCTCTGATTAACAGTCAGATGCTCTAACCAACTGAGCTATTGGAGAATTTAGCAGCTCGGCTCTCTTCCCGATTGCGATGCAAAATTACCATCCTTTCCCCGAATATGCAACACCTGCGCCAATTTTTTGCCCAATAAATGTTCTCCCGCAGGCTGGCCTCTTGGGCCTGATTTGCTGTTGACTGTTAATTGTCAATTGTTAACGGTCTTTATATAGGCAAAATATGGCGCATGACTATCTTTGTACGCTTTTACAATCCACACTATGCTTTCCGTCTTGATTCCCAGTTACAATCATGACTGTGTCGTCTTGGTCGATGAGCTCGTCAGGCAGATTGACGACCTCGGCCTTGATGCCGAGGTCGTGGTCGTTGACGACGGCTCGACGGATATGGGCATTTTGGCCGAGAACGCAGGCATTGAGTCTATGGATCATTGCCGCTACATTGTCTCGCCATGCAACATGGGCATCGCGCGCACGCGCAACAAGCTGCTTGACGAGGCGCGGGGGGATATGCTCCTTTTCCTGGACTCTGACGTCTTCCCCGCCAGGCCCGATTTCCTGAAGCTCTATGTGGATGCCGCCCGCCAGGCCGACGTGGTGGTTGGGGGCATTGACTACAGGCGCGGCAAGGAGGCCGTGGCCAACCCCCTGCGCCTGCGTTATGGCCTGCGCCACGAGGTGAAATCTGCCAGGCGCAGAAGCCGCGACCCTTATGAGGAGTTCCTCTCCTCCAGTTTCCTCATCTCGCGCCGCGTGGCAGATGTTGTGCGCTTTGACGAGACTTTCGACCGCTATGGGCATGAGGACACGCTTTTCGGGGCCTCCATTCAGAAGGCGCATTTCTCCATCGAGCACATAGACGATGCCGTCTTCCATGACAATACCGACACCTCGGAGCAATACCTCTCCAAGGTGCGCATTGCGGTGCAGAGCCTGAGCATGCACGCTGACAAGCTAGAGGGCCATTCACGGCTGCTGGCCGCCTACGAGCGGGTTGACGCGCTGCGCCTCTCGCGCCTCTTCTGCTCTTTTTTCCGCGCCTTCCGCGCGCCCATGGAGCGCAACCTCTTGGGGCGTCATCCGTCGCTCCTCGTCTTGGCGCTGTATAAGCTGTCATACATCTGCGGCGTCATGCGCCTATAGCCCCCCACATTTCTCTTCTTCTACATATGGACAAGAAACCATTGCTCGCCCTCGCGTCTGGCACGTTGGGGCTGGGCATCTCTGAGTTCGTCATGATGGGCTTGTTGCCCTATGTGGCTCTGGCCATGGGCGTCTCCATCCCTCAGGCGGGTCATTTCATCTCTGCCTACGCCCTCGGGGTGTGCGTGGGCGCGCCACTGACCACTTTGGTGGCCTTTCGCCGCCCGCTCAAAGGGGTGTTGATGTGCCTTTTCGCCGTCTATGTCTTGGGCAATGCTCTGGCTTGCGCCTCTCAAGGCTACGCCATGCTCCTTGTGGCGCGTTTCGTCTCGGGCTTGCCCCACGGGGCTTTTTTCGGCGTGGGCTCCATAGTGGCCGAGAGGGTGGGGCGCGGCGGGCGCGACACTGTGGCCATATCCATCATGATAGCGGGTATGACTGTGGCCAATGTCGTCGGCGTGCCGCTGGGCACTTGGTTGGCCGTCTCGCTCTCTTGGCGCGCCATTTTTGCCATAGCCTCGGCGTGGGGCGTGCTGACGCTGTGGGCGTTGTGGCGTTGGGTGCCGTGGCAGGAGCCGCTGCCGGACACTGGCGTCAGGGGGCAGTTCCGTTTTGTCAAGCACGCGTCGGCTCTCTATATCATCGCGGCCACCATGTTCTCCAACGGCGCGGTTTTTTGTTGGTATAGCTACATTCTGCCGCAGATGCGTTCTTTGGCCGGCCTAGGAGACGAGTGGCGCACGGTTCTCATGGTGTTGGCCGGCCTTGGCATGGTGGCCGGCAACTTGCTCGGCGGGCGGTTGGCCTCGCGCCATCCCGCGGCGCGGGTAGACATGTATGAGCAACTGGCGGCGGCGCTGCTCCTTGTGGCCATGTTCGCCTTTGCCCATGTGGCCGTCGTGGCAGTGGCGCTCATGGTGGCTCTGACGGGGCTTCTGTTCTCTTTCTCGCCTGCGCAGCAGAGCCTAATTCTCAAGCATGCCTATGGCGGCAAGATGATGGCCGCCGCTTTCATCCAGATAGCTTTCAACCTTGGCAACGCCATAGGCGCCTACGTTGGCGGCTTGCCCATTGAGTGTGGCCTTGGCTATCGCTATCCGGCCTTGTTAGGCGCCGCCGTCATGTCGCTCGGCGTAGTCTCCCTGTGGCTTTATAACAGGCATTTGGCGTCGGCCTCCGAGCCTTAGGCGCCCTAATGTGGAGACGTGGCGTTGTCGCATTGCCCTCGCCTCATAGGGCTGGGAAAAATCACACCCCGCCGGGCCGTCACAGGTCTGGCGGGGTGTTTTGCTCATGGCCCCGTTGGCGGGGAGTTTTTTTATATTACCAGCATCGCGTCGCCGTACGGGCCAATGCGGTAGCCCTCTTCTATGGCTTTGCGGTAGGCGTTCATGACGTTGTTGTAGCCGCCGAAGGCGCAGACGAGCATGAGCATGGTGGACATTGACAACTGGAAGTTGCTCACCATCGACGTGGCCACCTGGAACTCGTAGGGGGGGAAGATGAATTTGTTTGTCCATCCGTCATATGGCGTGATGTGCCCCATGGTGGAGACGGCCGTCTCCAAGGCGCGCATCACGGTGGTGCCGACGGCGCATATCTGTTTCTGCTCGTCTTTCGCGCGGTTGATGCGCAGCACGGCGTCGTCCAATATTCGCATTTGCTCGGAGTCCATCTTGTGCTTCGTGAGGTCTTCCACCTCCACTTCGCGAAATCCGCCCAGCCCTACGTGGAGCGTGACGTCGGAGAAGTCTATACCCTTGATCTGGCACCTCTTATACAGCTGACGGCTGAAGTGCAGAGCTGCTGTTGGCGATGCCACCGCGCCCTCTTCAGTGGCAAAGATGGTCTGGTAGTCCTCCGCGTCTTGCGGCTCCGGCTCGCGGCGGATGCAGCCTGGCAGCGGGGTCTGGCCCAGAGAGTAGAGGGCCTCGCGGAACTCTTCGTTGGTGCCGTCAAAGAGGAAGCGCAGCGTGCGGCCGCGGCTCGTGGTGTTGTCTATCACCTCGGCCACCATGGAGTTGTCCTCTCCAAAATACAACTTGTTGCCAATGCGTATTTTGCGGGCGGGGTCCACCAGCACGTCCCAAAGGTGTTGATCGTGGTTCAGCTCGCGGAGTAAGAACACTTCTATGCGGGCGTTGGTCTTCTCCTTGTTGCCATACAGGCGGGCGGGGAATACGCGGGTGTTGTTGACCACCATCACGTCGCGGTCGTCAAAATAGTCGAGAATGTCGCGAAAAGTCTTGTGCTCAATCTCCCCGGTCTTCTTGTGCAAGACCATGAGGCGGGCGTCGTCCCGGTTTTGCGTGGGGTATTGCGCAATCTGCTCTTCCGGGTACCGGTATTCGAATTCCGACAGTTTCATATATCTCCTTTCAAACGCTTTTTTCTTCTGTTGTCTGTTCTTGCGGCTTTTGGCTCTTTATCAGATCCTCCACCTGCTCCATGGTCAGCGCGCCGTCTAGCGTCACGTTGCCGACCCTTGTGCGCCGCAGCGCTGTCAGGTAGGCTCCGGAGCCAAGTGCTGTCCCGATGTCGCGGGCCAGGGCGCGGATATATGTGCCTTTGCTGCACTCTATGCGCAGCCGCAGCTCCATCTGCTCCAGGTCGAACTCTTCCACCTCCATGTCAGCTATCTCAACAGGTCGGCTGGCCAGCTCGATCTCATCGTGCCGCCCTTTGCGGGCATACTCGTAGGCTCTGTGGCCGTCTACCCTTATTGCCGAGAATGTTGGCGGCACCTGGTCAATGTGGCCGGTGAATTGCTCGCGCAGCACTTTCTCCACCAGCTTGCGGTCTATGTGGGCCGTGGGGTATGTGGCGTCCTCTTCTGTCTCTTTGTCAAACGACGGCGTGGTGGCGCCAAGCTTAAGCGTCGCCACATACTCTTTGTCGTGGTCCATCATGGCTTGCAGGCCCTTTGTGGCGCGGCCCGTGCACACAATTATCAGTCCCGTGGCGAGCGGGTCCAGGGTGCCGGCGTGACCCACTTTTATCTTTTTGATGCCCAGGTGTCGCTTCAGCAGGAAGCGGATTTTGTTCACCGCGTCAAACGATGTCCACGTCAGCGGCTTGTCAATGGCCAGCTGCTCGCCGCCAAGGAAGTCAAAGACCCTCTCCACTCCTCCTACTGCAAGAATACGAGTGTGAGCACGCCCGCAACTGCGCAGTAGATGGCGAACCATATCAGTTTGCCGCGGCGCACCACGTCTATCATCCACTTGCAGGCCAGGCAGCCTGAGAGGAACGCGGCCACGAAGCCTGCCAGCATGGTCAGGGGGGACACTGTCGATGCCGCCATGGCCTCCGCGCTGTCTCCTAGCAACTTTACGCCGTCTAGCAACGCCTCGCCCAAGATGGGGGGGATGACCATGAGGAAGGAGAACTGCGCCATGGTCTCTTTCTTGTTCCCGAGCAGGAGGCCGGTGGCGATGGTGGTGCCGGAGCGGGAGAGGCCCGGGAGCACGGCCAGGGCCTGCGAGAGACCTATGACGAACGCGTCGAGATATGAGACTCTCTCCTTGGCGCGCGGGCGCGCATAGTAGGCGAAGGCGAGCAGCAGGGCGGTGACGCATAGCATCAGGCCCACGATGAACGTGCCGGAGCCGAACGCCTCCTCAACCTTGTCCTTAAAAAAGACCCCTACAATGCCTATGGGAATCATGGAGATGAGGATGGACACGGAGTAGCGGGTGGCGTCGTTCATCTTGAACTCGAAGAGGCCCTTGATAAGCCACCATATCTCGCGCCACAAGATGACTATCGTGGAGAGGACCGTGGCCACGTGCACCACAATGGTGAACGTCAGGTTCTGCTCTGGCTCTATGCCCAGAAGCTTTGAGGCTATCACAAGATGCCCGCTGCTGCTCACGGGCAGATATTCCGTCAGGCCCTGGAGCAGGCCCAAGAGTACGGCTTGCAGTGTGTCCATTGCGTTCCCTCCCCCTTATTTCTTCATTATCGCGTATACCTCGAAAATGAAGCCGGCCAAGACGACAATCGGGGCCAGCGTGATGCGGCGGAAGCTATACACGTCCGCGTTAAAGACGTTGGGGTCTTCAGACCCGCCGCCGGCCATAAGGACGAATCCCAATATTATCACGCCGAAGCCTATGGCCAGCAGCTTGTAGTTCTGCTTGCCCAGGGCGAAGTCGTCGCTCAGCTGCTTCTGCTCTGTCTTGTTTGTCATTTTTGTTGTCTCCTTGTCGTTTTGGTTTCTTTTATACGTAGAGGTCTGCCGTCCGCAGGCCCAGATATTTGTTCACGGATCTGACCGTCGAGGCCATGGTCATCAGCACCCCGATGGCGAAAACAGCGCCGAACAGCGCCGAGACGGAATACACGTCGCCGAAGTTGATCACGCCGGGCAACTCGCGCGCCGCCAAGAAGATGACCACGGCCAGCATGGCGTTGGCCAAAAGCCCGCCCACGAGGCCCTGCGCCACGCTAGACAGCAGGAACGGCCGGCGGATGAAGCCGCGGGTGGCCCCCACGAGCTGCATGGTGCGGATCAGGAACCGCTTGCTGTATACCATCAGGCGCACGGTGTTGTTGATGAGCGTCACGGCCACAAGCAGCATCACCGCCGAGAAGCACAGCAGCACGAGGGAGATTTTGCGTATGTTGTCATGGATAAGGTTCACCACGTCTTGCTCAAAATACACCTCACGCACCGGCTTATACCCGCGGATGGTCTCCGCCACGGCGGCCATGCCCTGCTCATCGGCATAGTCGGCGAAGAGCTTCACCTCCATCGAGGGCAGGAGGGGGTTCATGTCCAGCGTGGCCACGAAGTCCTCGCCAAGGTTCTCCTGCATCTGGCGGGCCGCCTCGTCTTTGTCGATATACTTGACCGATTTCACCTGCGGCGAGGCCAACAGCTGTTTCTCAATCTGGCGCACCTCGGCGTCGCGGGCGTCGGGGGAGAACGTCACGGTCAGGCACAGATTCTCTTTCACGTAGGCCGACACTCGGCTCGCGTTCAGCATCAGCAGGCCTATCATGCCCAGAAGGAACAGCACCAGGGCGATGCTTATGGTTGTGGTGAAATATGAGCTGCGCAGCTTGCGGGCCGCGGCGGAGTTTGTCTGATTAGGCATATAGCAAGACTATATTACAGACAAATTTAGCCCAAATTTATGCCATGACGGCGACATTAACAGTTTTTATATCGGCTCGGCCGCCCCCCCCGCCAATCTGCGCGCGGCTCCCTCCAGCCCTCTTTAGGACTCGCCGGCGGCCGTCACAGTTTGGCGAACTCGTAGCCTTGCGCCTTCAGCGTCTCCAAAGTGCCAGACAGCGCGTGGCGCATCCGCTCGCCCGCCTTTATGGAGTCGTGAAAGACTATTATGGAGCCGGGGCGGACGAAGCGTCGGACGTTCTCCATCACCTGTTCGGGAGAGAGGCGTCTGTCGTAGTCTTTGGGCATCACGTCCCAAAACACCACGCAGCGAAATCTGCTCCGCGTCAGCCGCCAGGCGTGCCATGGCGTCATATGGCCGTGCGGGGCCCGGAGCAGCTCGGCACGCCAGCCCTCTGCGGCCTGGCACTTGTCCACGTTGGCCGAGAATTCCGTCCAGCCCGCCTTTAAGAGCGGCAGATGGTTGAATGTGTGGTTGCCGACCGTGTGGCCGCGGGCCACTATGTCTTGAAAGATGTCGGGGTGTTTCCTCACATTGTCGCCCACGCAGAAGAATGTGGCCTTGGCGCCATACTTGTCTAGCAAGTCCAGCACCCAGGGAGTCTGCTCCGGCACGGGGCCGTCGTCAAATGTCAAGAAGACTCGTTTGCGCTCGTGGTCACGGTCTCGCCACAAGGAGCGCGGAAACACCCATCGCACGAAAGATGGCGGTTGTATCACCCAGTCTATCGGCATGGCGGGCTATGCGTAAATGATCCAGGCCGTCACGGCCGTCAGTGCGGCGGGCAACGCCTCGCGCCCCCGCTCGCCAAGCGACCACAGCAGGCGAGGCAGCAGCATCGACGCGCCAATGGCGGTGAGGATTTGTATGTCTAACGAGAAACCCGGCAGGATGGCCAGGAACACGGTGAAGAAGAACACCCACTCCGCCGCGCGGACGCGACGGCTCACCGTGATGCTCATCTCCAGAATATGCCTCTGCGCCGAGGCCGCGGCCAGGGCGGCGGAGCCAAGAGCCACCACCAAATATGTGATGGAGGCCGGCCCAAGTCTCCAATAGGGCAGCGTGGCGAACCCGGAGCGGACAAAGGAGCGCGCCGTCTCGGCAGGGTCGGGGGCGAAGAGCGTGAATGTCGTGGCCACCAGCGCCACGCCCGTCACGCCCACAACGCCCGCCATGACGCACCGCAAGGAGTTGACACGCAATAAGAAGAGCAAGACGAAAAGGAAAGGTATGAAAACCAAGCCCTTGGCCCAGATGAGCGACCCCGCGCTGACTATGGCGAAACCCCACGCCACGCTGGCGTAGGGCCGCTCTTTGCCCGTGGCGGAGAAGAGGCGGTCCAGCCCCCAGATGAGAGCCAGTGCGAAGACGAGCGAAGGCTGGAAGGCCAACGAAAGCCTGAACGCGCCGCATAAAATCACGAACGCCATGCCGCCCAACACGCCTTGCTGCCCCACCAGGTTGTAGCGGTTCACCATATTGTTGACCATGAGGGCGCACAAGAACGTTACCGCCACGGCCAGCAGCACGGCGAGGCCGCTCCCGGCTGCCACATGCCCCATCAGCTGCTGCCACAGGGGTGAGAACAGGTCGGGGGTGTCAGCCACGACGTATCGGCCGGGGTCATAAATGAGCCTGCCGCGCAGCGCCACCAGCAGCGCCAGCAGCGCGGCGTAGGCCGCGGGGGTGTTTTGAGAGAATAGGCGGAACAAGGCTTTGGGCGTATCGTGCGGGCTTACCGCCTGGAGTCGCGGATTCGGATCATGTCTTGGCCAATGTCTTTGCGATAGAACGCGCCGTCAAAAGATATGCGCGCCACGTTGGCGTAGCTCTTGGCCAAGGCGTCCTCCATGCTGTCGCCCAGCGAGCTTACGGCAATCACGCGGCCGCCGCTCGTCTCAGTCTGGCCATCGGCCGTGAGCTTGGTGCCGGCGTGGAACAATATGCTGCGCCCGTCCGTCAGGTCCAAGCCGTTCATGACCTTGCCCCTCTCATAGTGGCCGGGATAGCCGCCAGACACCATCATGACCGTCACGCACGTGCGAGGGTCGGCCTCCGCCTTCATCTCTTTGAGTCGGCCTGCCGCCGTGGCCTCGAACAGATCCACAAGGTCGGTCTTGAGGCGAGGCATCACCACTTCCGTCTCGGGGTCGCCCATACGCACATTGTACTCAATCACCATCGGCTCGCCGCCGCAGTTTATGAGGCCGAGGAATATGAAGCCCTTGTATGGTATGCCGTCTTTTTTCAAGCCTTCTACCGTCGGGCGAACAATGCGCTCCTCCACTTTGGCCATGAAAGCCGCGTCGGCGAAAGGCACGGGAGACACCGCGCCCATGCCGCCGGTGTTCGGCCCCTCGTCATTGTCGCCAATGCGCTTATAGTCTTTTGCCTCGGGCAATATCACGTAGCCGTCGCCGTCGGTCAGCACGAAGACAGACAGCTCCACGCCGCTCAAAAACTCCTCTATGACCACCGTTCGCGATGCCGCGCCGAACATGCCGCCAAGCATTTCGCCAAGCTCCCTCTTCGCCTCGGCCAAGTCGTTTATTATCAGCACACCTTTGCCGGCCGCCAGGCCGTCGGCTTTGAGCACGTAGGGGGGCTTCAGGCTTTCCAGGAATCGCTCGCCGTCGGCCAGGCTCTCCGCCGTGAAGCTGCGGTAGCGCGCCGTCGGGATGTTGTGGCGCGTCATGAACGCTTTGGCGAAGTCTTTGCTGCCCTCCAGCTCCGCGCCCTTGGCCTGCGGGCCGATTACCGGGATGCGGGCTGTGCGGCTGTCGGCCAATATGGCGTCGTGAAGCCCCTTCACCAGAGGCTCCTCGGGGCCCACCACCACCATGTCTATGCCATTGGCCGTCACAAAGTCGCACACGGCCTTGTGGTCGTTGGGGTCCAGGGCGGTGTTCTGCCCCAGCGAGGCGGTGCCGGCGTTGCCGGGGGCAATGAAGAGCTTGTCCAGTTTGGGGCTCTGCTTCAGTTTCCAGGCAATGGCGTTTTCGCGCCCGCCGCCGCCAATAAGCAATATGTTCATGGGTCTGTAGTGTTTTCGGGTTTGCCTCCGCGAAGATAATGATTTAGCCGCTGATTGAATTTTAATCTTAACTTCGCGGTCAGCACTTTATAACACATAGCCGTAATTGAGCGCAAGCTAATGAAGCGTTACAACTTTATCAACAATGTGATGGGCTGGGTGGCGTTCCTCGTCGCAGCCGTCACCTACATTTTGACGACCGAGGCGTCGGCTAGTTTTTGGGATTGTGGTGAGTTCATCTCCACTGCGGATAAGCTCCTCGTGGGGCACCCTCCCGGAGCGCCCCTTTTCATGATCATAGCCAGGATGTTCGCCATCGCCGCGCCAGACGTCACGCTGGTGGCCAAGTTCATCAACATCATGTCCGCCTTGGCGAGCGCCTTCACCATCCTCTTCCTTTTCTGGACCGTCACGCACCTGGCGCGCAAGATTGTCATTGACGGCCATGAGTCCGAGACCGGCGCGGAGCCGGAGCCTTGGCGCGTGTGGGCGGTCATGGGCGCCGGCATGGTTGGCGCGCTGGCCTACACTTTCTCAGACACTTTCTGGTTCTCCGCTGTCGAGGGCGAGGTCTACGGCATGTCGTCCTTCTTCACGGCCATAGTCTTCTGGTGCATACTGAAGTGGGAAAATGTGGCCGATGAGCCTCGCGCCAACAGGTGGATCATTCTCATTGCCTACCTTATGGGCCTCTCCATAGGCGTGCATTTGCTCAACTTGCTATGCATCCCGGCCATCGGACTGGTCTATTATTTCCGCAAATATGAGGCCACGCCGCGCGGCGTCATCGCCGCCCTCGCCATCTCGTGCGTCATCCTGGGCGTCATTCTCTATGGCATAATCCCCGGCCTTGTCAAGATAGCGGGCTACTTCGACCTCTTCTTTGTCAACGACTTGGGGCTTGGCCTCAACAGCGGCGCCATCTTCTGGATGCTGCTCCTCGTGGCCGGCCTCATCTGGGGGATCATCTTCACGCTCCGCCGAGGCAAAGCTTTGGCCAACACCATTTTGGCCGCCGTGGCTGTCATCATCCTCGGCTACTCGTCTTTCGCCATGGTCGTCATCCGCTCGGCGGCCAACCCCACCATGGATCAAAATAGCCCCGATAACGTCTTCGCCCTCATTGACTATCTCAACCGAGAGCAGTATGGCGATCGGCCTCTCTTCTATGGCCAGACTTTTGCCTCGCCGCTAGACCGCAGGGCCTCGCAGCAAGAGGAGGGGGCGCCTGTCTATATGGTCAAAGACGGCAAGTATGTCGAGGTTGAGCGCAAGCCTGTCTACAAGTATCAGGCGTCGGTGCTCTTCCCCAGGATGTATAGCAGCCAGCAAAGCCATATTGACCAATACAAGGCGTGGAGCCACTTCCGCGGCGCCAAGGTGCAGGTGGAGGGTGAAGACGGGGAGCGGCAGATGGTCACCATCCCCACTTTCGCCGAGAACCTCAGGTTCTTCTTCTCCTACCAGATCAATTTCATGTATCTCCGCTACTTCTTGTGGAATTTCTGCGGAAGGCAAAACGACATTCAGGGCCACGGCGAGCTCACTCACGGCAACTGGATCACCGGCATCGCGCCCATAGACAACTGGATGCTCGGAGACCAGAGCCTCTTGCCAGACAGCCTGAAGGAGAACAAGGGGCATAACACGTATTTCATGCTCCCCCTCCTGCTTGGTTTGGCCGGGCTCTTCTTCCACGCCGGCAGGCAGAAACGCGACTTCTGGATTGTCATGCTGCTTTTCTTCATGACTGGTCTCGCCATTGTCCTCTATCTCAATCAGACTCCGCTCCAGCCTCGAGAGCGCGACTACGCCTACGCCGGCTCGTTCTACGCCTTTGCCATCTGGATTGGCCTCGGCGTGCTTCAGGTCATCGAGTGGCTCTCTCGAGCCCGCGTGCCGCGCCTCGCCGCCACAGTGGCCGCCACTGTCTTGTGCCTCGTGGCCGTGCCGGGCATCATGGCGCAGCAAAATTGGGACGATCACGACAGGTCGGGCTGCACCATAGCCCGCGACATAGCATACAACTACCTCAATTCTTGTGACGAGGATGCAGTCATCTTCACCAACGGAGACAACGACACTTTCCCACTCTGGTACGCCCAAGAGGTGGAGGGATGCCGCACCGACGTGCGCGTCTGCAACCTCTCCTACCTCCAGACGGAGTGGTATTGCGACCAGATGCTCCGCAAGGCGTATGAGAGCGACCCTGTGCCCATCAGCTTCACGCATGACCAGTATACGCACGACCGCGATGTCGTCTATCTTGTCGATATGCAGAAGAGCGCGATGAACCTCAAGGACGTCCTCAATTTCGTCAGGTCTGACGACCCGCGCACCAAAACCCTTCAGGGAGCCTCCGGCCGCGTGTGCTTCATCCCTGGTCACAAGTTCACGTTCCCTGTCGATTCCGCTGCCGCCATTGAGGGTGGGGCGGTGTCTCTCGCCGACGCGCGCCTTATGGCCAAGGCTGTCAATTTCTCCATCCCTGGCAACTATATCCTCAAAAACCACCTCATGGTGCTGGATATGTTGGCAAACAGCAATTGGAAGAGGCCTCTTTACTACGCCGTGACGGTTGGTCGTGAGAACTATTGCGGCCTAGACAACTACTTCCGCCTTGAGGGGCTGGCGCAGCGAATCGCGCCGATCTGCGGCTCCTCAGACAAGATGGGAATGACAGGCACCGTCAACACGGAAAAGATGTATGACAATGTCATGCACAAGTTCCGGTGGGGTTTCTACAACGCCCCGGGCCTCTACCTCGATGAGAATAAGACCCGAATGGGCACCAATCTCCGCCTCCATCTCACGCGTCTCGCCACGGCGTTGTTAGACGAGGCCGCAGGCAGCCCAGACTCCGTCCTCAAGCGCGACAGGGCCGTCGAGGTGCTGGACAAAATTCAGTATGAGGTGCCTGCGCCAGCCGTGCCACATAACTACTTCAGCCTCATTATGGCCGAAGACTATTACCGCGCCGCCGGAGACGACTGCGTGGCCAAGGGAGATGAGATTGTCCGCGACTATGCCGAAGACAATTGGCAGGAGCTCAACTTCTACCTTAATCTCGATGATGACAAGCTCCAAGGCTCTTTCGATGGCGTGCGCCGCACCATGGCCATCTATTACGAGATTCTCAATAGCCTCAGCCGCGCCGGACGTGCCGACCTGCAAAAGGAGGTTGAGGCGCAATACCGCGACTTGGAGCTCATAGCCACGCAACTGTATAAGTAGCCGGTCGCGCGGACTTCTAGATTCTTTCTCACAGGTCGGGCTTTGGCGGGATTGCCGGAGCCCGACCTGCTTTTCTCAATCAAATGTGCGTATGGAATTAAAAATCAGACTTTCATCCCCTGCCGATCTCCCCGTCATCCTCCGCCTCCGCGACGCCGCCCGCCTCATCATGCGCCAGAGTGGCAATATGACGCAATGGCCTGTGGGCGAGCCGCGAGACTCCCTTTTCGAGGCGGACGTGGCTGCGCGTGTCAGTCACATTGTCGAGGCAGATGGCCGGCCTGTGGCCACGTTCGCTTTGCTTCATGGCCCTGACCCCACCTATGCGGTGGTGTCGAGCGGCCCCGGTTGGCAGCGTCCTGATGGCGAATATTTTGTCATCCATCGTCTCGCTTCCGGTGGCAGCGCGCCAGGGGTCTTCTCCGCCGTCATGGACTTTTGCTCTGCCGTCCGCGACTTACGCGTAGACACGCATAAAGACAATGTCATCATGCGGCACCTTCTCGCAAAATATGGCTTCGCATATGTTGGCGTCATCTGTTTGGCCAACGGGTCTCAACGGATGGCTTTTCAAAGGCTCAAGATGGCTTAACCTGTTGGATTGTAAATTTTTCGCTTATGCGTATGCAGCCCCGTCCGCCTTACTTTCGGCTGGTGGGGCTTTTATGTTTTGCCTGCACATTTGTAAAGAAAGGTGAAGGTCTGCTCTGTTCGGCAAAACATTATTTTGCTCTTTCCCGTAGAACCCACCATAGGCGGTGCGAGTTGTGATGCATAGTCCATCCTTGCCGCCTTCCGATTCTTCTTTATCACTTTCCCGATGAAACTCAGCAATAAGGTTCTTTGTGCGCTCGTGCCCACTGTGGCCACGGCAATGCTCGTATCCGCCGTGGTCAACTTCCGCACCATTTTATCAAATCAGCAAGAAAGCACAGAGACCACGCAACTTCTTCTCTCGCGAAAGACCACAAGCCAGGTCTCCATGAGTTTAAACAACTTGGTTGAGGAGCTTGACTGGATTGCCCAACGCTCCGAGGTGCAGACCATGCAGTGGGACTCCATGTCGGCCTATTTGGCCGGCAAGGCGGCCGCGTGTTCTGACAAGTTCTCCATGCTTATGGTCATAACCCCCGAGGGCGACTATTATGTGGCGGGCCGCGGCTTCATTGAGGGGCGCAACTTGGCCGACCGCGCATATTTTAAGACCATTATGGACCAAGGTGCCGCCTCGGCCATGACTAGCCCCGACCTCTCCAAGTCAACAGGCGAGATGAAATATACAGTGGCAGTCCCCATCAAGTCCGCATCCGGCGTCACGGTCGGTTGTCTGGCCGCAAACGTGGGCTTGTCCACTCTCTCAGCCTTTGTGGCGCAAGACACCGTGGCGGGTGGCGGCTTCGTTTGGGCGTTGGACGAGAAAGCCACCGTCATCGGCTCTGCCGACAGGTCGCTGCTCATGAAGTGCAATCTCGACTCCATCGCGCCCAAGAGCCGCGGCGTCGACGCCATATCCTCCGCGGTAAAGCAGGGGAGGGAGGGTGCCGGCTATGTCACGTTGCCAAACGGAGACACATTCTTCGCCACCTGTTGCCCCATAGGGGCCACGCCAGGGTGGTCTTTGCTCATGGCTGTGTCAGACAGTCAGTTGCTCTCCGTGGCCCGCACCACTTTCTTTCAGTCCATCACCATGTTGGTGGTCATGCTCATTGCGGTCACCATTCTCGTCGTCTTGCTGCTCCGCAGGTGGCTATCCCGTCCGCTCGGCCAGCTCTCTCGCGCCATTGCCAACGTGGCGGACGGCAACCTCAAGGCCAACCTTGACGAGCTCAATGACAACCGCGGCGGCGATGAGGTGAGGGCCATGACGGCATCCGTAAAGCTGATGTGCGAGAGGCTGTCGCGCATCGTCACAGACATTAAGGCGGGTTCCGACTTGCTCAACTCTTCAAGCCAACAGGTGGCGGAGCTCTCGCAAGGCCTCTCGTCGGGGGCTTCTCGCCAGGCCGAGAATGTGGCCGCCCTCACGTCCACCACGGCGCAAATGGCATCCGACATCCGTCTCAACTACGCCAACATCCGCAACGCCGACAGCTCCTTCTCTTCTTCCTATTCCCGTGTCGCGGAACTTGCCGAGAGGCTTAAGCCACTTTTCGCCATCAATAACGACATTGCCCGGCAAACGTCAATCGTCGGCGACATTGCCCGGCAGATAAACATACTCTCCATCAATGCCGCTGTCGAGGCGGCGAGGGCGGGTTCCAAGGGACGCGGCTTCGCCGTGGTCGCCAAGGAGGTGCAAAACCTCGCCAGCTTGAGTCGCGGCGCGGCAGATAAGATTGGCCAACTCACGGCAGACGGCATCAAGCTCAACAATATGGCACACCAGGTCTTCAGTGAGGCCATGCCCAGTATGGACCAAACCAACCGCCTAATTGCGGACATCTCCAAGTCCAGCTCCGCACAAAGCGTGAGTTCGGAGCAGATCAACGCGGCTCTGCAAGACCTCAACGCTTTCCTGCGAGCCAATGCCAACAACGCCCGGTCGCTCGCCGAAAACTCGGAGAACCTCGATGAGCAGGCAAAAAGGCTCTATGACGCTGTTGAATTCTTCAACGTCTAAGCCGCCAATTGTTACGTTTATGTTATTTAACATTAATCTAACAAACTGATAACCACAACAAAAACGGTAGGGTGTTCCAAGGGAGCGCAAAAAACACGCCCCCTCCCCCTTGCGGGGAAAAGAAAAGTCCCTACCTTTGCAGCCGTCTTCCGAGAGGGACGGCCGCGGAGGCCACCCCCGACGACGAGGGCGAAGCACATTGACACACTGGGAGTGACGCGAAAGACAAGCCAAGACGGCCCGGCCCCGCGGGCCGGCGGCGCGAGCCGCCGGGCGGGGGCCGGAAAGAGACAAACAAGCAAGTCA
>CAKUVM010000011.1 GCA_934699135.1 uncultured Bacteroidales bacterium
CCATATGGGTCATCGGCATTTTCACCTTGCTCAGCGGCATCGTGGGCGTGTCAAACATCATGCTCATCACCGTAAAGGAGCGCACGCGAGAGTTCGGCATCCGCAAGGCTCTCGGGGCAAAGCCCCGCTCCATCTTGACCCTCGTTATGGCCGAGAGCGTGGCCATCACCACATTCTTCGGCTACGTTGGCATGGTGGCCGGCATAGGCGTCACGGAGCTGGCGGCCGGCATGATGGGAGACGGGACGATGAGCAACGGCATGTGGTCAGAGACCGTCTTCACCAATCCCACGGTGGACATCTCCGTGGCCATCGAAGCCACTCTCACGCTCATTGTGGCGGGCAGCATAGCGGGTTTTATCCCGGCGCGCAAGGCCGTTAGCATCAGGCCCATTGAGGCTCTCAGGGCCGACTAGGCCTCATCTCGGAAGCAAACGATAAAGATATTTTTCCAAAAATGAGAATCGACAGAGACAGCATCGAGGAGATTCTGGTGACGCTGACGCGCAACAAGTCGCGCAGCATCCTGACGGCCTTCGGCGTCTTTTGGGGAATCTTCATGCTCGTCAGCCTCGTGGGAGGCGGCAACGGGCTGCAAGACCTCATGAAGTCCAATTTCGACGGCTTCGCCACAAACTCCTGCTTCGTGTGCTCCAACCGCACGGGCGAGGCTTACAAGGGCTTCCGCAAGGGGCGGTGGTGGGATCTTGAGAATGAAGATCTGGCCCGACTCCGCAACGGCGTCGATGGGCTTGACGTCATCACGGCCACCATCGCGGATTGGGACAAGAACGCCTTTCACGGCGACAAGAAATATAACTGCGCGGTCAAGGGCCTATATCCCGAATATGACGCCATTGAGAGGCAGACCCTCATCTACGGCCGTTTCTTCAACGAGGTGGACATCCGCGACCGCCGCAAGGTCTGCGTGCTGGGCAAGCGCGTCTACGAGGCTCTCTATAACAGGGGCGAGGACCCGTGCGGCTCTTTCGTCAGAGTGGACGGTATCTACTACCGAGTCGTGGGCGTGGTCTCGACCATGGGCAACATCAACATCCAAGGCAACGGCTCAGAGCAGGTCTTGCTGCCATTCACGGTCTACCAGACGGCCTATAACTACGGCAACAGGCTCGATGTCATCAACATGACCCTCAAGCCGGGCTACAAGGTGGCCGACCTGAAGCCCAAGATGGAGGCCATCCTCAAAGAGGCGCACCTCATTGCGCCAGATGATAAGCAGGCGGTCTGGCTGCTCGACGCGGAGGCCATGTTCTCCATGATAGACAATCTCTTCATCGGCATCAAGGCCTTGGTGATCCTTGTGGGGCTGGGCACCCTTTTGGCCGGTATCATTGGCGTGTCTAACATCATGATGGTCACCGTCAAGGAGCGCACCGTGGAGATTGGCATCCGCAGGGCCATAGGCGCGCAGCCGCGAGACATCATGCAGCAGATCCTGTCGGAGAGCATCGTCATAACCCTCCTGGCCGGCATGACGGGCATATGCGCCGGGGTGGGCTTTCTTCAGGTTCTGGAGAATGCCACGCAAGGCGACTCCGGCCAGGTGTTCGGTTTCCAAGTGTCGTTCGCCACATCTCTCGCCATGCTCGCTCTCATTGTGGTGCTTGGCGTTGTGGCCGGCCTCGCGCCGGCCTATAGGGCCATGGCCATCAAACCCGTAGACGCCATGCGAGATGAATAGGCGTAAACAGATAATCATTCAATTCACAGAAGTATAGATGTCATATTAACAATACCCATCATGAAGAAGTTCCTAAAAGTTGCGCTCATTGTCATTGTAGTCATCCTTTTCATCTGGACTTTCATCTTCCTCTATCAGAAGTCCCAGCCCAAGGCCAAGTCTTTCACCATGGTGCGCCCCGAGGTTGGCGACTTGGAGCAGGCCACCGTGGCCACGGGCAAAATTGAGCCGCGAGACGAGATTGAGATCAAGCCGCAGATATCCGGCATCATAGCCGAGATTTATAAGGAGGCCGGCCAAACCGTCAAGGCGGGCGAGGTGCTGGCCAAGGTGAAGGTGATTCCTGAGATGAGCTCGCTCAATGCCGCGCAGAGCCGAGTGCGCTTGGCGGAAATATCTCTCAAGCAGGCGCAGACCGACTTTGGCAGGATGAAGAACCTCTTTGAGCAGAAACTTGTCAGCGCCGAGGAGTATGAGAAATCGGAGGTGACGCTCCGTCAGGCGGAGGAGGAGAAAGTGGCGGCCGATGACAATCTTGAAATTGTCAAGGAGGGAATCTCCAAGAGCAATGCCTCGCTCAGCAGCACCTTCATCCGCTCCACCATCACGGGTCTCATTCTCGACGTGCCCGTCAAGGTCGGCAACTCTGTCATCATGAGCAACACGTTCAACGACGGCACCACCATAGCCACCGTGGCCGATATGACGGACCTCATCTTCAAGGGCAACATTGACGAGACCGAGGTCGGGCGCATCCGCGAGGGTATGCCTGTCAAGATCACGCTCGGCGCAATCCAAGACCTCACGCTAGACGCTCGCCTTGAATACATCTCGCCCAAGGGCGTGGAGGAAAACGGCGCCAACCAATTTGAAATCAAGGCAGCCGTCTCGGTGCCGGACTCTGTCACGGTGCGCTCTGGCTACAGTGCCAACGCGTCCATAGTCCTCAAGCGCGTCAAATCCGTCATCACGTTGCCGGAGAGTGTCTTGGAGTTCAGTGGAGACACCACGTTCGTCTACGTCCTCACGGACTCCGTGCCGCAGCAGAGGTTTGACCGCCGCCGAGTGGAGCTGGGCATGAGCGACGGAATCAAGATGGAGATAAAGTCTGGCGTGACGACCGCCGACCAGATCCGCGGCGCCGAGAAGGAATAGTCCCATAACCACAAAAATGTCCTCCAAGTCATGAACCATTGTATTTACATAAAGGCGGCCGCCGTAGCCGCGGCCGCCATATCGATAGCTCCTGTCGTCAATGCGCAGCAAGAGTGGACGCTCCGCCAGTGCATCGACTATGCCGTGGAGCACAGCGTCTCCATCCGTCAGCGCCAGGTGGATGTCCAAAAGAGTGAAAATGAGCTAAGCACGTCCCGCGGGGCTCATCTCCCGTCTGTCAGCGCCTACGTCGGCCAGGCGTTCGACTTCGGCCGAGGACTGACCGTCAACAATACATACGAGAACAAAAACACCCGCAACACCAGCTTCGCCATTCAGGCCAACCTCACACTCTTCGAGGGCTTCCGCACGGCCAACGGCGTCAAGGTCGCGCGTCTCAACCTGGCCGCCGCCACCGATGACCTGGCCGCCGCCAAAGAAGATTTGGGCATCAGCGTGGCGCAGGCCTACCTCCGGGCGCTCTGCACAAAGGAGATTGCCGAGGCGGCGCACGGGCAGGCCGACTTGAGCCGCCAGCAGCTGGACCGCAAGGTGGCGCTGATGGAAAACGGGCGCGCGGCCGAGGCCGACGTCTATGAGGCCCGCTCGCTCGTGGCGCAAGATGAGATGAACGCCGTCAAGGCCGACAATGACTATCACCTCGCGCTTCTCGACCTGTCGCAGCTCTTGGAGCTCCCGTCACCCGATGGCATGGCCGTGGCCATGCCAGACACGTCCATCGCCCTGGGGCAATATGCCGGCCCCGATGAGATATATCATGAGGCCTTGGCCTCCAGGGCGTCTGTCCGCGCGGCGCAAGAGAGAACCCAGAGCGCGGAGAGGAGCGTGGCCCTGGCCAAGGGAGCCTACTCGCCCACGCTGAGCCTCCAAGGCGGAATCTCAACAGGCTATTATGCCGTGGCGGGGCAAGACGGAGATTCGTTTGGCGACCAGCTCGGCCAGAACCTCGACAAGGCCGTCTCGCTGTCGCTCTCCATCCCCATCTTCAACCGTTTCGCAACCCGAAACGGGGTCCGCTCCGCCAAGATGAACTACTCATCGTCTCTCATGGAGCTGGAGAGCGTCCGTAAGACCCTCTATAAAGAGATTCAGCAGGCCTACTACAACGCAGTGGCCGCCAAAGCCACCTATGAGAGCAGCGTGGCCGCGGCGGAGAGTTCCGAGGCCGCGTTCAGGCTGGCCGAGGGCAAATATGCGGCTGGCCTCTCATCGGCCACCGACTATGCCGAGGCGCGCACAAACCGCCTCACGGCAGTGGCCAACATGATTCAATATAAGTACGACATGCTCTTCCGCGGCAAGATTCTCGACTTTTACCGCGGAGCGACGCTAGACTAAGATATTAGTGACTTTAGGTTAGTGTTTCATGATTCTGCGCGCCGCGTGTCGCAACGGCGAGCGCATCTGTGCGGCGCGCCACGTAGTTTATTTTGACAGTTGCGTGATTCTGACTGTGGCCGGCAAAGCGCCGTGATGACGCGCTGCCGGCCATAGCCTTTTTATAATTTCTTGGCATTGTTGACATTTAAGGCTGTAATGGTTATTTTTGCGGCGTTATGAAATTAGAGAACAAACACCTTGTCATAGCTGCGGCCGCGGCCGCCGTGGCCATAATAGTCCTCGCCGCGCTGCTCGTGCGCAGCAACAGTCAGATGTCTGAAATGACGCAAGTCTTTACAGAGGAGAAGCAGCAACTCGTCTCTGACTATCAAGACCTCTCGGTGGCCTATGACGAGGTTCACTCTGACAATGACTCTTTGGACAACCTTGTGAGCCAACAGCGAGCCAGGGTGGAGCAGCTCACCGAGGAGCTGAAGACCCTCAAGGCATCCAACGCGCGCCGCATAAAGGAGCTGCAGGGTGAACTGGCGACACTGCGAAGCGTCATGCGGAGCTTCATTGTGCAGATTGATTCGCTCAACGCCACAAACAACGTCCTCCGTCAAGAAAACTCCGAGATGAAGGGGCGGCTGGCGAGCGCAAGCCGAGAGAACGCGTCGCTCCAGCAGCGTAACGAGTCGCTGTCTCAAAAGGTCACGGTGGCGGCGCGCCTCGAGGCCAAGTCCATAAACGTGCAGACTCTCAATTTTAAGGACCGCGAGACGAACAAACTGGCCAAGATTGCCAAAATAAAAGTGGCTTTCACCATCACCAAAAACGTCTCGGCCGAGGTCGGCGAGCGCGACATATTCCTCCGCCTCACGCGTCCCGACGGCCAGCTCCTTTTCCACTCCAAGAGCGACACGTTCCGCTTTGAGGACTCCGACATAAATTTCTCCGCGCGCCGAAGGGTGGAGTATGGCGGCGAGGACACCCCGACCTATGTGATATATTCAGTGGATATGGGCGAGCTGACCGCCGGAAGCTACGAGGTGGAGATCTTCGCTGGCGGCGAGGTCATAGGCCGCTCCTCTTTCAGCCTTTAGCCCCGTGCCACTGGTGGACCAGCCCAAGATTGAGCGCGTCTTGCGCCTCGTGAAGCTGCTCTCGGGCCCCGTGCAGCTGTCTGTTGACGAGGTCGCCCGCAGGCTGGGCGCGTCGCCAAGGTCGGTCTACCGCTACATTGACACTTTCAAAGAGGCCGGCTTTGTGGTATACAAGCCGGCCCCCGGGGTCTATCGCCTTGGCACTGACGATGACAAGCTCGATGGCTTCGGGCGGCTCACGCACTTCACCGAGGACGAGGCCAACATCTTTGACCAGCTCCTCGACGCCCTCGATGACACCAACGAGCTCAAGAAGGGCCTCCGGCGCAAACTATCCTCGGTCTACGAATGCACCGCGATGGCGGGCAGCACCATACGCAGCCGAAACGCGGAGAACGTCCAGAGGCTTCGGCACGCCATGGAGGCCAAGGTGCAGGTTATTCTCAGAGGCTACTCCTCGGCCCACTCCGCGAGCGTGTCGGACAGGAGGGTCGAGGCTTTCGGCTTCTCCACAAACTATGTGCAGATATGGTGCCTGGACACCAGAGACCTCCGCGTCAAGATGTTTAAGACGTCGAGGGTGGACAGTGTCGAGGTCACCCGCGAGCCGTGGGCGCATGAGACCATGCACCAGGTGGGGCATGAAGACATTTTCCGTATGACGGGCTTTGATGTCCATCCTGTCGATCTTCGCCTGGGCCTCAGGGCGCGCAGTCTGCTTTTGGAGGAATATCCGCAGGCGGCGGCTTTCGTGGAGCGCGAGGGTGAGGGGCGTTGGCGCCTCGCCACGGGTGTGTGTGACTTTGCGGGCGTCGGGCGGTTTGTGCTTGGCTTGGCGGACGATATTGAGGTGTTGGGGTCAGAAGAGTTCTTGACCTACCTGCGTGGCTGCGCGAAGCGCATGAAATTCTAGCTTTTTTACATTTTTTCTCCTGCCAGCGCAAAGGCGGCGTCTTCCTCTTGCGTAATTGTAGTAAATTTAAGGGCGGAAGCGCACCCTTGAATTCTCTGGCGGCTGGCGGTCTTGGCCATTTCTTTGGTTGCCTCGCCATCGAGTGGTGCGTTTGGGCAAAAATCTTTCCCAATGCAAATAAGACTTCAGCCTCTCCTGGCTTTTGTGACCATGTCTTTGCTCCCGTTGCTCGCCGCGGGGCAGGGTAGCGTGTCCGACGGTCTGGGAGTGCAAAATATAGGCGTGTCCGACGGCCTGTCGCAGAACAATGTGAACGGCTTGGCTCTCGATGCCCGGGGCTTCTTGTGGGTCGGGACAGATGATGGCCTCGACCGTTATGACGGTGGCGAGTTCGTCTCCGTCCGCAAGGTCTCCAGCGGAGGCGGGCCCGATGGCGGCGACCCGTGCGTGACTCGGGTCAATGTTGACGCCAGTGGCCACGTCTGGGTGGTGGGCCACCGGGGCGCGGTCTTTTGCTACAGCCCTGTGGAGAATGCCTATGTGAGGCTTGAGGGGCGCGGTGGCGAGAGCCTCCGTCTGCCATCGGAGGGTATCGTCTGCTCGGCGGACTCCATGGTGCTGCTTTACGGCTGCGATGCCGGAGCATGCGCCTTCCGTATGTCTAATGAGGGAAATCCTGAGTGCGTGTGGCAAGACACAGTGCGCTATTGCTTTGCCGCGTCTGCGCCCGAAGGCGTGTGGCTCTACGGAGGTGGCCGGCTGTCTCTTGTCGGGGCGACGGGTTGCGTCTGCCAGTTAGACTTGGCGTGGTCGACAGCCCCGGCTTCTGCCATGGCAGTGGCTGGCGGCGCCGCCCTCTTTGCCGACGGCTCTTGCTCCTTGCGCCGCGTGGCGTTGCCTAGTGGCGAGGTCTTGCCCGAGATCTCGGATCTGCCGCGCCCGGTGACCGATGTCGTCGCCCTGTCGGGCGCGCTCGTTGCCGCTGTTCATTCCGACTGCGGCCTCACCATTGTCAATTCCGAGAGCGGCGCCATATGCCCGCGCTCTTCCCTCGGGGCCGACTGCTTGGCTTCATCCCGTGTCTCTGTGGTGCGAGACAGTCAGGGCGGGGTCTGGTTCTACGATGGGGCTGGGGCCGTCTACCACTACGACGCTCTCAACGGCATACTCCGCCGGGTGGTTCTGTTGGGTCCCGCGGAGGCCGCCGGGCTGCCGTCTCTCCGCATTAATGTGGTGCCAGACGTCATGGTGCCTGGCATCTATTGGATCGCCAGCCTTGGCGGTGGCCTTGTGCGCTATGATGAGAATGCCGATGTGGCGCAGCCCGTCATCAGCAAAAGAGCCTATGTGCCCGAATATCTCCAGTGCGCCGTGCAAGACTCCGCCGGCAACCTTTGGCTTGGCAGCGAAGGTGTGGGGCTTGTCAAGATCTCGCTGCGCCGCTACGTCAGCAGGTCTTTGCGCCCTGGCGAGCCTCTGCGTTTCAGTGCGAAGAACAACGTGGTGGCGGTATTGGAGAGTGTGGACGGCAACGTGTGGATGGGTGTGAAAAACGGAGACATATACGTCTACGATCCCAAACTCATGCGTGAGTTGTGCCATAAGCAGTCCATCCGCCCGACGCATATGGCGGCCGACAGCCGAGGGCGCATATGGGTGGCCACTGACGGGTTCGGCGTCTATGTCTATGATTTGTCCACATTTGCCGAGCTGGCTCATTACACCCACTCCGACGATAATTTCCTGTCCTTGGCCTCAGACCGCGTCATGAAGGTCGTGCCGGATGATGATGGGCGAATATGGCTCGTCATGGCAGACGGCGGTGTGGACCTTGTTGAAGAATTCCGCCGCTCAGACACCCGCTTTCGACACTTTTTCACGGCCAACGCCCAAGCCAAGGTCACGGCCTGCGATGCTATGCTCGACTCCGAGGGGCTGCTGTGGCTGGCCACGGACCGGGGCTTCATATGCTACGCCCCGTCGCGTCTCATCAAGGATTCTGAAGACTACGTGACATATAAGTTTGATGATGAGCAGCCGGCGGCCAGCGTGCGAAACAACGAGGTGAGGGCAATATGCGAAGACCCGCAAAAACGCATCTGCGTCGGCACGGCGGGCGGTGGCCTGTGCAGGCTTGTCTTCGATGTTGGCCATGTGCGTTTTGTCCGTTTCACGGAGTGTGAGGGCTTGCCGTCCAATGTGGTGTCGGCCATTGTTTGCACTGACGACAGCACCTTGTGGGTGGCCACCGAGAGCGGCTTGTCGCGCTTCAACCTGCGCACGGAGAAATTTTCCAACCTGAGGGCGGCGGAGACCGACTTCGGCAATCTGTTCAATAGTCACGCTTGCGCCATACGCTCCAATGGCAACATCTTGTGGGGCAGCCTTGACGGCTTGGTAGATCTGGACCCTCATATGAGGATTTCTGACGAGAAGGGCGGAAACGCCAACATCTCAACAATATCTGTAGACGGCAAGATGCTCGTCTTCGGAGTCGATGGCGGCGAACCCTCCATTGACCGGCCTGCCGCCTTTGCCCCCCGAGTCTCTTTGCCGCCAGATTTTGATGAACTCTGTTTCCGCATTGCGGATATGGGCCGGAGTGGCGGGCGGCAGTCAGACTATGTCTACAAGATGGATGGCGTCGATGCAGACTGGGTGCCGCTCGACGCTAGCCGTGTCGCCGAATACCGCCGCCTGCCGTCGGGCGACTACACTTTCCGTGTCCGCAATGTCGGCGCGGGGGCTGAGACGTCGGTCATTGTCAGCGTGGCCAGCAACTGGTGGAGCTTGCCGCTCAAGGTGCTGTTGGCTCTTGCGGCTGTCGCTCTCGCCTTCGTGTTGCCGCTCGCCATTTTCAAAATCCTGCGCAAGCAGACGGCGGAGGCCATCGCGGAAGACGAGGTCAAGGCATATAAGTCCACTTTCCTGCGCACCATAAACCGCGAGGTGCGATCGCCCATGCGGATGATTCAGAACGCTTTGACCACCATCAAGGAGGCAAAGGGCGGTATGGCGGATGAGCTGCGTCCGCTTCTGTTCCTGATAGAGAAGAATATGACAAAGGTGTCGGGCATGGTCGGTGCAATGCTGGATAAGAAAGAATCCTCTTCTTCCCTCCCGCTCAATTTGGAAAACACCAGTATGGCACCGTTCTTGGGCGATGTTGTGAAGTCCGTTGACATTCCTGCCGACAACAAGAAGAACATATCGACCTCGCTCGACGTTCCAGGCGGATGGAGGGTGCTGATTGACAGGGATAAAGTCTCAAAGATTGTCGGAATCTTGCTCTCCGAGGCATATAAGTTCACACCCGAAAATGGCTGTGTGTCTGTCAAAGCCTACCAAAACAAACGTCAGCAGTGCGCCATTGAGGTGGCGGACACGGGACCCGGTGTGCCTTATGAGAGGCAAGACTCCATTTTCTCCTCTGGAGTGAAAGACGCTCCGTGCAATGACGTCGAGGTCGCGCTGTCCGTTGTGGCGGACTATGTCAAAGCCCACCACGGCGAGGTGTTCTACAATGCGCGTCCGGCCGGTGGCTCAGTTATGACAGTGCTCCTCCCGACAGACTACAGCGCTTATTCCGATGCCAACATCGTTGCCGATACCATGGACGCGGGCGATGCCGAAGACAGCGCTGACTTGCAGCCCGATAGCGTCACTGCCTCCGACTTTGCGCCCCCGCCAGACCCCGTAGTCTTGGTTGTCAATGACAATGAGGTTGTCCGAAACTTTATGGCTGATCGCCTAAGGCCATACTTCCACGTCATCGTGGCCGAAAGCGCGCGTATGGCCAGGGGGAAGATCGACGCCATGATGCCCGACGCCATTGTCTGTGAGGCGCATATGGACGGAGACGACGGCGTGGGGCTGCTCCGCTGCCTAAAGGATAATTTCAACTCCAGCCATGTGCCGTTTTTCTTGGTCTCCTCTCCCTCTGTGAGCGCCCTCGGCTCTGATGTGGACTGCTTTGGCGCAGACGGCCTGATATCCAAGCCAATAAACTATGTCAGCCTCGTGGCGCACGTTCGCAAGGCTGTGGCGCGCGTCATGTCATTGCGCGTCAACTTCGCAAAGTATCGAGGTATGAACAGAGCGCCGCAGGCCGACGAGGCAGCCTTTATGGCCACATTTATACAGAATGTGGAGGCCAACGCCGCTAGGGTCAATTTCGGCATTGAGGAACTGGCGGTGGAGATGAAGATGGATCGCAATGACCTGCACCGCAGGCTCGTGCTGCTGACAGGCTGCACGCCCGGTGAGTATATCAAGCTGTGGAGGCTCAACCAGGCCATGCTGGCCATAACGAGCGGACGCGAGACACCCGTGCAGGCCATGCAGAACGCCGGTGTGGCCGATGTGGCATATTTCAACAAATGTTTCATGAGGCTCTATGGCTCGGCCGTCACCAAGGCCATGTCGGCCTCCATCGCCTGAACCCTATGAAAAAATTTCTGGCAATCGACATTTCGCCCGAGAGGGGCAAGGCTTTCCTGGGCGGCGTAGGGCCGCAAGGCGTAGCTATGGAGGAGGTGTGGGCGTTCCCCGTACGCAGGGTTGACGTCATGGGGGGCGGCTGCTGGGATTTCCTTGCCATATATCAAAATGTGGTGGAGGCGTTGCGCAGGGTGGCCGGCCGAGGTGTGGTGCCAGACTCCATAGGGATTGACACTTTCGGTTTCGATTTCTGTTGCTTTGGCGCCGACGGCAGGCTGCTGTCCAACCCTTTCGCCTTCACCAGCCCAATGGCCGAGGCTTCGCCGTCAAAACATTACTCCTGCGTCCAACGCGCTAACCTGTATAAGGTCACGGCGTCGCAAGACCTGAGCTGCAAGACGCTCTACCAGCTCGATGCCATGCAGCGCATGGGTTGCTCCAGCCTGGCTGTCGTAGACAAGATTCTTTTCTTGGCCGACTCTTTGGCCTACCTGCTCACGGGCGAGATGGCCACCGAGATGACAATGGCCGCCACGTCCGGCCTGGTCAATATCTCCACCCGCGGCCTTGAGCCAAAGATTCTTATGAGCATTGGCCTCAATACAAGGCATTTTGGCTCATTTGTTGAGCCAACGGCCATTGTGGGCCATTTGTCAGATTCCGTCCGCCGGCTTTGTGACTTGCCCGCTGTTCCCGTCGTGGCCGTGGCTAGCCACGAGGTGGCCTCGTCTCTTGTGTCTTTGCCGGCAGATGAGCCAGATCCCGCCTATATCCATCTCGGCAATTTGGCCACCGTTGGCATAGAGACCGACAGCCCTGTCATCAACCCTGGCGTTGAGGCTGCCAATGTGAGCAACGCTTACGGGCCAGGTGGCAAAAATGAGGTTCAGAAAGTAGTTATGGGGCTGCGTCTTCTCCAGAGTTGTCGAAATGAGTGGGGAGCCGATGTCTCGCCGTCCGATGAGCAAGATATGGTGCGAGCGGCGAAAAATTTGGTCAGCATTGTCGATCCTGATAGCCCGTCGTTGGCCAATGCGCCACAACTGATGAGGGCTTTGGCCCAGGAGTGCTCGGCCACGTCTCAACGCCCGCCTTCCACGCGGGAGGAGTTCGCAAGGTGCGTCTACTCCAGTATGGCCAACAAATATGCTGAAGTGCTGCGTTCCATCCTCACCCCAATGCGCAGGTCGGTGACCCGCGTCTTCGTGTGCGGCCCCGGGGCGGGCAACGCGCAGATGTGCCAGTGCATTGCCGATGCTTTATGCTTGCCTGTTGTGGCCGTGGCTCCGGAGTCCGCCGCGGCCGGCAACCTCCTGACCCAGGCCATGGCCGCGGGCGAGGTCCGCGGCCTAGGCGAGGCGCGCAGGCTGATGGTTCGCGCAGGCGGGCAGACGGAGTTCCGGCCTGGTGAGGGGTGAGCCGCTGCTCTCTCTGTCTCCTGAAATTTAAGAATCTGAGGTTGTCGTCATTGTCCGTGTTGTTCCTTGTCGTGGCCTTGCGGGCGGGGCGGGCGGCTGCGTGGCTTTGGCGCAGGCTGTGGTGGGCATTGGCGGCAGGGTGACAGATTCGTCCGGCTCCCCTGTCGCTGTCGTTGTCGTGTCGTCAGTAGGCGGTGCGCAGGCCTCGGTCTCTGGCCCCGACGGGCGTTTCTCTCGCCATCTCTCGCGGCGCGGCACCTGACGAAAAAATGCGCGGCCAAAATTCCACCCTCATCTTGTCTTTGTTGCCACTTTTTGCGCTATATTTAACACGATTTTCGTCAAGCACAAAGAGCCAATGCACTACCTGCTCATCCGAAACGCCAAATTGGCCGAGCTGCCTCCCGAACAGTCGCCCACTTCCATCCTGGTGTGCGGGGGGCGCGTAGTCGGCATAGGGCAAGACATTCAGCATCCTCTCACAGACACAGACACAGTCGATGCCGCTGGCCGATACGCCATCCCGGCCCTCCTGGGGCTCAGCCGCCCTAGGCCGCCAAGGGTGGATCCCGACGTGGTCAGGGATCTTAATTTTGAGAACGCCACGGCTGGCATCGTCACCATTATGACCGTCTCGGCCGATGTTGAGGATAACATCGCGGAGATTGAGTCTCTCCACGCGCCATTGCTTAACTATGCATTCCACTTCCCATTGCGCCAGGTCGTCTCTGACAACGTTCGCAAGCTGCGGCGCATCATGCTGCTTCACGGCGTGGCCACGGCCATATTCCGTTTCGGCGAGGAGCGCAATGCCGAGATTTCCGCTTTGGGACTCAACATATCGGCGGCCAGGGAGCTGGGTCTCATGGTACTTTATGACCTCCGCGGCGTTGTGGATCCTCTGGAGAGGCTGGCCAAGCTGGAGTGTCTGTGCGAGGTCTTGGCCAGCGATGCCGCCAACCGCGCCTATGTGGTGGGCGTTGAGCGGGCGGAGGAGCTCAGTCTTATGGAAAGGTTGCGAGACAAGTGCGATGTGGCCGCTCATCTTTGCTTCGATCCATTCGGGGCGCATGCGCCGGATGGGGAAACGCTGACCTCGGAGGAGGCTGTGGCCGCTTTGCGCGGGGGCGGTTGGTGCTCACTGGGTTTGGCATATAGTGCAAGCAAGGCTCTCAAAGAGAGGTGGCCAGATATGACGCCAGAGATAGTCTCGCGAAACAAGTTGCCGTTGCTCAACGCGTTGCCGCTGCGGAGGCCGCTCTCTGTCGCCGAGCTGACGGAGTTTGTCATGGCGCGTCCCGCAAGGTTCGTCGGGCTTGGCCCGTCGCTTGGCACCGTGGGGGTGGGGATGTCTGCCAACTTCATTATCTGGGACCCTGCCGTGGCCGACGTGGCAAGGCTTGCGGCTCCTGGCGGCGGGGTGCATGAGGTGCCGCTTTCGGGGCGTGTCGACTATGTCATAATGAACGGGCAAGTTATTGTTGGTGAGAAGTTTTTGCCGCAGAAAGTGTGCGGCGTTCATTCCTACGCCCGCATTGTGTAGAGTCCGCTCTTATTATATTTAACATTTGATATATTGCAGATAATGAGTGTGTTATCTCACTTAAGTTTTAAATGCAACACTATTTTCTTTCTTTTAACACCGCCGCTTTCTCCTTTTGTCTTTGGCAGACTAGCTTTGCGTCGGTGAAATTTCTCTCGCCTGGGCTCTAGACGGGGGGCTTATCTTCGCTCGGTCACTGTGTGGCGCGGGTTATGTCTGGGGCCAATAACCGTGGCGATCGTCCGCCTGCGGTTAGCGAGACACGGTTTCTTGGCCTTGCGCCAAGATGACGCGTGGTGGCGGGGGAGAAATTAAAACTGATGACAAAGAACAGTCTAATTTGCAGCCTTGGTCTCGCCGCGCTGACCATCGTCTTCACGTCGAGCAAGAAAGAAAACGAAGAGAACGTCTATTTTGACGAGATTCAGTCCCTTGGGAGGGAGTCACTCGTCAGCGGTGGGGAGCTGCCCGCCGACTCGCTGAAAGGAAAGATGCTCATTGTCAGCTTTTGGGCCTCATATGACCCCATGTCGCGCATCAACTCTTTCGATCTGTTGGAAATATACGACCGCTACTCGGCGGCGTCTTTTGATGGCGGCGAGGGGCTTAGCGTCGTTTGCGTCTCGCTAGACACTTTCCGCTCTCCGACGCTAAAGGCCATTGAGGCTGACGGCACGTCGGATTTTCTCCATATATGCGACTTGCGTGGCGACGACTCGCCTCTTGCCCGCAATTTCGATGTCAATCGTCCCGTAAACCTCTTGGTGAGCGCCGATGGGCGCATCCTGGCCCGCGACTTTGGCACAAGCGTCATCTCCGACGCTCTCAAAATGCTGCGTCGCTAATCCTCCGCGCATCCCAAGGCAAGCGGGGAAATGTCACAGTCCCGTCATGTCAAACAACAACAACAACGACACCCTCCGGTTCCTCTGGGCTTCTTTGCTCCTTCTCTTGATCTCCGTCTCCGTGGCGGCGCAGCGCGTTGGCCGCGCCCCGGCCGTCGGGGATAAGGCTCCGGATATTGTCGTCCGCGGGGTCGATGGCAAGCCTTTGCGGCTTAGCTCGCTTCTAGGAAAGGTTGTGCTGGTAAATTTCTGGGCGTCTTGGTGTGGCCCGTGCAGGGCAGAGAGTCCTAAGCTGGTCAAGTGCTATAACGCCTTCCGCAGCGGCAAGTGTGGCAAAGGCTCCGGGTTCGAGATTTTCAGCGTCTCGCTAGACGTCTCCGATGAGCGATGGCGCAAGGCCGTCAAGGCCGATCGCCTGTCATGGCCTTCGCACGTGTGCGACAAGGGAGGGTGGCGCAGCAAGCCCGCGTTGGCCTACGGCGTGCGGGAGATGCCCGCCAATTTTCTCATCGACTCTAAAGGGGTGATATTGGCCACCAACCTTTCCGGAGACGAGTTGTGGGACTATCTGAGCGCCCTCTTCAAATGACAAAATGTCACGCCAAGACATTGCGCAGGGTGTGGCTGTGACATAGTCGCCCCATTATTGTGAGACAAAGTGGCGCATGTCTGTCAAAAAGGCAAACGTTGCTCTTTTGGCAGCGCTTTTGCTCCACGACGGGCGGCTTGTAGCGTGGAATAAAAAACAAGACATATGGATAAAAAGCATAATATGCACGATGAGGCTAAGGCCGACGTGCAGAAAGAGGCGCAAGAGCCTCAGCCCGAAAAACAGGGACAGCCCCAGCCGGAGGCCAAGGACGATGCGCAGGCTGAGCCCGAGGCGGAGAAGAAGGCGGAGCAGCCCGAAGAGTCCGAGGTCGATAAGCTCAAAAAACAGCTAGCCGACCTTAACGATAAATATATGCGCACATGTGCGGAGTATGACAACTACCGCAAGCGAACCGCCCGCGAGAAGGCCGACCTCATCAAGAGCGCGGGCTCTGACATCATAGCCGGCCTGCTGCCGGTGATTGACGACTTCGAGCGCGCCATGACGCATATGAAAGACAAGGCCGACGTGGAGGCCGTGAAAGACGGCGTGGCGCTCATATACAAGAAATTTAATGACTATTTGGTAAAGCGAGGTGTCTCCGTCATCGAGACGCAAGGCATGCCGCTAGACACGAGTGTGCACGAGGCCATCACCATGTTGCCCGCGCCAACGCCAGACATGAAGGGCAAAATCATGGACTGCGTGGAGAAGGGCTACAAGTTGGGAGACAAGGTCTTGCGCTTTGCCAAAGTCGTAGTGTGCCAATAGGAGAGTTGAGGGTTTCGCCCTCAGAAAGGAGTTTGGCAAAAAATTATGGCTAAGAAAGATTATTACGAAGTTCTAGGTGTCAGCAAGACAGCCACGGCCGAAGAGTTGAAGAAGGCCTACCGAGCGCTGGCCATTAAATATCACCCCGACCGAAACCCTGGCGACAAAGAGGCCGAAGAGAAGTTCAAGGAGGCCGCGGAGGCCTACGACGTTCTGTCCGACCCCGATAAGCGCGCCAAGTATGACCAGTTCGGCCATGCCGCGTTCGATGGCTCCGCGGGGGCGAGTGGCGGTGGCTTCTACGGAGGCGGTATGAATATGGAGGACATATTCAGCCATTTTGGTGACATTTTTGGCGACTTCGACTTCGGCGGCGGCTTCTCTTCCAGGCGTTCGGGAGCCGCGTCGGTCAACAAGGGGTCTGACCTCAGGGTGCGCATCAGTCTTACGCTCCGCGAGGTGGCCACGGGAGTTGAGAAGAAACTCAAGGTGCGCAAGCAAGTGGCTTGCCCCAAGTGTGGTGGCACGGGGGCCAAAGACAGCAGCTCCGTCAAGACGTGTTCGCAGTGTAATGGCTCCGGTGTCGTCACGCAGGTCGTCAACTCGCTCTTCGGCCGCATCCAGCAGCAGAGCGTCTGCCCGTCTTGCGGCGGCAGGGGCAAGGTCATAACCGACAAATGCCCCAATTGCTCTGGCACTGGCACGGTGACGGACGAGGCCGTTGTGAGTGTTAAGATACCCGCGGGTGTCGAAGACGGCATGCAGCTCAAAGTCCGCGGTGCCGGTAATGCTGCGCCAAACGGAGGCGTGGCCGGCGACTTGCTGGTCCTCATCCAGGTTGAAGATGACGACCAGCTCCAACGAGACGGCTCCAACCTTGTGTACCACCTCTACCTCACTGCGCCAGACGCCATCCTCGGCACCACAGTGGAAGTGCCGACGGCAGATGGCAAGGTGAAGATAAACGTGGAGCCGGGAACGCAGCCCGGAAAGGTATTGCGCCTTAAAGGTAAGGGTCTGCCAGAGTTACACAGTTCCGCCAAGGGAGATTTGCTCATCAGGGTGGATGTCTACATACCGAAGACCCTCACGTCCGATGAGAGGAAGATGGTTGAGAAACTTCGCGACAGCGACTCTTTTAAGCCATCGGCTCAGGACAAGGCGTCGTTCCTCCAGCGCATCAAGCGGATGTTCTGCTAGGCCAGATGCCCCAGTGCCGCTAGGTGACAATAAGGCCGCGCCCGCCAACTGGCGGGCGCGGTTTTTTATGCTGCGAGGACACAAATTTGTGCTGTTGAATTTTTGCTATCGGCGGATATAAATTAACTTTGCTGCATATTCAAGTAGTGTAGAGGTCTCGGCGCGTCCCACATATTGGGTTGGCCCGCCCCATAAAAATATCATCTGAGTTTATGGCTCAATTCTCTTTGCGAGGGTCCATAGCGGCTCTTGTCACGCCGTTTAAAAAAGACGGCTCTATTGACTACGACGCTTTTGACCGTCTTTTGGATTTCCACGTCTCCAATGGCACCGCCGGTGTGGTGGTTTGCGGCACGTCTGGCGAGACTCCTACGTTGAGTGAGGACGAGGACGCCGAGATGTTCCGTCATGCCGTGTCATACATCAAGGGGCGCATGGTGGTCATTGGCGGCACGGGTTCCAACTCAACCGAGAGTTGCGTCAAATATACCCGCAACGCCGCCGAGGCCGGCGTGGATGCCGTGCTGACGGTTGGCCCGTATTACAATAAGCCGACCTCGGCTGGCATGTATCTCCACTTTTCCACGGTGGCAAAGGCGGTAGACATTCCCATAATCCTCTATAACGTCCCGGGGCGCACGGGTTCGGCCATAAAGCCCGAGGTCGCGCTCCGGTTGGCGCGGGAGTTCGACAATATCGTCGGCATCAAGGAGGCGACAGGCAACGTGATGAACGTGGCAGAGCTGATTGACGGCCGGCCGGCCGGCTTTAAGGTATATAGTGGAGACGACAACATATCCATGCTGTGCAACCTGCTAGGCGGAGACGGCTGCATTTCTGTGTTGGCCAATGTCGTGCCCAAAGATTTTGCCGACTTTATGCGGTTGTCCATAAGCGGCGACGCCATCGGGGCGCGCAAGTTCTTCTACCGATACCGCAAGCTTATGGATCTGCTCTTCATAGAGAGCAACCCCATACCCGTCAAAGCCGCACTGGCCGCCATGGGCATGATGGACGAGGTGTATCGTGCGCCGCTCTGTCCCATGGAACCCGCCAACCGCAAGCTGCTGACTGACGAGATGAGGCGGCTTGGGCTTTTGGCCTGATAGGCTCTGGAGAAGGCCGTCAGCTAGGCGGCCTCGAAAAAAGAATTAGGATGTCGGACTGGCAGGTGCCGTGTGGCGGTCAGTCCGACATCCTTGCCTTGTTTGTTGGCGAGCTTGATGGTCAATAGCTTTCGCCCGTCCACTCGTCAATGAGCCTGCGGGCTATGCTCATCTTGTCCGGTATGGCGGGCAGCTCGCCGCGGCGAAAGAAACGGGCGTCAGTAAGTTCTTCTTCCTGCACCGTTATCTCTCCGCCCGCATATTGGGCCACAAAACCAATCATCAGTCCCGACGGGAACGGCCAAGGCTGATTGCCGGCATAGCGTATGTCCTTGATGTCTAGCCCGGTCTCCTCTTTAACTTCGCGACGTACGCACTCCTCCAGTGTCTCGCCTGTCTCCACGAAGCCCGCCACCAGGCCGTAGTGGTCTCCGCGGAAATTGCGTGCCTTGACCAGCAAGATCTCTTCTGTGCCGCGCTCCACCCTCACGATTATGGCGGGCGATATGGGCGGATAGGTCTCATGGCCGCAGGCGGGGCATTTCTTGGCAATGTCCGTCATAAGCTCCATGGCATGGCCACACTCGGGGCAATAGTGACTTTGCGCATCCCAATATGCCAGCTGCTTGGCCTTGCATGCGGCTCGAAACTCGTCTTTGCCCATGGAGAAGAAGAGCGGGCGGAACTCCGTGGCCGTCAGTCTGTCCGTGTCCGCCCATTGGCTTACTGATGTCGCCCATAGTTCCATCTGCGGGGCGTGGACGGCAATGGGGCGCGTGCCGGGTGGCAGCAGGCGCGCGACATCCGCCATGGTCGGCAGGGTGGGGGCTTGGCCATCGCCCGCGTGCGTCACGACCATCTTATGATGCCCCACAAAGATGCAGGTCTTCTTATTATCCATATCGCTCTGAGTCATAAAGAGCCGCGGCCTCCCGTGCCATTGCGAAATGACGTGGGGGCCGCGGCCTGTTTGCGCCTCGCTCCGGTTTAGAAAAGCTTGGCGGGATATTCGCCCTTGTCAATCAGGGCCTGAATCTTGTCCACAACACCCTGGCGGTCTGCCGCGTAGGTGACCCCGAACCAGTGGCTCGTGGTGTCGATCACCTTCACGGTGGCTGTATTCTCGTTAATGAGCTTATTCACCATGAGCGGGATGAAGAACTCGGCCTTGAGGTTTGCCATGTTCTTGGGGTCGGAGAGGAACTCCTTGAAGTAAGCCTCGCTGTAGTCGAAGTAATCGGGCGTGAAGCCCCACACGTTCATGGAGACGGGCGTATTGTCCGGCACGGACACCCACTTGCCCTCCTCGTCTTTGTAGCATACGGGGCCGTTGACGCGCATAATCTCGGTGCGCTCCACCACCGTGGTGAGATGCCCCTCCGCGTCTGTGGAGCAAATGCCGCGGGCCACGGTGCCGCTCTCAGAGAGCGTGTTGCCGACACGGAAGCCAACCATGCAGTAGTCGTTTTTCGAGTCGGCGGGCAAATCCGAGAGATATTTGCCAATGACGGCGAACGTGTCGCGGCCATAGAAGTCATCTGCGTTGATGACTGCGAACGGCTCTTTTATCACGTCCTTACCCATCAAGACGGCGTGGTTCGTGCCCCATGGCTTCTGACGGCCCTCGGGGCACTTGAAGCCCTCCGGCAGGTCGTTGATGCTCTGGAAAACCAGCGCGGTGGGGATGTGACCCTCGTATTTCGAGAGCACCTTCTCGCGAAACGCGTCCTCAAAGTCCTTGCGGATCACGAAGACAACCTTGCCGAAACCGCCGCGGATGGCGTCGAAGATGGAGTAGTCCATAATGGTCTCGCCATTTGGGCCGAGGCCGTCTAGCTGCTTGAGTCCGCCGTAACGGCTGCCCATGCCCGCTGCCAATACGAAAAGTGTAGGTTTCATATTCTTGCAACTATTTTGTTTGTACACCTTGTTTGTCAATATTCGCTTTTAGCTTGTCGCCATCGGCCTCCACCGTCAGCATGTCCCCGTTGGCCGAGCCTCCGAAGAGCAAGGTCTCCATGAGGGCGGGCTTCAGAAGGCTGCCAATGGCGCGATCCATCTCCCTCGCGCCGTAGTGTGCCGAGAATCCTTTTTTCAGCAGCATTGCGCGGGCCCCGTCTGTGAGGGAGAAGTCCACCTTGCGCTTCTTTTTGAGGGTCTCTTTGAGCTCGTCCACCTTGCGGTCCAATATCTTTTCGGCCATGGCCTGGCTCATGTCATGGAAGGCCACAATCTGCGTCAGCCTGTTGAGGAACTCCGGGGCGAAGACCCGTTTCAGTTCCGCCCCCATCACCTCGCTCTTCTCGCCCTTGGCCCCAAAACCCAGCCCCGCCCCTGTGGCGAAGCGCGCGCCGGCATTGGACGTCATGATGATGATGGTGCCGCTGAAGTCGGCCTTTTGGCCTTTGTTATCAGTGAGTTGGGCATAGTCTAGCACCTGGAGCAGCAGGTTGAAGATGGCAGGGTGCGCTTTCTCAATCTCGTCAAAGAGCAGCACGCTGTTTGGGCTTTTCCTGACGGCGTCGGTGAGCAGTCCGCCATCGTCATAGCCCACGTATCCCGCGGGAGATCCCACAAGCTTCGACACCGTGTGTTGCTCCGAATATTCGCTCATGTCGAATCTGACGAGCTTTGCCCCAAGCTCCGATGCCAACACTTTGGCCAGCTCCGTCTTGCCCACGCCCGTGGGGCCAACGAAGAGGTAGGCGGCAAGAGGTTTGGTGTCATCGCTCAAGCCGGCCTTTGCCAATAGCACGCTCTGCGCCACGCCGTGCACGGCCTCGTCTTGGCCAAAAATCTTGGAGAGCATCTTGGGCTCAAGGTCGCGCAGTTGCTGGTCTTGACCATCATGCGAGGCTATGGTGTCATAGCCCATCGACTTCATCAGCGCGTCTACGCTCTCGCGGGTCAAGACATTTGACGCGCCGCTATGCCTGCGGCTCAGCTCCATCTCCTGTTGCGCGCAGATGCACTCCAGAAGGTCAAGGGCGCGGCCTGGCATGGCAATGTCTTTCGTGTATGACGAGGCGGCGGTGTCTATGATATGGTCCAGCACGTCGGCCGGGCATTCCACATCGTGGCCCGCGCACCAGTATGGCGCGACAGCGTGCACCATCTGCCGCCCGTCGGGGTCTAGCTTCGGCTCCGCTATGTCTATGCGCGTGAAATACTTCTCTATGCTGGGGTTATATTGCGTGAGCCGCTTGTATTGGTCGAACGATGCCGTGGTGACAATGTGGATGTCCATTCCCTCGGAGAGGGTGGTGAGCAGCCGCAGGGTGTCTGGCGTGTTGTCGTTTGGGGTTTGTGGCACAAGCTCGGTCACGTTGTCGGCAAAGACCACGGCCATGCAGTCCTCAGCGTCTATGTCCTCTATAATTTCGGCCACGTGGTTCTCAACCTCGTCGGTATACGACACGCCGGTCACGATGGCGGATGGGTTGAGGTTGTAGAAGTGTGCGCCGCCAATCCTCGATTTCTGCTTGAATTTTTTGCATGCTTGGATGAGGCCTCTCAGCATGAACGTCTTGCCCACGCCGTGATCCCCCACGAATATTATGTGGCCTTTCTGAAAACGCAGCAGGGTGATTATGGAGCGGCGGATGTCGTCGGCGCGCCCGTAGAACGGCGCGTTGGCTATGTTCGCGTCGTTGTCCACCCTCCGGCAGGCTCTTTCTTTCTCTTTTGCCTCCTCTTCTTCCTGTTCCATGTCTCTCTTGTGTGTGACGGCAGTGGCTTTTTCATTAGTGTCTTCATCAACGAAGTCCCACGCCTCGTCTTTATGGAGTGGCTTCTCGCGGATTTCGCGCAGCAGGAACTCGCCGATGCATTGGTTTCTGTATTCCGTTAATATTCGCTCAAACCGTTTCTCTGTGATTCGCGAGGTGAGGATGCGGTTGGCCTCTGTACCCTTCATGCGATAGAGGGCGTCGAGTATGTTCCACTGCATGGCCTGTAGCTTATTCTCTTCCGACGTCTCTAAGACCATGGCGTACACCTTGTTGAACGCCACTGACGGTGTCGGCATAACGGTTTTGCCAGCCGGTGTGCGTTCCACTTCATCCAGATATTTTTTTGTCTCCCTCTCAATGGCGGCTGTGTTCACGTTGTTGTCTTTCATCTCCTTGACCAGCCTCTCATCGCGCATAAGTACCAAGAGCACTGTCTCGGGAAACACGAACTGGTGGCGCTGCTGCTTGGCGTAGGTCAAGGCGTGGCTCATCAAGATGATGAGCTGCTCCGAGGGGCGCTTCACATCCTCGAGGTCAATCTGTCCCTCTTTGTCTTTAGGCATCTTCGGTAGTTATTCGTAAGGGGAAATGCTCTGCCCGCGCCATGGCTATGCCGGCTGCGGCCTTCGACTCTGCGATGTCGCGCGGGTACGTGCCCACCACCGCGCTGCCTTCGCGGTCTATGGTCTCGGTGGTGCTCTCTGCGTCGCTCGTCTCCATAAAGAAGATCTCCACCAGCATACGCACAACGAACTCGAACGTCGTGTAATCATCGTTCAGCACGATGACTTTACTTTTGTTCGGCTCGCGGGGTTTGCGCTTCACGGTGCGCGACGGTGCTTTTTGCTGTTGTTCCATATCCTCCGTTTTGTTTGAACGCGTCTGGATTCTCTGATATATTCGGGGCTAAGTTAGCTATAAAAATGCATAAAGAGGCAAGCCCCGCCTGCCCAATGTGCTTGGCATCTCGCCCCGCGGGTGGCCTCGATAACGTGCGGGCCCCGCCGCGCTGCCTTGTGACAGCGCGGCGGGGCCGCAAGACTCAATATTCGTGTGGAGGTTAGATCTGGGCGAACGCCTGATCGAGGTCGGCGATGATGTCGTCAATATGCTCGGTGCCGATTGACAGGCGGACGGTGGACGGCGTGATATGCTGCTGCGCGAGTTCCTCCGGGCTCAGCTGCGAGTGGGTCGTGGTGTAGGGGTGGATGACCAGGCTCTTCACGTCGGCCACGTTGGCCAGGAGCGAGAATATTTGCAGGGAGTCGATAAACTTCCATGCCTCTTCCTGCCCGCCCTTGATCTCAAAGGTGAAGATGGAGCCGCCGCCATTGGGGAAATACTTCTGATAGAGGGCATGGTCGGGGTGCGATGGCAGAGACGGGTGGTTCACCTTGGCCACTTTGGGGTGCTTCGAGAGGTACTCGACCACCTTGAGGGCGTTGGCCACATGACGCTCCACGCGCAGCGAGAGGGTCTCCAGGCCTTGGAGCAAGATGAATGCGTTGAAAGGGGAGATGGTTGCCCCGGTGTCTCGCAGCACCACGGCGCGGATGCGCGTCACGAAAGCCGCCGGACCTGCCACATCGGCAAAAATGGCACCGTGGTATGACGGGTCGGGCTTGGCCAGCGTGGGGTACTTGTCGGCATTCTTCTTCCAGTCAAACTTGCCGCCCTCGACAATCACGCCGCCGAGGCTAGACCCGTGACCGCCAATGAATTTGGTGGCGGAGTGGACCACGATGTCCGCGCCGTGCTCCAACGGGCGGATGAGGAATGGCGTGCCGAATGTGTTGTCTACGATGAAGATGATGTTGTGCCTGTGCGCCACCTCGGCAATGGCATCCAGGTTGGTGACGTCGGAGTTAGGGTTGCCGAACGTCTCTGCGTAGATGACTTTGGTGTTAGGACGGATGGCCGCCTCAAGGGCCTTCAGGTCGTTGACGTTAACAATGGTGTTGCTGACACCCTGCTGCGCCAAGGTGTGTGTTATGAGGTTATAAGAGCCACCGTAGAGGTTGTCCGCGGCCACAATGTGATCCCCGACGCCGAGGACGTTTTGCAGGGCGTAGGTGATGGCAGCCGCGCCCGACGCCACAGCCAGACCCGCCGTGCCGCCCTCCAGGGCTGCCACGCGCTGCTCAAAGACACCCTGCGTGCTGTTGGTCAGGCGGCCATAGATGTTGCCGGCGTCGCGGAGGCCGAAACGGTCGGCGGCGTGCTGTGAGTTACGGAATACGTAAGACGTGGTCTGATAGATGGGCACCGCGCGTGCGTCGGTTGCTGGATCCGGGGTCTCCTGACCAACGTGAACCTGAAGGGTCTCAAAGTGCAATTTGTTCTGTGCCATAGTCTTAATGTATTTTTTCGTTTGTCGGTTTCTGTTCTGTTCTGTCGGAGGTTCCTCGGGGTGCCCCCCTCTCTCCTTCCGACATTGCAAAGATATGCGGCCTTGTTTGTTTGACCTAACGTTTGTTGTTTATTTAGAATATAATTCTGTTAATACTCTTTCATTAGAGCAGATATTCTGCAAAAGTGGAAAATTCCGCCTGGTTAAAGAAAAAGTGCGGAATCGCCCCTTTCTTTGCTCTGTTAATTGTCTATTTTTGTGATAAACCTGAACAAACAAAGACAACCAAGATGGCATTTATCGAAGCCCATGACGTGGTCAAGGACTATTCGGGACACCGCGCGCTGGACGGGCTGACGCTCAGCGTCCCGCAGGGCTGCGTCTATGGCCTGCTGGGCCCCAACGGGGCTGGCAAGACCACCTTTATAAGGATTCTGAACCAAATAACGAGGCCAGACAGCGGCGAGGTGCTCATTGACGGCCGCAAGCTCTGCCCCGAGGACATTGGCCGCATAGGCTACCTGCCCGAGGAGCGCGGCCTCTACAAAAAAATGAAAGTGGGGGAGGAGGCCATATACCTGGCGCGCCTGAAAGGTCTCTCGGCCATGGAGGCTCGCCACAGACTGAAGGCCTGGTTTGAGAAGTTCGAGATCTCTGACTGGTGGGACAAGAAAGTGGAGCAGCTCTCAAAGGGCATGCAGCAAAAGGTGCAGTTCATCGTCACTGTGCTTCACGAGCCCAGCCTGCTCATCTTTGATGAGCCTTTCAGCGGCTTCGACCCCGTTAACGCCAACCTGCTCAAAAACGAGATTCTCGAACTTAAAGCGAAGGGCGCCACGGTCATCTTCTCAACACACAACATGGCCTCTGTCGAGGAGGTGTGTGATGACATCACGCTCATCAACAAGAGCCGCGCAGTGCTGTCCGGCTCTGTCGATGCCGTGCGTCAACAGTTTAAGGAGAATGTGTTCCAGGTTCGCTTTGCCGGCTCGGCCGACACCCTGCTTCAGCCTGGCTCCCTTGTGACGCTCTCTGGCGCTCACGCCGTGGGCGGGCTCACCGAGGCTCTCGTACGCCCGGCGGCCGAGGCTGCCGGCATGACTCCCAATGAGCTCATCCGTCACCTGCTCTCCAAGGTGGAGCTGGTCAGTTTCGAGGAGAAATTGCCCAGCGTGAACGACATTTTTATCAAGGTGGTAGGCCAGTCCAACGCCAACAATAAGCAAAGCAATGAGCAGTAAACTGTCTCTCATAATCAACCGCGAGTATTCCACCCGCGTCCGCAAAAAGAGCTTCATCATCATGTCGCTCCTCATGCCCGTAGGCATGATTCTCCTTATGGCCCTGCCCACGCTCATCGCCATGGTGGGTCAGACAGAGGCTTCCAAGATTGCCGTGATTGACCGCACTCAACGCTACGGCCAGGCCCTGACCGACGACAGCTCGGCCACATACTCCCTCCTTGCGGCCGACACAGACGAAGACAGCCTCCGCGCGGCCTATGAGGCTGGCGGCTTCGACGCCTATATGGTCATAGGCGGCAGGCCCGACGTCAAAGACAGCGTCAGGCTATACTCGCAGTCCACGCTGCCCATGGAGACCGTCAGCCACACCGAGGACGATCTCCGAGAGGCCCTGCGCCGCGAGATAATGGACAACTATGAGGGTCACTCCGCGGGGCTCGACTCTCTCTTCGAGCGTGTCAACGACGCCACTGCGCGCGTCACCACCATAAGCATTGCTGATGACGGGTCGGAGAGCGAAGACTCGGCAGCCGTGGGCACCGTGGTGGCCTTGGTGGCGGCCATGCTCATATACATGTTCGTCATAACCACCGGCTCCATGGTCATGCAGGGCGTTATGGAAGAGAAGACAAACCGCATTGTGGAGGTCTTGGTGTCGTCGGTGAGGCCGTTCGAGCTGATGATGGGCAAGATCATAGGCATCGCACTCGTGGCCCTCACGCAGTTGGCCATCTGGATTGTCTTGGGCGTGGCCCTCATGGCGTGCGCCGCGTCAATCTTCGCGCCAGAGGCTGCTGCCGTGGCGTCTTCCGTGGCCGCGGATCCCGCCGTGGCGTCTTCTATGGCGGATCCCGGAGTGGTGTCGGAGATCATGGCCAAGCTCCAGGCCGTCAATTTTGTCCAGATCATATCGCTCTTCGTGGTCTACTTCCTCTTTGGCTATTTGCTCTATGCCAGCCTGTTCGCCATTTGCGGGGCCGCCATGGACTCTCCGCAAGACGGCTCGCAGCTGACGCTCATTGTCGTGATTCCGCTCTTTGCGGCCATCTACATTGCCATCCATACCATGCAAGACCCCTCCAGCCAACTCTCTTTCTGGAGCTCTATGTTCCCTTTCACGTCGCCCATCATCATGATGGCGCGCCTGCCCTTTGGCGTCCCGGCGTGGGAGATTGCGCTCTCGCTCGTGCTCCTTATCGGCACTTTTGTCCTTTTCACGTGGATTGCCGCCCGCATCTACCGTGTCGGCATTCTTATGTATGGCAAGAAAGTGACGTTTGGAGAGATCATAAAGTGGTTCCGTCAATCGGAGTAGCATAGGCGCCGCGAGGCGCATCCCTTTCCCTAGTGGGCTGGTGGCTTTGCCGTCAGCCCATTTTTTGTGTCCCTCCTATCGGCTATGTCATGATGTGGCATATTATTCTATTTACACAAAATATATTGGTATATATGGCAATGTATATGTCTTTATGTGGCATATAACGCCATTGGTCACCGAATTTTACAATAAAAATTGGTATGAAATGTCGTTTCGTCAAAAATTTGGGGCGTTTGGTCAAACGGAGGCGCGTCTTGTGGGTGCATAATGTTGTCTGTGGATAACTTTGCCGCTGTAGAAAGTCGGGTGATCGCCCAACGCTAAAACCAAGTACTGTTTAATCGTTAAACTAAAATCCGTAATGAAAAGTACTAAGCTACTTTACATGTCGCTTGCTGCCGCCCTGGCAGCGACGAACCTGACGAGCTGTATTGACAATGACGAGCCGGACGGCATCGCGGCCCTTCGCCAGGCCAAGTCTGAGTACGTCAAGGCCGAGACGGCAGTCAAGAACGCCGAGGCCGAGAAGCAGACCCTTGAGAATCAGCTGATCGAGTACCAGAAGCAGATCCAGGAGATCAACGTCAAGCTCAAAGATCTGGAATACAAGAAAGCTGCCGCACAGAACGAGCTTGAGATTGAGCAAATCAACAACGAGAAGGCTCTGCTCTCTAAGCAACTGGAGGCTCAGCAGCTTGAGATGGAGACAACGCTCCTCAACCTCAAGGCCGCAAACGCGCAGGCGCAGCAGGCCTACGCCAGCGCGCTCAATGCCGCAAAGGCCGACGCCGAGGTCTTTGATGAGCAGAGCGGAAGCTACGTCACCTTGCGCAACGTCTATGGCAAGCTCAAGAATGCTCAGAGTGCTCTTTACATTGCGGAGCAAAATTATCTCTATCGGTGGCAGGATTATGTGAGTGCTGCCAACACAGCCGCTACTGACTCCGTCACTATCGAGGCTACGCTCAAGAATAACCTCGCCTCCGCCAAGTATGCGCAAGAGAAGGCCGAAGCGATCGTCGAGATAGGCCAGAGCTACTACGACCAGCTTAAGGCAGCCGGCTCGCTCACAGAAGAGGATAAAGCCAAGGCGACTATCGAGTTCGAGGCCAAGAAAGCGTCAATTGAGTCTGAGCAGAGCGAAAACCAGGCTGCTCGTGAGGCTTTCCGTCTGACCTATGAGCAGAAGTGCGACGAGTTTAACGCCCAGATCGCTGACCTTGAGGGACAGAAGACGGGTTATGACAAGGATGGCAACACATACTCATATTGGTATTACAACCCTTACTACTTTTCTTATTCCTTTACAGACGTTAACGGCAAATCATTCGAACATTCGTATTGGTATTATTCCACCCCCATCGTCCTTTACCCGAATAACGATGAGCTTCAGAAGCTCATCGAGAGATTCATGGACTTGAATGAGAAGCACCAAGATCAGGTGAATGCGTACGAGGTTCAAAGGTACGTGTATGAGGAAAACAAGAGTGCTTACAATGATTCGGTGTCCGCTGGCAAGAGTGAGGAGGTTATAGCTAAGGCTAAAGAAGCCCTTGTTGCGGCCGAAAATGCCCTGAAAAAGGAGTACGAGGCTCTTGTAGCGACCGATGCGGACGTTAGGAAGGCTTCATCCGACATCTACGATGCCTTTAATTCCATTGAAGACAAGATTTCGGAAGTCCGACTTGCAAAGGCGATTCTCAGCTCCACCGATCCTGAGCTTGAAGCTGAGGCCACTAAGCTCCAGTATGAGTTGAATCTTGTTGACGCTGCCGAGAACGCTTTGGGCAATGACGACCTGACAGACATCGAGGAGGAGCTTGAGAAGGCCAAAGCCAACGTCGAGACAGCCAAGGCCAATGTGGCGGCCGCGCAGCTCAAACTAGACCAGTTCTATGAGGGTTCCTATTCTGCCGCAGACTATGTCAAGCAGGCCAAGCTCGCCCTCGATGAGGCCAAGAAGAGCCGCGATGAGGCCAAGGCGACCTACGACTACTACTCGGAGCTCTACAAGAGCACCGTGGCCAAGCTTTCCGCAGAATAACAATCACACCCGACCAGCATGAAAAGAAGATTTAGCGCAGTGGCGCTGCTTCTCCTACTCCTCGCGCCAGCCGCTGCGCTGGCGCAGGATGCCGGTCAGTTTCAAGTGTCGCTCGTGCTGGGAAACAACACTATGTTCAAGCAGAACACCAGTGCCTACCTCCTGCCCGAATATGACAACAGTAGCTCCGCGCCCGGCACGGGCATTGGCGGTGACAATGTGAGCTCCGCCGACCCGGGCTACTACTTGAATCTTGGCGAGCTGGGAAGCAACAACCTGCTCAACATGGTCGGTGTCCAAGGCCGATATTTCATCACCAAAAACATCGACGTCAATCTTATGTTCGCAATGAACATTGCGGCCACGCCTAAGAAGGACTTCGTGGAGGGTGACGAGAGCGTCGCGGACATGGCCATACCGCAGTCACGCTACATCGAGGGCAAGCTCTCGACCAACTGGATGGCAAACGTGGGTTCCAACTGGCATTTCGCCACGGCCAATGAGCGCCTCTCGCTCTATGCGGGCGTTGCTTTCGGAGGCCAGATGGGGCGAATCCAGGCCACGAGGCCCTATACGGGAGAAGACGAGAAGGTCTTGTTCACCCCCTCGTCTCGAGCCGGGCAGATATGGGCAATATCCGGCTCCCTTGTCGGAGGCATTGAGTTTGAGGTGACAAAGGGGCTCGTTTTGGGCCTGGAGGTCGCTCCGGCATCATACCAATACAGCCAGCTTGAGGTCTATCCCAAAGGCTATGACACCTACGTGGCTCAGCATCATGACATCAAGATCTTCGCCACGCCTAATTTTAAGATTGGCTTCAGATTCTAGAGCCGTTTCTTGATAAACCCCTGTTACGTTCCGAATCCCGGCCAGGCAACCCTGGCCGGGATTCTTTTTTGTATTTTTGCGGTCAATGGAAAGATATGACAGGAAGACGATTGAGCTTCTGGCGCCAGCCAAGAGCCTGGAGTGCGGGCGCGTGGCCATAGACCATGGGGCCGACGCCGTCTACATAGGCGCGCCTAGGTTTGGGGCGCGCAGGGCGGCGGCCAACACCATTGATGACATTGCCGCCCTGGCGGACTATGCCCACCTCTACGGCGCGCGAGTCCACGTGGCGCTCAACACCGTGCTCTCTGACAATGAGGTGGCCGACGCCCGCCGCTTGGCCTGGGAGGTCTATGAGGCCGGTGCCGACGTCCTCATTGTGCAAGATATGGCTTTGCTCCGAGGCCATATGCCGCCCATCGAACTCCACGCCTCCACGCAGTGCGACAACCGCGACGCGGATAAGGCCTTGTTTTGGCAGCAGGTGGGCTTGAGCCAGGTGGTGCTGGCCCGCGAGCTGTCAGTCAAGGAGATAGCCGCCATAGCACGTCAGACGCGGGTGAGGCTGGAGGCCTTTGTCCATGGCGCCTTGTGCGTGTCATATAGCGGCCAGTGCTATATGAGCCTGATGCGCGGCGGCAGATCCGCCAACCGTGGCGAGTGCGCGCAGCCTTGTCGCCTGGCTTACGACCTCGCGGGGGCCGACGGCACCGTGTTGCGCCGCAAGGCCCACGTCCTCTCTCTCCGCGACAACTGCCAGGCCGCCAACCTGGAGGCTCTCATCAATGCCGGTGTCTCTTCTTTCAAAATAGAGGGGCGGCTCAAAGACGCCGACTATGTGGCCAACATAACGCTCCACTATCGCAGCCTCTTAGACGAGGTGCTGGCGCGTCGCCCCGATCTGCGTCGCCTTTCCTCCGGCCGTGTGGAGCCCGGCTTTGAACCCTCCCCGGCCAAGAGCTTCAATCGCGGCTTCACGGACTATTTCGCCCATGGCCGACAGGCCGACATCTGGCAGCCGCTCACGCCCAAATCCATAGGCGAACCTTTGGGCAAGGCCGAGGCCGTCAGGGTTGGGGGGCGGTTCGCCATCCGCACGCGGTTGGCCGTGAGCAATGGCGACGGGCTTTGCTTCTTCGGCCGAGGGGGGCTGGAAGGCATAAGGGTGAACACGGCTTCCGAGGTTAAGGACGGGCTTGTCTGCGTCACTGCGCAAGATGTCGGGGGACTGAAGGCGGGGGACATGATCTTCCGCAACGCCGATGTGGCCTTTGCCGATGCTCTCCGACATGACAAGACGGTGCGCAAGGTTGGCCTTCGTCTCACGCTCTCTTATGCCTGTGGCCGTCTTTCTTTGCGCTTGGAGGATGAGGATGGCGTCATGACCGAGACCTCTTCCGCGGCCAACGCCACAGAGGCCAGAGACCGGTCTGCCTCGGCTCGGCAGATGACGGCTCAGCTCTCCAAGATGGGTGGCACGCCGTTTTTTCCCGTCTCCCTAGACGTGATGCCCGATGCTGCGGCCATCTTCGTCCCGTCTGCCGAACTCAATGCGCTGCGCCGCTCCGCTCTTGAGGCTCACGCCAAGGCCCGTGTGGCGCACTTTCGTCCAGTGGCCGCGGAGCGGCGCGAGCAGCCCGACACGCGTTTCCCAAAAGCCATCTTGGGCCGTGAGGCAAACGTGGTCAACTGCGAGGCGCGCGCTTTCTACGAGGCACACGGCTCGCGCGTGGAGGAGTGGGGCTATGAGAGGCAACAGCCAGCGGGCAGGGGGGTGCGTGTCATGACCATGAGGCACTGCCTGCTCTTCTCGCTTGGCAAATGCCTCCGGTCACATCCCGAATGCGCCGCGCTGGTGCCGCTCACCATTACCGATGCCGATGGGCGCAAGTTTGAGGCGCGGCCCGACTGCAAGGCTTGCAGAATGGAAGTCTTCACGGCCTGACGCGCCCCCGACGGCGTTGAGGTGGGAATATTGCCATCCGCACGACCCTATTTTTGTTCACCTTAACACAAGATAAAACTCAAATCGTGTTTTAAGTTTTATCTTTGCCGCTACGATGAAAAAAGCAATTCTCCACATCATACTGTTTCTCCTCGCGGCAATCGCGGCCATGCCCGCCGCCTACGGGCAACGCAAGAAAACGGCGCGCAGGGGTGGGGCCGCGGCGTCCCAGCGCGTCTTGACGGGACCTGACAGGCATCTGGGTGGCGTGGTCGTGGACAGCGAGACGGGCGAGACGTTGCCTTTCTCCAACGTCTTTGTGCGCGCCACGCTCATTGGCGTGCAGACCGATTTCGACGGCCATTTCTCGCTCATGGTGCCTGCGCGCTATGACACATTGCGTTTCAGCGCCATGGGCTATGATGAGCAGTTCCGAGTCATCAGCCAGATAGAGGGAGACAAGGATAGCCTCGTGATTAAAATGAGGCCGGACAACATATCCATTGAAGAGATCACGGTTAAGCCAGACGACGCGCCGCGCCGCCTCCTCAAAGCTGTCTTGGCAAACAAGCGGCGAAACAACCCTGCCAATCATGACCGTGCTGAGTATGAGAAATATACGCGGTGGGAATATAGTTTGGCCAACATCAGCGACCGTGCCGCGCAAAAGGGACTGATTCTTCGCGACGCGGCCAAACTGATGAAAGTGAGCGCCGAGGACAGCTCGCGCTACCTGCCTGTCTATTTTTCCGAGACCTTGAGCCATAATGAGACGCAGCGCGACCCGCTGAAAGCCCGCACGACGGTGGTGGCGGACCGGACGAGGGGCATAGACGTCTTTAAGCAATATGAGATAGGCGGTTTCTCCAACGCCATGGACAATGAGATAAATTTCTATGACGACGTGGTGAAAATGCTTGGCGTGGGCTTCGTGAGCCCCATTGCGTCCGATTGTTTTCACTACTATGATTTCTTCATCACTGACAGCATTATGACGGCTGGTCACGCTGCGTCTCCTGCCGACAGCGTGAAGGTCTACACCGTGAAATTTCGTCCTAAAAACCGCGGGGACAAGGTCTTTGAGGGTAATATGGACATTGAGACGCGCCATTTCTCGCCTCTGCGCATTGCCGCCACCATGCCCAAGGGCACAAACATAAACTTTGTCAAAAAGCTCAATATCAGCAGCTCCTACCAGATGGTGAACGACTCCATCCCGTTTTTCGGGACAAACGAGATGGAGCTGCACGTTGACTATATGCCCGTCAACTCAGACAAAAAGAGACTTGAGATATTGTGCAGGATGTATAACTCGCAGAGCAGCGTGCGCCTGGACGCTCCTGAGCCACTCCAACTCAGCAAAAAAGCCCTGGCCATTGAGACTCTGAAAGCCGATGGCTACAAGCAACGCGACGACGCCTTTTGGGATGAGCGACGCCATGCCGAGATGACCAAGGAGCAGCAAGACGCCAACGCCATGATTGACTCGCTCAACAATGTCGGCTCCATCAAGGTGTTCAACCACTTGGCCAAGGCCGCTATCACGGGATTTGTTGATGTCGGCACCGTGGAGGTAGGCCCCATTGGTGAGATGTTCAACACCAATAAGATTGAGGGGTTGCATCTTGGTGCGGGTCTCCGCACGAGCAAAGAAGTGAGCGAGCGGTGGGTCTTCAGCGGCATTGTGGGCTACGGTTTTAAAAACGCGCGCCCCACTTTCGGGGCCGGGGTGGGCTACAGGTTCAAAAGCCCTATGAGGCGCACGCTGGAGCTCAACTACTCAGACCGCCTCATGAAAATCGGCGAGGACGAGAACATACTCTATCTCTATGAGAATATGCTTTCCACGAGCGAGACCAACATTGTGGCCCAGCTCTTCAAGCGCGAGGAGATTGACGAGCTGCACTATTGCCAAAAGGTGCGCCTGCGCTATGACAATGAGTGGCTTACGGGCTTCCAGACGCGCCTCCAGGCCTTGGCCTTGTGGCAAGAGAGTCCGCGCTACTACCCGTTCACGCAGGGTGGCGAGCGCATTGGCGGCGTGGAGCAGCAAGAGGTGTCGCTGGACTTCCGCCTCTCTTGGCGCGAAAAGTTTATGGACGACGGCTTGCAACGTATGTATCTCACCACAGACTTCCCCATAGTCCATTTCACGGTGGCGGGGGGGCACACGCGAGCAGGCTCGAAAAACGGCACTTACGCTCGGCTGCACTCCACCGTCAAGCACCGTTTCTATATCGGCCAGACCAAGCTGGACTTGGCCATCGAGGATGGCATATACTTTGGGCGATTGCCCTACACCACGCTCAATATTGCCCGCGGCAACAAGACCTACGGATTCTACCGCTACGACTTCAACCTGATGAATTACTTGGAGTTCGTCTGTGATAAATATGTCTACGTCCACGCCGATTATCAGCTAGACGGCCTCTTGCTCCATAAGCTGCCCCTAGTGTATAAACTGGGGTTGCGCGAGGTGGTCGGGGCCAAGCTGATGGTTGGTGGGCTGAGCCGTCGCCACGCCGCCATGCTGGATATGCCTGAGGGCGTTGGCGGGCCGTCCAAGCCATATGTTGAGCTTAACGCGGGCATTGACAACATCTTGCGCTTCTTTCGCGTCGACTTTGTCTGGCGAGCCGTGGGTGACGACCGCGACGACGCGCCGCGCTGGGGGTTGCGCGCCCAGTTCGCCCTCAAGCTCTAGTCTTGACGCAGCAGGGGCAGAGAGACCGTGAATGTGGTGCCGCTGCCGCGCGCGGTGGTAAACGATATTTGGCCGCCGCTGTTCGTCACTATGGTTTTGGTTATGGCCAGGCCCAGGCCCATGCCCTTGCTCTTGGTAGTGAAGTTTGGCTTGAATATTTTCTCCTTCACATTATCGTCAATCCCGTCGCCATTATCCGTCACGTCCACGGTGGCCGTTTCGCCATCGTGGCGGAGCCTTACCGCAATGTCCACTTTCCGGCCATCTTTCGCGCTCTGCTGGGCGTTCTTTATCAGATTGTTGAAGACGCTCGTCATAAGGTCGGGGTCGGCCATTATCCATACACCGTCTTTAGGCCCGTCATAGGTGAGCGTGGAGTCTTCGGAGCGTGAGAAGAGTGTGGTCGTGGCCGTGAGGCGGGCCGCCAGGTCCATGGGCTCCGGCTCGGCTTGTTTCATTTTGGCTATGCCGGAAAACTGTGAGGCCACGGATGTCAGCTGGTCTATCTGCTCAATGAGCGTCTGCGCCGTCTTATGAAGCATGGGTTCGAAGTTCTCGCGCCGTGTCTCCCATATGCGCAGCAGATATTGTACCGAGAGCTTCATGGGCGTCAGCGGGTTTTTTATCTCGTGGGCCACTTGCCGCGCCATTTCGCGCCATGTGCTTTCGCGCTCGGTGGCCGCCAGTCGCTCGGCCGAGGCGTGGAGTTGGGCCGTCATCTTGTTATATGCGGAGACGATTTGCCCTACTTCGTCGTCATAGGGGTAGGCCAGTTTCGCCCCGCGGCTGTCAATATCAGAGTTTTGCAAAATGTCGCGCAGCTCTGTCAAGTGCCGCATGATGCCGTGTGCCATGGCGTATGAGAATATGATGGCCAGCAAGATGATGAGCATCATGGAGTTTGTGATCGGCACTATGGTAGACATCATCTGTCGCCGCATTGCGCTCACGTCGTTAAAGAAAGGCACGTTGACGTAGCCCAGCAGCTCGCCTCCGTCATTGAAGAGGGGGGCGTATATGGCGTAGTGGAGCAATGTGCCTATGCGCTCCTGCACAAAGGCCTCGCCCTTGCCTCTTTCCAGCATCCCTTTAGCCTCGTCATTCATCAGTGGGGCCACCAGTCCGCTCATAAACATCTCGCGGCGCGACGTGCCTATCAGCTTGCCGTCGGCAGAGAAGAGGTGGGCGTCGGCCGCGAATGGGTCCGCGGCCCGTTGCAGGGCGTTGTCTATCTCCACTGTGTAGGCGCGGTTTGTGGCCAGCTCCCTTGGGCTGACGCCCGACAGCTCGTCGGTCATCGCGGCCTCAACGGCCTGGAGCGCGTCAGACAGTCGGTTGCGGCTCTCTTGCTCATAGTCGCCCATTGACTGGATGCTGGACACGGCGCAGAGGAGGACGAAAAGGATCATCACGAAGATGACCAGGCCGGCGTGGAGCCTCTCACTCAGGCTCATATGTGCCCAGTGCGAGCGGCGGGAGTGCGACGCAATGAGCATTATTACGGGACACAGCACGAGCATCCCAAGGAATATGAATGAGTAGCATGTCAGGAAGTGCGAGAGGGTCATGACAGGGTAGCTCACCACCAGGGTCTGCCGCGCCGATGTCTGGCACACCAGGTGAGAATATCCGTCAGATTGAGTGAGCGTGTTGGCAGAGTCGGCCAGGAGAGACGTCCTCACAAGCGGGTAGTCAAATGCGCCATAGCGATACACCAGCCGCCCGTCGGCATATTTGGCGTAGGAGTAGCCGCGGAGCTTGTTCTCGTCCATCCTGTCTCGCTTGTTTATAAGTAGCTCCGGATAGCCCACGCCCTGCGTGATGGCTTTGCGCGTCAGTTGGACGAAGAGGTCGTTTGGCGCGCCAGTGTGGCTGAATGTGAAGACGCCCAGATAGCACGGGCGGCCATCGCCGTCGTCAATGCAGTAGAATTTGTCAGCCCCGGCAACCTTGCGGCCGTGGGTGGCAATGAGTTGGTCAAAATATGGCAGGCAGTCATACAGGTCGCCGGTGTTAGTCATCTGGATGGTGCTGCCTATGCCGCGGCATGGGATCACTTGCAGGTCGAAACGCGTGAAGTAGCCTCCAAAGACCGCGTTGCGCAGGTGGGTGAAAATCTGGTCGTGGAGAATGTCTTTGGCCTCCATAAGGCGCAAGGTGGTGGTGTCGGCCGTCAGCGCGCTTTGGACTGATGGCAGCAGCTGCTCGGCAATGGGGTCGTCTTCCCTCATCATCTGGAATGAGAGGTTCGTAGAAAGCAACTTCCTGTACGCCATCTCCTTGTCGGCGTTCAGCACTGTCAGGCGCGAGGCGGCTATGAGCGCCAAGAGCATAAGAGTCCAGATGAAGTGGCTGAAGAGCATCACGCGGGCCGAGGCTCTCTTCATCAGGAAAAAAGCCACGCACAGCGCGCCATACTCCACGCTCGCCATCCACGCCTGAGGCCATCCCCACAGCCACGCCGCGAACCCCGCCGCGCACGAGCCTGCCAAGGCGCACAGGCCAAAGCGCCTCCACCCCCACGACCCGCTCGCGCACGAGTAGCTACGCTCAAACACTAGGCACGGCCCCATGAGCAACAATGACACGATGACCATTTTTATCAGAGTGGGGGACGTGAGGCCAAGGCCGCCAACATAAAACGACAACCCTTGCGAGTGGCGCACCATGGTGTCTAACAGCCCATTGGCCAACATAAACGCCACCCATGGAGCCACACTGGCCGCCAATATGGCAAGGCCGTGACGAGTGCGGATGACTGTCTGGCGGAAGTAGAGTGCGCTCCAAGCCGTAAGCAGTCCCGCGGCCAGGAGCAGATAGGCCAATGACGGAATCCACCAGTCGAATGAGAAGAACTGGAGCGAGAAAAGCGTGGATTGGCCATCGGCCTCCGGCGGGTTGATGGCCAGGCTGGCCATATATATGGTCACGAAGCCAAATGCCGCGAATGCGAGGGACTGCCACCTCCCCACGCGTCGCGAGACGAAAACCGAGGCGAACACCACGGCGGCCGCGGCGCAAGCCACGCTAAGAGCCAAAAAAATTATGGCCAAGACGTATTGGCTCGTCGTGAGGCGCGCCGCGTATCCTGGGCCATAGGTGACGGAAAAGAGGTATGCGCCGTTGGGTGAATAGACTGCCGCCCCGCGCTCAGGGTCGGTGGATATGTCGGTGTCTATTGGCAGGCGCAGCGAGGGGTGAAAGCGGTCTGTCAGGTAGTCGTTGACATACGGGAAGCGGCTGCGTATGCGCAGCAGAGCCGACAGGTGTAAATTGCCGCGGTGAAGGCTCTTGACGTAGAACCACCCGTTCTCGGCCTCCAGCATCGGGCTGCGGATGGCGGGCGGCGTAGGGTTGGCGGTGGGCAGGCAGGCGTTGTGCCAAAGGCGCATTTTGCCGTTCTCGAAGACGTATAGGGAATAGTCCGAGGCGCAGCTTTGCGGTAGGCTCTTCATATCATTGCGAGCCAAAGAGTCTGCCACTTCGCGGAGCCATTGGCCCATGGCCTCGTCATGCCGTTCCATCACCCGCCCAAGCCTTCGGCTCTCGGCTGCCGTGTCCACGGCCCCGTCTCTTTTTGTGATGAGGGCGTAGGCGCACAATGACACGATGGCGGCGGCGATGGATATGGCTATGCCGCAAATCCATCCGCGTCTTGGCATTATGGATGTGAGCAACTTCACGACAAGAGGCTTTTACGAGAGCTTCCAGAGCCTGTGCGGGAGAAGCTATTTTATAAGGAAATCCAGCATTGTGCGCCCCTCCAAAGCGGCCGTGAGCCTGTCTCCCTCTTTGACGGGGCCAACGCCCGTGGGCGTGCCGGTAAAGATAAGGTCGCCGATGCGGAGCGAGAAGAAGCGAGAGGCGTAGGCTATTATGGCGTCTATCGAGTGCAGCATCTGCCCGGCCACGCCCTCTTGTCGCTTTTGCCCGTTCACCTCGAGGCAGAAACGCAACTCTGGCACAGGCGGCAATTCCGACAGCGGGATGAATTTTGATATTGCGGCGGAATAGTCAAAAGCCTTGCATATCTCCCAAGGGCGGCCCTCGGCCATCAGCTTCTGCTGCGTGTCTCGCGCCGTAAAGTCCACGCCCAGACCCACCGCGTCATAATACCTGTGGGCGAAACGCTCCTCAATGTGTCGCCCAAGGCGCGATATGCGAAACACCAGCTCCGCCTCGAAGTCAAACCGCTCGGCCCAGTCGGGCACGTAGAAAGGGCTGTTGTCGCGCAGCAGCGCGGTGTCCGGCTTCATGAAGATGACCGGGTCGGCGGCGGGCTTCATTCCAATCTCGGCGGCGTGGCGCGGATAGTTGAGCCCTACGCAGATAATCTTCATCGGCGTTGCTGGCCTCCCATCCTGAGGCGTATCTCTGTCAAGACGCGTTTCGTGTCGCGGCTGAAGTCTCCGTTCATCATCCAGTCAAAGTAGCTTGGCTCTGTGCGCAGCACCTGCTCCACGCTCTTGCCCTTGTGCTTGCCAAAGTTGAACGTCTCCACTCCGTTGGCGTCATATACGAAGCGGCCAGCGAAGTCCACGTTGCGAGACATCTGCGAGAAGTCCGCCAACCCCTTGATGTCTTTTGGCAGGTCGGCATATTTGTCTAGCTGCGCCAGGAAGACGTCCACGGTGGCCGACGTGTCGGCAAAGGCCCCAT
>CAKUVM010000012.1 GCA_934699135.1 uncultured Bacteroidales bacterium
CTCATCATCTCGCACAAGTTGTCCCACCAGTCATAGACCTCTTGTCTTTTCGCAAGGTCATCAATGGCGTATTTGCTAATGACATTCTCTTCTATCCTCTTCATGTCAAGATTGTTGGCCCTGATGAGGTCCTCAACGTTCCACATATAGAGGATATACTCCACAATGTTTTGCTTACGTTTCTGCTGCGCTATGATCATACTATTCCTCCGCCTTTATCGCTCAGACTCATCATTGTCGTCATCTTCATCATCGTCGCCAAACGAGATGTCGATGTCGTCCGCCGCCCCGTCGGAAAAGAAGTTGTCTAGGTCCCGCCTCTCCTTCTTCGTTGGTCGGCCAAGGCCTTTCTGCCGTTGCAGCGACATCTGCATGCGATACACGTCAATGAGTTCCTGCTGGTCTTTTGGGGTCACCTCCACAATGTGGTCTTTGACCAGTTTGGCGCCCATGCGGCTCTGCGCCAACTTTATGATCTCGAAAGATCGCGTGGCGGCCGGCACTTTGATGGATATGACGTCGCCCACCTTGACGTTGCGCGAGCTTTTGACTTGCGCTCCGCCCATGGAGACTTTGCCTCTCTTGACCGCGTCGGCGGCGATGGAGCGCGTCTTGTATAGGCGTACGGCCCAAAGGAATTTGTCTATTCGAACCGAATCTGGCATCGTGTCTTGTGTGAATGTGACGAAAAAACGCCCTAGTCCCTTCCCCTCGGGGCTACTTGTTATTGAACTGCGTCATGGTGAGTTGAAGCCCTGCGCAGACAAAGGTGCGGATGCACTCTGCCGCCACCTCCATACGCTCGGCCACAAAGTCTTTCTCGCTGTCGTCCCACCGGCCCAGCACAAAGTCTATCTGCCCGCCGCGCTTGAACTCGTTGCCTATGCCGAATCGCAGGCGCGGGTAGGCGTCGGTCCCGAGCATCTCGGTGATGTTTTTCAGCCCGTTATGACCGCCTGCGCTTCCCTTGCCTTTGAGGCGTATGGCCCCGACGGGCAGAGCCAGGTCGTCCACAACCACCACTATGTTCTCGGGAGCCACCTTCTCGCGGTCGGCCCAGTAGCGGACGGCCTTGCCGCTGAGATTCATATAGGTGTTTGGCTGGAGCAAGACAAGGTCTCGGCCTTTGACTTTCATCTGCGCCACCTCGCCATATCTCTCTCCGGAGAATTCGACACCGGCGTCGGCGGCCAACCTGGCCACGATGTCGAAACCCGTGTTGTGGCGCGTGTGGGCATACTCGTCCCCTATGTTGCCCAACCCTACAATGAGGTATTTCATCTCGTCAGTTTGCTAAAATGTCGTCAATGACCTCGGAGAAGACGTCGGCCTCCTTCAGTCCCGCCGCCCTTATCTGCTGCGGGATGAAGCTCGTTGACGTCTGGCCAGGCGTGGTGTTGACCTCCAGGACAAAGGGTGTGCCGTCTTTCTTGACAATGAAGTCCACCCTCACTATTCCTTTCATATTCATAAGGTCGTAGACCTCCGAGGCCACGCTCTTGACCTTCTGCGTCGCGCCCTCGTCTAGCCTGGCGGGCGTTATCTCTTGTGTCTTGCCGGGCGTGTATTTGGCCTCGGTGTCGAAGAAATCATTTTGCGTCACCACCTCGGTGAGGGGGAATATGACGGTGCGGCGGCTGGTCTTGTAGAGCCCGCACGTAAGCTCCGTGCCCTCCATAAGGGCCTCGATGATGACATCGTTGCTCTCTTTCCGGGCGGCCTCGATGGCGGGCAAAATCTGCTCCTTCGTCTTGACCTTGGAGACCCCGAAGCTGGAGCCGGCGGCGGACGGCTTGATGAACACAGGTAGGCCGAACCTCTCCACGATCTCACTCGGGTTCACCTGCTGGCCAGGACGGACCCTTATGGAGTCGGCCACATGGATGCCGAATGCGCGCAGATAGCTGTTGCACACGAATTTGTCAAAGGTCATGGCGCCTGTGAGCGCAGGGCATGTGGAGTGCTTGAGGCCTATCATCTCAAAGTAGGCGGGCATGAGCCCGTTCTCGCCAGGCACGCCGTGGATGGTGATGTAGGCCAAGTCGAAGGCAATCTTGTGGCCATCTACGGAAAATGAGAAATCGTCTCGCAATATTGGGTAGTCGCCGCCATTGTAATGGGCCGTCCAACGGGTGCGCGTTATCTCGACGGGGATGAGGTCGTAGCGCTCATGGTCCATCATGGCCATGAGGCCATCTTTGCTGCGTGCGCTGACCTCGGCCTCAGACTGATAGCCACCGTAGACGATTGCAACTCTCTTTTTCATGATAAGTTATGTGAGTATACTTTTTACTGAGTAAAAGTGCGTTCATGCGACCTGCCCGGCCTCTATTTTCTGCCGCTGACATATGTCCGCCAGCGCTCCACGCAGGCCGTCATGTCTGCCGCCACTTCGGAGTCGAACAGCATGCGCTCTCCGGACTCGGGGTGCGTGAAGCCAAGCGTCTTGGCGTGGAGCGCCTGCCTGGGCAACAGGGCCAGGCAGTTGGCCACAAACTGGCGATATTTTGGGAATGTGGTGCCTCGGAGTATCTGGTCGCCGCCATAGTGCGCGTCTCCAAAGAGGGGGTGGCCAATGTGGCGGAAGTGTGCGCGGATCTGGTGCGTGCGCCCCGTCTCCAGACGGCAGCGGACGAGGGAGACGTATCCGAGCCGCTCCAGCACCTCGTAGTGCGTGACGGCGTGCTTGCCAATGCCACTGCCCTCGGGGTAAACGTCCATCACCTTGCGGTCTCGCTGGCTGCGGCCAATGTTGCCGCGGATGGTGCCACTGTCAGCCTCCATCAGTCCCCACACCAAAGCTATGTATGACCTTTCGGTGGTTTTATCAAAGAACTGGCGGGCAAGGTCCATCTTGGCCGGCTCGGTCTTAGCCACAACGAGGAGGCCCGACGTGTCTTTGTCAATCCTGTGGACGAGTCCTGGCCGCGGGTCTTTGACATCGGCGAACATAGGCAGCCCTCGCAGGTGCCACGCCAAGGCGTTGACCAGGGTGCCGTCATGATTTCCGACTCCGGGATGGACGCACATGCCTGCGGGCTTATTGACCACGAGCAGGTCATCGTCTTCATACACAATGTCTAGCGGGATGTCTTGCGGCACTATCTCGACCTCGCGCGGCGGATAGCTCATGACGATGCTTATCTGGTCGGCGGGTTTGACTCGATAGTTGGCCTTGACTGGCTTGCCGTTGACAAGTATGTTGCCTGCCTCGGCAGCGGCCTGCACCTTGGTGCGCGAGGCGTGGGCCACATGGTCCACCACGTATTTGTCTATCCTGACGAGCCCTTGGTTACGATCTGCCTCAAAATGAAAGTGTTCAAAGAGTTCACCGCTCGCAGCGGCATCGGCCCGTCCGTCATCATCGGCATCCAGCTCCTGCTCTTCGTCCCAGTCTTCTTCCTCCCTCATCTCCTCGTTACTCATCTTCCAACACATGCTCGGCAAGTTTGCCCATGTCTGTGGACAGCCACAGGTTTACGGGCGACCACGCGTCAACAGTCCCCGTTGAACTATCGGGAGACTGGCGGAGGACGACGGCCTGGGCTGAGTCTGAGGCCGTGCGCACAGACGCGTCAAAAGACACGCCGCCAACGCTCAGGCGCGCCCCCGCGAGGGCGGATATGGCATCATCATATTGCAGGCCAACGAGGTTGGGGACGCTGGCTATGCCCTCCGTGTCTCCTCGACCCACCACCAGGTCTACGCTGGAGCCTTTGGGCAGCCGCTCCCCCGCATTGACGGCCTTGCCAGCCACAGACTGCTTCAGCACCAGCCCATTGTATGGGCTTGGCACTGAGTCTACTCGCCCCAGGGTCAGGCCCGCGTTTTGCAGGTTGACCTTGGCGTTGCGGAATGAGAAGTTGACAAGCGCGGGCATTGCCGTCATCTCTTTTGAGAAAGCGTTTATGGTGATGTATATGGTGCGCCCCTTCTTGACTTTTTTGCCGGCCTCTGGGATCTGGTCCACAATGGCGCCAGGCCTCACGTCCGCCCGGTAGATGGAGTCGATGAGCCTCAGATCCAAGTCGCCGTTGCGCACCTCGGCCTGCACCTCGGCTTGTAGCTGGCCAACGAGCTGGGGCACCACTACTGTGCGGCCAGAGTTGGTGTATATGCCCAGGAGCCAACTGGTGAGAGAGAGCAGCACGACGATGGCCACGACGGCCAAAGCCACCTGAATCCAGAAAACCCTAGACTTCAAGAAGTTGATGAAACTCATTTTTAAAAACGATTAGGGATGCGCCGCAGGCGCGCACGAAAGCCAAAAATAACAAAACAAACAATACAAAAAAAGCCCCGAATCTCTTCGGAGCTGTCTTTTGCCGGTCTCAAAGACTAGTAAGCCTTGCCCTTTGCCTCGTCGGAAACAGTGAGTTTCTTACGACCCTTGGCGCGGCGAGCGGCCAGAACCCTGCGGCCATTCTTGGTAGACATCCTCTGACGGAAGCCATGCTTATTGACGCGCTTACGGTTCGAAGGTTGAAATGTCCTCTTCATCGTACGATTACTTTAATTGATTGAATTCAAATCGGACGCAAAGTTAACGCTTTAGCTCGAAAGAAACAAAGGGCGCGGCCTTTTTTGCCATCACGGCTTCACCGCCTTCACGTCATTGTTTTGTTTTATACCGTTTTATGACATTATATGCCTTAAACATGCCCAACTCTCCCGCTCGGCTAAGATCGGCCACGCCTTCTTCTTCCATGCCCTCGTGTATCTTTATTATGCCGCGGTTGAAGTAGGCCTCGGCAAACTGGTCATAGATCCCAATGGCCTTGTCTAGCAGATCCAGGGCCTGCTTGAACTCTTTGCGTTGGCAGAAGACGAGGCTCATGTTGTAATAAGCGAACTCGTTGTCTGGCTCCAGCTCCACCACTTTTTGCAGGTCTTGCATCACCAGGTCATAGTCCATCACTGTGACCTCGCCGCGGATGTTTCGGGTCCCGCCCATAAGGTCGCCATCCATGACCTGGTATCCGTCAGAATCCATGTCCCGTATGGTCTCGACCATCTTGTATCTGGCGGCCGCCCTGTTGAAGAGCGCAATGACATTGTCCGGCTCTTTGATTAGGCAGGCGGAGAAGTCGGTCAGCGCGCTGTTGTAGTTCATGACGATGGAGTAGAGCGTGCCTCGCAGCAGGTAGAGCGACGCGTCCCACGGGTCTTGCTCCAGCCTCTTGTTGACAGAGCCGATCATGGTGAACACCTTGGCCGAGACCTCATCTCCGGCCACGTCGCGGTTTGTCACCACCATCTTGCGCTCGGCCAGCCCCAAGGCGTTGAACTTGACCACGGAGGGGCTGTAATATGGGGCGTTTGGGAGGAGCGTGTCGGCCGAGAAGAACGAGAGGCTGAAGGCTGGCTCCAGGTCTATGGCAATGTCGCGGTCTTGCACACGGCCTCGGATGGTCTCCTTGTTCTCTTGCCGCAGCTTGTCGTCAGTGTCTCCGAAGTCGGCCACGACGACCATCTGGTCGTATTTTTTCATGTCGTCGTCGTTTTTGCCGCGGCTGGCCTTCTTTTTGTCGGCCGCGTCTCCGCCGGGCTTGTCGGCATCTGGCTTTCCTGTGTTTGCAGAAGCCTCGAGCGCCCTCTTGGTCTTCTCCTGCTCAAAAGTGACGGCGGTCATATAGTCCACCTCGGAGCCTTTGACGTCTCCCATCTGCCTCTTGGCCACAGCCCTCTGCGCATAGGCGGGGCCGAAGTCGGGGTGCTTTGCGATTATGATGTTGAGGTCTTGCAGGGCGTTGGAGCTTTGGCCGAGCTGGCCGTATATGATGGCGCGGTTGAAGAGGACGATGTCGTCTGACGGGTCGATGGCCAAGGCCTTGGAGAAGTCGTCCGCCGCGCGGTTGAGATCGCCCGCCTCGGCCCGGAGCATGCCCCGGTTCTGATAGGCCATCTTGTTTTTGGGGTCGAGCCTCAGAGCCTCGTCGAGGTCGGCCTCGCAGCCTCGCATATCGTCGAGGTTATATTTCGTTATGGCCCTGTTGACGTAGACAAACGGGTCTTTGGGCCTCAGCTCTGCCAGGCGGTTATAGCACTCCAGGGCCTTGGGGAACTCTCTCTGCTGGTAGTGTAGCATGCCCAGATATGTGAAAGCCTCCGGCGAGTAGGCGTTTATCTTGGCCGCCCTCTCGAACTCGCCCATAGCGGTGGCCGTGTCGGCCTTCTCCACGTAGGCTATGCCTCGGTAGAGGATGGCGGCCACATTATTTTTGTCTATTTTGAGCAGCTTGTCATATTGCGCTATTGCCTTGTCATATTCCTTGAGGTTGATGCTGGCGATGCCGGAGTTGAGGAGCATATTGACGTTTTCGGGCTCGTAGGAGAGTCCCTTGTCAAAGTCGTCTCGCGCGGCGGCCGGCCTGTCCATCCGGAGGCGCGCTATGCCCCTGAGGTTGTACGCCCCGACGAGGAACGGGTTGATGTCTAACGCCACGGCGCAGTCCGCCTCGCAGCCTGTGAGGTCGTCGAGATAGAACTTGGCCACGGCGCGATAATAATAGGGGTCGGCAAGGTAAGGCTTGACGATGATGACGCGGTTGAAATATTGGATGGACAGCACATAGTCCTCAAAATACAGGGCGTTTCGCCCGACCTGCATCATGCGGTTGGTGTTGACCTGCGCCGAGGCGCGGCAGCAGGCCAGGAGCGCTGCCGCCACGGCTAGGATAAGCCTCAGGGTCATATTAGTCATCTTCATCATTCTCATCAAATTGATCGGCCAGACGCTCATATTTGCCGGCCTCTTTTTCTTCTCCCATCTTCCGGCAGACCTTGGCCAGGGTCTCCAAGGTCTCACGGTCGGTCCTCATTGCCAAGATGTCGCACAGGTCGGCCTTGGCTTTTTCCCAACGGCCCAGCCCCATCAGAGCCTTGGCGCGCAGCCGCAGGGCCACCCCCCTCCTGCTTTTTTTCTTCAGCGCGCCAGGCCGCAGGGCCACGTCAAGATCCTCCACCGCCTGATCCAAGTCTCCCGCCTCCACATCCACCTCTGCCCGGAGGATACGCGCGTCGGCATAGTCGGGAGCCAGTGCCAGAGCCTTGGCCAGATTGGCCTTGGCCGCGCGGGTGTCGTCATATTTATGGAGGCACTCGCCGGCCATGAGATAATACTCGTAGGCGAACTCGAAGTTCTTCTCCATCATGCGCCGCTGCTTGTCTAGCAAGTCGTCTATCTGCTTTTGGAGCTTGCCGATGACCGACAGGCGGCGAGCCACGTATCTCCTCACCACGGGGTTGGTCAACGCCTGCGGCGAGAGGGCGAAGGATTCCATCAGCGAATCTACTGCGGAGCGAAAGTCATGGCGCGCGAAAGCGTCGGAGGCGTCGGAGGCCAGGGCCCTGGCCCTGGCGCCGTCCAACTCGCCACTGATGACGGCCTCGTTGTTGGCCCCATGGGAGAAGTCTCGGACGATGGAGTTTGTCTTGATGTCTGCCAAGGTGACGGGTTTGCGCAAGACTATGCCCGTCAGGGTCCGGCAACGGCTCAGAGCCACATAGACCTGCCCGCAGGCGAAAGCCCCGCGCCCAAGGTCGATGATGACATGGTCAAAAGTGAGGCCCTGACTCTTGTGTATGGTAATGGCCCAGGCCAGTTTGAGTGGCAACTGAAGGAAAGAGCCGAGAAGCTCGGACACCACCTTATGCGCCTTCTCGTCATATCGATAGCGGACGTTTTCCCACACTTCGTTTTCAACGAAATATGTATCGTGCGCAGGTTCCCCCTCGGCGCTCTCCCTCGCCACGCGGACCCACACTCCATCGTCTTCCAAGCCCTCAACCACGCCCACTGTGCCGTTGAACCACCGGCCTTCCTCAGTGTCGTTGCGGACAAAGACCACCTGGGCGTCTTCTTTGAGCATGAGCGACTTGAGAGTCGGGAGCGAAGTCTCAGGGAAGTCTCCCTCCACCACGCCCTCGTAGGTGCGCTCCGGGGTGTCTAGCTCCTTTAGGCGAGTGTCATTAATGAGGTCGCACGTGGCCCTCGTGGCCGTTAGGGTGATGTACATCTGCCCCCCCGCCGGCTCAAAAGACGGGTCAACACGCGTGTTGACCCGCGCCATGTCTTGTTCCGAGACCTGCCCCACCCTGACGCGGTCTAGGAGCGAGAGGAAATCGGCCTCGCGCTGCCTATAGACCTTGCGCAGCTCCACCTGCACTAGCCTGATGGAGCTGAATGCAGCCGCTCCAAAGAAATAGGGCGTTGTGTAAAAGCGGCGCAAGATGTCCCAGTCTTGCCCTTTCACCACGGGCTCCAGCTGGAAAGCGTCTCCGACGAGGAGCATCTGCTTGCCGCCGAAAGGCTCTGTGCGCCGCCCCTTGACATAGGTGCGCAGCACCCTGTCAATAAAGTCAAGGACGTCTGCCCTGACCATTGAGACCTCGTCAATGATGATGAGCTCTACCTCTTGAAGGAGCCTGATCTTGTCTGAGTTGAACCTCTGCATCTCGCGCACTCGCGATGGCGTGGAGTAGTTCACATCGTCTAGGGCGAACGGCTGGAGCGGGATTTTGAAGAAGGAGTGGAGGGTGACGCCACCCGCATTGACCGCCGCCACGCCCGTGGGGGCCAAGACGACGGTTTTCTTCTTGACGTTCTGCACAATATAGCGCAAAAAGGTGGACTTGCCCGTGCCGGCTCGCCCCGTCATGAAGACGGAGGACGATGTTTCCGCCACGAGTTTCCAGATGTTTTGAAACTCCTTATTGTCCAGCTCAATGTCCATATAACGCTTAGAGGGCGGGCGAAAAGGCGGCAGGCTAACCAGGCCTCGGCGTTCGCGTCAGAAGTTGGAACTGCGATATACACCGCGCTTGAAGAGCGAGGAGCGGCCCGCGGTGGACCTCTTGCCGAAATAGTATGACACATCGACGATGGGCCATATGGCGGCGTGGCTGTCGATGTCGCGATAATGCGCGAAACTGGTGAGGAAACCTAGTTTGGCGCTCCATCGGCCTGTGAAGAAATATTCGCCCTCGGCCTGAATTTCCACGGCGTGGTGGCTACTGAACGTGCCCACGTGATATGCTATGCCGCCGTGCAGGTTGATTCGGTTGGTGAGGCGCCCGTCGGCCCATAGTTTGAGCCTGGCTCGGAAACCGGACCCCGTGAGTGTCTCACCACGGTTTGCCAGGAAGTGGAAACGGACCTGGCGCAGGTCATCTGCACTTGAGAAATTGCCTCCGCCATAGAGGCCCAGGCCGGCAGTTAGAATGAGATAGGCCGAGCCGTCGGAGCAATTGGGGTCGGTGAACCATGCGCGCGAGAGCAGCATCTCGTGACCCAGCTCGAAGACGAGCGGGACGTCAGCCCCCGGCTCTATGACTCGCTCCACCTTGGCCCCTTGCGCGAGGCTCATGCCCGGGTAGGCATTGGCAATGTTGAAACGCGAAGACAAGAACCACCTCTTTTGAAAGACGCGCCAAAGCGCCTTGACGTAGAGCGAGGGGCGCGGCACGTCTTCCGCCACGTAAGTTGACAGCTCCAGACGGTCAGTCAGCCCCCAACGCGAGGCCGAGAGCAGGCTGACGTTGCCCGCCCGCCCATAGACCACGCCCGCCGCCTCGGCGTGCCACAGCACATCGTCTCGGCGTCCATAAAAGCTGCTGGTCAAGAGCCTTTCTTTCTGCTCGCCATGGTCGTCTGCCTTGCGCGGGTTGTAGCGTATGACTCCCGAATACCAGTCGCCACCCTCAATCTGCGCCCATGCGCACAGAGGCGCGGCGAGAGCCACGCCCAGGGCCAAAACGGGGAAAATGCGCCTTGCGAAAAATGAGAGCATCAGCGAGTTTTTACTTTACGACGCGCGCCATGCCGGCATAACGGCCAGCCCTGTTTTTAGGGACGTAGATAACCAGTTTCTGGCCAATGCGAATCATGTTTCTGCGAATGTTGTTCCAATAGGCCAAATCGTTGACCCTGACACCAAAACGCCTTGCTATGGAACCCGGCACGTCGCCACTCCTGACCGTGTAGACCAGTTTGACCTTGCCGTCTGGCGTGCGGCCGGCATAGGCGACCCCGCGGGCTTCAGTTATCTTGACGATCTTGTTGTCAGGGAAATATTTGAGCCTGTCGCGCGCGTATACCGAGTCTTCGCGCGCGGCGAAGGAGAACGTGGCCTCGACAGGCAAGACGAGCTGATAGGTCTTGCCCTCTATGGCCGGCACCACGTCATGCTTATACTGCGGGTTGAGCTGACGGATGAGATCAGTCGGGACACCCAAGACGGACGTGACCTGACTGAAGTGGAGGGGCTGGTAGATTGTGACGGTGTCGGTAGACGGCAGGGCCTCTGTCTCGCTGGCGTAGATCTGATGCTCCTGGGCGTAGTTCATGGCATAGGCCGCGGCAATGAACGCCGGCACATAGCCACGGGTCTCGCGGGGCAGGTTGTAATATATCTTCCAGAAGTCTTTCTGCCCACCGGAGCGCGCAATGGCCCTGTTGACGTTGCCCGGGCCGCAGTTGTAGGCGGCTATGGCCAGGTGCCAGTCGCCATACATGGCGTAGAGGTCATGCAAGAACTCCGCCGCGGCGTTTGAGGCCTTGACAGGGTCGCGCCGCTCATCGACGTAGCTTGTCACGTCCAGCCCGTAACGTTTACCTGTGTAATACATGAACTGCCACAGGCCAGATGCCCCCACGCGGCTGAGCGCATTGGGGTTGAGCGCGCTCTCGATAACGGCCATATATTTGAGTTCCTGCGGCATGCCGTGAGCTTCCAAGACCTCTTCAAAGAGCGGGAAGTAGTAGTTCGAGAGACCGAGCATCCGCTGCACAAGGTAGCGGCGGCGCACCACATAAAGCTCAATGAAGCGGCGCACCTGATCATTGAACACCATGGGGATGGGCGACATCATGGCCTGAAGCCTCTCCACGAAGACGGAGTCCGGCACGCCGGCTATGATGCTGTCCGCCACGGCCACAGAGTCTGGCACAAAGTCGTTGACCACAGGGCGCGTGCGGGTGTACCAGGCGGTGATGAGGCTATCCACCTCGTAGCGCGGGATCTCATTGTTGTAGACAATAGAGTCGGCTTCTGCCTCAAAGACCGCGGCAGTGTCAGCGGCCAGCCCGTCTTGCGCCACCATCGTGACGGAAGACGCCACGATGGCCATAAGGACGGCCGCCAGATGTTTCGTAATGGTCACTTTCTGTATGCTTTTTTCAGTGAGTTTGTGTCAGAACCGGGGTGGGAGCGGGGGCTCAGACGTTAAAGAGTCTCTCCTGCACCACGTCTTTATATGATTTGCCTATGGGGATGTATGGCTCGACGCCATCTATCTTGAGCTGCGCGCCATAGAGCGCCTTGATCTTGTCTATGCGGACGATGTATGATTTATGCACCCTCATGAAGAGCGCAGGCGGCAGGGTGTCTTCCAAGTTGCGGAGCGACTCCAGGGTGATTATCTTCTCGCCCTTGCAATGTATGGTGACGTATTCGCGCAGGCCCTCAATGTAGACCACGTCATCAAGCCTTACGCGATGAATCTTGTGGTCGGCCTTGACAATCAGCACGCCGCCATTGGGGTCGGCCGGCTCCGGGGCGTCGGGTGCGGCCACAGGGTTCGACGCCCTTTGGCGGCTCTCTGCCACCCTTTGCATGGCCTTGCCCACGCACTGCATGAAACGGTCGAAGGAGAAAGGCTTGAGCAGATAGTCCAAAACGTCGAGCTGATAGCTCTCTATGGCATAGTCAGAATAGGCCGTGGTGAAGACGACGAGCGGGCGCACTGGCAACATTTTCAAGAAGTTGAGACCAGTGATGTCTGGCATTTGGATGTCTAGAAACATGAGATCGACACCGCCACCTTGGATTATGGGCAACGCCTCAAGCCCCGACTTGCAGCTGCCCACAAGCTCAAGGTTCGGTACTTTGTCAATGAACTCCTTGAGCAGGATCCTGGCCGGAAACTCATCGTCTACGATCAGGCAACGAATTTTACTTTGAGCGTCCATGGTTAATGCAAAAATAGTAAAAAAGGGGGGTCATGCGGCAAAGGTGTCTATTTTGAGGAAGACGCCGAACTCCGTCTCGGTCTTGTCTATCTTCATCTCGTAGCGACCCGGATATAGGATATCGAGCCTCTTGCGGACATTCTCTACCCCAATCCCGCCAACGACGTCTTTATTGATGGCTATGGGCGGCAACGAGTTTCGGACCTGAAAGACAAGTATTGGGCCCAAGGTCTTGATATTGACCTGAAGCCAGCCTTTCTTGGGGTTGTCTATGTTGCCGTGTTTGAAACTGTTCTCAATGAAAGGGATGAGGAGCATGGGCTCTATCATGAACTCCTCGTTGCACCCCGAGGCCTCGACCCTGATGTTGAGATCTGAGTCTGTTTTAAGTTTTTGAAACTCAATGTAGTTTATTATGTACTCCACCTCGCGCTTGAGCTTTACTTTCTTGCTCTCGCTGTCATAGAGCGTAAAGCGGAGCATGTCGGAGAGTTTCAAGATCATATCCGGGGTCTTCTCGCTCTTGATGATGGAGAGGGCGTATATGTTGTTGAGGGCGTTGAAGAGGAAGTGAGGGTTGATTTGGGTTTTGAGAAACTTCATCTCAAACTCAATGTTTTGGTGCGTCATGTCAATCTCCCGCTTTTTATTGTCTCGCTCGCGGCGATAAAAAGAGTAGAGCGAGCTGACGAACAACATCCCGACGAGAGGCAGCAGCCAACGGAAAGGGAGCGACAGCCATCCCGGCTGCTCTGGCGCCACCTGCACCGCGGGAATGACCTCTCGCCACGACATGAGCGGCACCATGACCAGCAGCGTGAGGGCCATAAGCGCAAGGATGCCCACCACATAGGCCACATAGCGGCTTCGGAACATGTAGCGCGGCATAAGGAAGTGGACGTTGACCCCAAAGGCGGCCGCGCAGACGAGCGACGTCTTGGCAAGGAGCGGAACGAACACCGCGCCCTCTTTGAGGAGCGTCGGTGCGGCAAAGATGAGCGCGAAGCCCACCACGATGGCCACCTCGAGCCACGTTCGGCTTGCAGATTTGGACTTTTCAGCTTTCATTTTCAGGATGAGGGAGAGAAGAAGAAGAGAGAACCCCCGCCCAGACACAAGGTAGGGCAAAGGAGGTTCTCTCACTTATATGTCTTAACCGACCGCGGGAGGCGGCAATGGCCCATGGCTAGTCGCGCGTCTCGGGGTAGGCCGTGGTCTGGAAAAGCCAGGTGTCCGCATAGAAGTTGCCGCCCGAAGCGGTCACGTTGAGGTCTGAGGAGCCACCCGTTGTGACATATGGCATCTGCTGCACGCCGCGGCCGTCAAAGTCGCCCTCAAGCACGAACGAGACCGCGAATTTGCGCGCTTCTTTCTCGAAAGAGGAACGCTGCACCCAATAGTCATAATAGGGATTGTATTCCCACGTGACTTTGTTCAATGTTGACGCCGTTGACCCCAATGTCACGTAGGCGCGGCAGTCTGGCTGGCCGTCATAGAGGACGAAGGATGTGGCCCCATAGCGCGCCAGGTTAATGTATTGGTCATCGAAAGATTTATGCGACTGGTCTTTGAGGTTTCGCAGATCCTCCCACGTGTTGGTGTTGGGGTTGTAGCGCTGGAAAGCGTCAACAGGGTCGCCGTTCTTGCCGCCGAAGACGTAGCCATAGCCATTGCAGACGAAAGATGTGGCCTGCGAGCGAGGCACGCCTATGCTCTGGATGGCGGTCCAGGTGTTACCGTCGAAACGGTAGAAGTCTCCTAGTATGTTGTTGTCATAGTCCTCACCGCTGCCCACATAGGCGACATTGTCAATGACGAAAGCCGTGGCATATCGGACAGCGTCTCCCGGGTAAGTGGGGGCTTGAGACCAGGAGTTGGTCTCGGGGTCGTAGCACCAGAAGTCGTTGAGGTAGTTGGTGCCGTCATAGCCGAGACCGACGTAGCCCTTGCCGTTGATGGAAAATCCTACGGCGCCGTTGCGAGCCGCCGCCTCCATTGGCATGGAGGCCACAGCCACGTTGTAGGGAACGTTCTCCTTATAATATTTTTGCGTGGTCTCGGCCTTGGCTGAGTCTTTTTCAGAATAGAGCTTCTCGTAGCGGGCGGTCCAATGCGGGCGCGCCTGCGAGTTAAGCGACACCATATAGAAGTCGCGGAAACGCTCCTGCTCCTCCGTCTTGTTGGTGTTGGCCCCGGTGCCGACAAAGGCCCTGATGGTGTCGCCCACCGTAATCTGAAAACAGACGGCTCCGCCGCGCGGCGTGCCGGGGAAGTAGCTGTAGGTGTTATACCAGTTGCCCATCGTCTTCTGATCCGTCTGATCCTCGCAGCCAAGCGCCAAAGCGGCCAGCGCGATGACAGACAGTGCCATAAGAGGGTTGGCGTATCGTCTCGTCATATTCTCTTGATAATTTACGTGCAAAGATAAAAAGAATGTCTGTTACTCTACTTTCAAATCAACGAAAGGGGGCTTGGTACGCGGCATCGCCCGCGGCAGCTCAACGAACGTTGACTAGTCTCGCTCCTCCCAGGCCTCGTCTGGCAAGAAGGCCCAAGTGTCGGCGTAATATAAGCCGCCAGAGCCAGACACTAGGAGGTCGCTGGTGCCGCCCGTGGTGACGAAACCCGTCTGCCTCCACCCGTGATTGTCGATATTGGCGTTGAGGACGAAAGAGACGGCGAACTTGCGCGCCCCGCCCTCAAAGGACGTCTTCTGAATCCAAGTGTCGTTGAACGGGTTGTACTCCCAAGTGAGCTGCCCATTTCCGTTGGGGCCGCCCGTGGTGACGTAGGCGCGGCAGTCGGCCGTGTTGTCATTGAGGACGAAAGCCGTGGCGCCGTAGCCGGCCAACTGGCCATATTGGTCGTCAAAAGCCTCCTCCGTGGCGTCTTTTAAGTGGTGTAGCGGCTCCCAGTCCGCCACCTTGGGGTTGTAGCACTCGAATGCCACCACTTTGCCGCCGTTGGTGCCGCCATAGACGTAGCCCTTACCGTTGCAGACAAAAGCCGAGGCTTGTGAGCGCGGGACGCCTATGTTTTGCAAGGGTTCCCACGTCCGGCCGTCGAAACGGTAGAAATCTCCGATTATGTTATTGTCGGCGTCTTCGCCGCCGCCCACGTAGGCCACATTGTCTATGACGAACGCGAACGCGTTCCTCACGGCATCGCCGGGGTAAGAGGGGGCTTGCGACCATGAATTGGTCACTGGGTCATAGCACCAGAAGTCATTGAGGCAGTCGGAGCCGTCGAAGCCGAGGCCCACGTAGCCCTTGCCATTGATGGCGAAACCCACGCTACCGTTGCGCGGCTTGGCGCCACTGGCGACGGGGAGCGACGCAACCGCCTTGGTGCATGGCACGCCTCCCTGCCTCTCCGCCTCGGTGAGGCGGTCATAGCGCACAGTCTCTGTGAGGCCGGCGGGGGTGTAGGTGAACATATAGAAATCTGCGAAACGCTCCTGCGTCTTGGAGTTCGTCATATTGGCCCCCGTGCCCACAAAAGCTCGGAGAGTGTCTCCGACCATGAGCTGAAACCCCACCGCGCCACCTCGTGGAGTGCCGAGGAAATATTTGTACGTATTCTTCCAGTTGCCCTGGAGGTTGTCGTTGTCCTCATCCTCGCACCCCATGGCCACGGCGGCTAGAGCCGCCAAGGAGATGAGTTTAAGAGTGTGGGAGAAATGCCTATTCATATGTGGAGCAGAAATATGTGCTGTTGCAAAAGCTAAAGTTAGTCAAACTTGGAGCGCATGAACCATGTCTCCCTGATGTTGAGGCCAATCTTGAAGTTGTTGAAATTCTCCTTGATCATGCCGTTGGAGAGAGTGCCGCGGTTTTGCCTCTCGTAAGATATGCTGATGGAGTTGCGAGACCTGCCGAGCGGCACGGATATGCCGAGCGTGAAGCCGCTCTGCATGAGATTGGCAGTCGTGAGGTCGAGGTAGTCTCGTCCATAGAAACCGCCCACACGGTAGCGCAGCCTTTTGTAAAACGGGTCGTCGGGCTTCCCTGGCGAGTATTGGAGGCCTCCGGAGATGGTGTATGTGTCTCGGAAGTTGACTTTCTCCTTGAATTTGGTGTTCTTGATGTCTCCCCACTCGCTGACCTTATACTCAATGGTGCCGACAAGGGCCTTACGGCTATATGTGAAGCCGACGCCGTAGTAGCGCGGGATGTAGAATCGATTTGGTGTGGAGTCATCGGACTCTAGCTCTGTTACGCTGTTGTATATGGTCTGGTCATAGGAGGTATGAAGCCAGATCTTTGGCGCATAGACCACGCCGAAGCGGAAATTATTCTGCCCGATGTTGAAATCGAACTGTGTGCCTACCTCCCAATAGATGTTGTTGACCGCATAGTTGCGTTTGTTATATATGTCCTCACCACCAATTGTCTCGGAGAAGTAGGAGACCTCAAGGTGCTCAATGTTTCCCCATATGACGGAGAAATTTCCGCCGATGGTCCAATGGTTAAAAAGAGTGAACGCCGAGTTGATGAACGCCTGGCTGAGCCCGCCGCTTCCTTTGTGCTGGATGCGGTAGTTGTCTGTGGTGCCGACAATGTTCTTGGTCTCGCTCATATTGTAGCCCACGGTGGAGTATGGCGCATAGCCAAGGGCGAAAGCGAGCCATTTGCGGCCTCGGAAAGCCATGGTGACGCCATCGATATTGGCGGAGTAGACGCTGGCCGTCTCATACCCGCATTTCTCCCGTGCGTAGAAAGCTCTGAGCTGGAAGTTGAAATAGAACGTCAGTGAGTCGAGGTTGGCGATGCCGGCGGGGTTGGATATGTTGACCCACTCGCTCGGCGCCATGGCGATGCCGGAGTGTCCCAGAGCCGCGGCGGCCACATCCTCTTTGGGCGTGATGACACCCACGCCATACATGGAGTATGGCGACGAAGTGCTGTTCTGGGCCTTGGCGGAGCATACGGCGAGCAAGGCGCAGAGGGCCAAGGCCAGCAGGCGACTATCTTTCTTCACGGTCGAAGTTATAGAAAGTTACTTCGAGCACCGACCTGTGCAAATCGACACCGTGCCCGTTGAAAATCATAAAATTATAGTTAGTAGGCTGCATGGAGCTGCCCCACGTCATAACGAGGCCCGCGTTCTCGTCCACCATGTCTTGCGAGAGTATGGTGTTGAGGTAGTAGGTGATGTCGGCGTAGTAATACATCTGCGTGCGGTCGTACGAGTCGTAGACCAGTTGGGCGTAGACCCTCTGGCCGCTCGCGTTGATGAGCGTGTTGGTGACGACGTTGCCCTTGTTGACCTCGGAGAGGTAGAACGAGGTGGGAATCCGGCGTTTGTCATAGCTCCCCACTTCGGGATATATCTTGAGCGTGGCTTTGACTATGTGCTGATAGCGGCTCATGTTTTTGAGGCTCTCAATGGAGGGGAAGTTGATGCGCGTGTAGTAGCCAAGGCCCTCGTAGAGGACGGAATGGAGGTCCGCTGAGTCTTCTGCCACCTGGACGTAGCGGTGCGTGAGGCTGGCGAAAGGCTCGTCCATACCCTCGTTCCAGACATTGTTGAACTGCAAGTTGCTGCCCGACATATAGAGCGCCCTCTCCATCTTTTCGGCCACCATGCCGCGCCTGTGGCTGTGGAGGCATATTTTGGTGGAGTCCGCAATAAAGGCCAGGAGGGCTTTGGCGCCATGCCTCTTGTCTGAGCAGGTGATCTTGATGCCCTTCATAAAGTTCTCGAAGTTTTGCGAGACGTCGCCCGTGTTCAGTCCGGTCTGGGACTTTATGAAATCTCGCAAATGCTTGCCGAAAGTGTCGTTGAGCCTGAAGCGGAGCCTGGGGCGGGTGATGGGCTTGGGCTTGAAGACGAAAGAGCCGATGACGGAGTCGGACTCAAAGGAGCGGACGTTATAGAAGTCGGACTCGTTCTCATCTGCGAACTCGACCCTCTGCTTCAAGGCCTCAACCTGGATGTCGAAGAGTTGCAGCGTGTCCCCCTCATATTGGCCGGAGTGCACAAGGACGATGGTGCAAGAGTCGTAGACCTCCTTGCCGCTTTGTTTCCAATCGTAACCGGACGCATACGTGGGCATGAAGACAGGCTCGGCGAGCCTCATATATGAGTCGCTATGGATGACACCGATGACTGGTTTTCGCGCCTTCCCGACCCACACGCGGTTTTGGCTAGAGGTCTGCACAGAGTCCAACCGGAAAGTGGACAGCTCGAGTGGCGTGGTGGAGGACATCTCGGCATAGCTGTTGCTCTTGATCACGCTGTCGTTGAGCTCGAAGTCCTCATCGCTGCAAGCGGCGAGGACGATCATCAGAGCCGCCAGGAGAGCCACGGCAGCGGACAGGAAGCCGCCGCGGACACCGAGACACTTAGTTTTCTTGAGAGTCATTCGTGTGCTTAGGAATAGACATGTTTTCAGGACTACAAAGAAACGAAATTGACCGCACAAAGCGGGCATCATTTCAACGAAAGTAGCGCAGGCAGTCGCAAAAGTAGGCAAAATTTCAATACGCCGCGAGCGGCTACCGCAAGGCCCTGCTATCAATATATGCCATGAAACGCTCCTTGTAGTTGTCAGAGACGGGTACCAGCTTCCCGGCTATGGATATGCGCAACCGGCTGACACTCTCAATGCGCGCCATGTTGACAATCCAGGAGCGATGGACGCGGAGGAAGACCGAGGGCGGCAACGCGGCCTCCACCCTCTTCATGGTCAGTAGCGTGGTCAGAGGCTTAGCCTCTCCCCGGGCGTAGATGCGGACGTACTCGCTCATGCCCTCGACAAGCAGAATGTCCCCCACCCTGACGCGAGCCATGCGCGCATCGGCCTTCACAAAGATGTAGTCATCTTCGCCAAGCTCGACCGAAGCGGGGGCCTGGGCTAGCTCGAGTGCCCTGCGCTCTTCAAAACGGAGGCGCGCCTTCTCCGCCGCGGCCACCACGTCGGCTAGGCCGAAAGGCTTAAGAAGATAGTCCACGGCATTGACCTTGTAGCCATCGATGGCAAAGGAGGGGTGGGCCGTGGTGAAGACGACAAGGCACCCGGAGCCGACCTGCCGGGCCAGCTCGAGGCCGCTCATATCAGGCATGCTGATGTCCGCGAAAATGAGATCCACCCCACCCCTCCGAACCGCTTCCAACGCCTGCAAGGCATCGGAGCACTGGCCTACGAGGTTGAGGAATGGCACGCGGCCCACATAGGTCGCCAACTGCGCAAGGGCCAGGGGCTCATCGTCTACGACCAGACAGTTTATCTTATCACTCACGGCGTTTATGCTTTGTGGATTGAGATACTGCCGCAGAGCGGCAAGAGAAGCTTCAGCGCGACGACGTAGCGGCCACGGAGCGGCATTGACGTGAACTCATAACGGCCAGGGCAGATGAGTTCCAGCCTTTTGCGCACGTTCCGCTCCCCTATGCCGTGCTGACTGTCTGGCGGAGAGGCGGGCGCCATGGTGTTGGAGCAACAGAAGTTGACCTCGTCATGCGCCGCGGATATTGACATGGAGACGTCGACAGCCGAAGGACGCGAATAAGACACGCCGTGCTTGAAAGCATTTTCCACCATATTGACGAAAATGAGCGGCGGCACCTCGATGCCGAACGTCTGTTCGGGGAGTGAGACCGAGATGGAGACGCTGGAGGTGTAGCGCAACCGCATGAGATCGACATAGTCGCGGAGGAAGGCCACCTCGGCCTCAAGTGGCGTGAGGTTGGAGGAGCAGTCGTAGAGCATATGCCTCATAAGGCGGCTGAGGCGGAGTATGGTCTCCTTGGCCCTCTCGGCATCGATGTCTACGAGCGCATGGATGTTGTTGAGTGTGTTCATGAGGAAATGCGGGCTGAGCTGGTAGCGCAGCTGGGCGAGCTCGGCCATCGTCCGCTCTTGCGACAGGCTACGGAGCCTCTCCTTGTCACGATCGGCAATGAGGTAGACCTTGACGAGCACGCTGAGCGACATCATGAGCAAGGCCAAGACGAAACAGCTGACGACACGGGGCACGGGCGGCTCGCCGTCGCGCCCCGCCGGCTGACGCCGGCGCGGGTCATACGGCTCGCTAAGACGAGGCGGCACGGGCGGCTCGCCGCCTGCCCGCTCAAGGGAGAGTCCACGGTCAGGCCGCGGAATGAGGCCACCCTCATCTTGCCCGCCCGGCTGCATGAAGCCAGAGGCGACTGACAGTGCCGCGGCGGAGAGCAAGGCGCAAAGCACGTAAGGCAACACCTTGCGACGGCGCACCAGCAGACGGGCGAAGAAAATGTCGTTGACGAGGAACAGGGCGAAGAAAGGCAGCACTGCCAAGAAGTCGGAGGCCAACCCGGACCACGAGACTACGCCTGAGACCGAGTAGCGCGGGTCTACAAGCCGACGCAGCGGCACGGAGAGAAGCACCACGCCCCAGATGACGGCGCAGACAACCACCTCGCGGCGGTCATGCCCATTGCGAAAAGCCGCCGCCACACGGGCAAAGAAGCCGCCCGCCATCACGTCACGCCGAGACTCCATAAGCTAAGGGAAGGGTACAAAAAAACAGGGTAGCCACCCGAGCCCGTTGGCTTCAGCTACCCTGCACCAATTCAAACACATCTATGAAAAAAGTTCTTTACATCGAGCCTATGTTCTTCGGGCTTGAGGACATAACGCCACCCGCCACTTTTTCGAACGCCCAAATATAAACCTCTTTTCGCAATTTGCGACCTATTTTGCCATATATAAATCGCAAAAAGCCAATTATCGGCGTAATTTGGACGTATTATAGCCATTCCAAGGACAGGGGGCAAGACAAAAGGCCACCCGCCGAACTCGGCAGGAGGCCTATATTGCGCCTGCACGGCGTATGCTTAGCTACGCGAGTAGTTGGGAGCCTCTTGAGTGATGGCCACGTCGTGGGGGTGGCTCTCGTTCATTCCGCTCGCCGTTATGCGGACGAACTTGGCGCCGTGGAGCGCCTCGATGTCTTTCGCGCCGCAATACCCCATGCCGGAGCGGATGCCACCAAGAAGCTGATATACGACCTCATAAAGAGAGCCCTTGTATGGCACGCGGGCCGAGATGCCCTCGGGGACGAGTTTCTTGACGTCGCTCTCATTATCTTGGAAGTAGCGATCTTTGGAGCCATGCTGCATGGCCTCTAGCGACCCCATGCCGCGGTAGGACTTGAACTTACGGCCATTGAAGATGATGGTCTCGCCAGGCGATTCCTCCACGCCGGCGAAGAGGCTTCCGGCCATAGTGCAGCTGGCGCCAGCCGCCAGCGCCTTGACAAAGTCGCCGGAGTAACGCAGGCCACCGTCGCCAATGATGGGCACGTCGCCGTAGCCGGCCTCGTTGAGAGCCTTGTATACCTCGTAGATGGCGGAGAGCTGCGGGTAGCCCACGCCGGCTATGATGCGCGTGGTGCAGATGGAACCCGGGCCGATGCCCACCTTGACAGCGTCGGCTCCGGCCTCGGCAAGAGCCACTGCGGCTGCCCCGGTGCAGATGTTGCCAACGACGATGTCGATGCCGGAGTAGCGGCAACGGGCCTCCTTGAGGACCTCGATGACGCCGCGGCTGTGGCCATGCGCCGTGTCAATCACAATGGCATCCACATTAGCCGCCACGAGGGCGTCTATGCGCTCAAAAGTGTTTGACGTGACGCCCACGCCACCTGCCACGCGGAGGCGACCCTTGTCGTCCTTACAAGCCAGGGGCTTATCCTTTGCCTTGGTGATGTCTTTATACGTGACAAGGCCGACGAGCTTGCCGTCATTGTCCACCACCGGGAGCTTCTCGATCTTATAGTGCTGGAGGATCTCCGCGGCCTCGCGGAGGTCGGTCTTCTGATTGGTCGTGATGAGGTTATCCTTCGTCATGACGTAGGATATGGGCTTATCCATATCCTGCTCAAAGCGGAGGTCTCGGTTGGTGACGATGCCGACGAGCTTGTTTGTCTCATCGACCACGGGGATACCGCCGATCTTGTACTCCTTCATCATGTTGAGGGCGTCGCCAACAGTCTTGCGGTGCCCAATGGAGACGGGGTCGTAAATCATGCCGTTCTCAGCCCTCTTGACGGTCTCAACCTGGCGAGCCTGCTGCTCAATCGTCATGTTCTTGTGGATGACGCCGATGCCGCCCTCGCGGGCTATGGCTATGGCCATACGGCTCTCCGTGACTGTGTCCATGGCGGCCGTGACCACAGGGGCGTTCAAGGCTATGTGGCGCGAGAACTTGGTGGCCAGACTGACCTCTCTCGGCAGCACCTCGGAGTAGGCCGGGATGAGGAGGACGTCGTCAAACGTGAGGCCGTTTGAAACAATCTTATCTTCTACGAACGACATGTGTAGACTTTTATGTTGGACTTAAAAATGTTTGACTTTGCACAAAGATAATGCAAGGGCGCGGAGGAGGAAACTGTTTTAATGTTTTTTGTTATTCCTCGTCCCCCTCTACCATGTCTCGGAAGCCGGCCGTCATTTGCTCGCACTGTTTTCCGTCGGCGTCGCGGTATATGATGTAGGCCTCCACGCCTGGCAGCGAGTCTATCTTCTGGAGGGCGGAGTCTGGCCCCATGACCATGAGGGCGGTGCACAGGGCGTCTGTGGTCATGGTGTTGGGACCCGTGACGGTGACGCTCTCCATGGAGTGCGAGACTGGCATGCCGGTGCGCGGGTCGATGGTGTGCTGCACGCGTCGGCCGTCGGCCACATGGTAGCACTGGCGGTAGCCGCCGGAGGTGGAGACGGCCCCGCCGGAGAGGGCTATGACGCGCTGCATCTGCCGGTTGAGCAAGCCGGAGCCCTCTATGGGCTTGTCTATGCCGATGCGCCACTTCCGCCCCTTGGGATTGAGCCCGCGGCAATGGATCTCGCCACCTATCTCGACCATATAGTCTTTCACCCCGTGCTCTTCAAGCACGCCGGCGGCCACATCAATGCCGAAGCCCTCGGCCAAGGCGTTGGCGTTGATCTTCATGCGCCTGTCGGCCTTGCGCACCACGTTGCCGCGGATGGAGACCTTGTCAAGGCCAACGAGCGGCATGACGGTGTCCAGCCCCTGCACAAGGCTCTGCCACTGCTCCGTGGAGATGGTGTCATCTACAAGGTCGCGGGTGAAGCGCCAGTGCCTGCTGAGCGGCTCGACGGTGATGTCGAAAGCCCCGCCGGAGAAATGGTGGAAGCGTTTCGCCCCCCGGAAGACGTGGAGCATCATGGTGTCCGCCACAACGCTGTCTCCCTCATTGAGTTGGCTGAGGAGCGAGTGGGGATTGTAGACCGAGAGCGAGCTGTCATATTTCGCCAGTCGGTCTAGCACGGCCTGGCAGAGGTCGGAGTCGGAGCGATAGACGAGGTTGTAGTTGGTGCCAAAGACGAAACCTGAGTTTCGCCGATATGCCGTCTGCGGAGTCGTGGGATGGCACGCCGCGAGGCAGGAGGCCGCGATGACGGCCAAAAGCATGCTGCGAATTTTCATCTGTGCCGTTATTGATGATGCGAGGCCAAAGGTAAGACATTTTGTAAAGCGGCGTACGCCGTCGCGGAGCTATGCCGCCGGTGAATATTTATGCGCCAAGAGACCACGCCCGGCAAACTCTCGGCGGCTCCACCGCGGCCATGATGGGAAAGAGGTCGCATGACAAAGGCCCGAGGCAAGCCATAAGATGCCAACGCCTTGTCTTTAAGCGCAATGCCCCCTTTCCTCTTTTCCCATGGCGTCGTCATTAAGGAAAGAATCAACTGTAATTATAACTGATGAACATGAAACACCTATTGCTATTGTTGACGCTGGCGCTGGTGTCGGCCCTGGCGGCCGCCCAGTCGCGCACCGTCAGCGGCACGGTCCGCGACAAGGCGGGCAACCCGCTGCCCGGCGTGGCCGTGGTGGTGCCGGGCACCACAACGGGCACCGTCACCGACCTTGACGGCCGCTACACCCTCCGCGTGGACGGCCAGCCCAAGCTCGCCGCCACCTTCATCGGCATGAAGCCCGGCGAGATAGACCTCGCCGCCGGCCAGACCGACGTGACCCTCCAGGACGAGGAGACCGAGATGGACGAGGTCATGGTCGTGGCCTACGGAACGACGACGAAGGGCGCCTACACGGGTTCCGCCGCGCAGGTCGACGCCAAGTCGCTTGAGAAGCGTCAGGTCACCGACGCATCGCAGGCCCTCTCCGGCGTCATGCCCGGCGTCCAGACCCTCAGCTCCAACGGCCAGCCTGGCGTAAGTTCCTCCATCCGCATCCGCGGCGTGGGCTCCATCAACGCCAACTCTTCGCCTCTCATCGTTGTGGACGGCATGCCTTTCGATGGCGACCTCTCCAGCATCAACACGAGCGATATTGAGAGCATCACCGTGCTAAAAGACGCGGCCTCATCGGCTCTCTATGGCGCACGCGGCGCCAACGGCATCCTCATGATCACCACCAAGAGGGGCAAGCAGGGCGAGGCCAAGATAACCGTCGAGGCCCGTTGGGGAGCCAACACCCGCGAGATCGAGAACTATGACGTCCTCACCAGCCCGGCCGAGTATACTGAGATGATCTACCAGGCCGCCAAGTTCCGCTATATGGCGGCAGGCGATTCTGAGGAGATGGCTCATGTTTTGGCCAACCGCAATCTTTTCGATGAGGAGTCTGCGGGGAAGGACTATATCGGCACTGGATGCAACATCTACACCGTGCCTGACGGCGAGACCCTCGTGGGCGCCGACGGCAAGCTCAACCCCAACGCCCAGCTCGGCTACTCAGATGGCCAGTATTACTACACGCCGGACAACTGGGGCGATGAGATCTTCCAGCGCAACGGTCGTCAGCAGTATGACCTCACCATCTCCGGCGGCTCTGACAAGGTGAACTATTTCTTCTCAGCCGGCTACGTAAATGACGAGGGCGTCATTGACAACTCCGCCTTCAAGCGCGTCTCCACCCGTCTCAAGGTCGACTATCAGGCAAAGAAATGGCTCAAGGTGGGCGCTAACGCCGCATATAGCCACTCTCGCAGCCGCTATCCGGGCGAGCAGATAACCACCAACAGCTCGGGCAACGCTTTCTTCATCGCCAACAACATGGCGCCCGTCTACCCCATCTACGTCCGCAACGCGGATGGCTCCATCAAGACGGACAACGGGCGCATTGTCTACGAGTATGGTGACGGTAAGTGTTCCAACTCGACTCGTGAATTCATGTCCATATCCAACCCTCTGGGTGACCTGAAGTACAACAAGACCATCTATGACAGTGACATCTTCAGCGGCAACGCTTTCGCTGACATCACTCCCATAAAGGGTCTGACCCTCACGGCAAAGTATGGCGTCTATGCCGACAACATGCGCTACGACGACCTTGGCAACGCCTATATGGGTCAGTCCGCAAACAGCGGCGGCAATGCCACGCAGGCCTACGAGCGCACCTACGCTTTCGACCAGCAGTATCTCGGCACCTATCAGTGGAACATTGCGGATGTCAACGCTTTCGACGTTACCGTGGGCTATGACGGTTACCATATGCGCGACCGTCTGATCCAGGGCTACGGCACGCACCTCTACAACCCCGACAGCTACTTCCTCTCTAACGCCACGATGGACTTCAGCATCTATGGCAGGGAGATATCTTACGCCACGGCCGGCTATTTCGGCCGCCTCAACTACAGTTATGCCGAGAAGTATTTCGCCAATGTCTCTTACCGTCGCGACTCTTCCAGCCGCTTCTCTAAGGACAACCGTTGGGGCGACTTCTGGAGCGTCAGCGCCGGCTGGCTCATCAGCAAGGAGAACTTCTTGGCAGACGCCAAGTGGCTCAACACCCTCAAGCTCAGGGCTTCCTATGGCGAGCAGGGCAATGACAACATAGGAAACGCCACAATGAAGAATGAGGACTACGCCTACTATGCTTGGCAGGATCAGTATGAGGTGACTGGCTCCGACGGCAAGTTCTCCGATGTAACCATCGTCTACAAGGGCAACCCCGACCTCACTTGGGAGACCTCCAAGAGTTGGAACATTGGCCTAGACTTCGCCCTGTTGCGCAACAGGATCCAAGGCTCAGTGGAGTACTTCGGCCGCAAGAGTTCCGATATGCTCTACTATAAGCCCGTGGCTGCCACCAACGGCTACACTTCCATCCCCATGAACGTCGGCTCCATGACCAACAGTGGCGTTGAGGTTGACCTCAATGTCAACGTTCTCAAGATTGGATCGTTCAATTGGGATGTCAACGCCAACGCCACTTTCCTCAAGAACAAGATCAACGAGCTGCATCCCGAGCTTAACGGCAAGCTCATCGATGGCACCCGCGTCTATGAGGAGGGCGAGAGCATGTATCGCCTCCGCCTTGTTGAGTGGGCTGGCGTAGATGAGGCCACTGGCGCGCCGCAGTGGTGGGCAGAGGATGCCGAGGGCAAGCGCGTGAAGACCGATGACTACCAGACGGCACAGGCGTATAAGGTGGACACCGAGGATCTCCTCCCGACCGTCTACGGTGGCTTCGGCACGCAGATTGACTTCTTCGGTTTCGACGCCTCCGTGGCTTTCGCCTACCAGCTCGGTGGCAAGATTTATGACAGTGGCTACCAGGCTCTTATGCACGGAGGCTCTGATATGGGTCGTAACCTGCACAAGGACAGCCGCAATGCCTGGACTCCCGAGAACACCAAGACGGATGTGCCGGCTCTTGACTATGGCAACACCTATGTCAACGCCACCTCCACCCGCTTCCTCGTCAGCTCCAACTACCTTAGCCTGAACAATATCACCTTTGGCTACACGGTTCCGAAGGATCTGACCCGCAAGCTCTATCTTGAGAGTGTCCGCGTCTACTTCGCGGCAGACAATGTGGCTCTTTGGACCAAGCGCGAGGGTCTTGACCCGCGCCAGAGCTACGTCAAGTCCACCACGTCTCTCTACACCCCCATCCGCACCGTGTCTGGCGGCGTTAAGATTACGTTCTAACACCTAAACAGTGAACTAGACAATGAAAAAGAAATATATATTCCTGACCGCCGCCGTCTCCTCTCTCGCCCTCACGGCCTGCGAGGATATGGACACAAAGCCGGAAGGCGGCTTCGTCACGGAGGAGCAGAAGTCCGAGATTTATGCGAACGACCCCTCCAAGACATCAGCGGCTGTGGATGGCTCCTTTATGAAGCTTTCCGCCCGCACCCCTAACGAGAGCAGTGTCGGCGAGGCCCATAATGACTTCGGCTACCCCTCCATCATGCTCTTCACCGATGTGAATGGCGAGGATGTGGTTGGAAAAGTTACTGGCTACAACTGGTTCAGCCATGAGATCCGCTTCACGGACCGCAGCGTCTCCAGCTACATCGCACAGATGGTGTGGCAAGACCTCTACTCCTACATCAACGGGGCCAATGGCATCGTGGCCAGTGTGGACCATGAGACCACTAACGCGCAGACGCAGTTCAGTCTCGCTCAGGGCTACGCCCTCCGCGCCTTCGCCTACTTCCAGCTCGCTCAGCTCTTCCAGTTCAACTACGTCGGCCATGAGAGTTCGCCTTGCGTACCCATCGTGACTGATGAGAACGCAGAGGAGTTCGCTTCCGAGGGTGGCAAGAGGGCCACCGTGCAGGAGGTCTACGACCTCATCTACAGCGATATTGACAGAGCCATTGAATTGCTTTCCGCATCAGCTGAGGGCGGCTACTCCCGTGGCTCCAACAAGTACCTCGTCGACCTGGCCACGGCCTATGGCATCCGAGCCCGCGTCAACCTCGTGACGCGCAAGTGGGCCGCTGCGGCTGCCGACGCCGAGAGCGCCATTAGCAATTCGGATGCCGCTCCCGCCTCCATCGCCGATGTCTCCACACCGACTTTCTGGGACATTGCGGACAATAACTGGATGTGGGGCATCGATGTGGCAGAGACCGACCCCGTTGTGATCTCTGGCGTCGTCAACTTCCCATCCATGATTGGCTCTCTCAACTATGGCTACGCCAATCATCATGGCGGCTTCCAGATAAGCAAGAAGCTCTGGGCGTCAATCCCCGATACCGATGTGCGCAAGGGCTGGTGGCTCAACGAGAAGGGCGAGGCCACCCACGTCTCTGGCACCGACACCATCGACCACATCTCGGCCAGCATGAAGGCGGGTAGCCTCGACTATTTCGGCTGCCTCCCCGGTCAGTTCTACGCCCCGTTGACCAACGTCAAGTTCGGCCCCTACAAGGGTGAGGTGGGTACCACCACCAACGCCAACGATGTAATCCTGATGCGCATTGAGGAGATGTATCTCATCAAGGCGGAGGCTGAACTCATGAGCGGAGGAAATGGCCTCGCCACTCTGACCGAGTTTGTCAAGACATATCGCGACCCCGAGTACTCCTACGCGGGCAGCGATGTCCATGAGGAAATCTGGCGTCAGCGCCGCATCGAGCTCTGGGGCGAGGGTATTAGCTGGTTTGACATCATGCGACTCGGCACGGGCATCAACCGCCTCGGCACTGGCCACGAGAAACTCTACACTTTCGTGATGAGTGGTGACGACACCAAGCTCCTCTGGCCAACAAGCAGCTCACTGAAGCAGACTACAACCCGACGTCTCCCACGCCGCAGCCTGTCAAGGCCACAGGCACGGAGACCATCTACGACGAGAAGATCAACATGTAGCGGCGCGCCAATGCGCTAAGATTATGGCCCCGCCACCTCACCAAGAGGTGGCGGGGCTTTTCTCTTTCCGCCAGCATGGGGCGGAATTGACGGGCGATGAGGTGGACGCGAGTGCGGCAATTTATTACTTTTGTGTCATGACGGCGGGCAAAGTCGGCCATTGGCGGAAACGAAACGCCCCCCGCTGCGTAAAAGAAAGAGTGTTTGAGGCTCGCGCCAAGGTGGGCGCTCAAAAGCCAATATAAGTTAGCCCTCAAGAAAACATAACCATATACCATTGATGTTGAAGACTTTTCATGTCAATTACAAAACAGAGGAAGGCGACGCCGTCCTGATAGAGATACGCCCCTCTGCCGATGCCCCAGCCCAATCTTTCGAGATGAAGGACCTCGGTGGCGGAGACAGGGCCTACTCCACGGCCGTGGCCGACTTCTTCCAATATCGCTACGCCGTCAGGATGCGCGACGGCCTGATTGAGGAGAGGCATTGGCGATACTCGCTGAGTTTGAAAGCCGACGTTGACGTTTACGACACCTGGCGCAGCCCGCAGAGCGGCGTAGACGCCCTCGCCGCCACAGAGTTCAGCAGCGCGGTCTTCACTCCGGAGGCCGACGCTGAGATCCCCGCCCCACCCACGCATGGCGCGCTAGTGGTGGTGCTGGTGGAGCCTCGCGTTGAGAAAGGGGAGGAGATAAGAGTGGTCTCCAAACAGTTTGTCAACTGGAACGTGGGGCAAGCCATGAAAATGCGGCGTTGCCGCGACTTCACGTGGGTGCTGGACCTGGGAGCCATCCCCATAATGAAAGAGTTCGAGTTCAAATTCGTCATCTGGGACACCAGGGAAGACCGCTTCAAACGCTATGAGGAGGGAGGAAACCGCCTCATCAGGGTAAATCCTGGGAAGACGGAGGTGCATGTCTTCAACGAGTTCAATTTTGGCCGGCCGTGGCGCGCCGCGGGAGTGGCCGTGCCTGTCTTCTCCCTGCGCTCTCACAAGGGGCGCGGCTGCGGTGAGTTCGCCGACCTGAAGCCCTTGGCCGACTGGTGCCAGCAGGCGCACCTCAGGGTCATCCAGCTACTGCCCATCAATGACACCACGGCCATCCGCCAGTGGCATGACTCATACCCCTACAACGCCATATCCATCATGGCCCTCCACCCCAGCTATATGGCCGTGGACGAGGTCTATGCCCACTATGGCAAGCGCATGCGCGCCATGGACCGCGAGACGGGCCTCTACCTCAACGACACCGTGACGCTGGACTATAACCGCACCCGCGATTGGAAAGACCACACCCTGCGCGCTATCTACGAACAGGTGGCGCCGGAGTTCGAGGCCGCGCCGGAGACCAAGGCGTATATGCAGGCCAACGCCTCGTGGTTGCCGGACTATGCCGCTTTCGCTATGCTCCGAGACAAATATGGCACGCCAAACTTCCGTCTGTGGCCGCAGATGAGCCGCCACAGCCGCGAAGGCGTGGACGCCTTCTTCGCGCCCGGGGCTGAGGAGCGGGCCGAGGTCATGTATCGCGTCTTCTTGCAGTACCATCTGGAGCGTCAGCTGCGCGACGCCATTGCCTACGTCCATTCCAAAGGCATAGCCATCAAGGGAGACCTCCCCATTGGCATCAACCCCCACTCCGTGGAGGCGTGGACGGAGCCGGAGCTCTTCAACTTCGGCCTCCAGGCCGGCGCGCCGCCCGACTTCTTCTCTCGCGACGGACAGAACTGGGGCTTCCCGACATACAATTGGGACGTCATGAAACGCGACGGCTACAGCTGGTGGGAGCGGCGCATGCAGAGAATGCAGATGTTCTTTGACGCCTTCCGCATCGACCACATCTTGGGCTTCTTCCGCATCTGGTCCATACCGTTCCCGTTCCACAGCGGCCTCATGGGCGTCTTCTCCCCGTCGTTGCCGCTCTCTGCTGGCGAGTTGGCGCAGCGCGGCGTTCGCACCCCCGCGGCCGATTTGGCCTGGCCCGTGGTCACGGAAGACTTCATCCGCCGCCAGTTCTCAGAATATGCCGATGCTGCCAAACGCTTCTTCGACCAGCGCGCGGGCCTGTATCGCCTCAAAGAGGGCTATTTCGACCCCGCCAAATTCGATGAGTGGATTGAGCGCGACGTAGATCAGAATGCGCGAGAGAGAGTCCGCGCCGGAGTGGCCAACGTGCTTCATGAGGTTCTGCTCGTCTCCGTCAAAGAGGGAGAGTGGCAGCCGCGCATCATGCTCGATGAGACCGACCGCTTCCGCCGTCTGCCCGATGACGAGCGCGGTGCCATAAAAGCCATATATGACGACTTTTTCTTCCACCGCCACAACGACTTTTGGAAGAAGTGCGCCGAGGAGCATCTGGGCGCGCTGCTGGGCAAGTGCGGCATGCTGGTCTGTGGCGAGGATCTGGGCATGATTCCCGCCTCCGTGCCCATGGTCATGCAGCGGATGCAGATACTCTCACTGGAGCTGCAACGGATGCCCAAAGAGAGCTGGCAACGCTTCGGCACGCCCGCCTACTACCCCTATCTCTCGGTCTGCGCCACGTCTAGCCACGACATATCCAGCATCCGCGGATGGTGGGAGGAGGATCGTAAAGAAGTGGAGTGGTATTATCACAACATCATGGGCCGCAGTGGCATCGTGCCCGCCGTGGCAACGGACGAGATTGTCACCAACATCGTCTGCCAGCACCTCAACTCCCCGTCAATGCTCTGCATCAACCCCATACAGGACTATGCGGGAATGTGCGCCGACGTGCCTCACCTCCTGCCTTTCGAGGAGCGCGTCAACGTGCCGAGCAACGCCGACCAGCATTGGTGCTATCGCGTGCCGTTCTGCGTAGACGACCTCACGACCCGATATGGCCAACTGGGAGACAAAGTGGCCGCGTGCGTAGACGCAAGCGGGCGCTAGCCCGCCCAAAACTGTCCCCCCAAAAAAGCAAAGAGCCATGAAAGAACGCGACGTGACAGTCTCGACATCCATAGGCGGGTCAAGAGACGCCGTCTCGGCCGAGACGAAAAGCCTGCTCCAGGCCGCCAAAGAGGCCGCGCGCAAGGCCTACGCCCCATACTCAAAATTTCGCGTGGGCGCGGCCGCCCTGCTAGACAATGGCGAGGTGGTGGCCGCCAGCAACCAAGAGAACGCAGCCTACCCGAGCGGCCTCTGCGCGGAGAGGGTCACAGTCTTCTACGCCAACGCCAAGTACCCGCAAGCCAGGGTGACCCGCCTGCTCATATATGCCGAGACAGAGCGCGGACCCGTCATCACGCCCATATCGCCCTGCGGGGCGTGCCGCCAGGTGCTGTTGGAAAAAGAGACGGTGCAAGGCTCGCCCATAAAGGTCTCATTGGCCGGGGCCGCGGAAATATACAGCATCCAGTCCATAGCGAGTCTCCTGCCCCTCTCTTTCGTGCCTAAGAGCCTAGAGGGAGAGTGATGGCCTCGAAGCCCCCCAAAAAAATCAATCGGCCAGTGCCGCGGCAAGTCACCAGCTTGCCGCGGCACTGGCTTTTCATAAAAGCCGTGAATGATTATATTTGTGGAGCGTTGTATTACATTTCAAAAGCAATGTCATCGCAAGGCTTCCGCGGCTACGGGTGGGAATATGTAGAGCTTAAAGCCGTCGTGGGCGTCTTTCTGATGAATTTTGAGGTGGCATGGGATTTGCGGCGCAATGGCAAGACTGGCCCTGCTGTCGAAAGCAAATTTCGCACAGACGTAGTCTTGGCCGACAAAGAAAGCGGACGGATTTTCTCGGACAAGATCAGGATGATATTCCTCCAGCTACCGCTCTTCAAGCCAGACAAACCCGAAGACTGCCATACAGATTTTGAACGTTGGATATTCACACTTAAACATATGGAGACCTTGGAAAGAATGCCATTCGAGGCAAAGAAAGCCGTCTTCGCCCGCTTGGCCCGGATATGCGCCCAAGCCAAGCTCGTGGGCAAGGACAAGGCGAACTACGAGGCCAGCCTAAAGGCCTACCGCGACGCCAACGCCATTCGTAAATATTACGAGACGGCGGAGGATACGGCTCGCGCAGAAGGGAAGGCGGAAGGCCTGGTAGAGGGAAAGGCTATGGGAAAAGCGGAAGCATCGCCATAGGTGAGAAGAGGGCCGAAGCCAGGCTCTTGGAGAGCAAAATGGAAACGGCGAAAACACTGAGCGAGATGGGACTCCCCGTTGGAATCCATTGCCAAGGCCGTGGGCCTGCCGGAGGAGAAATTGCGCGAGATGGGGCTGCGGTAGAGACAGTTTGGAGATGTAGATACGGGTCGTGACCCGTATCACGCAACGGTCAGGGAACAAGAATCAAACGCCACCAAGGGCGACCACCTCTATAAGTTCGCGGCGGTCACTCCCCAAAAATCATCATACCTCCAAATCACCATGTAGAGACGGGACGTGACCCGTCTCCCGCCACGGTCAGAAAATAAGAAATTGACGCTTGCGCTGCAAGCAAAATCTGCCCCCCAAAAAGATTGACGCAAACCAATACAAAAATAGCCGTCAACGCCCTACGCATTGACGGCTCAGCAGCACGGGTGGAGAGACTCGAACTCCCGACACTCGGTTTTGGAGACCGATGCTCTACCAACTGAACTACACCCGTTTGTCTGTCATTTCGACACCGCAAAGTTACTCATTTTTTTAATCTGCGCAACATAACGCGCAATGTTTTATGACAGCCATTGCGTCAAAATACAAAAGCCGCCCCGAAGGAATGTGTCCCTCGGGGCGGCTTTTATAGTGAATAACCACAGTCCTAATCGGCAGGGCCGAAAGTCTCAATGCCGACCGAAACCACGCTGCCCGCATCAACATAGATGTTCAGCTGAAACTGCAACTGGTTGTCGTCCGTTATGATGCAGCCATATTTGCTAGTGGCGTATGCCACATTGTTTTGCATAGCCGCAATATCTCGAACAGATATCACTCCATAGCTGCCATATTCATAAGGCAAAACCTGTGGAAATACCCTGACGAACCTGTAGCCGTCACCGGCCTCGGCCTCGCCAGTTTCTTCGTTCGTCAAGACGCTGAAGTCGAGATTGAACTCCGTCTGGCCGAACTTGCTGTACTTCAAACCTTTCAAACGATAGAGGTTCGGGTCCTGCTCACATACCAGGAGCATCGGGCTTAGGGTCTCGCCCAAGGCGTTGGTGTAGACATAGTCCTCCGTGCCTTCTACCGCCTTGTAGTTTTTACCATCGAAGGTGACGGTTTTGGATATGCACTTTGAAGAGCCCTTGACGGCCACCGCGGTTATGTATTTGAGACCTATGATGTTCAGGTTCTGGTCTATGTTTTTCTCGCCGTTGGTCTCAACCTGTTCGCCATTGCTGACGATGTAGTCGGCGTAGGCGTCCTCGTCTCCTGAAAAGTGAGCCTTATAGTCCTCCTCGCTCTCGGCTAGCAGATAGAGAGACTCCGTTGCGCTGTTTACGGCTAGCCTTATCTTTGTGGTGCAGTCGGCGTTGTATGTGTCGTCCGCCTCATATTGGTAGAGGATCACGCTTGGGGCCGAGTCCCCGCCGGGAGTCGCACCCTCTTGCGTGTCATCGCAAGAGGCCAGCGCAAAAAACGGGAGCGCCGCCAGCGCATAGATATATTGTTTCATTTCAGTCATGTTTTTGTAGTCTCACAAACTGTTTTCCTAACTTTAGAAGACGTATGGGGTAGAGTTTCCTGCGGGGGCGCTAGGCGTGGGGTTGGAGACGCAAGCGCTGTTGTAGTTGGTCTCTGTTTGGACGATGGTCAGGTTCATCCACTCGGCGGGGCCGTCGGTGTTCCACTGATACCCGTCCCTATGGTTGGTTCCCGCGTAGCTGCGTATCACGCTCTTGCCCAGCCTCTTGATGTCGCCCATGGAGAAGCCCTCGCCCCACAGCTCCACCCTGCGCTGCCACCATATCTCGTTGATGATGGCGGGCGTGCTGGCGTTGCCGTAGCTCTCGTTGTGCTTGCCGTACTCAAAACTCGGGTCGCGCGTCAGGGCAAACTCCGTCAGCAGCTGCTTGCCGCGGGCCTCGTCTTGCCAAGCCGCGGCCTCGGCCTCGATGAGTTTCATCTCCTCCACGCGCATCACAGGCACTGAGAGGCAGAAGCCTATCTTCTGGTTGGCTCGGCCGGCTTCGCCGCCCGCGGTGCGGAATTTCAGTTCCAGCCCGCCAATGGTCTTCTCGTTCGTCGCGTTCGCCGCGTTTTCCAACCAGTCGGGGTGATTGGAATATTCGGCGAGCTTGGCCGTCAGCGCGTCGCCGCTCAAGTTGTCGGCACTGAAGTCAACATAGCACTTCTTTCGGCAGTCTGTGGCCGGGATGGTCTCAAAGAGGTGGCGGTCAATCAGGTTCGGCTGGCCGTAGTTAGCGGCGTAGCCGCACGCCGAAGCCTCCGGGTCAATCTCTACGCACATCTGGCTGCCCCAGCTGCTGTCCGCGTCATTGAGGAGGATGCAGGGGTCGTCGCTCTTGAACTTGATGGCGAAGATCCACGCGTTGTTCGGGGTGTTGAAGCCCGTCTCCCAATCGGTATACTCGTCCGCGCTCATGACGGAATACCCCTCTTGCGCCAGTTTGGCGTATTTCTCGGCGTTGGCCCAGTCATTGGTGATGAGGTAGGCCCTGGCTTTCAGGCCCTGGACGAATGCCAGGCCTGGGGTGTAGACGTCGGCCGACTTCTTGTCTTGGCTGATGTATTTCTCGGCGTTGTCAAGGTCGGAGAGGATGAACTCCCAAATCTGCTCATTGGTGGCGTTGGGGTTGCTCCTCAGCTCGTCTATGGTCGACTCGTCAGAGACAATGGGCACCGTGAGGCAGTTCTTATCCTCGGCGTAGGTCTTCGCGCCATACACCTGCGCCATATCCATATATAGCATGGCCCTGATGGCGTAGGCCTGGCCCAGGCCGTCGTGCTTGTCTTCCGTCAAGTCAGCCTTTGCCACCGATATGGCGGTGTTGCAGCTCTTGACCCAGCTGTAATAGCACGTCCAGGGAAACTGGCAGATGGCGGATGTGGGGGCTAGGCCTACAGCCTCATACCAATAGGAGAACCAGTCTCCGCGGATGGCTATGTCTTGCCCCATGACGTCGCGAAGCAAGAAGAAAGCGGAGTAGCCGAAATCAAACGGGTATTGCTTCTCAGGCCAGTAGCAGAATTGGCCCGCAAAGGTGGATGTTAGGCCGGAGACGAAATTGTCAAACGCGCCCGGGGCCTCGGAAGCCTGCTGCTTCGTCACCGTAGTGCTCTGCGGCTCAAACTCGTCAACACACCCTACGGTGAGCGACAAGAACGCGGCGGCTCCGATCGCGGGTCTCAATATGAATTTGTTCATGATAGATTCCTTGTGTTTGTTGTGTTACTAAAACGAGAGTTGCAAACCGCCAGATATGGTCCTGACCGGGCTATAGTTAGAGACGGTTTCGTTCTCCTTATATGAGTAGCGCGGGTCAAGACCCTTGCGAGCCGACCAGAAAGTGAGGTTCTCGCCGGCCACGTAGAGGCGGATCTTGCTCATCAGCAGTCTTTCGGAAGCCTTGATGGGCAAGGTGTAGCCTACCACGAAAGAGGAGAAGTTGAGGTATGATGCGTCGGTCAGGAAACGGTCGCTATCGTAGGCGGCGTATTTGTCTCCATATTGCCAACGGGGCATGTCGCTCGCCGTGTTGTCCGGAGACCAGGAGCGGCGCCAATCTTTGTGGTAGTTCTTTCCTGCGTCTCGGTCTGCCGCCATTGGCGTGACGAGATCCTGGTATCTGGAGTCAAATATCTTGCCGCCTATCTGATAGTCGAAAGTGGCGGAGACGTCCACGCCGCGCCAGGTGATGTTGGTTCCGAAGCCGCCGAAGAGCTTGGGCAGGTTCGACTTGTTGACGTAGCGGGTGGCCTGCGTCGGGTCGTCTGTCGTGCCTGATTTCTTCTTGCCAGGCTGCTGTGTCTTACCCTGGAGATCCTCGTCATACCAGTAGAGCGCCTTGCCGGTCACCTTGTCCACTCCGGCGTAGGCATATGTCATGTAAGAGTACAGCTCGCCGCCCTCCTCATACCAGAGGCCATCCTCATAAAAGCCGCCGTAGTCCATAGTCTTGGTCTCAGGCAGTTTGAGGATCTTGGTCTTGTTGTGAGACACGTTTGCCGTTATGCGCCATTCGAAGTCTTTCGCCCTGATTACGGAGCCAGACAGCTCAACCTCAAAGCCCCGGTTGCGGATGTCGCCAAGGTTTCCATAATAGCCGCGCGTGCCTGCGCTCTCGGGGATGGAGAGCCAGAAGAGCAGGTCTTGCGTCTTCTTGTTATAGTAGTCGACAGAGCCTGTCAGCCGTCCTCGCCAGAGGCTGAACTCCGCTCCCACGTTGGTGTTGGTGACGGTCTCCCAGGTGATGTCGGGGTTGCCCATGAGCGCGAAGGTGGGCGACATTGACGTGTCTGAGGCCTTGGAGATGGTGTAGGTGTCGGTGTAGGCGTAATCAACTATGTTGTCATTGCCCTGCTGGCCTATAGAGAACTTGATTTTCAGGTTGTCAACGACGTCTCTCGTACTGGCCATGAAAGCCTCTTTCGATGCGATCCACGCCGCGCCGACAGACCAGAAGCTGCCCCACTTGTTCTCGTCAGCAAAACGGCTGGAGGCGTCGCGGCGGAAGCTGCCCTGGAGATAGTACTTCTCGTCATAGTTATACTGGGCGTTGGCGAACCAGCCTTCCACATTGTAGCGGGCTGTGTAGCCGCCATTGTCGGTCTTCGTGGCGAATGCGTCAAGCTCCTTTATGGCTGGCGAGAAACTGCCCTCTGCCGTGGCGGAGAGCCTGCGCACCTTGGAGCGATAGTATTCATGACCCACAAGGACGCTCAGGCTGTGAACCTCATTGAAAGAGTTGAAGTAGTTAAGCGTCTGGACGTGGTTCTGCCGCAGGTTCAACTGGTTGAGACGATACAAGTATCCGCCCACGCTCTTCTTGCTGCCGTAGAATGGGTTCTCGTAGTCCGACCCGTCAGAGAAGTTTAGGATGAGCGAGCTTGTGGCGTCGAACTTGAGGTTTTGCGTAAAGTTGATGGTGGCGTTCATGTTGCCGTTGATGCCGTTGGACGTCGTCACCACCTCATTATACCTGTTGTTGCCCAGCGGGTTGCCGTCCAAAAAACCGCGCTTCATGGTGTATGGCACATTCTTGGCGTTGGCTGGGGTGGCGAAGTCGCCACGGTTGAAGTCGTAGTGCGGGTTGCCGTTGGCGTCGGTCTTGATGGTGCCGTCGGCGTTGCGCACGTAGATCGGGTATATGGGCGCGATGGACGATACGAAATACATGAGGTTGGCCTCGCTGAGCGCGGCGTCCTCGCCATAGTCCATGTTGGCGTTGGCCGTTGTCTTGGAGTTCACATAGCCAATGTTTGCGCCCACCTTGCACCACTTCTTGATCTGATAGTCGGCCTTGAGGCGCGCCGTAAAGCGCTTGTAGCCAGTGTATTCAATGATGCCCTCATCGTTGAGGTAGCCCACGCTCATGAAGTATGAGCCGCGGTCGTTGCCACCCGTGGCGCTTACGGTATACTCCTGGCGCGGCGATGTGCTGTACGCGGCGTCGGTCCAGTCGTCAGGGTAGACATAATACGTCTCCCCGTCATTGCCCACGTAGCTGAACCCTTTCGTGGCGTTGGGGTTGATCTTGCCGTCCTGGCCAATGAGGAGCTGGCCTTTGGGCGCGGTCATACTCTGGTAGCCGAGCTTGCTCAGCATGTCCTCGTTGGCTTTCTTGTTGGCGGCCGACGCGTTGAGGCCGTCGGAGTAGAAATATTTATTGTAGAGTTGGGCGTAGACCGCCTCATAATATTCGCCCGGGTCGGTTATGACGTCATAGTCCTGCACGGCGCGGCTGTTCACGCCCCATTTGGCCTCGACGTTAATCTGGCCTTCGGCAGACTTGCTGCCCTTCTTTGTCGTGATGAGGATCACGCCCGATGCGCCGCGGGCGCCGTAGAGCGCGGCGGAGGCCGCGTCTTTAAGCACGGTGACGCTCTCAATCTCGCTCGCCGCTACGTCTGACAGGTTGCCGGGATACGGCGCGCCGTCCACAATGATCAGCGGGTCGGTGCTGGCGTATAGTGAGCTTATGCCGCGAATCTGCAGGTTGCCTCCGGCGGAGCCCGGAGCGCCGTCCACGCTGCGCATCTGAAGTCCTGGCACCTGGCCGGCCAGCTGGTTGGCCACGTTGCTTGTCGTCCTCTTCTCCAGCTCATCGGCGTCGACCACGGCCGCCGAGCCTGTGAAAGCCTGCTTCGTCGTCGTTCCGTAGGCCACGACCATGACCTCGTCCATCTCGGTCTCCTCGTCCTGGAGGGTCACGTCGGTCT
>CAKUVM010000013.1 GCA_934699135.1 uncultured Bacteroidales bacterium
GGCCGTCCACTTGAGGTAATGTATGAAACTACACTAACCAGATATTAAGAGATCAATGACAGAGGTTTTAATCAGGTAGTGATCAGTTGTATGCGCTCTCGCCGTGCTCGTATATGTCAAGGCCCTCCTCCTCAATGCGAGCCGGCACGCGGAGTCCGTGGATCTTGTCAAGACCTTTGAAGACAATGAAGCCCATAAAGGCGGCCCATGCGCCAACGGCCACTACGCCAAGGATCTCGGCCCCAAGGAAGCCCCAACCGTGGCCGTAGAACAACCCCTCGGAGGTGGAGAAGAGACCCGTGAGGATGGTGCCGAGCGAGCCGCACACTCCATGCACCGAGCTTGCGCCCACGGGGTCGTCAATGTGCAGCTTGCGGTCGATGAACTCAACAGCGAAGATCATGACGGTGCCGCATATGGCACCAATGATCACCGCGCCACCGGCAGAGACAACGTCACAACCGGCCGTGACGCCTACAAGGCCGGCCAAGAGGCCGTTGAGGGTGAGCGAGAGGCTAGGCTTGGAATATTTGACCCAGCTGACGATGATGGCGGCAACGCCACCGGCGCAGCAGGCCAAGTTGGTGGTAAGGAACACGTGGGATATGGCCTCCTGGTCGGCGGGTGTGGAGGCGGCGAGCTCGGAGCCGGGGTTGAAGCCAAACCAGCCAAACCACAGGATGAACACGCCGAGCGCGGCGATGGTCAGGTTGTGGCCGGGGATGGCCTTTGAGCTCCCGTCTTTATGATATTTGCCAATGCGCGGGCCGAGGATGGCAGCTCCCACGAGGGCGATCCAGCCACCCACGGAGTGAACGACGGTGGAACCCGCGAAATCATGAAACGTGGTGCCGAAAAGGTTCATCATGAACGAGCCTTCCTCCGCATTGCAGAGCCAGCCGCCGCCCCACGTCCAGTGACCAGAGATGGGGTATATGAGAACCGAGATGAAGACGGTGTAGACCAGATACATGGAGAACTTTGTGCGCTCCGCCATGGCTCCGGAGACAATGGTGGCCGAGGTGGCGCAGAAGACCGTCTGGAAAATCAAGAAGCCCTCCTTGGGCAGGCCGTTGGGGTCATAAAACATGCAGTCAAACAAATGGGGCATGCCCACAAAGCCGCCATCGCCAAACATGAGGCCGAAGCCTATGAACCAGAAGAGCAGCGACCCCACGGTGAAGTCCACGAAGTTCTTCATCAAGATGTTGGCGGTGTTCTTGGTGCGCGTGAAACCGGCCTCGACAAGGGCGAAGCCCGGCTGCATGAAGAAGACGAGCATGGCGGCAAGCAACATCCACACGGTGTCTATGCCTCGGGCAAGGTCGCCCATCTGCGCCATGGCGTCGGCTGCGGGAGCCTCGGCCACGACCACTTCAGTGACTTCGGCGATGGGTGCCGTCACGGAGTCGGCGGCAGCCACAATGGAGTCGGCCGCCGCGCCGGCCCCTGCCGCCATTGCCGGAATGGCCAGCAGCGCGCCTGCGACCGCGAGTGTCGACAGGCGGAGATATTTAGAAAGTGTGCGTTTCATGATTGGTTAGGTTTTGGGTGTTGTGTTTTTGCGTCTTTCGTGCCGCTAGTCTTCTTCGTCCTTATTATAAAGGGCCTCATCGCCATGCTCGCCAGTGCGAATGCGGAATGCGTCCTCAACGGGGATGACCCATATGCGGCCATCACCGATCTCGCCCGTCTGCGCCGCGCCTATTATGGCCTGGACGGTCTTGTCAACATTCTTGTCCCGCACCACGATGGAGAGCAGCGTGCGCTCAATGCAACTGGTGTCATAGACCACGCCGCGGTAGATGCGGCCTTGGCGGGCTTTGCCTACGCCGCGCACGTCGTAGTAAGAGAACCACTCGATGTCCGCGGCCAGAAGGGCGTCGCGCACCTCATCGAACTTGGTCTTCCTGATGATAGCTTCAATCTTCTTCATGACTATCGCTGTTTAATGTTTCTTGCCTTCTGTTTGCCGACGCCTCGTTTTAAGATGGGTGCCGTGCGTATTCAGATATTTGTTACTAAGCCTATCCTACTGACGTTTTGAAATATCTGATACGGCAAAAGTATACAATTGAAATCAGAATAACAATAATAGCTTACTGTTTTATTATTAAATGATGTTATTTGTGTCGGATAGAAACTTTATTGGCGCATGTGGCTGAATATGTCTGTTAGAGGGGCGCACCCGCGTTAAATAGGGGTCGGTGTGGAAATAACGGTGTTTTGGGGCTGTGCCACACCAAGTGGCGGAATGTGCGGCATATGTTGAATCGGGTTTATATTCGCGGTCATGATTCGCAAGATAATGTACTCAATGGCGTTGGCTGCGGCCTCGCTGTGCGCCATGGCGCAGACCCCTTTAGCAAGTGAGCGGGACAGCCTCATGTCCTTGGCCCGGGAGTGGCGAGACGCCGGCAACTATACCGAGGCCATCAGCCTCTACGGGCGCGTGAAGACCGACAAGGCGCGGTTGGAGGCTGCCGACACCTATCTGGAGATGGGAAACGTGGTGGCGGCCTTGGAGCGCGCCAAGCGGATGAGGAAAGACGATTCCTTTGCCCTGAAGTCCGACGCCATGCTCATTGAGGCGCGGTGCAGGCAACGCCAAGGCTTCGACCATGCCGCGCGTATGCTTTATAGGAAGTTGGCCAGGGCCGGGCACGCCGAGGCCATGTTCTATTACGCCGCCATGCTCCGCGCGCGGGGGAGTCTGCCGCAGGCCGAGCATATGTGCCAGCGCGCCATACGGGCCGACGCCTCGCTCACGCCCGCCCATTGCCTGTTGTCTGAGGTGGAGGAGCAGATGGGGCACCGCTACCAGGCTTTGCTGTCGCTCATGAGGTATTTGCTCATGGCGTCTGACCAAGGGCGTGAGGAGCATGCGCGCCGCTTGCCGGCCTTGTGGCGCAGGGGAAGCATGGGATTGGACGTCCTAGGCCGCCGCAAGGCGGAAGAGCCTTATAGTGAGAGCATGGAGGCGGTGATTGACAGCGTAGCCCTTGCCGAGCCGCAGGCCGAGGCGTCGCCCCAGGGCGTGATGGACGCCCTGGGGCGGCGCACAGAGGCCCTGCTTGGGCGGATGCGGGACACGGGTGAGGATAATTTGGACTTCTGGCAGGTCTCTTATGCCGATTTTTTGATTGAGATATACGCCCGCGGCTACACCAAGGCCATGGTTTACTTCATGTTCGACCAGACGTATAAGCCTGAGGTTCTCTTGTGGCTAAGCGAGAACGCGGGCTATTTTGAGGACTTCAGAGTGTGGATGGAGGGGCGCTCTGCGGGTCTTTGAGCCGTGTGCGCCCCCCTCGCGCCTTAGAGGAGTTTCTCCATCCAGATCATGTCATACCATCGCCCAAACTTGAATCCGGAGCGGTGAAAGTGCGCCACGAGGCGGTAGCCCATTCTCTCATGAAATCTCATGCTGGCGTTGGTGAGGTAAGGATCGGGGGTCTGGACGTATGTGATGCAGGCGCAGAGGCTTTTGAGGCCGCGCTCGCGGCACTGGCGCTCCAGCTCGGCATATAGCCGCGGGCCTATGCCGTGGCCTCGCTCGTCGCTTTTTATGTATATCGTCGTCTCTGCGGCCCATTGATATGCCGCCCTCTCCTTGAATCTGCCGGCATAGGCGTAGCCGAGGGCGCGCCCGTCAGCCCCCACGGCCACAATGTATGGGTGCGTGGCGGAGATGGCCTTGATTCGCTCGCGAAACTCACAGGCCGCCGGCACTTCATATTCAAACGATATGGCCGTTTGGCTGACGTAGGGGGCGTAGATGGCGAGGAGTTCTTCCGCGTCGGCCTCCGTGGCAGGGCGGAACGTTATGTTTTCTTCCATATTATGTCGCAGAGTAAAAGCGGCCGGTCTATACCGTCACTCTCCGCGCCGTGGGCTTGAAGCCACAATCCGTCGGGTACTCTATGTCCACCAGTGAGAGGCCAGCCGCGGAGACGGAGCTGCCGGCGGCGCAGCGATTATGACGCTCCACCACGGCTTTGAACTCGTCTTGCGACATCTTGCCCTTGCCCACCTCGAAGAGAGTGCCGACGACAGCGCGCACCATGTTGCGCAAAAATCTGTTGGCCTTGATCTCAAAAGTCATACGCCCGGGTGCCTCTTCCATCCAGTGGGCCACAGACACGTCGCAAATGTTGGTCTTGACCTGTGTGCCAAGCTTGCTGAAACTTGTGAAGTCATCCACGGTCAGCAGATGTCGGGCGGCCTCGTTCATGGCGTCGAAGTCGAGGCGAAAGAAAGGGCGGAAGGTGTAGAGGCGAGCCAATGGCTGCTTGTCTAGCGTGAGGCGGTAATGATAGGTGCGGCTTATGGCGGAGAAGCGGCTGTGGAGCTTGTCCGCCACGGGTTGGATGGAAAACGCCGCCACGTCGGCCGGCAAGATGGAGTTTAGTTTGAAAAGTGCCTTGCGCGTGTCCGCCAGGTCGGCGTCAGTGTCAAAGTGCGCCACAAAATAATCGGCGTGTACGCCAGTGTCGGTGCGTCCCGCGCCCATGACGTCCAGGTCGGCGTCTCGCGTCAGCTTGCGCAGCGCGCCAGTCATGACTTCTTGCACGGTCTGGGCGTTGGGCTGCATCTGCCAGCCGTGGTAGGCCGTGCCGTCATATGCCATCTCGACAAAGTAGCGCATGGGCTGTGGGCTTCTTGCTTATGCTTGTTTGCGCTTTGACAAGATCTCGTCCACCATCTGCTTGCCCAGCTCGCGGAGCTTGAATTTCTGCACCTTGCCGCTGCCCGTCTTGGGGTAGTCTTTGACAAAGAAGACGTATTTGGGCACTTTGAACTTGGCCAGGAGTTTGGAGCAATAGTCTTTGACGCCGGCCTCTGTGAGCTGCGCTCCCTGCTTGGGGATTATGAATGCGGCCACAATCTCGCCGTAGTGTTCGTCTGGCACGCCAACAACCTCCACCATATCCACGCCATCCATTTTGTAGATGTAGTTCTCAATCTCGCGGGGATATATGTTCTCGCCGCCGCGGATTATCATATCCTTGATTCGGCCTGTTATGTGGAAGAAGCCCTCCGCGTCTTTTATTGCCAAGTCTCCGGAGTGCAGCCATCCGTCGGCGTCTATCACCTGCGCGGTGGCCTCGGGGTTCTTGTAGTAGCCTTTCATGACGTTATAGCCGCGGCAGCAGATCTCGCCGGGCTCGCCCTCTTTGCACTCTTCGCCGGTCTCTTGGTTGAAAATCTTGACTTCCACAAATGGGAACTCCTTGCCCACCGTCGTGGCGCGTTTCTCCATGCTGTGCTCCGTGCGCGACGCCGTCATTCCGGGCGAAGACTCCGTGAGGCCATAGACCGAGATTATGTCTTTCATATACATCTTCTCCATCACCTGCCTCATGGTCTCAATGGGGCAGACGGAGCCGGCCATGATGCCGGTGCGGAGGGACGAGAGGTCATATTTGTCAAAGTTGGGATGCCCAAGCTCGGCCACGAACATGGTGGGCACGCCATAGAGGGCCGTGCAACGCTCGCGCTCAATGGAATATAGCACCGTGGGGACGTCAAAGTCCTCGCAAATGACCATTGACGCGCCGTGGGTGATGATGGCGCACAGGGCCAACACGATGCCGAAGCAATGGAAGAAAGGGACGCAGACAAGCAGGCGCTCGTCCGCGGTATATTTCATGCACTCTCCCGTGGCCCATCCGTTGTTGAGAATGTTGTGGTGGGTCAGCATCACGCCCTTGGGGAAGCCCGTGGTGCCGGAGGTGTATTGCATGTTCACGATGTCGTCACACGTGATTGTGGCGCGCCGGCGGTCAAAGTCCGCCTTGTCCACCAGTCGCGAGCGGCCCAAGACTTCCACTGTGTTGTACATCCCGCGCTTGTGGTCGGGGCTGAGCAGCACCACGTTGCGCAGGGCGGGCAGCCTCTTGCATCGCATCTCCTCACGCGGCATGGTCCTCAGCTCCGGGGCGAGCTCATACACCATGTCCACATACGAGCTGTCACGATATTGGCTGATCATGCAGAGGGTGTGGATGTCGGCGTTTGTGAGCAAATACTCAAGCTCCCCCACCTTGTAGTTGGTGTTCACCGTGACGAGCCACGCCCCTATTTTTGCGCAAGCGAAGAAGACGGTGAGCCAGTCTGGGATGTTGTTGGCCCAGATGCCCACTTTGTCTCCCTTCTCCACGCCCAAAGACATGAGGCCGCGGGCGAACTCATCGACACGCTCGTTGAACTGCGCGTAGCTCCAGTGGAGGCCGCGGTCGGCGTAGGAGATGAATTTCTTATCCGGCGTCTCGGCCGCGAATTTTTCCAGTAGGCCGTTGAGGGTGTCGTCAAACAATTGCATGATCTGCTATGGGAGTGATAGTTTAGGGAAGTCTCCTAGTCAAGGTGCCGAAATTGGCACAAGAGACGGGGCAAAAATAGCTGTTTAGTCGCAAAGTTCTACGCCGTTGTCCTATTTTTAACCATGCGTGTTTGCGCGCTATGTGATATTTGGCTTAATTTTGCGCCAGCGGTGAAAACAGCAGACAGTTCGTGACCATCCTGTCTTAAAACAAAACTAGGGGATTTTTTTGGATGCGCGCTATCTCCTTTGGCGCAGGGCTTGTCGCGGCCCGCCATTTCCCTACAACCCATTTAGTTTTGTTTCTGAGCCTCCAGCGGTGGCGGCCTGCCGTTTCCTTGTCGCCCGTGCGCAAGACGCGTGCGGCGTCGCCGCGATGATTTGGCAAACAGAAAAACAAACATATACACATATGAGCAAGGCTATCGTATTACTCTCTGGCGGGCTGGACTCTTGCGTGGCGCTCCACGTGGCGCTCCATGACGGCCATGAGGTCAGCGCGCTGTCTTTTGACTATGGCCAACGGCATCGTAAGGAGCTGGAGTGCGCCAGGCGCATTGCGGCGCATGCCGGCGTGACGGATCACAGCGTCGTGAGCCTCAACTTGGCGCAGTGGGGAGGCTCCACGCTTACCGACATGACCACCACCGTTGCGGATGGAGACGTGAACAGCAAGGAGATCCCCGCCACCTACGTGCCTGCCAGAAACATGGTTTTCCTCTCCGTGGCGGCCTCTTTGGCCGAGGCCCGCGGCGCGGAGCATATCTACATCGGCGTGAGCCAGGTTGACTACTCCGGTTATGTGGATTGCCGCAAAGTCTTCATCGATGCCATGCAGAAGGCAATAAACCTAGGCACCGTCATGGGTGCGGAGAAGGGGCGCCCCATAACCATCCACGCGCCATTTGAAAACATGACCAAGGCCGATGAGATCCGCCTGGGGCTGAAGCTGGGCGTTGACTTCGGCCTCACGTGGAGCTGCTATCGCGGCGGTGAGAAACCGTGCGGCACTTGTGACAGCTGCCTGCTCCGCGCCAAGGCTTTTGCTGAAGTCGGAATCCCAGACCCTGCCCTCAAGGCGTGAGCGGCATCTGTCTGAGGCTCTCGCGCGAGGGGGTCTTCCCCGTCACCGTGGGCGCGGGGGGCGCGACTTTGCCCGCGGCCACGGGTCTCTCCGTGCCTGGCACCGTGCAGGGCGAGGGAAAGCTGTGTGGCGTGCCTTCGCTTTTTGTGCGGCTTCAGGGCTGCAACTTGCGCTGCCGGTGGCGGATGGCGGACGGCACAGAGTCTCGTTGCGACACCGCCCACACGTGGGGAGAGGATGGCGGCATGCGGGCGAGTGTGGATGACGTGGTGGACATCGTGTGCCGCAACATGGGGCATATGCGCCATGTCGTCGTGACAGGAGGTGAGCCATATCTCCAGCAGCAAGGCCTAGAGGCCTTGCTGTCCCAGTTGCGCCACAGAGGCTTTCACACCACTGTGGAGACCAACGGCATTGTGGACTCTGCGCCGCGCGTGTTGCCCGACTTGCTCAGCGTATCGCCCAAGCTGAGAGCCAGCGGCATAAGTGACGCCATGCGCCGGCGGAGCGTGGCGGGGGCGGCCTTGCTGTCGCAGGCCGTGAGGGAGGCAGGGACGGATATGCAGCTGAAGTTTGTCGTGGCCTCGGAGGCCGACGAGGTCGAGATTAAGACGGACTATGCTGAGGCACTCCGCCTTTTGCGCCCCGACGACGTGGTGGTGATGCCGCTAGGCGCCTCGACCGGCCTTTTGGAGCGGACCTCACGGGTGGCATTGCGCATGGCAGTGGCCAATGGTTGGCGTTTCGGGCCGCGCCTGCACATAATGCTTTTCGGAAATAAAGAGGCTACGTGAAAACTACACTCGCAAACGGAATGAATGACAAGACTATGGCGCAAGTCAATATAGACAAGGTCTTGGGGCGGCGCGTGACATACCCGCAGACCTACTCGCCCGGCGTGCTGGTGGCCGTGCCGCGGCAACTCAACCGAGAGGGGTTGGGCATTGCCGATGACAGCCTGCCGTTTGTGGGCGAAGACGTGTGGCACGCCTACGAGGTGTCTTGCCTAACCGACAACGGTTTGCCCACGGCGGGCGTGATGAAGATCAGCGTGCCATGCGAGAGCCGCAGCATTGTGGAGAGCAAATCTCTGAAACTGTACCTCAACTCGTTCAATATGGAGCGCATGGGCCCCACGGCCGCCGAGGCGGGGGGGCGTATGACGGAGACGGTGAGGCGCGATCTCTCCGCGCTGCTTGGAGTGGATGTCGGCGTCAGGTTTATTGGTTGCGACGCCGTCACAGCCTCTATGCGCGCCTATGAGGATGGTTTCGTCACCCTTGAGGATATGCCGGAGGCCGCGTCGCTGACCATTTCACGATACACAGAGGCTCCCGACCTGCTGCGAAGCGTGGCTCGCGGGGGTGAGGTGAGGTTCAAGAGCCACCTTTTGCGTTCCAATTGCCGCGTGACGCACCAGCCGGACTGGGGCGACGTGTACATATCAGTTGAGGGTGACGAGACTCCGGACCCAATGAGCCTCCTGCAATATATTGTGAGCCTGCGCGGGGAGAATCATTTCCATGAGGAGATATGTGAGCTTATCTTCACGAGGTTGCAAGATTTGTTGCGCCCTCGTGCCCTTATGGTCATGTGCAGGTATACCCGTCGCGGTGGCATAGACATCAATCCCGTCCGCGCCACGAGCGCGGCTCTTGTCCCGCCGGTGCTGACGGACTTGTCTTTGCTCACGGATCGCGGGGCGAGAGGGTAGGCAGCTACCCCATATTTGCGTAAGTCGAAACGCTTTCCCTAGCCACCATAGGAATGGAGGCCGGGTAGGGCGTTTCTTCGGGAAGTTACTTATGCATTTCAAGGAATTTGTAGCCGTTGAAGTGGATTAGGTGTTCTGGAGACTCTGCTATCCATACCTCTGTTTCCCATGCAATGTCAACAGACCATCGCCTAAAATCTTTTTTTGAAAGGAATGCTGTGAAGAAAACGACGTTTGCTTTGCAGTGAGTTAGTTTTCTTTTTAAGGCACTAACTCTGATTTCTGGCATTGGCCCAGAACTATGTACTGCCTCTATGAGAAAAAGTAAGTTCTTCTCCCTACTGAAAGCGATAATATCGGGAAGTTCATCATGCCCAATTTCAAAGAACCCAATCTTTTCAAGAGTATTATTGTCTAAAAATAGGATTCTTTTACTTGTGTCGCCAATATATAAAATCTTGGCATCCATTCCGAAACGCGGCAAGAAGTCATCAATGACTGCTTTCTGAAGTTTGTTGTGTTCTCCTGGAGATAAAAGTAAAATCTTGCCTTCTATTGTGATGGGAATTTTACCAGTCTCAATTTCTGATGATGCTGACGGAGTGGAACCATTCAGCCCATTCCCCAACTTACGTAAAGCTAAGGCCTTATGTCCATTGCCATACAAGCGGAGAGCCGAGGCGAAACAGGGTGATAAAGCATAACCTCGGTTAGGGCTGTCTGTTGCAGACTTGGATAACGTTGAAGAACTTATTACTACTCCATGTTTGATAAGGGTGACGAGGTCTTTCCTCCTATCTCATCATAAGAACCCAATGACATATTTTCACCGAAATATGTGTTCGTGTGTTTGATTATGTCTCTGGTTCTAAGAGAAACACCATCATCTGAACTCGTGGCTTCACAAAAAGATGTCTTTATATTACCGACGGAAAGGCAAGTGCATGCCATTCGTTCAAGTCTTCGATCGGAGAAACAGGACATATCAATACCTATTCGTTCGAAGATTAGGATCAAAGATTGTATCATTTGGGAAACTTGAGCTGTTTTATTCCTGTTTAATTTGGGTAGCCTTATCATATTATAGAGGTTTATATGTCGCATTTATTCTCCTGATTTCTTCTGGTCTCAAATCCTTGTTTCTCAGTGTGGCTTTCACCGAGTTGGCCAATTGCAGGGCCAGGAGCGGTGGCACCGCGTTTCCTATTTGGGTGAACTGCTGTTGCTCATTGCCCATAAACTTGAACCAGTCGGGAAAACTTTGAAGCCTTGCGGCTTCATTTACTGATATTCTTCTTCTCCGGCCGTCTGGCAGTCTCACGCGTTGCATGTCGCTTGTCGCGCCGGCCAAATTTCTGCAGGTGAGGGTTCTTGCCGGCTTGTCGGGATGCAGGTCTCGCGGGTTTACGCAGTGTGACGCTTTTTCATATTTGGCAATGTATTCATCCTGCGCGGCGTTCAGGAATTTGCTGTCATCCCCAAAGGTGTGCATGGTATCTCCTATGGCCTCGCTGACGGAGACTCTTGTGGAAGACTCCGTCGGGTATGAGAAACTAGATTTGTGCCCAACCACAACGATGCGTTCTCTGTTTTGCGGAACTCTATGTTTCACGGCGTTGACGCATTTAATGTCAACAATATAGCCTAGATCCCTCAACTCCGCCAATATCTGATTGAGGTACCATTTGTGTGAGAACATAAGGTTTCTCACGTTCTCAAAGAGGAAAAGCCGTGGAGCCAGACGGCTTATTGTGTCGATAAACATAGGGAAACCGTCTCTGTCGTCTTCTTTCCCACCCTGCTTGCCGCGTACGCTGAATGGTTGGCATGGCGGGCCGCCTATCACAATGTCCGCCTGGGGCAGCTTTTTGCCGACCCTTAACTTTTCGTTAAAGCATAGGCCGCCCATGTTTACGGAATACGTCTCTGCGGCCCAGGCCTGCATCTCAAACCCTATGGTCTTGTAACCAGCGGCCTCAAAACCAAGAGAAAGCCCGCCGCAACCAGCAAACAGGTCAATCACGGTCTCGCTTTCCGTAACGTTGGGTCGCAAGGCTCTGTCTATGAAATCAGAATATTCTGTCATATTGCAAAATCAACGCCTTTGCGCCACACTGCCCGACTCCCTACTCAAACCCAAGGCTCACGAGCGTGCACACCGATTTGCCGCTCTGTGGTGAGTTGAATGACAGGAAGATGGCGTGCTTGCCGCTCATTTTTGAGAGTTTACGTGCAGGAATGGCCACTCGCCTGAGGGTCTGTGGCTCCGTCTTGCTCACAGAGAAGGAGCCTATGCGTTCTCCTCCCTCACCAACGGGGCGGTCTACCGACACGTCCACCGTGCCGTCCACCCCGCACGGAATAATGTCTATGAAGAAACTCAGCCTTTTGCGCCCCCGCGTCTTGTCAAAGTTGAAATATTTATACCCGACCACGGAGCCTGCCGTGTTGTTCACCATATAACATTTGTTGATGTCCGGGGCGTACGGGTCGCCCTTGCCGCTGTAGGTGGAGCGGAAAACCTCGGTGTGCGAGCCGGGGTATATCACATTTGGGTACTCTTGGCGCATGGGCGTTGGGTGGGTGTAGTAGCAGGCAATGCCGGCTGGGTAGGCGCGCAGCGGGTCAAGGCCCGCCAGGTCAAACCCCTCCGACGTGTATTCGGCCTCAGAGATGCTCACTTTGCCGCCTGGCCCCTCCTCCACGCTCACGGGCGCCACCATGGCTTGCCGTGAGAATTCCGTGGTGCCGGCCTGACGGTGGTAAAAGACGTACCATTGGCCGTTGACCTGTGCAATGCTGCCGTGAGTGTTGCCAAAAAACGTGGCCGTGGCTCTCATGGTGCCGTCGGCGTCAGGCTCTTTGCCGCGCCCGTCTATGATGGTGCCGCCATAGGAGAACGGGCCGAGCGGCGACGTGGAGTAGGCGTAGGCCAGAGTGTAGTTGGTCGAGGGCAGCCCCCACTCGCCGGGCTTCGTTATGCGGCTGTATATCAGTACATATTTATCTTTTATCTTGCGCATTGACGATGCCTCGAAGAAGCGGAACACGGTGTCTTGCTTGCAGCTGGGGATGAGGTCGGTCACAATGTCAGCCCCCGGTTTCACGGTGGCCATTGTCTCTGGGTCAAGCTCAGCCCCAAACGATTGCTCAAAGCCCCAGTAGCCATAGACGCGCCCGTCGTCGTCAACGAAGACCGCGGGGTCGAAACGCAGCACGCCGTCAGTCTCCGTGGGCTTGACGCGGCTCCAGTTGCACACCTCAAAGGGCCCGTCGGGGCGATAGCTCTTGGCCACCATGCCTTGCCTGCCCCACGCCTGGTTGTTGGGGTAGAGGTAGTAGGCCATGCGCCCATCGGCTTCGCGCCTCTGGGCCACGTCGGGGGCGTACAGCACGTCGCCCACGCTGTCGGGATATAGCCAGCGCCCGTCGCGGTCGCGCCGCGAGGTGAATATCACGCCGTCATAGCGCCATGCGTCCAGCGAGTCGACCGGGGCCGACCACACCACAAGGTCGCGGCCGCAATACATAGTCTTCTCCGTGTCGTGAGAGCCATAGACGTAGACGCGGTAACGTCCCGGATGGTCAGGGTCTTCAAAGACATATGGTTCGCCATCGGGCGTGAATTCCCAAAGCGGCAGGTATGGGTTGACTGCGCGCGCGCACGTGGCGGACAATATTGCCGCGGAGGCTATGAGGAGGTGCGTCAGTTTCATAAACGTGGAGTGTGAGTGGAAAACAATTGTAAACTTTGGTAAAGATAGCGTTTAGCGTTCAAATGTCAAAAATGTGGAAAGGGCCGCGTTTCCCCACTATGCCCCTCTCTGTCCATCTTGTCCATCTGATGAAGAAATGGGCAACCCATTCACAAAAAGAAACACTTTGTCGTTATCTTTGCCATGGCTATGTGTCCATTCCGCGAGGCGCGCGGCAAGGTGTCATTGCCGATTTCAAGATTTTTCAGTTTCGGGCGCGGCTCGATGACATAAAAAAACGACCAACATACAGGATGGGAAAAGTTGCAAAGCCGCTCCACTGGGGCGGCTTCGAGAATGTGGGCGAGAAGAGGCTGGTGGACTTCTTGGAGGCCAATTTGCCAGACGGCTACTACATTGTCCCCAACGGTGAATATGCTCAAGCCACAGGGCGCAGAATCCCTCAATATTATGAATATGACGTTATTGTCGTTGCGCCGCATGGAATATGCCACATTGAGAACAAGGACTGGGGCGGCAGTCTGGTGGGCGATGACAACACTTGGTTTGTCAACGATTCTGAGCGCAGCAATCCAGCCAGGTCGGCTCATTACAAGTCTAAGATCCTGGCATCTATCTTGCAGGCCAAGAATCATTTGTGGGGCAAGGCCAAGGTGAAGACGCTTGTCTCGCTCTCCCATCCGGGGCAGTCCAAGTTTGGTCTCGATCCGCATTCCGCCAGTTTCCGCGCCACGTTTCTGTTAGACCGGAATCTCATAGACTGCCTGACCGACTGCGAGTCATTCGAGCAGGGCCGCGACTCCATTGCCGCGTTTCAAGCCGGCATTGTGGACTTCCTCACGGGAGAGAGCTCTCGCGCCGAGCATAAGAGGACGCAAGTCCTCGGCATGAAGATTGACGAGGTTTTGCTGGAGAGTGAGGAGTTTAACGAGTATCTCTGCACGGCCGATGGCTCTTTGGGCAAAAGGTATAAGGTGCGCGAATATCCGCTAGACCGCCAGGACTTGGGTGCCGCGGAACTAAAAGAGCTTGTGGCCAAGGCCAAAAATATCGAGAAGGCGCAAGACGAACTGGCTCTCAGCCAATACATCATAACGGCCGGATGCTACCCCAATGAAGATGGAACCGTCTTCTACACGAAGAGCGCCTATATGGACGAGTGTTCGCTCCGCTCTTCGATGAAGCGGCGCACGTTCACTCAGGCGGAGAAGATGAAGGTGGTGGCCGATGTGGCGCACGCGCTGGTGGTGGCTCACAGCGCCGGCGTGTTCCACCGGGCAGTCTCGCCGGATAACATATTCTTCGTCCCCGACGGCCATGCCGCCTTGGCCAATTTCTTCCTCGCATATCTCGACGCTCATCTGGGTAAGGTGGCATACACCGTCAACAGCGCCCTGATGAAGGAGTTCGGGTCTTCACCCTACATGGCGCTAGAGGTGGCGGAAGGAGATTCCATGGCGGCCTCTGACATATATTCCCTCGGCGTGGTGGCCTACGAGATGCTTGTGGGTACGCTCCCATTTGACAGCCCGATCGTGTTTCACGCCCGCTATGGTGGCGAGCTTCCGGCCTCGCTGCTGCCATCGGCCAAGGTGCCGGACCTCCCCGAGTGGGTCGACACGCTCATCAGCAGGTCCGTGGTGGAGGATGTGGACAAGCGGTGGGCCTCGGCGCAAGATATGCTAGACTTCATAGAGGACAATATGAGGCCCGCGCCTGTCGCCACAACGCGGGTGGCGGATCTCAAGTCAGTCTACGTTCCCGCGGCCAATGTGGTCAACCTCAAAGACCTGAAGCCGGGAGACCAGGTCACAAACGACCTTTGCCTCTATGAGGAGATCGGCAAAGGCGGCTTCGGCCGCGTCTTTAAGGCCAAGCATCTGACCAACGATGAGTTTTTCGCCATAAAGCTCTTTGAACGCGGCACGACAACAGACGAGGCCAAGACCGAATATGAAGCCCTGAAGAGCCTCAACCACGCGCATATTGTCCACTATCAGTATAACGGCATCTCCAATCAAGGCCTCTACTTCACCCTGATGGAGTTGCTCGAAGGCGACAACCTGGGCGTCTACAAGACGGGCAACCTGAGGTTGCGGGAGGGCGAGGTCTACACCATGGCGAGCCAACTGCTCTCCGCGTTAGTGTATATGCATGGGCGGGAGAAACCATTGTTTCACAGAGACATAAAACCAGAGAACATAATCTGCGACAAAAGACGCGGCTATGTGCTCATCGACTTCAATATTGCCTCAGAGGCAGACAATCAGGCCTTTGCCGGCACCATGCCCTATATGGCTCCGGACCTGATCAACAGCTCTCGGAAGGTTGTGTGGGACGCTTCGGCCGACACTTTCGCCCTTGGCGTCACCTTGTATGAGCTGTTGGCTCACGCCTACCCGTGGCCAGGAGGGAAGAACCTGCCGCAGATGAGCAAGAGGCCTACCGACATCCGCGAGTTCAACAACCGCATATCAGACTCTTTCGCCACATTCGCCATGCGCGCCATCATGCCGCGCAGAGAAGAGAGGTTCGCCACGGCGCAGGGCATGCTTGAGGCGTTGGAGGCCGTTGGCCCTGAGGGGGTGCTGCGCAAGCCCAAGCGCCAGGCCGCCTCTTCGCAGCCCAAGGTGTCCTTTGTCGACTATCTCAACTCGCTCTACAGCCAAAGCCGGTATGGCAATGGCGGCACGCGAGCCGCCACCACGCCAGGCGTCAAGGCTGAGCTCGACGCTCTGACCTATGTCCCCACAAAGTTGGACACCGCCTTGCGGCCCGACATCTTGGCCCTCAAATATCGCCTTGTCATCATCACGGGCAACGCCGGCGACGGCAAGACGGCCTTCATCCGCCAAGTTGAGAGGCAGGGCGACGACCTGCGGCAGCTTGGCAGCAATAACGGCGCGGAGTTCCGCATAAAGGGCGTGCGCTTCGAGAGTAATTATGACGGCTCGCAAGACGAGGAAGCGAAGGTCAATGACGAGGTGCTGGAGCGTTTTTTCAGCCCGTTCGTAGGGCTGACGGACTACACCAAGGCCGCCGAGGGCCGCATCATTGCCATCAACGAGGGTCGCCTTGTAGACTTCCTTTCGCAGCACCGCGGCTTTGAGGCGTTGAGAGACAGCATTGAGGACTATTTCTTTGACGATGGCCGCGCCGACCTTCCTCCCGGTCTGATGGTCATAAACCTCAACAAGAGATCCGTCACAGCCTCCGCCGAGGGGGGAAGCCTCTTGGCCAGGCAACTAAAGAGCATCACCAGCCACAAGCTGTGGGGCGAGTGCGATGGTTGCCCGGTCGCGTCAAAGTGTTTCATAAAATATAATGTGGACACCTTTGCCGACAGTGCCGCGGGAGGCGAGGTCATTGAACGCCTGGAGTGGCTGGTGCGCACCATTGTCTATCGTCGCGAGCTGCACATCACCATGCGAGACATCCGCTCTCTGCTGGCTTTCATGATCACGAGAGACTGCTCGTGCCACGATGTGAAGAAGCTCATAAAAGATGTAGAGGCATTGAGGCGTCCCGACGTCTATTGGCAATACTACTACTTTAACATCACGTCAGACGCCAGCGTAAACCCGTCTTTTGACCTCCCGCCGCTTCAGTCGGCGGATAGGCTCGTGCGCCTCATACGCGAGACCGATATTGCCGAGGTGCCCATCCCGCCACTAGACAGAGACCTGTATTACAAATCTAAAGTAGCCGACGGCTACATATCTTTTGCGGAGAGGGGCGCGTCTTTGTTGGACGCATTCAACGCCTTGGACGGAGACCTGGCGGCGGGGACAGTGAAAATCGGTCCTGAGGAGGCTGGAGACTTCCACAAGTCGCTGGTCCGTCACCACTATTTTGAGGGCAAAGACGCCGACGGGATGTCATCTTTCAAGAGGAGGTTGCCCTATCGCCACGTCACGGCTTTCCATAAGGCCTTGACGGAGAGTGTTGACGACCCTGGCATATTGCGCGGCTTGGCGCGAGCCATATCGGCAAGCGAGGGATGCGCGGCGGACAGCCTCACCGATGATTACCTGCTCTTGGCAGATAGCCACGTCAAAGACCCTATGTCAAAGAGCTATCGCAGGTTCCCGCTCTGCGAGTTTGAGTTGGCGGTGGGCGCGTCGGCACACCTTGACCGATATGTTGAGACGGAGAATGACAGTCTCATCCTTCGGCACAAGACGGACGCGTTCATCCGTCTTGTCATATCGTTGGATCTTTTTGAGATGCTCAAATATATCCAGGGAGGCTTCAACCCGTCGCTCAACGACTTGCGCGGCCGTTTCATAGAGCTCCAGATCTTCAAGAACTTGCTGGAGAGCAAGGCCTATTCCGAGATTCTCGTCACCAGAGACCAGCGTAAGTTCAACGTCATCTCTATGGACGAGGACAAGAGGCTAGTAGTCAGGCCGCTGGAGTCTGCATTGGATAAGGTGGGGAGGAGTTAAAAACAGAAGACGCAACAATTATGATACTAAAGCTGCCAAGAGGCCTTGTGCAATTTCGTAATGAGCGCATTCTGGCCGTTGACACCAAACGTGTGACGCTAGACAGGGTGCTGACCAACCTCTTTATGCTCATATATGCCAATGGCGCGCCCGTCAGACTGAAAAAGTCAAGCGGCTTCACTGTCGAGAGCATAATGCAAGACATTGTTCCCAGTTTGGAGGAGGACGGCCGCCTGGTCGGAGCCGCTGAACACCCCGATGCCATACGGGACTGGCTACGCAGCTCGCTGCTCAATTTTGTCAACCGAGGCAATATGTTCAGGGAGAACATCGCGTCGCTCAACCCGTTCCACCTGCTTAGCTATCGCATCCAGAACAGGAAATACTGCCGTGACTATCATACTTCCGACCAGCTCTATATGATGCTGCGCACCTGCCCGGGCGTGCTGGGCGAGTTGCGGGACTATATGGGCGTGGGGTGGGACTTCAAGAAAAAGTGCATAGTCCCGGCTCGCATCTCCGACGTCGATACCGCAGGCGTGTTGCAGCTGACATGCCGCCTGCACGAGACCCTCTCCACCAATACGTCTCTCAACACCATAGAGCCATTGCTCAAAGGACAAACCGCGCTCTTTACAGATGACGTCCGCCGCCTTTTGGCCTATAAGGAGGTCTTGCCGCGAATAGTTTTTATTGACTATTTCAGAATTCTTTGCGGCTTGCATTTGGCTCTCTACACCATGAAGGTGGTGCATCTGCTGCCCAAGATGGTTGCCGCCCGCACCACCAGTGTGGAAGACGACTGGTCTTTGGCCGTTGACTTGACGGACAATTTGGAGAGCCGTTTCTCGCACATAGCCTGTCAAGACATGGAGCGCGTGCTCAATGAGTGCCGAGCCTATGTGAGGGCCACATACACAATAAACATCGTAGGTGGCGATGCTCCCATTGAAGAGGTTCTGAACGCTATGAAAGACGGCATCAGTTCGGAAGTGAAAAATGATTCAAAGAAGAGTCTCGCGAATGTCCGCAAAGACCTTGACGACCATAGCGACAAGGAGTTTGACAAGGGCGACTTTGACGAGCTGTTCTTCTATTATGATAAGGACGATTATTTAGGCCGGTATGTCCACCTGCTAGAATCATCCAACTTGGGATGTTCACAATATCGCTACCTCCGCGAGTTTCTCGACGCCGTGGCAATGAAAAACTCGCCGTCTAAACTTATGGCCGACGGCCGCTCGCGCCGCCATCAGCGCAGGGCTGCCATAGGCTCCAAGCTCCTGGAGACCATGGTGCAGCTTTTAGTCCTTCGACCAAACGCCGACGGCAAGACCTATCAGTCTCGCCCGCTCTCCATAGAGGAGCTGGCGCAGGCCATTCGTCAACGCTATGGCTTGATAATAAATGGTATGACGGAACCGCGTTTCGCCAATGCCGACATTGAGGCCCATGCGGCGTTCGCCGAGAATATGGAGGCGTTCAAGGACAAGTTGCGCCAGACTGGCTTCTACACCGACCTGAGCGACTCCTGCGTCTTGCAGAAGATTCGCCCGCGCTACAAACTCTAAGCAATAAAGAACAATGACCGACATAAACACACTATACTACGACAGGTTCCTCACGTTTGTCGTGGACTGCTACCGCCCAAAACTCAAGGAGGTGAAGCCGGGCCACTGCATCAAGCTGGTGGGGCTGGCAATGGCGGAGCTGGAGAGGCTGGTGGCCAGTCTCAGGGGTGTCAATAAGATCTTGGATGTCTTCATTCTCTCCGATGAGCGAGAGGGGAACTCTTTCATCAGCGCGTCAAAGCTCATTGAACTGCGCAACGACGCGTCGCGGGCCATTCTCATCCTCATCCCGGCCAACAGCCGCACGGCGGCGGAAGACTCCTACGGTGACTCAACGTTCCAGGTGCTGGACGTGGCCGACATGCAAGACTGTTTTTGCGCCACCATGGTGGACGATGTGCCCCCTCGGCACAAAAACTTGAGGAAGCAGGTATTCGACCTCATAAAGGTCAACCTGACGGTCTTGCCGTCGCAGGTGGCCAAATACCTGCTCTTTGTGGCCAGCCGCGACTACGAGGCCGCCGCATGGGGCGACGGTCTCTACCTCCTGGGCATGCTGCCAGACTCCAAACTCGTCTCGCGAGACACTGAGAGGCTCAACAGGCGGTTCCTTGTCAACTTGAAGCAGTGCACCGAGGTGCTGTGCGACTTCTCGCTCACTTCGGCCGACAGGGTGGCCGCATTGCGTATGCCCAAGGCCACGATACAGAAAGACATAATGCGCTATCTAGACAGCACCTCGGCTCCCGACCGCATGGCGCTCTGCGCCGACATTTTTCACAACCACCCCGAACTCAACGTTGCACTCTGGCCCGCCGACACCAGCGACGCCTCAAGGCCCGTGGCCGTATATGTTGAGCTTAAGCCAGGCGTGGACAAGACAAAGGAGTTGATCCGCGATGACGAGGGCGACCTCTTGCTCCTCTTCCCCAAGGGCGCGGACAAAGAGAACGCCAAGGCCATAAAGCGAAAGGTGTCTCTCGTCGTGAGAACCGACCCGTCTCCCAAAAATGAGGTCTCCATAGCCTTCTATGAGGTCTTGTTGGTTCGCTTTGAGGGGTTTGAAGATGTCGGCTCAATCAAGAAGGTGGCCGTGGGGGCCACGAGGCAGGACCAGAAGAAAATATCTGTCAACATTGAGATTGACGACGCTCTGGACGAGGGGCAATATATGCTCAAAGTGAGGGCGCTGGACAATAAGAAGCTGCCACTTGAGACCGACTGCCCTTTTTACCCGCAAGCCATTGAGGACGCTTGGCAAGAGGAACGCGCCAAGAATCAGGAGTTGGATCGGGACACTTTCAGACAAGAGAACAAGGTGCGGTACAGCAACGAGACGGAGGTCTTCTCCATTCAGATGGACGATGACGACGCCCTGACGGCCGACTTCGGCAAGAGGGGCAAGGTCTCCGCGCTATATCAGGCTCAGATTGACCATGATGTGACACTGTTTGATGAGGACAAGGCCGCGGCCGCCGCGAATGCCGCCACGGGCAGGAGCAACAAATGGACCACGGGGACGCTCAACAGCACATATCAGTTCGACCTTGGGCCTGGCTTCGCCTACCAGTTGTCGCTGTCCAATAAGCTCATAGAGCTAGAGAGAGAGTTCTACAAAAATGCCGAGTCTGTTGGCCGCGTGTGGGCCGAGCTTGGCTCCAACACCACCGATACCAAGTTTCAGAACATTGGTTTTGAGGGTGTCGGGGGCGTGCCGCAGGCTTTGGCCACGTTGCGCGGAGAGCTGATGGGCAAAATTCAGAGCTCCACCGATGGCGAGACGGGACTCGTCTCCACTTTCGACATTTTTGCCAATCTCGACCTTGTTCGACGCTATTTGACAGAATATGACAAGTGGCTCATTTCCGTGACCGCCGGCGGGCGTGAGGCCGGTGTGGTGGCCGTGCAGAATGCCGACACCGTATGGCTCAGTGTGGAGATGCCAGGCGGGGCCTATGCCCAAGTGCGCCTCATCCCGCCTTTGCACCCGCTCCGTCTGGCTTGGATGGCGGACTTGTGCGAGCTTTTCTCCAGTTGGCGTGACAGGACGCAAGCCGACCCTGCCACCTACAAGGGAGCGTGGCGCCGCAAGTTGGAGAGGTTGTTTGACGGCGGGCTGGCTCTTGACGTGGCTCCTGTGGCTCTCACCGACGGGATGCTTCGCGATCCATATCTCTACACTGGCGAGCTCACCTTCGGGTGGGGCATGTTCGCCCCCGTGGCCGGCGGCGGGGCCGATATCTTGGAGGACGAGACCCGTCAGCTCAAGTCCTATGTAGTCGGGCTTCTCAACGTGTCGCGAGACAAGGTGGAGGATAGCGACATCTGCTATGAGGACGTGTGCGGATATGTTGAGAGATACATCAATGCGCATCCTTATGCAGATAAGTTGGTAATCAATATCTTCAATCCTGGCAACGCCATCGCTTTCGCCAACGCCCTCATCGCCTTGGAGAGTTTGGCCAAGGGCAGGCCGGGCGGGCTGGCCTATGAGATCCGCCTCTTCTCTGCCGACGCTGCGCTCTTTAAGCCTGGAGCCGCGTTGGGCGAGCTTGTCAATCCAGAGTATAACGTGTCAGACTTGGCCGAGCGGTTCTCACAGGCCTCTAGTAACCGTCTCTTCCCCAAGCTGCGTTACTCCATAAACGCGCTAGACGATTTCATCAACGCGCACGAGGACTATTTGGCTCACATCTCGTTCCTTGTGAACCCTTTCCCCGCCAGGTTGTCTTTTACCAAGCCCGACGCTCACGGCCGCTCTTTCTTCCTCAACGGGACCATTTGTCGCAGCATGCTGCGGCCAGAGGATGGCGAGGCCATTGCGGGCTGGAGTCGATATGTGTCGTGCGAGCCTATGCGCTCGCCGCTCTCAAAGGGTGCAAACGTGGGAGTTGACATCATGGGCCGACTTCAAAGTTTGGCCGCGTCGCAGATGTCTTCTCTTGTGGCGGAGTCTGTGCCGGCCACGTGCCTTTCGCTCTCGGAGCATGACAAGATGCTCCTAAGCTTCGTCCACAGTGTCTCCGACTGGGTCGTCACGTTCGATAAGAATATGGGCCCTGAGTTCTATGACAGCCCTGTGGCCGAGGGGCGCGCCGCCGCCCCATATCTGTTGGACTATGTGCCGGGGCGCGCCTCGCTCGTCACGCCGTCATTCCTCACCGTTGGGCGGACTAGCGAGTCCGACACCATCGTCGGGTCACAGTTCGCCAGTGTGTGCATTGACCCGCAAGGCGGCCAAATGGCAGAGTTTATTGAAGACGTCAGGGCGGTCAGCAGCTCCGTCATCTTCCGGCAATGCATGACGCCTGCCGGGCGCGATGAGGCCTTGCGCATTGCGCTGGCCAAACGGTTCTTACAGAAAAATGGATTGCTAGACGAGGCGTTCATTGTCCCCATATATCTTCACCGAGACATTTTTGAGGGATGCGATGATGAAAAGAGTGGGGTGGCGGACGCACTCTTGGTCAATATTGACACGGAGACTCAAACCCTGATTTTCAGGGTCTTGTGCGTGGCGTGCGGGGTCGAAGACAACGAGGCGCTGCGCAATGGCCTGAAAGCTCGTAGCGAGGCCACGGGGGCGGCCATCACCCGGCATTTCGGTATGGCTGCCGGCGGCAAAGACTTGCTAGACCGTGAGGTCAGGACGTTGGAGCTGCGAGACATGCTGGCGTTCTATTTGGCCAGGTCGTGCCGCTTCGGGCTGATTGACAGAGATGTGGCCGAGGCCTACAAAACCGTCATACAGACGCTAGATGACGGCTATGCGCTTCAAATTAAGCATATGGCCTTGGTGTTCAATGTCGCTCAGGCCGAACATCTGTCTACGGTCGCGGCCGACGGCATGACGCTCTTCCTTCTCGGCAAGGCCGAGACAGAAAGCGTTTTGCAGAGCGTCGATGTGATGCCAATGCCAAGCGTGGAGTCTTGCTTTGAGCCTCGGCGCAAAGAGGCCATTGTCAGCCATCTCTATGCGTTGGCGAAGGAGGCCAAGCAGGCGAAGGAAGCGAAGGAGGCAGAACAGGCCGCAGCTGCCAAAGCCGAGGCGCGGTCCAAGCCGCAGCCGGAAGTTCACATGGCGCCGTCGCGGCCTCGCAAGAGCACAGCTCCCAAGCCGTGCCCACCCGCGGGGTCGCGGCAGGAGGCTCCGGCGGGGAGGCAAGAAAAAGCAGAGGGTGGTGAACTTGTGCCAGACATTTTCATTGGCAATGACAAGCCCTCGCCGCAGTTCGCCATATTGGGTAAGACTAAGGCCGACAAACGCGCTGTGGCTCTAGATCTTAACAAGTGCAACACCATAAGCCTCTTCGGTGTGCAGGCCGCGGGCGTGGGCGATACCGTTGGCACCGTGGTCGAGGCCGCGCTCAAAGAGTTCCCGTCAGTCAATGAGCTGCCGGCCCCTCTGGCAAGTGTCATTTTCCATTACAGCGGGAGCATGGACTATGCGCCTGAGTTCACGTCTATTGTTTTCCCTAATGATGACGCCGGGCAGCTCGCGAGGCTCAAGGCCGAGTATGGGGCTGAGCCGGGCTGCATCGCGGACGTGATCCTGCTCACGCCGGCCAGTCAGGTTAGCGAGCGGCGCGAAGAATATCCGGGGTTCGATGTGCGGCCCATCTCTTTCGCTGCCCGAGAGCTCAATGTGGAGGACTGGATGTTCCTCCTAGGCGCAAAGGGCAGCGACGCCACATATGTCAAGCAACTCAAGCTGATAATGAAATCATGCCGGCATGACATGACGCTCGCCAACATAAGGAGCGGCGTAGAGGCCGATGGGTCAATGCCCGCGGCCCAGAAGTCCCTGGCCACCCAGAGGCTGCTTTTCGCCGAAGATTATATTGACGACTCCGTCTCGCTTGGTGGCCTCGTGCGCCCGGGCAGGCTCATAATAGTTGATTTGCGAGACGAGTTTATCGAGGGAGATGACGCTATGGGGCTGTTTGCCGTCATGCTCAACATCTTTGCCTCGGTCAAGAAAGTGGATGGCAAGGAGTTCAACAAACTCATGGTCTTTGACGAGGCGCACAAATATATGAACAGTCCCGAACTGGCCAGCCCCGTCGCATCCGTCATTAGCGAGGTGCGCCATAAGGGTGTCTCCGTCATGATAGCCTCGCAAGACCCCATGAGCCTGCCATCCGCCATCATAGGGCTAAGCTCTGTCGCGCTGCTCCACCGGTTCACGTCGCCGGCGTGGGTCGAGCACGTACAGAAGGCCATTATTGCCCTCCAGGGACTGCGGCCATCCGACATGGCGGAGCTGGGTTCGGGCGAGGCCTTCCTGTGGGCAAACTCGTCGACTGACGAGTCCATCATGCGCCAACCCATAAAAATAAGCGTCCGCCCCAGCGTCACTAAGCACGGCGGAGTCGCGATATAGGCCATAAAATGACCGAGTGCGACATTTTCACATACTCCGGCATAGGCCGCAGGGCTGTTAACCAAGACTGTTGCAGAGTCTCGCGGTTGCCGGGGGGCTCTCTCCTAGCCGTGGTGGCCGACGGCATGGGAGGGTACTCCTGCGGCGAGGTGGCCGCGCGTGTGGTGGTCGACGCCTTGGTGGACTATGTCGAGGCACACTGCGCCACCATGCCGGCTGAAGACATCCTTACCGAGGCGTTTTCGTTTGCCGATGACAGCTTGTCGTTGAGGCGGTTGGCCTTGGGCGTGCGGCATATGGGTTCTGTGGCGGTGGCCGCCATCGTGAGGGAGGGGCGCGCCACGTTGGCGTGGTTGGGCGACTGCCGTGGCTATGTGGTGAGAGACGGCCGCGTGGTCTGCCAAACGGAAGATCATTCGGTGCTCAATATGTTGCGCCAGTCGGGGGAGCCCACGGCCGAGCAGGTGAGGAAATACTCCTCTGCCGTCACCCGATGCCTTATGGGGGAAGACGATGCCGACATCCGCCCCTCCGTCCAATCCTTTCCCCTCCGTCCCGCGGATCAGCTGCTGCTGTGTTCCGATGGACTATACCGCGGGGCGGACGTGCTCTCGCTCCCGCAAGATGATGCGGGGCTTACACACTTCCTCGACCAACGCCAAGACCAAATGGCGGACAACTACACCTTGGTTCGCATAAAGACTAAAGAGATATGAAAGTATTGAGCGACATTATAATAGCGGAGATAAAAGAGAAATCGGGCCTAAGCTTCGAGCAGGCTAAAGACTATGCCGCGCTGGCCGCGCAGATGGTTGAGCGCACCGGCCGCTCCATAGGGACCACGACACTGAAGAGGCTTATGGGCAACGTGGACGATGCCCGAAAGGCCACCGACTTCACCCTCAACACCATAGCACAATATCTGGGCTACGACTCTTGGGCGGGCTACAACCGCAGGCTCGATTTCGACAGCCAGATTGACTATGCCGACGACTCCGTCTACCCTGACAAACTCGCGGTGGGAAATCGTCTGAAAGTGGAGTATCTTAACCGCGAGGTGACGTTTGTGGTGGAGCGCGTGGCGCATGGCAACGCCCTGCGTGTCGTAGGTTGCAAAAATGGCAGCCTTATGGAGGGAGATTTGGCTTTCATCCACCGCATTCGCAAGGGGCATCCGCTGGAGGCCGAGAGGGTCGTTAGGGGTGATGACGAGTGGAACTATCGCGCCCGCGGCGAAGTGACTGACATTCTGCTGCTCTAGCCAAGCTCACGACTTGCGTGGACAAGGTGGACGGTTTGGGACGGAGCAAAACGGTGGACATTCCTTTTCTTTGTGTCCGTAATCAATTTTAAACATCCAACATTATGAAAGCAGCCAAGATTTTTTGCGCTCTCACCGTCCTCTTCTCCCTCACCGCGGTCTCTTGCTCCGACGATGACGACAAAGACACAGCCCTCGAACTCAACACCACCAAGGTGTCTCTCTACCAAGACGGCACCAAGCAGATGAGTGTCAAGGACAACCGCTCCGTCACTTGGACTGTCGATGACGACTTCGTCGCCAAGGTGGACGACGATGGCCTCCTCACGGCCTTGTTTGTGGGCGAGACCCGCGTCAAGGCCACCGACTCCAAGGGCAAAAGCGCCTACGCCTCGGTCATCGTCAACCCGCGATACAACACCTACAAGGAGCCGTACGTGGAGTGGGGTGCTTCCAGGAGCGAGGTGCTGAGCCATGACACCCGCGAGGTCAGTAGCGAAGACGAGACTTTAGTTGTGTTGAACGGCGGCTCCGACGCGGCGGAACTTGTGTCGTATGGCTTCGGGGAATCGGGTCTTGAGGCTGTAATAGTAATTGTCAAGACTAGCTATTCCGCTGAAATAGTGAAGTTCCTTGGCGAACGCTATAGGCCCGTTGGAGCGAATGATGAGATAGTTATGTTCTCAAATGACAATGTTATAGTTGGGGTGAAGGTTCAGAACTACAAGTATCTCCTGATAACCTACATACCCAACACCAACAACAAGTCCATCTCTCTTGGGCAGGCAGGCAAGTTGATGCCCGAGTTCTCCGCCCTTGACGAGTAAACCACCCATCTCAGAGTGCAAAGAATCGCAGCCCCGCTCCGCCACCTGTGGCGGGTGGGGTTTTTCACTGCTTTTAACCGATGGGGACACAACATTGGCACGCCGCTTGCCGTAGAAAGATACCAAATGAAGTATGGCTGGGCGGCATTAGTCCGCAAATGGCGCAAAAGATCAACAACTACTATGAATATGGAAATTACAAAGTTTTCTTTCGGGCTGCTGCCCTTCATCGCCGCGTTGGCTGTCACCCCCGCTTGGGCCGACGGCGTGGTGGACTATGACGGTGGGCGCTATAGGATCACGGGGACTGACCCCGCCACCGCCGAGGTGGTATCCTGTAAACCCGATTGGGCCACAAGCACCAACGTAATTCCCGCGTCCGTGACGATTGACGGCGTGGAATATGCCGTGACGAGCGTGGCCAAAGACGCGGCCACAAACTGCGCCAATGTCTCCATCCCCGCCTCGGTCACCCGCATCGCCGCCAACGCCTTTAGCGGCAATCAGATAACGGGCATAACCGTCGACCCGGCCAACACCTCGTTCCGAGCATCTGACGGCGTGGTCTATACGGCGGATATGAAGAAAGCCGTCACAAGTGGCGGTGGTGTCACGGCGGTCAACATCTCCGAGGGCGTAGTGGAGGTGGCGGACAGCGCTTTCTATGACCGTTTCCGCGCCACATCGCTCTCGCTCCCATCCTCGCTCCGCAAGATCGGCCAGGCCGCTTTCTACCGCCTCTCAATGTCGTCGGTGGAGATTCCCGAGGGTGTGACGGAAATCCCGGCCAACGCCTTTGCCTTGTGCAACAACTTGTCTCAACTCACGCTCCCCTCCTCGCTCGTCTCCATTGGAGACAGGGCTTTCTATGACTGCCAGAAAGTCAAGAGCCTTGTCGTCCCCGAGGGCGTGGCCATCATCGGCAAGCAGGCTTTTGACAATGTCTATTTTGACGCGCTCTACCTGCCCAGCACTCTCCGCGACGTTGCCGCGGACGCTTTCGCGGCCGGATGGCCCAAAGAGATCACCGTGGCCATGGACGAGCCCGTGGAGATAACGCTCCACATCGATGGGCAGGCCACGGTCAAGATTCCCGCCGGCACGAGGGAGAAATATGAGAAGCTGTGGGGACTCTCTGGCAACCTCAAATATGAGGAGGTGGATAACAACTCGCTAAGCGTAAGATATTTGACCGATGGCAACGGCTTCGTGAAGCTCTATAGCGGCTTTGCCGACTGGTCCATCGTGGTGGCCACGCCCTATGCCGGCTTCAGCCTCAACCGCGCCGAGAGGGACGGGGGCGAGGCCGTGCCTTTCACGGTGCGAGACGACGGCAAGATAAGGTTTGACAACCTTCAGAAAGACGACGTCATAACCGTCTATTTCTCATCTCGTGTCACCTTCTCCGCCCGAAACGGCGTCATCAAGAGCCAGAAGTTCACCTCCGCCACGGCTGCCACGGTCTGCGTCGAGGCCAACGGTGGCTACAAGTTCAGCCATGTGGAGAAAAATGGCCAACTGCTTGAAGGCGTGGAGCCCTCGGCCGATGGCCGAGTCTCTTTCTCCGACCTTGCCGATGGAGACGACATTGTCTTCATCTTCGAGAAGGCGGAGCCGGAAGTCTTCTTCACCACAGATGGCCGCGGCCGCGTGATTAGCGTGAGCGTTGAGAGCGCGATGGCCAAGGTCATAATAGAGGCCGAGGATGGTTATGTCTACGACCGCCTCACGAAAGAGGGCGCGGACTGCGCCATCTCTCTGCAAGACGGCGAGAGGCTAGTGGTGCCAGACGTGAAAGACGGTGATGTCTACGTGGTCAACTTTAAAGATTTCGCGGCATCGGCCACGTTCCGCACCGATGGCCACGGCTCCATCGTGGCCACCGACTTTGACCGCCGCGACGCCACCCTTACCATCATCCCCGCCGAGGGCTACGCCTATGAAAAGGTGACAACCGATGGCCAAGACTGCGGCATCATGCTCACCGATGGAGACAAGCTCACCATCCGTGTGGAAAAAGAGGGTGAGACTTACGAAGTCTGCTTCGTTGAGATTGCCAAACTGGCCAATTTCATCACAGACGGCCACGGCGCGATAACGGACATAGACCCCAAGGGCTCGTCCGTCAAGCTCACGGTCTTGCCAGACGAGGGCTACGTCTTCGGCTCTGTCTCCACACTGGCGGGCGATGACTGCGCCACCATAGTCAAGGGAGACAAGGTGACGGTGGACGACATCCGCGCCGGGGAGACCTATGTGGTCCATTTCGAGACCAGGCCCACGGCTCTGCCGGAGCCTGGCGCAGACCCCGCGGAGACCGAGGTCTATGACCTGAGCGGCCGCAAGGTCGGCCCCGCGGGTCGTGGCCTGGTCATCATCCGCGGCGGTGGCCGGGCGCGCCTCGCGCATAAGAGGTAAAGCTCCCCCGTCTTCCCATTCCAAGGGGTGCGGAAGCGGCCACGGCGGCCGCTTCCGCGCCCCTTGGGCGTATTTTTGCGAGCCGGGATGCGCTTCGCGGCCTCATTTTGTGGCCTCGGCGGGCGAAATAACGGCGAAATAAAGTAATTTTGTACCTAACTACTTAAAAAATATTTACCTAATAATATTAGACGACATAATGGGATACAAGATCATTGTCCTCGCCAAGCAGGTGCCCGACACTCGCAATGTCGGCCCCGACGCGATGACTCCCGAAGGGACCGTCAACCGCGCGGCGCTGCCCGCCGTGTTCAACCCCGAGGACCTCAACGCCCTCGAGCAGGCGCTCCGCCTCAAGGATGCCAACCCCGGCTCCACCATCACTATGCTGACCATGGGCTTGCCCAAGGCCACCGAGGTGCTCCGCGAGGGCCTCTTCCGCGGCGTGGACGAGACGGTGCTGCTGACCGACCGCGCCCTGGGCGGCGCCGACACATTGGCCACGAGCTACACCCTGGCGCAAGGCATCAAGAAGATTGGCGGCTATGACATAATCCTCTGCGGCCGTCAGGCCATTGACGGAGACACCGCGCAGGTGGGCCCGCAGGTGGCTGAGAAACTCGGCCTCACGCAGATCACCTATACCGAGGAGATCCTGAGCGTCAAGGACGGCAAGATCACCGCCAAGCGCCATATCGACGGAGGTGTCGAGACCGTGGAGGGCCCGCTGCCCATCGTGGTCACCGTCAACGGCTCCGCCGCTCCATGCCGCTCCCGCAACGCCAAGCTCGTCATGAAGTTCAAGAAAGCCAAGACCACGCAAGAGATAGCCGCCCTCACTGACGAGGACGAGAAAGCCTTCTACGCCGCGCGACCCTACCTCGCCATCAAGCAATATGGCGCAGCCGACATCGATGCCGACCCCGCGCAGATCGGCAAAGCCGGCTCGCCCACCAATGTCAAGGCCGTCAAGAGCATCGTCTTCACGGCCAAAGAGAGCAAGAGCTTCACGGCCAGCGACAACGACATCGACAGCCTAATGGCCGAGCTCATCGCCAGCAACACCATAGGCTAACACCCAAACTCACGAAAAGACACAAATGAACAACGTATTCGTATATTGCGAGCTCGAAGGCGCCAAGGTGGCCGACGTGAGCCTTGAGCTCCTCACCAAGGGACGCAAGCTGGCCAATGAGCTCGGTGTGAAACTCGAGTGCCTCTGCATAGGCCACAACCTCGACGGCGTCGAGAAGCAGGTGATGCCATATGGCGTGGACAAGGTGCACATCTTCGATGCCGAGGGTCTCTTCCCCTACACCTCGCTGCCTCACACCTCCGCGGTCGTCAACCTCTTCAAGGAGGAGCAGCCGCAAATCTGCCTCCTCGGCGCCACGGTCATTGGCCGCGACCTCGGCCCGCGCGTCTCTTCCGCGCTCCACTCCGGCCTCACGGCCGACTGTACGCAGCTTGAGATAGGCAGCTTCGACATGAAGGTCAAGGAGGGTGACAAGATGGTGGATAAGCACTACGAGAACCAGCTCTACCAGATCCGCCCCGCTTTCGGCGGCTCCATCATCGCCACCATCGTCAATCCAGAGCATCGCCCGCAGATGGCCACCGTCCGCGACGGCGTCATGAAGAAAGAGATTCTCGATGAGAACTACAAGGGGGAGGTCGTCCGCCACGATGTGGCCAAATACGTCCCCTCGACCGACTATGTCGTCAAGGTCATCGACCGCCATGTCGAGGCCGCCAAGAACAACCTCAAAGGCGCGCCCATCGTCGTGGCCGGCGGCTATGGCGTAGGCTCCAAAGAGGGCTTTGACAAGCTCTTCGAGCTGGCCAAGGAACTCCACGCCGAGGTCGGCGCCAGCCGAGCCGCAGTCGACGCCGGGTGGGTCGATCACGACCGGCAGATCGGCCAGACGGGCGTCACCGTAAGGCCCAAGCTCTACATTGCGTTCGGCATCTCTGGGCAGATTCAGCACATCGCCGGAATGCAAGACAGCTCCATGATCATCTCCGTCAACTCCGACCCTGAGGCCCCCATCAACAAGATTGCCGACTACGTCATCACCGGCACCGTCGAGGAGGTCATCCCCAAGATGATTAAGTATTACAAGAAAAACAGCAAGTAAGAGAGAACCCAATGGCCAACTATTATAGCGAGACCCCCGAGCTCAAGTATCACCTCGGGCATCCCCTCATGAAGCGAATCGTCGAGCTCAAGGAGCGAAACTTCGCAGACAAGGACAAATTCGACTATGCGCCGCAGAACCTCGACGACGCCCTGGACAACTATGACCGAGTCCTCGACATCGTCGGCGAGATATGTGGCGAGGTCATCGGCCCCAACGCCGAGGGCGTTGACCATGACGGCCCCAAGTGCGAGAACGGCCGCGTCACCTACGCCCCTGGCACCAGCGTCAACCTCGATGCCACCCGCAAGGCGGGCCTTATGGGCATGGCCATGCCGCGCCGCTTCGGTGGCCTCAACTTCCCCATTGTCCCCTACATCATGGCCGCCGACATGGTCAGCAGCGCCGACGCGGGCTTCGAGAACCTCTGGGGGTTGCAGGACTGCGCCGAGACGCTCTATGAGTTTGGCAATGAGGATCAGAAGCAGCGTTTCCTGACCCGCGTGTGCGCCGGCGAGACCATGAGCATGGATCTCACCGAGCCCGACGCCGGTTCCGACCTCCAGAGCGTCATGCTCAAGGCCACCTATAGCGAGGCCGATGGCTGCTGGCTCCTCAACGGCGTCAAGCGTTTCATCACCAATGGCGACGCCGACATTCATCTCGTCCTTGCCCGCTCCGAAGAGGGCACCAAAGACGGCCGCGGACTCTCCATGTTCATATATGACAAGCGTCAGGGTGGGGTGGACGTGCGCCGCATCGAGAACAAGATGGGCATCAAGGGTTCGCCCACCTGCGAGCTGGTCTACAAGAACGCTCACGCCGAGCTTTGTGGAGACCGTAAGCTTGGCCTCATCAAATACGTCATGGCCCTCATGAACGGCGCCCGCCTCGGCATCGCCGCGCAGGGCGTGGGCATCAGCCAGGCCGCCTACAACGAGGCCCTCGCCTACGCCAAAGACCGTCGCCAGTTTGGCAAGGCCATCATAGAGTTCCCCGCCGTGGCCGACATGCTCTCCACCATCAAGGCTAAGCTCGACGCCAGCCGCGCCCTGCTCTACGAGACGGCACGTTTTGTGGACGTGTACAAGGCTCTGGACGACATCAGCAAAGAGCGCAAGCTCACGCCGGAGGAGCGTCAGGAGCAGAAGAAATATTCCAAGCTCGCCGACGCCTTCACGCCTCTCGCCAAGGGTATGGGCTCTGAGTTCGCCAACCAGAACACCTACGACTGCATCCAGATCCACGGCGGCTCCGGCTTCATGAAGGAGTATAAGTGCGAGCGCATCTATCGCGACGCGCGCATCACCTCCATCTACGAGGGCACCACACAGCTGCAGGTCGTGGCCGCCATCCGCTACGTCACCAGCGGCGCCTACGCCGCCAAGATCAGCGAGTATGACCAGATGCCCGTGGCCCCGGAGCTAGACGTCTTCAAGAACAAGCTTAAAGACATGGCGGACAGGACACAGATGGCCGTCAACCAGATCAACGAGGCCAAGAATCAGGAGCTTCACGACCTCGTGGCGCGCCGCCTCTACGAGATGACCGCCTACACCGTCATGGGCTACCTCATCCTTCAAGATGCCACCAACGCTCCCGAGCTCTTCGGCACCTCCGCCCGCGTCTTCGTGCGCTACGCCGAGGCCGAGGTCGAGAAACACATGACCTTCATCCGCAAGTTCCAAATGGAGAGCCTCGCCGACTACCGCAAGGCGTAAGTCCGCGACTCGCTCAGACGAGCCACAAGAAGCCCCTCCGCACCACACACAGGCCCGGAGGGGCTTCCTCTTTTTCTGCCTACTCTCCCAACCGCTTCACCATCTTGAAGATGCAGCGTTTCTTCTGCTCCATGTCGGGGTGCACGTAGGTGTTCAGGGTGGTGGAGATGTTAGAGTGGCCCAGCAGCACGCTCACCGTCTTGTAGTCGCAGTTGCACTCTATGCAGCGCGTGGCGAAGCTGTGCCGCAGGCTGTGATATTTGATGCGCGGGATGCCCAGCCGTTCCAGCAGACGGTAGTAATGGTTGCGATAGGCGCGCGGCTCGGTGGGGCGCTCGCTGTTTGAGATGACGAAAAAATCATCGTTCATCACTTTCTTCAGGTGCCGCGTCATCTTCATCAGCTCCTGCGACATCGGAATCTCGCGGCGCGAGCTGGCCGTCTTGGGCGGCCCCTCCACCACACGCGTCCGCCGCCCCTCCGTTCCCTCAGCGGGGATGCGCTCCAGCGTCCGCCGCACGCATATCACGCCGCGCTCCGTGTCGATGTCCGCCCAGCGGAGGCCGCACACCTCGCCAATGCGCAGCCCTGCCGTCAGGCTGATGTATATGCCCAGCCCGTCGCATGAGAAATTGCGGCGGATGTGGCTCAAAATCTTGCGGTGCTGCGCAATGGTCAATATCTCAATGGCGGCCGCCTCCGCCACGGTGGGGTACTTCACCTCCCACTCGCAGTGCGCCATCCAGCCGTTCTTCACGCCGAACTTCATCACCATCTTCAGCACAATGAGGATGTCTTTCACCGTCTTGACGCTCAGCCCCTCATCCAGCTTCCGCAAGGCGAACTCCTGCACGCCGCTCTCGCTCAGGGCGCGGCACTCCCCGAAACACGGCAAGATGTGGTTCTTCAGCATAAGCCCGTAGGCCGCCAGCGATGCCGGCTTCACCAGCCGCCGCTTATATGCCCGCCACTCTTCCGCGATCTCGCCCAAAGTTCTTGATTCCATACTCTTCCAAATTAAAGGTTTAACATACCCCATAATTAACGGAAAGAGACGGGTTTTGCCGCCACCTGGTTAGGGCGGATGCGCGCCTAAAACTCCTTTATCAGCTCATTATACAGGTCTACCGGCCCCAGATGCCAATATTTGGTGCTTTCGGTGGACAGCTTCTTGTATAGCTGTGAGTGGTAAATGCGTCGTAGGCATTCTTGAATCGGAAAACCGTAATCTTCACGCATATATTCCACAAGCCAGCAAATCTTGCCCGGAATAAGCAAGTGTAGGTTGCTTTGATTTATTTTGAACATACCTTGAATGCTTTGATGAAGCGTATGGTTGTCAACGCTTTTTCTGTATGGAATAAATACTGGTCAACCAGCTTGTACGTTTGCAGTTCATGTATTAGGGTCTCTACACCTATAGCCCCCGATTCATATAATCCGAACTGGAGATACACCTTGTCATTTGCCACTGGGCCATATACGATGTCGTAATCATGCACAAATCCTTTTTTTGTCCGATTTTTCATGACGAAATCAGCCCATTCTTCTGTTGGCTCGGTAAAAATGAGGCTTTTGAGTTCAGCCATTCTACTTTTGTCGAAGTCGTAGATGTTAACAAAACCACAAGAAACGTTGTTTTCAAGCATACGTCTCCCCACCCATTCCTTAGCTTGTCGTTCTGAAGTCGTGGTGTAAAACCCTTTGCCATAATCAAGCAAGCGGTTCGGTTTTATGATCTTAGGGTTCTCTACAATCTCTAAGCTCCCGTGATATATTTTCATTCTTGTTCCTATTTCCTATGCTCGATGAATTCGTCAATCTCTTCAATCAGCCATTGCCTGCCTTGCGTATGAAGAGGTTCAAAGCATTTGCATAGGTAATCCGTGACATTGTACTTTGCAAATAAGTCAAGAACGTCTTTGCCTGACATTCCTTTTGCAGCCCCATACTCTTCTATGCAGAATGCAACGAAAAGGGCTATATCTTTCTCTTTTTTGCTCATTTTGTCCTCCTTTCTGTGGCTCAGCCACGTGCGTGTGGCGTCGCGACGTCATTTGCCGGGCGTGACAGAGCCCGTCCGTGCGTCTGCCCATTTTTGCCCTACGCCTTTATTACGCTAAAATAACGATTTTTTATCACGCCAATTCATTGCGAAAGGCCGCGTTTTGGGCGGAGGCTGATGCCATTGATTAAGGAAAAGTTTGCCCCGATGCCCCGCCTCTCAGGTTCCCGGGGTTCGAGGGGGAGTGGGAGGAGAGGAGGCTGGGGGAGGTGTGCACTTCCTTTTCTGGTGGGACTCCAAATTCATCAGTAAGGGATTACTATGGGGGTGAAATACCTTTTATCCGTTCAGGAGAACTCCATTTTGATAATACGGAACTATTCATAACGCAATTAGGGTATGACAATTCTTCTGCAAAAATGGTTTGCGCAGGAGATTTGCTCTTGGCTATGTACGGAGCAACAAGTGGAGATATTGCCATTTCTAAAATTGACGGAGCAATAAATCAAGCGATCCTATGCTTACAGACAAAACAAAATAAGAAGTTCATAGAAGCAGTATGGAATAAGCACGTTTCACAAATACTGAGAAAATACTTGCAAGGGGGACAAGGTAACTTATCTGCCGATATTGTAAAGAGCATATCATTTCATTTTCCTACCCTCCCCGAGCAGCGCAAGATAGCGGACTTCCTCCGCCTCCTCGACGAGCGGATAGCCGCACAAAGGGTGCTCATTGGGGAAATGGGGAGGCTGAAATCTGCGATGATTGAAACGCATTATGTTAAAAGCCACAGGCAGAAAGTTCGCTTTGCAGACCTTGGAGAGCCTTTCAATGTAGGTAATATATCCAAAAGCGAATTATCGGAAAATGGAATACCTTGCATTCTTTACGGTGAACTATTTACAGCTTACGGAGCGGTAATAAGCGATGTTGTAAGCCATACAAAAAAATCGGAGGGGGTGACTTTGAGCAAAAAAGGAGATCTTGTATTTCCTTCCTCAACAACGGTAGATGCCGTTTCCTTAATATCCCCTTCCGCTATTAGCATTGATGGTGTGGCTCTAGGAGGTGATATGTTTGGAATTCATACGAATCCTAATTTTGATCCTCAATATCTTAGCTACTATTTCAATTATATAGCAAAGCGGAAAGTTGCGAAATATGCGAAAGGGAGTACCATAATACATCTACATTGGGGCGACATTGAAGATGTTATGCTGGAATTGCCAATTTTGAATGAGCAAAGGAGTATAGCACTTTTGCTTAATTGCTTGGAAGAGAAGACTAGACTAGAGAGGACGTATTTAGATGTTCTTGTCTTACAAAAGCAATACCTGCTCCGCAAAATGTTCATTTGAGCAGGAGCTGCGCGTTTGAAATTCCGGCAAGCGGGGCGGCATGTAGAGACGGCACGCGTGCCGTCTCCAAACCGTGGGAGTGAATGGCGTTTTTTTAGCGACGGTCACCGACCGTGGCGCAAGACG
>CAKUVM010000014.1 GCA_934699135.1 uncultured Bacteroidales bacterium
GAGCCTATGGCGACCCTCGCGTTCAAGATCGCGACCGACCCGTTCGTGGGCCGACTCGCCTACATTCGCGTTTACTCCGGCAAGATCGACGCGGGCTCCTACGTCCTCAACACGCGTACCGACAAGAAAGAGCGCATCGCCCGTCTCTATCAGATGAAGTCCAACAAGCAGATACCTCTCGACTCCATCGACGCTGGCGACATCGGCGCTGCCGTGGGTTTCAAGGACATTAAGACCGGAGACACACTCTGCGACGAGGCACACCCCATCGCGCTCGAGTCGATGGACTTCCCCGAGCCAGTCATCGGCATCTCCGTAGAGCCTAAGAGCCAGAAGGACATGGACAAGCTCACCAACGCGCTGCTCAAGCTCGCAGAGGAGGATCCTACCTTCCGTTTCCGCACTGACGAGGAGACTGGCCAGACCGTAATTGAGGGTATGGGCGAGCTCCACCTCGACATCATCATCGACCGCCTCCGCCGAGAGTTCAAGGTCGAGTGCAACGAGGGTCGTCCTCAGGTGTCTTACCGCGAGGCCATCAAGGGAACCGTGGAGCACCGCGAGGTCTTCAAGAAGCAGACCGGTGGTCGAGGCAAGTTCGCCGACATCATCGTACGCATCAGCCCCGTCGACGAGGGCAAGACAGGCCTCCAATTCGTCAACGAGGTCAAGGGCGGCAACGTCCCCAAGGAGTTCATCCCCGCGGTAGAGAAAGGCTTTGCCGATGCCATGAAGAACGGTGTCCTAGCCGGCTACACAGTGGAGAACCTCAAGGTCGTCCTGCTCGATGGTTCTTTCCACCCTGTTGACTCCGACGCCCTCTCGTTCGAGCTCGCTGCCCGCCAGGCCTTCAAGGAGGCTTGCGCCAAGGCCAACCCCATCCTCCTCGAGCCTATTATGAAGGTCGAGGTCCTCACCCCCGAGGAGTACATGGGCGACATCATCGGCGACCTCAACAAGCGACGCGGCCAGGTCGAGGGCATGGAAGACAAGAATGGCCAGCGCATCATCAAGGCCAAGGTGCCCCTCGCGGAGCTCTTCGGCTACGTGACCATCTTGCGCACCATCTCCTCTGGCCGTGCCACCCAGTCAATGGAGTTCCTGGAGTACGCCGAGGTTGCAAAGTCCATTGCTACCGAGGTTCTCAAGGAGGTCAAGGGACACGCCGAGCTGCTTAAATAAGCTTAAATATGGGGCGGGTTAGCGAATGACTCTTAGCCCGCCCCGTTTCTTTTAATCCAATAACTTTATTCTTTAATGAGTCAGAAAATCAGAATTAAGCTGAAATCTTACGATCATAATTTGGTCGATAAGTCTGCTGAGAAGATCGTCAAGACGGTCAAAGCTACCGACGCTGTGGTCAGCGGCCCAATCCCCCTGCCCACAGATAAGAGAATTTTTACTATCTTGCGGTCGACTTTCGTAAACAAGAAGTCACGCGAGCAGTTCCAGCTCTCCTCCTACAAGAGGCTCATCGACATCTATAGCTCTACTTCAAAGACTATTGATGCCCTGATGAAGCTTGAGCTGCCCAGTGGCGTAGAAGTCGAGATCAAGGTGTAGTGACTACACCCGTTTTCTAAGTGTTTGTTAATCAACAAATTTATCAATGCCAGGATTAATTGGGAAAAAAATCGGAATGACTTCCGTTTTCAGTGCCGAGGGGAAAAGCATCCCATGCACTGTTATCGAAGCTGGCCCATGCTTCGTCTCGCAGATCAGGACTGTCGAGGTCGATGGCTATGAGGCCGTACAGCTGGCCTATGACGAAAAGAACGAGAAGCACACCACAGCTCCTATGCTGGGTCACTTCAAGAAGGCAGGCATCGCCCCGCAGCGCAAGCTCGTAGAGTTCTCCGGTTTCGACAAGGAACTCAACCTCGGCGACACTGTCACCGTAGAGATGTTCCGTGAGGACTCTTTCGTTGACATCGTCGGCACTTCCAAGGGCAAGGGCTTCCAAGGCGTAGTAGGCCGCTGGGGCTTCGGAGGCGTAGGCCAGAGCACCCACGGTCAGGACGACCGCCTCCGCGCGCCAGGTTCTGTCGGCGCCTCTTCCTACCCCTCCCGCGTCTTCAAGGGTATGCGCATGGCTGGCCACAAGGGCTGCGACCGCGTGAAAATCGAGAACCTCAAGATCATCAAGGTCATCCCAGAGAACAATCTCCTCGTGGTCAAGGGCTCTGTCCCAGGTTGCAAGGGTTCTTACTTAATCATTGAGCAGTAGAAGAAATGGAACTTAAGGTTTTAAACAAAGAAGGTAAGGAGACGGGCAGGACTGTCACTCTCCCAGAGTCTGTTTTCGGTATCAAGCCTAACGACCACGCCATCTACCTCGACGTTAAGCTGTACCTCGCAAACCAGCGCCAGGGCACACACAAGGCCAAGGAGCGCTCCGAGGTCTCCGGCTCCACCCGCAAGATCAAAAAGCAGAAGGGAACTGGCGGCGCGCGCGCTGGCGCTCTCCGCTCCCCGCTTTTCGTGGGCGGCGGCCGCGTCTTCGGCCCGCGCCCGCGCAACTACTCCTTCAAGCTCAACAAGAAGCTCAGGCAGCTCGCACGCTACTCTGCGCTCTCTTACAAGGCACAGGAGAACGGAATCATCGTAGTAGAGGATTTCACTTTCGAGACCCCGAAGACCAAGGATTACGTAACATTCAAGAATAATCTCAACATCGCTGAGGGTGTACGCTCGCTCCTCGTCCTCCCCGACGTGGACAAGAACATCTACCTCTCCGCCCGCAACCTCCAGAAGACCGAGCTCATCTCCGCCCGCGACATCAACACCTATGGTGTCCTCAAGGCCAAGACACTCGTCATCTTCGAGAGCGCGCTCAAGCAGTTCGAGGCCAGCAACGATTAATGAGTAGCAAAAATGGGAAGAAGATTCATCAAGAAGAACCTTGGTCTCGGCAATTCTAACCCCGATACCACCGGTGTCATAATCAGGCCCCTGGTCACTGAGAAGATGACCAAGATCACCGAGAAGCTCGGCAATCGTTACGGCTTTGTGGTTGCAAAAAGCGCAGACAAGCCGCTTATCAAACTGGCTGTCGAGAAGCTCTATGACGTTAAGGTTGTCAAGGTAAACACTCTCATAGCTCCCGCTAAGAAGAGGAACAGGTACACCAAGGCTGGCGTCATCTCTGGTAGCACTCCCTCCTACAAGAAAGCCATCGTAACACTTGCGGAGGGTAACACTATCGACTTTTACAGCAACATCTAGTAAACAATGGCAGTTAAGAAATTAAAGCCCGTCACACCGGGGCAGAGAAACAAAGTTATTGGCACGTTTGATACGATTACGTCAAGCAAGCCAGAGAAGTCTTTGCTGCGTCCTCTGAAGAAGACCGGCGGTCGTAACAACACCGGCAAGATGACCATGCGCCACATTGGCGGTGGCCACAAGAGGAAATACCGTGTAATCGATTTTAAGAGAAACAAAGACGGTGTACCTGCAGTCGTAGATTCGATCCAATACGATCCTAACCGTAGTGCTCGCATCGCGCTGCTCGTCTATGAAGACGGCGAGAAACGCTACATCCTCGCGCCAAATGGCCTCCAGGTCGGTCAGACCCTCGGCTCCGGCGCAGACGTGGCTCCCGAGGTGGGCAACGCACTCCCCCTCTCCGCCATTCCGCTCGGCACTGTTATCCACAACATCGAGCTCCGCCCAGGTCAGGGTGGCGTCATTGCTCGCAGTGCCGGCTCTTTCGCTCAGCTTTCAGCTCGTGATGGCAATTACGCAGTCATCAAGATGCCTTCCGGTGAGACCCGTCTCATCCTTACAACCTGCAAGGCTACCGTCGGCGCAGTCGGCAACTCCGATCACGCCCTCGAAAAGTCAGGCAAGGCAGGACGCTCACGTTGGCTAGGTCGTCGTCCGCGAGTTCGCGGCGTTGTCATGAACCCAGTCGATCACCCGATGGGTGGTGGCGAGGGCCGCGCTTCCGGCGGTCACCCGCGCTCTCGCAAGGGTCTCCTCGCTAAGGGCTACAAGACGCGTGCTCCGAAGAAGACATCGTCCAAGTACATCATTGAGAGGCGTAAAAAGTAACTGCGTAACTAAGAACAATCATGAGCAGATCTTTAAAGAAAGGACCGTACATCAACCTCAAGCTCGAGAAGAAAATCCTCGCCATGAACGAGTCTGGCAAAAAGTCAGTCATCAAGACATGGGCAAGGGCTTCCATGATCTCTCCCGACTTCGTTGGTCACACCTTGGCCGTCCACAACGGCAACAAGTTCGTCCCGGTCTACGTGACCGAGAACATGGTGGGCCACAAGCTCGGAGAGTTCGCCTTGACGCGTACGTTCCGTGGTCACAGCGGCAACCGCAAGTAGAGTTACCCGCTAGTCACAACCCTTTTCATTAATCGAAAATGAGCAAAAGAAAAAGAAATATGGCGGACGCCATCAAGGAAGCGAGGAAAACTCAATATTTCGCTTCCCTGCGAAACGTCCCTACTTCCCCCCGCAAGATGAAGCTCGTTGCTGACCTCATCCGCGGCAAGGAGGTAAACAATGCTCTCGGAATCCTGAAGTTCTCCAAGCAAGACGCTTCAGGCCGTCTCGAGAAGCTCCTTCTCTCGGCCATCGACAACTGGAAGCAAAAGAACGAAGGTAAGAACGTTGAGGAGGCTAACCTCTACGTTAAGACCATCTTCGTTGACTCGGCGCGCATGCTCAAGCGTCTCCGCCCGGCCCCGCAAGGCCGCGCGCACCGCATCCTCAAGCGCTCCAACCACGTGACCATCTACGTGGACAGCAAACCAACCGAAAACCAGGAAAATTAAGTCATGGGACAGAAGATTAATCCAATTAGCAACAGGCTCGGCATCACCCGTGGCTGGGATTCCGTTTGGTACGGCGGCAAGAACTTCGGTGAGAAAATTGTCGAAGACAAGAAGATCCGTAGCTACCTCTACGAGCGTCACAGCAAGTCTAGCCTCTCCCGCATTATCATTGAGCGCACGCTCAAGATTGTCACCGTCACCATCTTCACGGCCAAGCCTGGTCTGATCATAGGCAAGAACGGCGAGCTGGTCAACAAACTCAAGGAGGAGCTTGTCAAGCTCACGGGCAAGGAGGTTCAGATCAACATCTACGAGGTAAAGCGTCCAGATCTCGACGCCACCATCGTCGCCAATAACATCGCGCGTCAACTCGAGGGCCGCGTGGCTTACCGCCGCGCCATCAAGCTGGCCCTCGCGTCTGCGCAGCGCAACCAGGCTGAGGGCATCAAGATTCAGGTCTGCGGCCGCCTCAACGGCGCAGAGATGACCCGCCACGAGATGTTCAAGGAGGGCCGCACGCCTCTCCACACCTTCCGTGCCGACATCGACTACTGCCAGGCCGAGGCCCACACCAAGATGGGTGTCATCGGCGTCAAGGTTTGGATCTGCCGTGGCGAAGTCTATGGCAAGAGAGACCTTACCCTCCCCGTCATCGACAAGGCTCAAAAGCCCGCAGGTGACCGCGACAATGGCTTCCGCGGAGACCGCGGCCCCAGGAGGAAGAGAAACAATAACCAGCAGCATTAATTGATTTTTCGAGATGTTACAACCTAAGAGAGTCAAGTATAGGAGGCCGCAAGATGGTCGCCGCAAGAACGACGGCATAGCGCACCGCGGCACCGAGCTTGCGTTCGGTTCTTTCGGCATCAAGGCAATGGCGACGCTTTGGATCACGGCGCGCCAGATCGAGGCGGCTCGTATCGCTGTCACGCGCTATATGCAGCGTGAGGGTCAAATCTGGATCCGTATCTTCCCAGACAAGCCCATAACCCGCAAGCCTGCCGACGTCCGAATGGGTAAAGGTAAGGGTGACCCCGCAGGCTTCGTCGCTGCCGTCAAGCCCGGCATGATGCTCATCGAGTGTGAGGGCGTCTCTCTCGCAGTGGCCAAGGAGGCTCTCCGACTCGCTGCGCAGAAGCTCCCGATCAAGACGAAGTTCGTCATTCGTCGTGACTATGTAGAATCTGCAAACGTTTAGTAATGAAAGCATCTGAGATAAGGGCTCTTTCTGTCTCCGAGATTGAGGAGAAGATCGCAGCAGCAAAACTCGAGCTCCAGAAAATGAAGATCGAGCACGCCATCTCCCCTCTCGAGAACCCGATGAAAATCAGGAAGACGCGTAAGGACATCGCTCGTCTGTTGACAATCCTTACAGAGAAGAACAACACCGAAAAATAACCGAAGATGGAAGAAAGAAATCATAGGAAGGAGCGAGTCGGTCTCGTCGTTAGCGACAAGATGCAGAAGTCCATCGTCGTCGCCATCAAGGATCGCGAGCAGCACCCACTATATGGCAAGTTCGTGAAGAAGACGAAGAAGTTCCATGTCCATGACGAAAACAACGAGGCCCATGTCGGAGACACAGTCGAGATCATGGAGACCCGTCCACTCAGCAAGACAAAGAGGTGGAGACTCGTTAGAATCGTCGAAAAGGCTAAGTAAACAATGATACAGACAGAATCTAGACTCGCTGTTGCCGACAACAGCGGTGCAAAGGAGGTTCTTTGCATTCATGTCCTCGGTGGATCGTTCAAGCGCTACGCCTCCATCGGAGACAAGATCGTCGTCACAGTCAAGGACGCGATCCCCTCTAGCGACATCAAGCCCGGCACCGTAAGCAAGGCTGTCATCGTTCGCACAAAGAAGGAAGTCCGCCGCCCAGACGGCTCATACATCCGCTTCGATGACAACGCCTGCGTCCTGCTCAACAACACAGACGAGCTCAGGGGCACGCGTATCTTCGGACCGGTGGCGCGCGAGCTCCGCGACGGCTACATGAAGATCATCTCCCTCGCGCCAGAGGTAATCTAACTTTTTCTACACAAGGCAATGGCTAAACTGCATATCAAGAAAGGCGACATCGTCATAGTTAACAGTGGCGATGACAAGGGCAAGGAGGGCAAAGTCCTCTCCGTAGACCCGCGCAATTCACGTGCCATCGTCGAGGGAATCAATATGGTCAGCAAGGCTTGCAAGCCCTCTGCTGCCAACCCTCAGGGCGGCATCGTTAAGAAGGAGGCTCCAATACACATCTCCAATCTTAACGTCAAGGATCCCAAGACCGGAGCTGCGACCCGCATCGGACGTCGTCGCAACGAGGAAGGAAAATCAGTAAGGTACTCTAAAAAATCAGGGGAGGAGATTAAATAATGGCCGCTTACGAACCATCTCTAAGGAAGTTCTATAAGGAACAGATTGTCCCGCAGCTCATGAAGGAGTTCAACTACTCCTCCATCATGCAGTGCCCCAAGCTCGAGAAGATCGTCCTCAACCAAGGTCTCGGCGAGGCTACCCAGGACAAGAAGGTCATCGAGATCGCAAAGAAGGAAATGGCCCTCATCTCTGGCCAGCAGCCCATCGAGACTCTCTCCAAGAAGGATATCGCTGGCTTCAAGCTTCGCAAGAACACGCCCATCGGTGTCAAGGTAACCCTCCGTCGCGACCGTATGTATGAGTTCCTCGAGAGGATCATACGCGTGGCTCTTCCGCGCATCCGCGATTTCAACGGCGTCCAGGGCAAGCTCGACGGCCGCGGCAACTACACCCTCGGCATCACCGAGCAGATCATTTTCCCAGAAATTAATCTGGACGCGGTTGCCAAAATTCAGGGTATGAATATTACCTTTGTGACCAATGCTGGTTCTGATGCTGAGGCTTTCGCCCTGCTCAAGGCTTTCGGCGTACCTTTCAAGCAGAAAAACAATTAATTAGACTTTAGCTGTATGGCAAAAGAATCTATGAAGGCCCGCGAGCGCAAGAGGGCCAAGCTCGTTGAGAAATACGCTGAGAAGCGCAAGCAGCTCAAGGCCGAGGGTAACTACGAGGCACTTCAGGCACTCCCGAAGAACTCTTGCCCTACGCGTCTCCACAATAGGTGCATGCTCTCCGGTCGTCCCAGGGGCTATATGCGCCAGTTCGGCATCTCGCGTATCGATTTCCGTATCCTCGCTTCCGCCGGTCTCATCCCGGGAGTCAAGAAGGCTAGCTGGTAAAGCAATTCACTAAGTGTTAAATATTGTCCTGAGCATTCAGGATTAATTTAAACTTTCTTTTTTATATGGTATCAGATCCCATAGCGGACTTCCTTACCCGTATTAGGAATGCCATCCTTGCCAAGCACAGGGTCGTTGAGATCCCGGCTTCTAACTTGAAGAAAGGTATAACCACTATTCTCTTCGAGAAGGGCTATATCCTTAACTACAAGTTCATCGATGATGACAAGCAAGGCATCATCAAGATTGCTCTCAAATATGACCCGCAGAGCAACGTATCAGCTATCAAGGCCCTCAAGAGGGTTTCCACCCCGGGTCTCCGCAGCTATGTCGGCTATCGCGAGATGCCCCGAGTCCTCAACGGCCTCGGCATAGCCATCGTCTCCACCTCTAAGGGTGTCATGACGGACAAGGAGGCGCGCGTACAGAAAGTCGGCGGTGAGGTTCTTTGTTACATCTACTAATCAACGGAGGGATTCGCAATGTCAAGAATAGGTAAGTTACCGGTGGCCATCCCCTCCGGAGTTAGCGTAGATATTAAGGATAACGTCGTAACCGTAAAGGGTCCCAAGGGTGAGCTCTCTCAGAAGATCGACAGTTCCATCACCGTGAAGGTTGAGGACGGTCATCTTCACTTCACCCGCGCCACGGATGACAAGGAGCATCGCTCGCTCCACGGCCTCTACCGTGCGCTTGTCAACAACATGGTCCACGGAGTGTCCGGAGGCTACACCCAGAAACTTGAGCTCGTCGGTGTCGGCTACCGCGCCACGTCGCAGAACAACATCCTTGAGCTTGCGCTCGGATATTCTCACGCCATCTTCATTCAGCTCCCCAAGGAGGTGAAAGTGGAGGCTGTCACCGACCGAAAGAGCAACCCTATCATCACGCTCGAGACAGCGGACAAGCAGCTCCTTGGCCAGATTTGCGCAAAGATCCGCTCTTTCCGTATGCCGGAGCCTTACAAGGGCAAGGGTATCAAGTTCATTGGTGAGCAGATCCGCCGCAAGGCAGGTAAGTCTGCTAAGGCTTAACGGTAAAACATTTTCGACAATGGCTTTTTCTAAAATAGCAAGACGCAACAAGATCAAGGCGCGCATCCGCGGCAAGATCAGCGGCACGGCTGCGCGCCCGCGTATGTCCGTCTTCCGCAGCAACAAGCAGATTTACGTCCAGCTCGTCAACGACGAAGAGGGTAAGACCCTTGTCGCCAAATCTTCCAAGAACCTCGTTGATTTCTCTGGCAACAAAGTTGAGCAGGCCGCAGCTGTCGGCAAGCTCATCGGCGAGGCTGCCATCGAGGCGGGTGTCACTACTGTCGTTTTCGACCGTAACGGCTACCTCTATCACGGACGTGTTGAATCTCTGGCCAACGCAGCTCGCGAGGCCGGTCTTAAATTCTAAATTCGATGGCTGAGAATTTCAATAGAGTCAGGAACACCAACGATCTTGAGCTTCAAGATCGTCTGGTAGCTATCAACCGCGTCACCAAGGTCACCAAGGGTGGCCGCGCTTTCAGCTTCGCGGCAATTGTAGTTGTCGGCGATGGCAAGGGAGTAATTGGCATGGGTCTTGGCAAGGCAAGCGAAGTCACTGCTGCCATCTCAAAGGGTACGGAGGCCGCAAAGAAGAACCTCGTCAAAGTTTCCATCGTCAACGGAACGCTGCCTCACGAGCAGAAGCTCAGCTTCGGAGGCGCTAAGGTATTCCTCAAGCCCGCGTCAAAGGGTACTGGCCTCACTTGCGGCGGCGCGATGCGCGCCGTCCTCGAGACAGTAGGCGTGACCGATGTCCTCGCCAAGTCCCAAGGCTCGTCCAACCCTCACAACCTCGTCAAGGCCACCATCAAGGCTCTCTGCGAGCTCCGTGACGCATACACCGTTGCGCAGCAGCGCGGCATCTCTATGGACAAGGTCTTCAACGGTTAATTCTCTTGACTTATGGCACAAATTAAGATTACACAGGTCCGGAGCGTTATCAATGTTCCCGCCCATCAGAGAAGGGTCCTCATTGCTCTCGGCATCCACAGGCTCAACCACTCGGTTGTTAAGGAGGACAATGCAGGCATCCGCGGCATGATTGCGCGTGTAAAGCATCTTGTCAAGGTTGAAGTAGTTAACAATTAATTGACTGATTCATAATATGGATTTAAGCAATTTGAAGCCCGCTAAAGGCTCAACGCACCATGACAAGCGTTTGGGCCGCGGTGAGGGCTCTGGCCGTGGCGGCACGTCCACGCGTGGTAGCAAGGGCGCAAAGTCCAGGTCAGGTTACAAGACTAAGTTCGGCTTCGAGGGCGGACAGATGCCTCTCCAGCGTCGTCTGCCTAAGTTCGGTTTCAAGAACTGCAACCGAGTCGAGTATAAGGCAATCAACATCTCTGTACTCCAGGCTCTCGCGGAGAAGTCAGGCGTAACAGAGATCACTCCCGATGTTCTCCGCGGGGCTGGCATGACCTCCAAGAAAGACCTTGTCAAGATTCTCGCCAACGGCGAGATTAAGGCTAAGCTCGTCGTAAAGGCTCACAGCTTCTCCAAGAAGGCAATCGAGGCTATAGAGGCAGCCGGCGGTTCCGTTGAGATCCTCGGCAAAAAAGCAAAGGTAGCCGCCGAAAACTAAGTGACAGATGAAGAAACTGGTCGAAACCATTCGCAACATCTGGAAAATCGATGAACTGAAAAACAGGATCCTAACAACGTTAGGATTCCTGTTAGTTTATCGATTGGGCTCTTTCGTCGTTCTGCCAGGTGTTAACCCCAACTACCTTGCCGGCCTTGAAAGCCAGACCAGCAGCGGTGTCATGGGGCTGCTCGATATGTTCTCGGGTGGCGCGTTCTCTAATGCTTCCATCCTCGGACTCGGCATCATGCCCTACATCTCGGCGTCGATTGTTGTCCAGCTCCTCGGTATGGTAATCCCCTATTTCCAGAGGCTTCAGAGAGATGGTGAGAGTGGACGTAACAAAATCAACCAGATTACTCGTCTGCTTACGGTTGTCATCCTGCTTCTGCAGGCTCCGGCCTACATCGCCAACCTCTACTACCAGCTTCCGGGCGAGGCTTTTTCTATGAATAGGACGTTTTTCACGGTTGCCAGCACCATCATCCTTACCGCAGGCACCATGTTTGTCATGTGGCTCGGTGAGAAGATCACTGACCGTGGAATCGGAAACGGCATCTCGCTGATCATTATGGTGGGCATCATTGCGCGTCTCCCTCACTCCCTAGTGGCAGAGTTCGCCAGCAAGCTTTCCGTTAACAATCAAGACGGTGGCCTTGTGGCGCTGCTAATCGAGTTCGTTGTCCTCTTCTTTGTCTTTGTCGGCACCATCGCTCTGGTTCAGGCCACCCGCCGCATACCGGTGCAATACGCCAAGAGGATAGAGGGCAACAAGCAGTATGGCGGTGTTCGTCAGTACATCCCGTTGAAGATCAACGCTGCCAATGTCATGCCTATCATCTTCGCCCAAGCGCTTATGTTCCTGCCTGTAACGTTCCTCGGTTTCGTAAACCAGGATGGTTCGCAGGGCTTCGCTGCCACTTTCTCTGACTTTACCGGTTTTTGGTATAACCTCGTGTTCGCCATCCTCATCATCGTCTTCACCTATTTCTATACCGCGCTCATTATGAACCCGCAGCAGATGGCAGACGATATGAAGAAGAACAACGGCTACATCCCCGGTGTCAAGCCAGGAAAGAAGACTGCAGAGTACATAGACACGGTTATGTCGCGCATCACGTTGCCTGGCTCTGTTATGCTCGCCATAGTCGCAATCCTTCCCGCTTTCGCCACAATAGCTGGCGTGGAGGCGTCTTTTGCCCAGTTCTATGGTGGAACTTCGCTCCTCATCCTAGTCGGCGTAGTGCTTGACACTCTCCAGCAGATTGAGAGCCACCTCCTTATGAGGCATTATGATGGTCTTATGAAATCTGGTCGCATTATGGGCAGGACTTTCGGTCCGGCTCAGCACTGATAGATTCTAATCCCCGCCGGGGCTTGCTCTGGCGGGGACTTTTTTGATAAACCCAAGTTTGTCAAATAGAACTTATTGTGTTACATTTGCGTCCGAATTTAAAGTAAGCTTATGCCGAAGCAGTCGTCAATAGAGCAAGACGGAACAATCAAGGAAGCCCTCTCCAACGCAATGTTCAGGGTAGAGCTTGAGAATGGTCATATCATCACAGCCCACATCTCGGGAAAGATGCGTATGAACTATATCAAGATCCTCCCGGGAGACAGGGTTAAGGTAGAAATATCTCCATACGACCTCACCAAAGGTCGTATATCATATCGCTACAAATAACTTATTATGAAAGTTAGAGCATCCATCAAGAAAAGAAGTGCGGACTGCAAGATTGTAAGCCGCAAGGGTCGCTTGTACGTGATCTGCAAGAAGAACCCCAAACTTAAACAACGTCAAGGATAATCAATTATGGCAAGAATCGCAGGAGTCGACGTCCCGTCTAACAAAATCGGTGAGGTCGCATTGACTTACATTTACGGTATCGGCCGGAGCACAGCAGTTAATATTCTAGAGAAGGCCGGGATCGATCGTAGTGTAAAGGTATCCGACTGGACTGACGCTCAGATCCAGGCAGTTCGCGAAATTATTGGTGCCAACTATAAGGTTGAAGGTGAGTTGCGCTCCGAGGTGCAGCTCAATATCAAGCGACTGATGGACATCGGTTGCTATCGTGGAATCCGTCATCGCCTCGGTCTCCCAGTTCGTGGCCAGTCGACCAAGAACAACGCCCGCACTCGCAAGGGCAAGAAGAAGACTGTCGCTAACAAGAAGAAGGCTACTAAATAATTGAATCATGGCTAAGAAAGCAGGAGCTCTCAAGAAAAAAGTGGTCAAGGTCGAGGCAATCGGCGAGGCTCACATCCACTCTTCCTTCAACAACATAATTATCACCCTTACCAACCAGCAGGGTCAAACCATCTCTTGGTCCAGTGCGGGTAAGATGAACTTCAAAGGCTCTAAGAAGAACACCCCATATGCGGCACAGACAGCAGCCACCGACTGTGCCAAGGTAGCCTACGACCTCGGTCTCCGTAAGGTAAAGGTCTACGTAAAGGGGCCGGGTAATGGCCGTGAGGCCGCTATCCGCGCAATCAATGCGGCCAACATCGAGGTGTCAGAGATCGTAGACGTCACCCCGCTCCCGCACAACGGTTGCCGTCCTCCGAAGAGGCGTAAGGTCTAGTTAAACGTTTTAAGTTCCTTTCAACTGTTTTTGATTTTGTGTTTTGAATAATGAATGGTTATGATTGTTTAGTATGATCTAGCGGCTGCCATATTCATCATTTGAAATCAAAATCATAAAGTCAAAAAACAACAATGGCAAGATTCACAGGCCCAAGAACCAAGGTCGCCCGTAGATTCGGTGAGGCGATCTTTGGCCCCGACAAGTATTTTGAGCATCGCAACTACCCTCCAGGACAGCACGGCCAAAACCGCCGTGGCAAGGTCTCCGAGTACGGCATGCAGCTCAAAGAGAAGCAGAAGGCAAAGTACACATACGGTCTCCTCGAGCGTCAGTTCCGCATCGTTTACGCCGATGCGAAGCGTTCTAAAGGCGTCACGGGTGAAGTCCTTCTCTCGCTTCTCGAGTCTCGTCTAGACAATGTAGTTTACCGTCTTGGCATAGCTCCCACACGCGCAGCTGCGCGCCAGCTCGTCGGTCACAAGCACATCGTGGTAGACGGTAAGGTTGTCAACATCCCTTCTTTCCGAGTAAAGCCTGGTCAGGTCGTCGGCGTCCGTGAGAAGAGCAAGTCTCTCGAGGTCGTCACCAACTCGCTCGCTGCTAACTCCGCATCCAAATATTCTTGGCTGCAGTGGGACGCGAACACGCTTTCCGGCACTTTCTTGAACCTTCCGGAAAGGGCCGACATTCCTGAAAACATCAAGGAGCAGTTGATCGTCGATCTGTACTCTAAATAAAATTATTCTTATGGCAATTTTAGCTTTCCAAAAACCAGAAAAAGTCATAATGCTCGAGAACGACGATAAGTTCGGTCGTTTCGAATTTCGTCCTCTTGAACCAGGTTATGGCATTACCATTGGAAATGCCTTAAGAAGAATTTTAATCAACTCCCTCGAAGGTTTTGCTATCACGTCAATCAAGATTGACGGTGTCCAGCACGAATTCGCAACCATCCCTGGCGTTATTGACGATGTAACCCAGATTATCCTCAACCTCAAGCAAGTACGTTTTCGCAAGATTGGCGCCCAAGACGAGGACAAAGAGGTCGTAAGCCTCAAAATCACGGGTCAGAGCCAGATCACGGCGGGCGACTTCAACAAGGTTATGCACAATTTCGAGGTTCTCAACCCAGACCTCGTCATTTGCAACCTAAATGAGGACGTCAAGTTCAATATGACCTTCACTGTCAACAAGGGCAGAGGTTATGTCAGGGCTGACGAGAATCAAGAGGAAGGTCAAGACATCAACACCATCGCCATCGATTCCATCTTCACGCCCATAATCAATGTCAAGTACTCTGTTGAGAAGTACCGTGTGCTTCAGAAGACAGACTATGACAAACTGAACCTGGAGATTACCACAGACGGTTCAATCCTCCCAAAAGATGCCTTGAAGGAGGCTGCCAAGATTCTCATCTACCATTTTATGCTCTTCTCCGATGAGAAGATCACGATGGACGAGAACGAGAAGGCTGGGGGTGAGGAGTTTGACGAGGAGGTTCTGCGAATGAGGCAGCTCTTGAAGACAAGGCTCAGCGATATGGATCTTTCCGTCCGCGCCCTGAACTGTCTTAAAGCTGCTGAGGTTGAGACTCTTGGCGAATTGGTAACGTACCACAGGAATGATCTACTCAAGTTCCGCAACTTCGGAAAGAAGTCGCTCACGGAGCTTGACGATCTCTTGGCCAACCTCGGTCTCTCGTTCGGCATGGACACGGCTAAGTATAAACTCGATAAAGAATAATTACGATGAGACATAATAAGAAATTCAATCACCTTGGTCGGACGAGCTCCCATCGTAAAGCTATGCTCTCCAATATGGCCTGCTCGCTCATCCTCCATAAGAGGATCACGACGACAGTCGCCAAGGCTAAGGCTTTGCGTGTCTATGTTGAGCCCCTTATCAACAAGACCAAGAACCTGACTACTGTTGACGAGAAGCGCCATGCGCAGCGTCTCGTTTTCAGTCACCTTCAGGATAACGCCGCAACCAAGGAGCTTTTCACCGAGGTAGCCGGCAAGGTTGCTAACCGACCAGGAGGGTACACCCGAATCCTCAAGACAGGCTCACGTATTGGCGACGCTGCAGATATGTGCTTCATTGAGCTTGTTGACTACAACGCCAATATGCTTGCGGCTCCTAAGAAGGCAGAGGAGAAGAAGAAGACCCGTCGCGGCCGCGGCAAGAAGGCTGAAGCGGCAGAAGCTCCTGCCGCAGAGGCAAAGGCAGAGGAGAAGGCTGAGTAGATCAGACTTATCATCGACAGAGAGAGGGGAGATAATTTATCTCCCCTCTTTTTTGTTTTATAGCCTCTTTGGCTTACTTTTGCTTAGGCGTGAGTGCGCTGCGTGTTCCAGCGCAGTTCGTGAGAATCGTGTTTTTACATGAGCGCATATGACCCAAACACCCGTATTTTGGATTGGCAGTATCTAATGACCCTTGATATCAAGAAAATGTTTTGGCTTCTGCTGGCCGTTGTCTGTATTTTTTTTCTGCCGTCCTGCGGGGACGGGGATGACACGGGGGCCGATGTCGTTGTCTCGGTCGGAGACGCTGAGCTGACTCGCACGCAGCTAATGTCCGCATTGCCGGTCACGGCCTCGGCCGCAGACAGCGCGGTGTTTGCAGATGAGTACATCAGAGGGTGGGTATACCGTCAGGTGCTGCTCCAGAAGGCCACGCTTTATCTGTCTAACGAGACTGAGGAGATAGACGAGGCCGTTGAAGAGTATCGCTCCTCTCTCATCATAGAGATGTACCAAAATAAACTGGTGGAGCAGAAGTTTAAGCCGGACATAACAAATGATGACATTCATGCATACTACGAGCAGATGAAGCAAAATTTCGTCTTGCCCGACCCTCTCATTAAAGGCTGTTTCGCCATCATCCCGTCTAGCACACCAGACATTAGTGGCTTCGTCAAGACGCTAATTCGCTTTGACGAGGAGTCTTCGTTGGAGGTGGAGGAATATATGTTTCACAACGCGACAAAATATAAGAGTTCGTTCGACGCTTGGCTCTCTATGGCTGCCGTCCGAAACTTCTTCCCCGCCGGCTCGTTGCCTGAGGATGTACAGTCTCTGACAAAGGTGCCAGTGCTGAAGGTTGAAGAGGACGGCAACGTGTACATCCTCAAAGTGACGCACGCGCTCCCCGCGGGAGCGGTCGCCCCAGAGGAGTTCGTCAGGAAAGACATAACAAACATCTTGGTGAGCAAGAGGAAGTTGGAGTTCCTCTCCTCTGCTAATAAAGACATATATGAGCAGGCTGTAAAGTCCAATGCCATAAAGTTCTACGACAATAATGACTAAACACACCCGAATTGCCGTTTGCGTGGCGGCTGCGCTGGCCTCCTCATTTGTCGCGCCGGCGCAAACGAAGCTGATTGATGAGGTTGTGGCCTCGGTCGGCGATGATGCCATCCTCAGCTCTGACATTGAATACCAGTATGGGCAGGCAATGATTGAGGGAGTCAGCTATGGTGGCGACATGAAATGCCATATTTTTGAGCAGTTGCTCATCCAGAAGATGATGCTCAACCAAGCCAAGATAGACAGCGTTGAGGTCAAAGACAGCGAGGTGGCCCAGCAGGTAGACGCACGAATCAACTATTTTGTGCAGCAAGTGGGCGGCCAAGACAAACTGGAGGAGTATTTCGGCAAGCCCATTCAGCAGATTCGCCGCGACCAGATGGAGACTGTCAGGACGCAGATGATAACGCAGAGGATGCAGCAGAATATCACAAAAGACGTCAAAGTGACCCCCGCTGACATCCGAAACTTCTATAAAGGCATGAGCGAGGACAGCATACCGTTCGTCCCAGCCCAATATGAGATTCAGCAAATACTCGTCTACCCCGAGATTGAGCAAAAAGAGATAGACCGAGTCAAAAACCGTCTTCGAGACTTCCAAAAGCAAGTGGCCGAGGGGCGCGACTTCGCCACGCTAGCGGTGCTCTATTCTGAGGATCCCGGCTCGGCCTCGCGCGGGGGAGACCTGGGCTGGTACTCCAAGTCCGGCTTCGTGCCCGAATTCTCCGCCGTGGCGTTCAACATGAAGGAGAAAGGCAAGGTCTCTAAGATTGTCGAGACGGAGTTCGGCTACCACATCATCCAGTTCATAGACCGCAAGGGAGACCGCATCAACTGCCGTCACATCCTCCTCAAGCCCAAAGTGACGCCCGAGAGCCGCAAAAAAGCAACGGCTTTCCTAGACACCGTGGTGAAGTATATCGACGAGAACAAGCTGACGTTTGAAGAGGCCGCCACGCGCTTCTCAATGGACAAGGACACGCGGTCCAACGGCGGCACTATGGTCAACCCGGAAGACGGCACCATAAAATTCCAGCTAGGTCAAATCCCCGCCGAGATTGCCAAAGCCATCCAGGGGCTGGGCGAGGGCGAGGTGTCACAGCCTTTCTCTATGATGGATGACCGCAAAGGCAAGGAGACAATGAGGATTGTCCGACTGGTGAAAAAATACGCGCCCCACAAGGCCAACATTAATGATGACTACGATATGCTCAAGACTATGGTCGAGAACCAAAAGCGCAAGCAAATGCTCGACGAATGGATCATAAACAAGCAAAAAGAGCTTTATGTGGTCATAACGCCCGATTGGCGAGGATGCGACTTCCAATACAAGGGCTGGCTGCAATGACCGCCATGCGGGCCGCCGTGTGCGCCATAGCCTTGGCGTGCGCCGAACTGTGCGCTGTGGCGCAGCAGACCATAAGGGTGAGGATTGACAAGGCCGACGTGCTGCGCCACGATGACAAGATAGGTAAAAACACGCAGTCGCTCAACGGCCACGTGAAGCTCTCGCACCACAACACCATACTCTATTGCGACAGCGCCTATATGTATAACGACTCCAATGTCGTCATATGCTACGGCAGCGTCCACGTGGTGCAAAACGACTCCATACACCTCTATGGCGACAGGCTCACCTATCTGGGCAACCAGAACCTGGCCAAGGTGAGGGACAACGTGAGAGCCAACAAAGGCCAGACGTGGCTCTACACCGAGCACCTAGACTATGACCGGGCCCTAGACAAGGCCTATTTCTACAATGGCGGCAAGGTGGTGAACAAAGAAAACACCCTTACCTCCGTCAGGGGCGTGTACTACCCCATGACAAACGACGTCTACTTCAAAAACAACGTGGTGGGCACGTCGCCCAAATACCGCCTCGTCTCAGACACCACGGCTTTCAATACACGGACTGAGGTCGTCACCATTCTCGGCCCCACCACCATCACCACAACCGACTCCATGGTCATAGACAGCGACAAAGGCTGGTACGACACCAAGGCCGACGTGGCCAAGCTGCTCAAAAACAACCGCCTCTACTCCGTCAGAAATCGCAGCACGCTCAAAGGCCGGACCATACTCTATGAGCGGCGCAAAGGCCTCGGCACGGCGTGGGACGACATGGTGCTGACCGACTCCACCAACAACATCGCCCTGCAGGGCGACTACGGCTACTACAAAGAGACCACACAAGAGGCCATGGCCACGCGCAAAGCCATGGTGGCGCAAGTCTATGGGGCGGACACGCTCTTCATGCACGCCGACACATTCCGCGTAGTGCCGCTCGCCGACACCAGCCGCATCATCAAGGCTTTCCATAATGTCAAGGCTTTCAGGACAGACCTCCAGGCCCGCTGCGACTCTCTCGTCTTCGACTTCAGAGACTCCGTGGCCACGCTCTACAATATGCCCGTCGTATGGTCGCAAGGCAGCCAGATGACCGCCAACGTCATCAAGCTCTACACCCGCAACCAGGCTCTCTACAAGTCCGAACTGCTAGACGCGGCGTTCATCATCTCGCAAGAACCCGACTCGGTGGGTTACGACCAGGTCAAGGGAAAACTCATAACAGGCCACATCCGCGACAACGACCTGTACCTCATTGACGTGGACGGCAACGGCCAGACCATATACTACCCCAAAGACGGCCCAAGCCTCATCGGCGTCAACAGGGCCGAGAGCAGCAACATGAGCATATGGCTCAAAGACCGTAAGATAAGCAGCATTGTCATGAGGGTGTCTCCGGCCGGCAACATGAACCCGCCATCCCTCACGGGCGAGAAAGACAACAAACTGTCCGGCTTCCGGTGGCTAGATGACTACAGGCCAAAGAGCAAGGACGACATATTCCTCAAACTAGAAATCCCCGCCGACATGCAGGCGCAGGAGGAAGTCTATGAAGGATATGATTTTGACGACATAGAGTGACAAACAGCCGAATGGCGAGCCGTATTGTGGAAACTTTTTATACATTCGCGGCTTGTTAAGGTTCCATAAAAACTTTTGCTATGTATTGGACTCTAGAATTAGCCTCGAAGCTCGAGGATGCGCCTTGGCCAGCAACCAAGGATGAGCTCATTGACTACGCGACACGCTCCGGCGCCCCCCTTGAGGTGATTGAGAACCTGCAAGAGATTGAGGACGACGGCGAGGTCTACGAGAGCATAGAAGACATCTGGCCTGACTACCCCAGCAACGAGGACTTCTTCTTCAACGAAGACGAGTACTGATGCCGGGCAAAAGCCAGGCCGACAGACCAAGATAAAGCTGCCAGTCGGCGCGCGACGAGCGCCGGATGGCGGCTTTTTCAGTCATCCTCCACTCCACGAACCAGAGCAGAGCAAGGAGCGCCCCGGCGGGCGCAAATCATAATAACAACACACAAAAAGAAACCTATGCCTCAGCAAAAAAGATACTTCCTCTCCGAGGACCAGATCCCGCGCCAATGGTTCAACATAGCGGCCGTGATGCCTAACAAGCCCATGCCGCCGCTCAACCCGAAGACGCGCAAGCCCATGACGGCCGAAGACCTCTTCCCGCTCTTCTCAGAAGAGGTGTCGCGCCAAGAGATGAACGTCTCCGACGAGTGGATAGACATCCCAGAACCCGTGCGAGACATGTACAAGACCTATCGCAGCACGCCACTGGTGCGCGCCACTGGCTTGGAAAAAGCCTTGGACACCCCAGCCCACATCTACTTCAAAAACGAGAGCGTAAGCCCTGTGGGCTCACACAAGCTCAACTCCGCCCTCGCGCAGGCTTACTACTGTAAGCAGCAGGGCGTGACCAACGTCACCACTGAGACGGGTGCGGGCCAGTGGGGCTGCGCGCTCTCCTATGCAGCCAAGGTCTTCGGCCTCGAGGCCGCAGTGTATCAGGTCAAGATAAGCTACAACCAGAAGCCATATCGCCGCAGCATCATGCAGACTTTCGGGGCGCAGGTGACGCCGTCCCCATCCATGTCCACCCGCGCCGGCAAAGACGTCCTCACGCGGGACCCCAACAATCAGGGCTCGCTCGGCACGGCCATATCAGAGGCCGTGGAGCTGGCCATGACCACGCCCAACTGCAAATACACCCTCGGCTCAGTCCTTAGCCACGTCACGCTCCACCAGACCGTCATAGGCCTCGAGGCCGAGATGCAGATGGAGATGGCCGGTGAGTACCCCGACGTGGTCATAGCCTGCTTCGGCGGCGGCTCCAACTTCGGCGGCATCTCATTCCCATTCATGCGCCACACCATCAAAGACGGGCGAAAGACGCGTTTCATAGCCGCCGAGCCCACGTCATGCCCCAAGCTCACCCGAGGGGTCTTCCAGTATGACTATGGCGACGTGGCCGGCTACACGCCGCTCCTGCCCATGTTCACTCTCGGCCACAACTTCATGCCGGCCAACATCCACGCCGGCGGCTTGCGCTACCATGGCGCCGGCGTCATAGTCTCGCAGCTGCTCAAAGACGGCTTCATGGAGGCCTCCGACGTCCGCCAGCTTGAGAGCTTCGAGGCGGGGCTGCTCTTCGCCCGCACCGAGGGCATAATCCCCGCCCCGGAGTCTTGCCACGCCATAGCCACGGCCATTCGCGAGGCAAAGAGGTGCAAAGAGGAGGGTAAGGCCGAGGTGTTGCTTTTCAACCTCTCCGGCCACGGCCTCATCGACATGGCGGCCTATGACCAATATCTATCTGGCAGTCTGCAAGACTATGTGGTATCTGACGATGAGGTGCGCAAAAACCTCAGCCAGATAGAGAAGATCATATAGTCGGGCGCGCGCCCTTTCCGCCCGCGAAAGAAAAGCCGTCTGGCCCGCGCCTCAAACGCGGGCCAGACGGCTTTCTGTGGTCAGAACGTTGCCTTGGCGTCAGGCCGTCTCGGCGGCATGGAGCAGGCTCTCCGGCACGGCCTCGGCCATGGCCTTGTAGGCGGCCTCGCTGGGGTGCAGGTGGTCGCCGGAGTCGAAGCCTGGTTTGAAGCGCGCCGGGTGACCGTCATCGCGCACGGCCTTGTCAAAGTCCACGCAGCCGTCGAAGATCGGCGACTTGCGCAGCCACTCATTGAAATCGCGCCTTATGGCGTCGCGCGTGTCACTATATGTGCGCCAGCCCTCAATGGGCAGCAGCGTGCCGCTCCACACGCTCATGCCCAGTTCGCGGGCGCGTGCCGCGTAGATCGCCTCCACGCCTCGCTCCAAGTCTTCGGCCGTGGGCATGTCGCTCCAAGGCCGGAAAGGGTTCACGTCGGTGCCCACGGGGTGGATTATGTCGTTGATGCCGTGCTGGATGATCACGGTGTCTGCGCCCGCCGCGTTGGCCTCTATGGGGAACCGGGTCGCGCCCTTGAGCCCATAGGCCTGATACGTTATGCAGTCATATTGGCGGAGGATGCGCGTGCCGCTCACCGCGCGGCGGATCACGGCCACGTTGCGCAGCCCGGCCTCCCACGCTCGCATGGCCAGATAGTCCGGCCAACTTTGGGCCGTTATGGAGTCACCGTAGCATATCAGCGCGCGGTTTTTCGCCTCTGTCCTGACCTCAATGGTGTTGAGGAAATAGAACCAGTTGGTTTTGCGAGACAGGTCGGGCGGCAATGTCTCGGCCTCCGTGTGGTCTCCGTAGGCGAATTGGCCGTGAGACAGCGGGCCGGTTATGAGCGTGCCGGCGTTCATCTGCGTGAAGTCGCCCAGATATATGCTCACCTCCAGCGCCTGCCCGGCCTCCACGTCCAGGCTCACTTCGTCAGATGTCAGCTCGCGCCCCGGCGCGATGTCCGCCACCTCGCCGCCGCCAAAGGTCAGCCGGCGGGTCGTCCTCGCCCCACCGCCCGTCAGGGCTAGCGTCACCTTTGTCAGGCGCACGGCCTCCGTGCCTGTCAGGTTTGAGAACCTTAGCCTAAGCCTGTCTCCGCCAAACGGCATGCCGATGGGGTAGCGCAGCGTCAGGTCTTTTGCGAATGTGGCCTCCCTCCTGTCTGTTATGGATGTGGCGTTGCCCCAGCAGGCCACCCATTTGGTGTATTTGCTCATCTGTTTTTCGTTGTCAGTCTTCTGATCCATCGGGAGTCACTTCTCCGCCTCTGCCCACGAGTCGGACTCCTGCACCTCCTCCACGCCCTTTATCTTGTAGAGGTGCGAGGCTATGTAGTGCAACTCTGAGAAAGAGTGGATGTAGAACCTTATGGTACAGTCCACGATGCAGTCTTCCGTCACGGTGTGGAGGCTGTCTATCGAGAGTCCCAGGCTGTTTGTTATGCAGTCTATCACATCGCTCAGGAGGTGGTATCTGTCCACGGCCGTTATGTGTACGCTGGCTGGGTATAGCTGGTCCGGGCGCTCCTTGAAGTCTACCGAGACAATGGAGTCTCCATATTTCGATGCCAGGCGTATCACCGTGGGGCAGTTGCGCTTGTGTATGGTCACGTGGCCTTCCGTGTCGCGGAACCCCACCACCTCGTCGCCCGGGATCGGGTTGCAGCTTGGGCAACGTGAGTAGGGCGGGGTGGGGGCTTTCGCCAGATAGTTGCGCAAGAATCGCTTGGCCTTATATGTTATCACGCAGTCTTGCCACTCAGGCCGGGGCTCCACATCGTCATCCGCCCCGATCTCCACGCAGTCTCCGCGGCTCAGCACCGTCTTTATTGAGCAGAGCTTGCCGTTGACGCGCGCGAATTTGGCGTGCTGGCCAAGCTTGCTGTGAATCTCAAAGGCGAAGTCTAGGACAGTGGCGCGCTTGGGCAAGATGACAGACTTGCCCTGCGGGGTGAAGACCATGATGTCATCGTTGTAGAACGATGTCACCACGCCCTCAATGAAACCGTCGGCTGGGTTCTGACCCTGGTTGGCCAAGTCTTGCAGCGTGGCGCGGAAGCGGTTTAGCCACAGGTTCACGTTGCCGTCTGACCGGCTCGCTATGCACCCCAGCCGCGAGCTCTCCACCATGCGCTCGCTGCAGATGTGCACCTCCTCCCAACGCCCGTGGTCCGACAGCAGCTTCACGTGGAAGCTCTGGTAGCCGTTGCCCTTGGGGTTGTCAACGTAGTTGGCCACGCCGCCAGGCTTCTCTTTGAAATGGTCTGTCAGAAGCGAGTATATGAGCAGGCATTGGTTCTTTTCTGAGCGGGTGCTGTTGTCGGGGAAGACTACGCTCGTGAAGTGCTTGTTGTCCACGTGGCGGAAGTCAACGTTCTTCTTCCTCATCTTGCGCAGCACGGAATATGGCTGCCTATATTCCGTCACCACTTGCGCTTTCACGCCTGCCGCCGTCAAGATGGAGGTTATCTTAGAGTCGAACTCGTCCATCGCCTTGCGCTCTTTCTCCTCCTCCTCGTCAAGCATCTTCACGAAGGCGGCATACTCGTGCGGGCAGCGGTAGCGGAAGCTCAGGTTTTCCAGCTCGGTCTTGATGGTGTATAGGCCCAGCCTGTTGGCCAGAGGGGCGTAGAAGTAGTCGGTCTCGCCGGCAATTTTCATCTGCTTGTCTGGCGTCATGCTGTCTAGCGTGCGCATGTTGTGCAGGCGGTCTGCCAGCTTGATGAGTATGGCCCGGATGTCATAGCGCACAGAGTCGAGCATCTGCTTGAAGTTGTCCAGCTGTCGGGACATCACGTATTGCGAACGTTCCGGCTTCGTCACCACTCTCACGAGAAACGCCACGTCTGGCCCGAACCTCTGCTCTATGTCGTCTAGCGTGTAGGGGGTGTCTTCCACCACGTCGTGAAGGAAGGCCGCGATGACCGGGTTGGCCCCCAGCGTCATCTCCTCGGCCACTATGCGCGCCACGGCGATGGGGTGGATTATGTACGGCTCCCCAGTCTTGCGTTTCTGGTTGCGGTGGGCTTCCCGCGCCAGCTCGAAGGCGGCCCTTATCCGCGCCAGGTCTTCGGGCGTCACGCGCGGCTCCATCTCGCTAAATATGGCCTCCGCGCTCTCGCGGATTTTAGCGTCATAGTCTTGTTCCATTGACAGAGGTTTCTAGGTTTCCTAAGATAGTCTTTCTGTGGGTGTTTTCCAACGTCCGCATCCTTAAAAAGAGCCACGGCGCCACGGGGGCGTTTGCCCTCTTGGCGCCGTGGCGTGTGGCTTATGCCGCGCTGCTGTCATATGGCAGATTGGAACTGGCCGAGGAAGCGCACGTCGTTCTCGAAGAAGTTGCGGATGTCATCCACTCCGTAGCGCAACATGGCGATGCGCTCCACGCCCATGCCGAAGGCGTAGCCGCTATACTCTTTCGGGTCTATGCCGTTGTTCTCCAGCACGGCGGGGTCCACCATGCCGCAGCCCAAAATCTCCAGCCAGCCGGAGCCCTTGCACACGCCGCAGCCCTTGCCGCCGCACAGGGTGCAGCTCACGTCCATCTCGGCAGACGGTTCTGTGAACGGGAAGTACGACGGGCGCAGGCGTATGTCCACCCCGGAGCCGAACATCTCTTTGGCGAAGTAGAGCAGAGCCTGCTTCAGGTCGGCGAAAGAGACGTTTTTGGCAATGTACAGCCCCTCCACCTGGTGGAAGATGCAGTGCGCGCGGGCCGAGATGGCCTCGTTGCGGAACACTCGGCCGGGGAAGACGGCCCTGATGGGCGGTTTCTGCCTCTCCATCTCTCGCACCTGCACGGAGCTGGTGTGGGTGCGGAGCAAGATGTCGGGGTTGGTGTTGATGAAGAACGTGTCTTGCATGTCTCTCGCCGGGTGCTCGGGCGGGAAGTTGAGGGCCGTGAAGACGTGCCAGTCGTCTTCCACCTCGGGGCCCTCGGCCACGGTGAAGCCCAGCCGGCCGAAGATCTCGACAATCTCGTTTTTCACAATCGAGATGGGGTGGCGGCCTCCGATCGGGGCGGGTGTGCCGGGTCTCGTCACGTCGGTCTTCTCCTGCGTTTGCGCGTTGCTGGCGGCGGCTTGGGCTTTCAGCTCGGCAATGCGGTTCTGCGCCTGGGTCTTGAGCTCGTTGAGCCTCTGCCCCATCTCGCGCTTGAGCTCTGGGGCCACGGCCTTGAACTCGTCAAAGAGGGCGCTCACCAGGCCTTTTTTGCTCAAATATTTGATTCGGAGCGCCTCGGCGTCCTCGGCGCTTTGTGCCTTCAGTCCGGCGATCTCGGCTTTGAGGGCTTCTATTTTGTCTTTAAGCATTGCTGTGTCCCAAATTTTTGGCTTTGGGCAAAGTTAGTGTTTTTAGTTGGCAATCACATGCCGCCGCCAGCCCTATTGGCTTGCCGCGTGGTCTTTTTGCGCCCAAACGAGTAGCGGAGGAAGTCGCCGCTCGGCTGCCACACGGTCATCTGGCGCAGTCCGTAGTCGTCGTTGCCAAACGTCAGCTCGATCAATGAGATGTGGCGCAGCGCGCGTTTGTCTTTCGGGGTGAAAGTCATTGTGGTCGTCGCGCCGCCTTCTGTGGCCGTCAGCGCGCCTGCCTGTCGGGCGGGGGCGAAGTCGCCGGTGAAGCATGCCCCCACAATGTCCAGCATCTGGCGCAGCGCGGCGTTGCGCCGCGCGTCTGTCGTGCTGCGCCCGCGGGCGTTGGCTGTCATAATGGCCCGTGGGGTCATTATTGTCGTGTCTGCCGTCGCGCTGGCCAGCGTGAGCGTGCGTGTGGCCTTGACGTAGGTCAGCGTGCCGCTCTCCGTGGCCACGCCGGCCAACATCTTCACTTTGCGTTCCAGGGTGTAGGAGCAGCGCATCTCGCTCATCGCGGCGTGGGCCTCGGCAATGCCTTTGGCCAATTTGGCCTCGGCTCCCGTCTGGGCGGTGGCCGTGGCGGCTGTCAGCAGCAGCGCGGAGGCCAGCGTCATCAGTCTGTTCATCTTTTGTTTTCTTGAGTCTCGTTCAGAGCATTGCGGAGATCCCCACGCAGATGTCGTGCGGCTCGGCGGGCCGCAGTCCGGAGTGTGGGCGTATTATGTTTGGCGGCGCCATCAGGTGGCGCATGGTGTCTGGCCTAAGGGCCAGCTCGGCCACAATGAGCCGCGCCGTCAGGCCTGTTGGGTCGGCGTCCACAATGGCCAGGCGTTTTGTCTTGCGCAGTGAGGCCGTCACGGCTCCGCCGCTGTCTAGCGGGCGCAGGGTGTGGAGGTGGATGTGCTCCACGTGCGTGTTTTGGCGCGCTAAGAGTTTCACGGCGTCGGCGGCGGGTTGCGTCGTGGAGCCGAAAGAGAGCAGCGTCACGTCTTCCCCCTCGGTCAGCTTGGCTGCGCCGCCGCGTGACGGCGTCGGCGTGGGAGCCTCGGCGGCCTCGGCCCCTGGCTCGATGACAATGGCCTGCCTGGGTCGCGAGAGTAGCGTGGCGTAGGCCTCTTGCGCCTCGGCGCGGCACGCCGGGGTCCATATCTCCGTCTTGTCCGATGTGCATGACAAGATCCCGCCCGTCTCGATGTCAGTGGTGCGGAGGATCAGCTCGGCCGAGGGGTAACTCATCAGGAGGGATGCCCTCACGTCCGCCGCCGTGGTCTCCGCCACGGGCAAGATGCCGGCCTCGGCCGCGCCGATGGCCTTGTTCACAATGCCGGGCGCTGGGTGCAGGGGCATCACGGGGCGCGCCGCCCGCGGGAGGAGGGCGGCAAGGTCCATGAGCTGGCGGTGGGGGTGGCGCAGGGGCGCGTCCGCCACGAGAGACGTCAGGTAGGCCCCCCTCCTGTCGCGCTCCACCTCTTGCCGAGCGTCGGCCTCAATGGCGGCCGTCTGCTGGCGGGTGGCTATGTGCTTCTCGTCTAGCCATGTGGCGAAGGCCTCCATCTCGCTTTCGCACCCGCTCACAAAAGTCAGGGTTGTGGTGCCTTGCCGCGTCCGCTCGGTCTGGGTGGCCATCACGCGGCACAGCGCGGCGTAGTCGCCACCCTTGACGGCCTCAATGGCCAGCGTGCGCCGCCCCTTCACCACTTGGCCGAAACCGCCGAGCTGCCGGATCAGGTTGCCGTTAGACGTTGTGCCGCTGTTGTTCCACAGCACGGCGCACAAGGGCAGCGAACGCGCCGCGGCGAAGCAGACCGACTCCAAGAAGTCGCCGTCAGCCCCGAAGTCGCCGCACGCCGTGCAAATTATTATCCGCCTGCGCCCTCCCGCCGCGCGGCACGAGGCGTCGGCCAAAGCCATGCCCACGGCCACGGCCATGCGGCTGGGCAGGCCGCGCGAGAATACGTCTCCGGCCGATGTGAAGAGCGACCTGAAGAAACTAGAGGGGGCCTGCCGTCCCATGGCCAGTTCCGCCGTCAGGTCCAACCCGGCCGATATATACGCGTCTCCCGCCTCGGCAAATCGCGCCAGGGCGGCCTGGGCCACGTCGCTCAGGGCCGTCACGTAGTGGCAGTCGGCCTCGACCATGGCCGCGCGTCTCGCCTCGCGACCCATATAGGCCACGCGGTAGTCTCTGAGCACCTGCTCTTTAAACTGCCCAAGGCTGAGGTCTTCGCTCATCGTAGGTCGAAGAATTTCACGGCCTTGCGGCTCATGGGCGGGAACATTATCTTGCTTATGTATTCGGGGTTCTCGAAAGACACGCCGGGGGCCACGCGCACTTTGGCGCGGAAGATGTCTTTAATCTCTTTGGCGAAGCCGTCTGAGGCGCGGCGCGTGCCCACCCTCACGCGCACTTCGTCGGTGCCCAGCTCGTTGGTGAAGACTTCCACCACGTAGTTCTCCACGCCGGCAATGCCGTCCAGGATGTCGAATATCGCCGGCGGGTAGAGTGTCGTGCCCTTATATTTTATCATCTGGCCCTTGCGGCCCACCACGGCGCCCAGCCTCATGGTCTGCCTGCCGCAGGCGCAGCGGCCTGTCATGTGGCGCACCATGTCTCCCGTCTTGAAGCGGATGAGCGGCATGCCCTCAATGCCCAGTGTCGTTATGGTCACCTCGCCCACCTCGTCTTCGCCCACGGGCCGCCCGTCGTCATCCAGCAGCTCCACGATTATCAGCTCCGGCTGGCTGTGCCCGCCGCGGAAATGCTCGCACTCGGTGAACGAGCTCTGCATCTCGGTGGAGGCGTATGTGGTGTGGAGCCTCACCTCCGGCCACCGGGCGGCAATCTGGTGCCCCAGTTTGGTGTATTCCCCGTCGGGCGTGCGCAGGGCCTCGCCGATGCAGATGAATTTCTTGACCGATGACGCGTGATGGTCAATGCCGTTCTGCTCGGCGTGGTCTATCAGTTTCATGAGGAATGACGGCACGCACATCCCCACCGTTGGCCTGACGCGCCCTATCGTGTCCCATTGCAGCTGCGGGATTCCGTTGCCCACGCGGCACACGCCCATGCCCATGGCCCTGGCCCCGAGGTAGTAGGCGTAGCCCGCCATGAAGCGGCGGTCTAGCGTCACCATGAGCTGCATCACGTCGTCTGCCGAGCAGCCCGCCACGCCGAATGAGAGTTTCTCATTATACGCCAGGCGGTCTATGTCGCCCTGCGTCAACGCCACCGTCACGGGATCCCCCAGGGTGCCGCTCGTGGTCACGTAGTCGGCAATGTCTTCGCGGCCCACGCATATGAAGTCGGCGTTGTGCCGCTGCAGGTCTTCCTTCGTGGTCAGCGGCAGGCGGCGCAGGTCTTCAAGGGAGACGATGGAGCGCGGGTCGATGCCGGTCTGGGCGAACATCCGTTGGTAAAATTTTGAGTGCTCCGCGGCGTAGGCCACGGCCTCGCGCATACGCTCCTCCTGAAAGGCCTTGATCTCTTCTGGCGAGGCGTATTGGATTTCGGGGTGGGGTGTGAACATCTTGCTAATCTGTGTTTTTAGGCAAGTTGCGCCAGCACGGCCTGCGACTTCAAGTTGGCGAAGCCCGGCAGGTGCAGCTTGTAATATCTTGTCATTAGTGTTATCAGCTCTTGCCTCTCTCCGCGGCTCATGGCCACGTCCGCCAGTCCGTCGGGCGGGGTGGTGGCCATGGAGTCCCACAGGTCGGCCATGCGCCCTGTAACCGTGTCGGGGTGTGGCGGCGGGGTGGGGACCCACGTGCCGGCCTCCATGTCGAAGATGGGCTTCCCGTCGCGCTCCGACGCTGGCGCGATGCCCAACGCTCCGGCCAGGCGCATCATGAAGAACAGGTGGAAGTTATATGCCCCGCCAATGCCGGAGTCGAGGGCCAGCACGGCATTGCGCACGAAGCCATACAGGCCCTCGTCCGGCACCTCGTCCGGCACAGTCCGGCATAGCAGCTCGTCCATAAAAAAGGCCACGGCGCGCAGCGTGGGGTCGAAAGGGATGCGCGTGAGCGGCGGCGCGGCGCGCAGCTCAGTCATACGCTGCATCTGTCCCCGCCTCCGCCCCGCGGCCACAAACTCCAACACGCTCAGGGGTGCCAGCAGGCCGGCGCGTCTTCGGCTCGCGCCAAGGGTGGCCATGTAGGCGCGTCGCCCGGCATCTCGCGTCAGTGCGCTGACAATGACGGCGTTGTCGCCATATCTTACGGTGGATAGAACCACCCCCTCGCTCTTGTCTGTCGTCATGCTTCTGTGGCCAGGGCTGCGCCAGCCGTGCGTAAAGATAGCTCATTTTTGCTACATTTGTCTCCCGCAGGCGGGCGGGCGGCCCGCGGCTGCTAACGCAAACCTTCAGACCTCCGGATGGACAGCATCTTCACTACCTTCGCCAATGGGGCGGCCTTTATGTTCATGGCCCTCATGTCGGCCTATTTTTTTCGCCGCAGGCGAATGTCTCGCATCAATAAGATTCTCTCGTGGGTATTGGCCGTGTGGTCGGTCATCCTTTTCAAGGATGTGCTATATTGGACCGATGCCGCCCGGGCGTCGTCTTTCGCATATAAGCTCCTGCTAATGGTGGATACGCTCGTCACGCCCTTCTGCGCTTTCTACATCTTCGAGCTTCTGCGCCCTCGCAGTGTCGGCCCGCTCGTCGTTGTGGCTCACGTCTTCCCGTTCGTGGCTTTTGTGGCGGCTTTCATCGTCTTCCGCTCCGAGGCGGTCTACTATTCGCTCCTGGTTTTCGAGGTGGCCTACACGTTGCTCTGCCTCTCCAAAGTTGTCGTGGACATCCGCAGGTATAATGTGGCCATGCTCAACTATTGCTCCAACCTTGCCGGCCGCGCCGTCAACTGGCTCTGGTTGGCCATCGGCATCTTGGTCTGCCTCGTGGGACTTTGGTGCGTGGCGTGGTGTGTGAGGAGTTTCGCCTATGACATTGTGTATTATGTCATTCTCATGGTCATCTGGGGCGTTGTGGGCTTTTTCACGCTGCGCCACAGCGAGATGCCGTCTGACGTGCTGCAAGACGATGCCGAGCCATGCCTCCTTAGGCGGCACGAGCCATGCGCCGATGTGGCCGACCTTTCTTTCGAGGCCCCGCTGCGCAAGCTCTTTGATGAGGAAGATGTAGCCAGCTCCGACCCCAACCTCACGCTCAACACTTTGGCCATCAGGCTCGGCACCAATCGCAGCTATTTGAGCAGCTATCTCAATCAGAGCCTCGGCGTCACGTTCTACGATTTCATCAACTCCTACCGCGTCTATCACGCCGAGAGGCTCTTGGCCGACCCTCAGTGCGCCCTCACGCTAGATCAGGTCGCGGAGGCCTCGGGCTTCAGCTCCATCTCCACTTTCCGCAGAGCCTTCGCCAAGAAGCACCACGAGTCTCCCGCCGCCTACAGGAAAAACCCCGGCAGGCGGCCGCCGACCCTGGCCTTCTTCCGGACCGCGTAGTCTTTTCGTCTCCCGCAGCTTTTTATCTTTTGACATTAATTTACGCTATGAGCTGTTCTATAAAGCCAAAATTTACGCTTTGACACCCATCTTTGTCGCTATGAGGCACATTGGGATGTCTCAATGGGATATTTTTGTAAATAAAAGCGACATCTAATTAAAAGAGTATCCTATGGGTCTATTCTCAAAAAAACGAACCGATGGCGCCACGTATGACGGCCAGGGCGAGGAACGCCAGGGTCTGGTGGACGTGATCAAATATAACGGCGAGGCCGACGAGATGGTGTGGAAATTCCCCTACGAGAACATCACGTCGGGCGCGCAGCTTGTGGTCAACCAGAGCCAGGAGGCCGTCTTCTTCAAGGGCGGCGCCGTGTGCGACATCTTCGGTCCCGGCACTCACACGCTGAATGGCGGCAACCTGCCCATCCTCCAGAAACTCGTCAACCTGCCCTTTGGCGGCAAGACGCCGTTCACGGCCGAGGTCTGGTTTGTCAATAAGACCGCGAAAAGAAACCTTGGCTTCGGCACCCAGGTGCCCATTGAGCTGCTCGACCCGCTCTACGGGATGCCCATCCCCGTGCGCTCCTATGGCGAGTACGGCATCAAGATCGAGAACTCCGCCTCGTTCATAGAGCAGATGGTTGGCACGCTCCACCTCACCCTGACTGACGATATTGTGGACCAGTTTCGCGCCCTCGTTGTCCGCAAACTCACCTCTTTCTTGGGCAAGTTCATAACGGCCAAGCACATCAGCGTGGTCCAGATTGGGGCGCACCTGGACGAGCTCTCCGACATGCTCCGCGACGCCGTGGCCGAGGAGTTCGCCATCTATGGCCTCAAGATAACCAATTTCGACGTGGAGTCGGTCAACTATGACAAGGACGACCCCAACGTGGCGCAGGTGCTTCAGGCGCAGACCGCCGCCTCGTCAATGGACTTTGAGAGCGCCGCCTTGGCGCGCAAGAGGGCGCGGGAGGGCTACACGTATCAGCAGGAGCGCCAGTTCGACGTGATGCAGGGCGCGGCGCAAAACGAGGGCTCGGCCGGCCAGATGATGGGCGCCGGCATGGGTCTGGGCATGGGTCTGGGCATGGGCGGGGCCATGGGCGACCAGATGAGCCGTATGGCCGGCGTGATGGGCGCCGGGGCCTCCGTCACCACTCCGCCACCACCCCCGCAGACCGTCGCGGCGTTCCACGTGCTGGTGGGCGGCGCGCAGCAGGGCCCGTTTGATATGGCCGCCCTGGGGAGTATGGCCTCGGCGGGGCAGCTCACGCCGCAGTCCTACGTCTGGAAGCCGGGCATGGCCGCATGGGCCCATGCCGCCGACGTGCCGGAGCTGGCCGCGATCTTCGCCCCCGCCCCTCCGCCCCCGCCTGTGGGCTAATGGCCCCGCGTAGAAAACATTTCAAGGGTAAGTCTTTTATTTCTTATGGAAAGGAAACATTATGGGCTTCTGGCGCGCGTGGTCATGCCGCTCGTCGTCATGGTGGCCACCGTGCTGCTCTTCTTCGTCTTTATGCCTGCCGATGCCGGCGCGCTGTTCTATACCAATTTGGTCTACTCCGTGGTCCTTGAGGCCGTCTTCTTCGGGTGGCTCGGCTCGCTGTGGGGGCGCGCGTCGTTGCCGCGCGCCCTTGCCGCGGTGTTCGGCGTCTATGCGGCTTTCTATGTCGTGGCGGGTTTCATCGTCATGTTGGCCTACTCTGTGGTTGGGGCCGCATTTCTGCCTCTCAAGTTCTATTACGCTGCCATCGTCATCATCACGCTCCTATGGGTCGTGGTGGCGTCACTCACTGCCGGCGCGGGCGTGGTGGAGGCCGACGCGGCAGATCGTCAGGCCGACAGCCGCGCGGCGCAGCAATACCATATGGCGCAGCTGGCGTCCCTGGCCTCGCGCTATGACGACTTGGCCCGCGCCCGCGGCCTGCGCTTCGAGATGAGGAGCAATGACAGCTCGCCGCTAGACAAACTGCGCCGCGCCGTGCAGTCAATGCCGCCATCCGCATTCTCGGGGCAAGTGCTGCCGCAGAGGCTAAAAGAGCTGGCGGAAGACCTGAACAGGTTGGCGGACGACTTGGAGGCCGCGGCCGATGGCGACGACCTGAGCCAACAAGGCCGAAAAGTGGAGCGGTTTGTGGCCGACGCCTGCCGCGACCTGGACAACATCAGGCTTCTGGCCAGACGTTAGTTAGCGTGTTATAGAACGAAGAGAACAGTAAAATAAGATATGGCAAAAGTAGAGACCATACAGTGCTGCGGGTGTGGCAGGCCGCTGGGGTTGGACCAGCTGGAGAAATGCCCCGCGTGCGGCTCGCGCAATTTCATCAAAGCAGACGTTGACCCGCTGCGCCTCCCAGCCTCAAAAGTGCAAGAATACGTCACTTTTTTCGCCGGTAAGGTTAAGGCCAACCCCAAAGACGAGAACTCCCTCTTTATGATGGGCTTGTTCTATCTCAACCTGCGCAACTACGAGCTGGCGCAGCGCAATTTCAAGCAGGCCGTGGATCTCTCGCCCATGGATCCCGACGTTTATTACTACTACGCCCTCTCGCTCGTGGCGGGTCGCGCCCCCAAGAGCCTCGCCACAGACGAGGCCAAGCGCATTGAGCAGTGGCTGGACACGGCCATTGGCATGCAGCGCAAGCGCAAATACCTGGCCCTGATGGCTCTGCTCAGCGAGGGAGCCTTTGTGAGCAATCAGCTCCAAAGCCGATACCAGCCGGCCGAGTTGGTGACCGAGGCTTTGCGCCTGGCTCCGGAGGTGAATGAGCTGGAGGAGATCGCGGCAAACGTCAGGGTGTCTGGCCCGGAGTGCGCCGAGATCATGCGGCAGCTCCAGACCGGCAAGAGCTCCGGGACTGGCGGCGTGGTCAAGGAGTTTCAGCCCGAGGCATACATATGCCCCTATTGCGGCAAGCACACCCTGAGGTGGCAAGAGTCTGATGGCGAGAGGCTGCTCGTGTGCAAAGAGTGCGGCAACGCCATGGGCCCGGAGGTGAGCATTGACTCCCTCGTGTGCGGCTTCCCCAGCGTTAGAGACTATCGGCCCACGGCCGATGGCCGCCAGAGGCTGCGCGACCCCGCCGAGCGCGAGGCTTTTATGGAGCACCTGCACAAGCCGCAGGAGCCAGAGATGGAGAGCAAGCCGTGGTTCCCTATTTTCTCCACGCTCAAGAGGCTCGCGGTGGCCGTGGTGGCTTTCTTCATCGTGCTTATCGTGTGCCTGTGCTCAGGCCTCGTTGACGACGTAAAGGTCACGAGGCCAATGACCATTGCCCAGACCTACGACTCTCTCTATTCGGGCCAGAAGCTCAAACGCGCGCAGAGGCGCGAGGCGCTGGCCAAGATCGAGGCGGACAGCCTCGCCAAGGCGAGAACAGACAGTGCTTTCTTCGCCGGCTACGTGCCAATGGTCTATACCATTCAGCCCGACAGCTCACGCAGCTCGCGCTATAACACACTGGTGAAGCCGGACGAGGCTCCGTATTACGTCACGGGAGTGCGTCGCGGCTGGACCGTCGTGGGCGTGCCTCTGCTCATTGCCGCGCCCATGCTCATCTGGCTCGTGGTCACCATTGTCAGCTTCGGGCGCGTCATTGCCGAGCGCAGGGCCGTGGGAACGCGCAACCGTCAGGCTAAAGATGACTACAAGGCCGGTTGTGAGGCCTTTGAGACTCGACCAACCATTCAAGACTATGTCGGCTTCTGCCATGACTTCTTGGGCAAGGGCGGCATCGACGGGCAGGCGAAGATAGGAGACCCCGTCTCGCAGGCGTTGCGCCGACTGCACCTGGAGGATGGCGATGTGGCCGGCAAGATTCTATTCCTCAACTATTTCGATGACCAGGACGCCGATGGCGTGGACAGCGATTTGGCGGAGGATGTCTTGGATCGCCTGTGGTACATCATCGCCATTCCGCAAGCCAATAAGCTCTCCATCTTGTCAAACCGCTGGATGACGGTGCGAGACACTTTGGACAACTGCGACATCGAGACCGTCATGTATAATCAGGTGAGGGCTGTAGACCTTGTTGGCGGCACCATCCGCATCGACCTTGGCAGCGGGTCGGTCAAGGAGGTTCTGCTGCCTCAGTTTGGCAGGGCCAATATCCTTGACTATCAGAATAAGACGCAGTCTGACCCTGCCTCTTTCTCCATCACGCGCACGGGCGACGCCCAGGGCTTCGTTGATGCCGTGTCGCAACTTGTCGCCGACTTCAACCGCCGTTAGAGCGGAGGCGTGTCTCAGATATTATTTTCGGGCGCGGAAGCTTGGTCTTCCGCGCCCGTTTCTTTGCCATATATTCAGTCCCCAATTACTCCGTTGCGTCAGCTCTACTAATTTATTGAGTTTATGGCTTTTGCTGTATTTCGTTTGGTAATTTTGTGGCAGTTTGTTTGGTGTTTTTGTGGCATTTTGTTTTGCAAATTTGTGGTGTGATGCATAACGTTCCATCAAGGAATGCGGGAGGGACATTTGCCTGCTGGCTTTTTAAGTATGGGGTCTTCCGCGCCCTTACACTTTGCCCTGCTTGGTGGCGCATACGCGTTTCGTCACTGATTTTGACACTCTGGAAACGTCACTCGTCACTGATTTGCGCTGTCTGGTTAAAAAGAGCAAAAAAGTGTTTCAAGAGTGAGTTTTTGTGCCTACATTGACCGCGAGTAAAGTCAGGCCATCGGGTCTGTGACCCGTGGCAAGTTG
>CAKUVM010000015.1 GCA_934699135.1 uncultured Bacteroidales bacterium
GTCTAAGATGTCGTGTATTTTTTGAGACAACTTGGCCTGCGGGCCCCCTATTTGGTTGGTGAGGTCTGTATATTCTTTTAGCAGTTTGGCTTTTTCCTCTTCTTTGTCGTCAATCTCATGTTGGATGTCTTTTAGCCTGCTCAAGGCCTGTTCTTTCATCTCTACATTTCCCAACAGATTGTCGAGCGAACTCAGCAACTCGTCATCAACAGTGTTCGTTTGCGTCCTTAGGCGACTTAGCTCTTCTTCGGTCTCTTTAAGTTTGCTGTCAATTTCTTTCAGCTCTTCTTGTCTCTTCGCGTCAAGCTCTAATTTGTCTTGGATGTGTCTAGGAATTTGGGCGAGTTCTTCCTGCTCACTTCCTCCCAAGGAAATGTTGAGGTTGCTTATTTCCTCCACACGCTTGCTCTTGAAAGGGGACTCTTCCACATGGCTTTGCTTCTTGCTTGCCTCTTGTGTACAGTGTGCCTTGTATTCAGCCAGTTTGTTAGCCATAAATTCGTATGCGTCAGAACCTTCTGGGGCTTCACGCCCACAAACCTTGCAGACGTGGTCTCGGAGCATTTCCTCCATTGTGCTTTGGTTTGGCAGATACCAAGGCAGTGGAGTCTTACCTCCTGGCAGACTTTCCTGAAATTGCTTTATGAGTTCATTCTTACCCTGCTGTTTTGTGAATTCGTGGTCCTGCTTGCGCTTACTTTCGCTGAAAGCTGCGGCTTTGACCCTGAATTCTTCTAGGATTGGCTGAAATGCGCACAGGATCCAAAGTTTATCCAACAATGCCGTATTCTTGTCCGTCCGTGAAATTAAACTTCTGCATTTGTCAGCGTTCTCTTTCAGCTTGCTTCTCTTGCTTTCCCATTCTTTGTATTTCTGGGCGGCTTCCTGATTCCCTTTTATCTTGTCTATGTTCTTGTCGTAGTTGGATATTGCTTTCTCTTTTATTCTCCTTTCCTTATTCATTTCATCCAGCTCCCTTGCCAACCGCTCAAGCAGACTTTGTAGTTCACTGGCTTTGTCTGATATTTTTTTATCGTTCCTGCAGTCTTGAGTATATGCCGAATTAGCCTTTTGCTCCATCTCTGATGCCAGTTCGGCTATCTTGTCAAACTTTCTGACGCTAGAAAATTTATCAATCAGCTCCTTTAGCGCATTTTGGCTGTTAAGGACGTCTAGCTCCGCCTCTCCCTTGAACAGGCTGAATTTTTGAAGGAAGCTGTCGAAGCACCTGTCTATAAGTTCCTTGCCGCCTAGAGAGATGCGCTCACAGCCTGTGCTCTCATATCCTCTGAAAGAGCATTCCCCCGGCCGTGCGTCCCCATTTGATAGAATCTCGAAAACAAAACTCTTTTCTACGAAGTAAGTGGTGTCGTTATGCTCAAACTCCATGGAGACGGACAGCTCGTCTCTCTCTCCTTGAGAGAGTTCGCTCTTGCGCTTCTCCGACACGTTGTGGGCGTTGTTGCCAGTGTTGGTGTTGCTGGTGTTCAGCAGCCATTGCAGTGCCTCGAAGAAAGTAGTCTTGCCGTCCCCGTTTTCGCCAATGATGAGCGTTAGGCCGTCTGAGAATTTGAATGTGTTCTCGCTGTAGTAACTGCGGAAGTTCTTTATCGTTACGCTATTGATTATCATTCGATGTTTGTTGTTAGGTAGTTGCGGATGTTTTTATAGATCTCGTTTGGGCTTGCGTCCTCCTCCGACTTCCTGATTATGATGGCTGTTGTATGAATCACCACGTTGCCACTTTTAAGGGCGTCCTCTACCGTGGTGATGTCAGATTCGCGGTATTTCCCAAATTCCATTAACTTGGGTTCTCGAAGTACGGCTCCAAGTATTTTGTCTTCGTTTTGCATATGCTCAGATTTTTATAGGATGCTCAATTTGTAGTAGTCTGCAATGTCTTCAAGCGCGGCGTATGCAAAGTCTGCGTTCTCTGACAGCCTGGCAAAGTCCCTGACTCTCCGAAGCTCGGCGTTGAGCAGGTTGCGCTCCATCTTGTAGCTCTCTGTGTCGCTCCCGACTTGCGGCGCGACCACAAGGTCGTGAATCACGGCATTTCGTTTATCCGTGTGGGTGCGTAGGATTCTGCCGCGCCGTTGGATGAATTGGCGCGGATTGCCTGTGCTGGCGCAGAATATCGCGGTCTCGCTTCTGGGAATGTCCACACCCTCGTCTAGGCATTTCATAGATGTCAGGACTTCAAGCTCTCCCATGGCAAAACTTGCCAGTATTTTGCTGCGCTCTTTCGCATCAGATGTGAACATCCTCACCGTTGTTGTGGGGCTCACCTCTTTCACAATTTGCGTGTATCGCCTTATGAGATTTAACTCATCTTGGTCGTCCTCAATGGTCTCTGTGGCGGAAAAGTCATTCGCCACACCGTCCGCTTTGTCCCCTTCTGGGGCATAGACGAGCGTGTATCGCAAGTTCCCTCTCTTTCGGTATAGCTCCGCCACTATATCTCGGAATGCGCTCTCCTTGCCAACCGCCTTGTGGACAATTCTTTTGCGCTTCAACAGCAGAGCGGTGAGTATGCCGTCGTTGCCTGAGAAAGAATTTCGGCCGAAGTCATAGAACTTCACAAGCTGCCGGCTTATCTTCATGTACTCTTCTTGCTCTTCGTCTGTGAGGCTGACTAGGTGCGGGTAATAGTAGTAACGACAAAGGAATCCGTTTTCAATGGCTTTGGCCATAGGATATTCGAACGTGTACTTGTCCTGGACCCCGAAGAACTCTTTCACTTTGCTGTCTCCCAGCTCGTCATACTGTCGGTCTGGAGTCGCGGAAAGCCCAATTCGTCGTTTGAAATTTATGTTGCCTAGCCGCTCCAATAGCCGCCCGCCGCCCATATTGTGCGCTTCATCTGCGATAAGCATATTTTTGTGAGACAATGCGTTGATGGCCGTAGAAACTTCACTTCTGGCGAATGATGCATATGTTGATATGACGATATATGACAAGTTAGGATTGTGATTCTCACGCAGCTGTAATGTGGACAAGTCACTGCGCCAATTTTTCTCCTTGGAGCTGACTTTATACACGTGGCGGAAGTTGAACTTTTGGCACTCTGCCTCCCATTGCTCCACAAGAGTGAGCGTCGGCACCAGAATCACGGCCTTGTAGTACCCCCATTTCTTGAATATTTCAAGGAGGCAGTTTAATGCCGTAAGGGTCTTCCCGGTGCCTGTGGCCATGGCGAAAAGCCCGCATTGGCTCCCTTTCCAGTTCTGAAACGCTTGGCGCTGGTACTCTCTGGGGCCTTCCGGGTACGGGAAGTGTGGCCTCTCCTGTGAGTCTGTGGGTGTGTCATCATTAGCGTTCTCCAACTGTTTGAGTGCGGACAGCGTATGCTCGCGCGCACGGCCAAATATGTCTTTAATTGTCGGGGACAGAGTCTCCATTTGCTCAGACTGGCTGTTAATGTCGCGTTCCTGCTCTAGCAATTGTTTGATGTCTTTGTTGTCGAACGAGTCTGCTATGCAGGTTCGAATATCTTGTGGGCTAAGGTAGTCCACCGTCTCATCACGCTCAAGAAAAGTGAGGTCGAAGTCTTCCTCTATGTCCTTGATCTTGAATGTGTCCGCCTCACCATCCCAACTACAGAAGGCGGAAATGCTCTCACAGTTCTCAATGAGGGCGGCGCGGGAGAAGTTGCACGAGCCGTCGAATGCCACTTTGTCTCTCCCGTCACTGAAAATTCCACACTTTGTGTGCGCAATGCCATTTCTCCCGCGGGGAGTGATTATTTTAAGGTCTATGCGTTTGTTGCGAATCAGCCACGCCAGGCATTCGAAGAAATGCGTATCGCGTGAAGACAGTGTGCTTTTCAACCCCTTGATGTCATGAAGGTCGAACGCGGTCAGGATGTCGCGGGACATCCCTCTGGAGACAGACGTTTTGTCAGGTTCCGATAAGACATCGTTTATAATCAGCCTCATCCGTCCCCCGTTGTATAGGAAATAGGCAAAGCCGTCGCACAAGACGCTGATTGCGGATGAGGAGAAGAAGCCTAGCTTGAGGTCAAACTCCGTGGCGTTGCACAGCCCATCGGAGAAGAAGCCTATGGGCTCCCACAGGCTTCGCGACTTGAACCTGCGGCTGTCTGGCCAAATTATGTCTGTCTTTAGCATAAAGGAGGGGCTTGCTCAGATGAAACAATTGGCGCACATGACGTTGTCTTCCGCAAAAAGGTCGGCAAGGGTTGAGCTTTTTTGCTTGGCCTTGTTCTCTTCCTGTCGTTTGATAACGTCAAGTTTAATTTTGCGTATCCGCTCCGGTTTTATCAAATCGGCAAGGCTCTCCCCTTGGTTCCATGTGTAGCCGTTTTTCTCAAATTCCATAGCCTTGCGGAAAAGGTCGGGATGTTGCTCGTATAGCCATATCCACTCTATCTTCTGCTGAAAAAAGCAGAAGTAGCAACCCGACCTGCTTCGGCAGTAAGTCCCCACTTTCCCGTCAACGGAGAACGGTATTTCCTCGTAATAGGCAGGTACGCCCACGCCACTCTCGCGCAACAGTCTAAATATGTCTTCCTTGACCAGTAAGTCGTCATTGTCAAGCAGCGGGAAGTCATCCAACAGCCCTACGGGGTAGTCGGTCGTCTTTAAAAACTCAAAGACAGCGTGGTTGAACAGTTTTATGTCGTAGTCCAACAGGGCGTTTAACTTGTGAGAGTAGAAAAATCCTTTGCCCAACGGCCTCTCCAAAATTGCGCATAGGCCTTTGTCTATGTTGTTGTCACATAGAATTTTGTATATATCAATTAGCTGCTCTCTTGCTCCATTATGCAGCACCTTGTTTATCACGTCTATGCTCCATATGTTTCTGCGGAAAGGAAATACCGCCTGAATGTTTGGCTTTGACGATATGTATCCATCCCTGTCTTCATCTCCTCTTATCCCTACATAAGACACGGCGCGGTCGTCTCCCACAAACTTTTCAAACTCAGCCAATTTCATCTTCTGTGTGCACCATCTGGCCTGAGGCGAAGGCAGGAATCCACCGCAGGCTTTAAGGAAATGCTCAAAAGGTGTCGGCTCCGGACTTCCCTCGGCCGCCTTGAGTCTCACAATGTCGCCCAGGTATGCCGTAAGCCGGTCAATCAGCAATTCCGTCTCGGCCAGTTCGCAGCCGGTGTCGGAGTTGTAGTACTCTATTTTGAGCAGGGGATACTTCTGCTTCAGGTAGATAGCGAGAGCTGCGCTGTCTTTTCCTCCCGAAATGCCCAATATGTGCCTCACCTTTGTCATGCCATCTTTTTTCTCAATACGTTCATAAGGGCGTATATATTGAGGTTGCGATCTGCTGACAGCAACGCCTCTATCTGCGCTTCTAGGTTATGCGAACGGTCGCGCTCCTCTTCTGTCACTCTGTATTCCATGGCCTCCGAGACTGTGGAGTACTGCTCGCACTCCCGAAACAAGAATATGAGGTTGTCTAGCAGGATGTCTTCTTGCTCGTCTCGGAGATGGTCCAGTGGCTGGCCAATGGCGGCGTAGCAGATGCTCTGGTACCACTGCTGCCTGTCATCAAACTCCGCTATGGCGTGTTTGTAGAAATTTCGCTGCTGCTCCGTCAAGAGGTGCTCTTTTACGCGCGCCAGCCGCTGCCTTATCTCAATTATGTAGTCGGAGTAGTCGCCGCTGCGTAGTCCAAGGCGCTCTATTAGTTGTCGTTCGATTCTGTCAATGAGCGCGCCGTAGCATGAGCGGAGTTCATCTAATGCTTTCTTGAGAGCCTGGCAGTAGTTCGATATGCCGTTTTCATTGCGAAGCGCACCTTGCCCATAGCCAAGGGCTTCTGGGAGATCTTCAAAAAATGTTTTCTCGGGGTCTTTGGCCTTTGACAAGACGTCTCGGAAGCGCAGGGTCATCACACTCCCAAATTTCCGCGTGTTTTTAGCGTAGAAGTTGAGCCGGTTGTAAAAGATGAAAAACGGTCTGACTGTCTCAATGAACTTGTCCCCTCTGATTTCTTTGAGTTCTTCTGCATTGAGCAGTTTCCTGTATTGGTTAAAGAAGTTTACCCTTATAGCGTCTTCTGAATAAGCCTTGATGGAGAAATCGGAAGGGCGTCTTTTCAGGAGCTCAAAAATTTCAACGTTAACATTGGGCAAATAAGAGCCGTCACTCCCGAAAAGTGAATAGTCAAATTGCTTGATAAACAAGTATGTGGGAATCCAAAAGTCTAGGACACCCGACTTTACCTTATATGGTTGGCTCGAAAGTGTCTTTATTAGGTCGGACACCTTACGTGGGGCTCTCTCAGTGCTTTGCAAAAACGCCTCGCTAGCTTCCCAAAGCGGCATTATGCTATCGTCTGTCGGACGATCAGTAAAACCATTCTCGCTATGCAGACCGGTAGTTTTGAGCAAGGTGTAGTATATGGTTTTTTCAGGTGGAAACTTATCCTTGTCAAAGCCAAGATCTTCCTCCTGATGGTTGGCAACCAGTGCTTGCAAGAATTTCACTCTGGCAGCCGATATGCTGCTGCTCAGCTTGTGTCGGTTTATAAGCTCGTTGTTGATGGTTGGGGCCTGGGGATATGCGTCTTCGCATGCCCTTGAAAGCAAGACATTGAAGTCTTTCCCCTTCTTGATGGCTACGACATCTCCGTGGTATAGCCATGTGACGCTGTCTCCGTGCGAGAAAAGTCCTTCTGTCAAATTTTGGCGCAGCAGGCTCTCCTCGTAGGTCTTTAGTTCCGCAATTTCGCCAAGCGCTACTTTGTCAGACTTGTCAATCAATACGGTACGCTCTATGTGGTCGTAGATGCTGATGTTGTGGAGGTGCGTTCGGATGTCTCCCGCTTCATTGAAAACAGCAAAGACTATGGCGTGCGAACATGATCCGCTGAACTCTTTTACTTTGCGCACAATGTCTTCGTCTGTTGAGAATATGAGTTCCACGTAGCCGTCTACTTCGTCAGTCGGTGCTATATCTTGTGGCTCATTGCACAATGAGTAACAGAAATTTCGAGGAGTCCCTTTGTTGTAGCTGCACTCTTTGGCTGGTACCGTGTAGTCGCTCATATACTTGCGCAAGCCGTCTGCCAGGTTCGTCGGTTGTGGCACAACGGCGTGCGCCTTTGCGATCTCGGCCTCTATGTCAATGTCTGATCCCTCGTATAGAATCAGGTGCTTCTTATATTCTGCAAAGCGTATTATTTTCAAGCGTAGTAGCTCTTTCAACACGTCATCGGCATCCCGAATGCCCATTGCCAAGCGCATATATTCCGCAAAAACAGCTTGAGGCATGGAAAATGCCGCTCCTCCGAAGATGTTGAGCATCCCTATGGCTTTCACAGTCCTTACTGCTGCCGCCATCATATTGTCTCCACCCCAAGGTTCGGCCTCAACGCGGTCAATGGCCATAATGATGGCCCTCCAAGACATTGAGTCAAGGTTAGCCTCTTGAAGGCTGGAGTGGAAATTCTCCACGATGTAGTCGTAGACGAGAGACAGGTTGTATGTCTGGTCCGGAGTGCCGGCAAATTTGTTTATTGAGCCTTCTCCATGCGAGTTGAGAAAAGAGAACAGCGAGCGTTCGTTTTGGCCGTATCTTTGGATTGCCCTGGTCAGAACAATTGCCGCCAGCGCGTCTAACGGCCAAAGGCGTCGCAGTGTCTGAGCGTCTATATACATTTCTGCGATATGGGCGTCTTTTGCCATTAGGCATAATGTTTCCGCTCGCTCGTCACTTGTGGCTTCTTTGCCGTGGAGTGTCTCTGCCGCCATATATAGCAGCTGCTCCACCGGCTCGGCAAATACAATTTCCTGAAACCTGCCTTTCACTTTCACCCACTCGTTTCTCTGTGCTTGACAGAGGCGCGAGGCGTAAGCCCCAAAGTTTTGGTGGAGTGAGGTTATCAGAAGGATGTTTCGCTGCGGGGCGTTGGCGTATTCGGCAAGCTGTTGCAAGAAATACAGCTCTTTTTCAGGGTTGCCCTTCGCCGCGTGCTCAAGTGCTTTGCCAAATTCGTCAATTACAATGACGAGCATTTTGTTCTGGCGCTTGAGCTTTTGGTAAAGATTGTTGAGCTTGTCTAGGGCGGAGTCCCCTTCTGATTTTTTAGCCAACCTTGCGTCTAGTTGAGCCTCCAAGCTGGCGTATTCGCCAACTACGTTGATAATGGTGAAGCCGGACACGTCTGCCAATGCTGCGGGGTTGCGCAGCAGCAAGGCTTCTTTTCCCATTTTTAGCATGTCTTGCTCCAATGTGAGCAGGAAACTCGACTTGCCGGTGCCGTATGTGCCTATGATGCAAAATGAGTGAATCCCGGACTGAAAGTGCCTAACGATGCTGCCGGTCGCCCTCGTCACGTTTGGTGTGACTATGTATCTAGCGCAGCCCGATTCTCCTGTCTCTATATTGGTGGAAAGGCTAAAATTTCCCATTCTTGTAGTAGTGGTCTAGGACGCTGTCGGGCGTCAGCTCATCAAGGAACTGAATTTGACGAATGCCCGCCGTGTCTGTGTAACGAATATGGGCCGGGTGCATGTCCTGCAATTGTACTAGCAGGTTGATGAGTTCCAAGTCTGTGAGGCAGAATATAATGCCTATGTCTTGGAGCGTGTCATAGTCTATGGTGCTTTCCTTTCCGCAATAAGTGAGAATGGCGAACAGTAATATATCTGGCGGAAGTTTTCGCTTGCCTTCTTTGTTGAATGCGTATTGCTTGCTGTCAGAAGACAGTCGCAAGAGGTTAAGCTCGGCCAGCAATGGCGGGTTTTCATCTGCCGCGCCACCACTCATATAGTTCATAAGCAGCACGTTGACATCTTTTGCCACGGTGTTCTCATTGAAAGAGCCAGTCCTTGAGTTCTCCGCCATAATGCGCCTGACAAAGGCTATCACATGCTCTTTCCCGAAATTGGTGCGCTCTCGCTGAAAGTAGGAGAAGAACAAGCCATACAAAGTGGCCTCTCCCGTGTGGGTCAGCAAGAAGTGCAGGACCCATATTGTGCCATCGTCTTCAGCATAGGGGTCATAGCCGCACGCAGTGTCAAAAATGCGGCGGGCAATGCTTGTGGGCGAGTCTGCGGATGTCAGGCCAAATGCCCTCATCCAGAAGCGAATGGATGAGACCATATTTTTCCCTACTCCTAGTTTGACCACGGCGTCGGCCTTGCAGAAGTCGTTCCCTCCTGCGGCAAAATCAAATCCCCTTTTTAGCCACAGCGTTTTGCAGGGGAATGATTCGTGTCCGGAAAATACATATTTCGAGGGTCGGGGCATTGTCATCAAGTTCTCGCCATTGGGATGCGAAGTTGTTTTCTCGTCTCAAAAGTGTATCGCACTATGAGCCGCGCAAAAATACAAATTAAGAATTACCCCCCCGATTTTATAAAATGTTAACAAATTATTGTGCGCTGGATACCTGCTGTTTTGTCCTCCAGACCCAATATACACAAAAAAGCCATCGGAGGGGGCGTCCCCCTCCGATGGCGCAAAGGCTCAGGTTTTTCCCGGCCTATTTTATGTTCTCCCTCAGCCGGTTGAGATATTTGCTCATCTCGGCGGAGTCCTTGCGCTTGATTATCTCCAGCAGGTCCTCCATTTGAGATATCACGTTCTCCACCTTCTCGGGAGTGTAGGGGCTGAAGAGGATCTCGGAGACCAGGTAGTCGTCTTCCGACAGCACGCCTTTGGCTATGGCCAGGTGCTTGGCAAACGTCGTGCCGGGCGCCTCGGGCGTCTTCATGCTGGCGGCGAACACCATGGAGGATACGAACGGGATGGACAGCGAGTATGTCATCATCTCGTCATGCTCCTCAAAAGACAGCTCATGGAGCTGGAGGCCCAGGCTGCCGTAGAGGTCCTTGAAGAACACGCGGCCCATGTGGTCGCCCTCGCTTATTATGACGGCGTGGTTCTGGCTCAGCTCGCGCAGGTTGGCAAACGTGGGGCCGAACATGGGGTGGGTCGAGACGAAAGGCCTGCCGCTTCTCTTGTAAAACTCCAGGAGGCCCGTCTTGACGGACGCTATGTCAGACAGCAGGCAGCGGTCCGAGATGTAGGGCAGCACGTCCTCAAACGTCTTGAGCGTATATTTGAGCGTCACGGCGTTGATGAGCAGCTCGGGGTCGAAGTCCCGAATCTCCTCAAGCGACGTCAGACGCCTGGTGTTGAAGACATATTGCAGCTTGCGCACGTCCACGTCGAATATGGCGACATCGTGGAGCAGGCACATGGTGTCTGCCAGAAACGAGCCCATCTTGCCCGCGCCAACAATGCAGATTCTCATTCTTCGCCCTCCGCCATTATTGTTTCTTCGCTTTCTGAAGCTCAAGCATCACGGCCGTCTGGCGGTTGACGCTCTCTTCATGGATGGCCTCGTAGAGCTTTATGACGAAGTCGGGGTTCAAGTGGTTCTGCTCGGCAATGGCGCGGCGGTTCTGGAGAATCTCGTCATAGCGGCGGCTCTGGAGCACCGTTATGTCGTTGTCGAACTTATATTTGGCTATTTTCTCTGATATGCTCATTCGCTTGGCCATCATCTCCACCACCTGCTTGTCCAGGATGTCGATCTGCTGGCGCAGCTCGTCAAGCTCGGTGCGCGGCTTGTCTCCGATCTTGGGGTCGCGGATCACCAGGTCGTTCAGTATCATCTTGAGGTGCGCGGGCGTGACCTGTTGCTTGGCGTCGGACCACGCGCGGGCCGGGCACTCGTGGCTCTCTATGATGAGGCCGTCGAAGTTGAGGTCCATGGCTTGCTGCGACACTTCGAGAATCAGCTCGCTGTCTCCCGATATGTGGCTTGGGTCGTTGATGATGGGCAGCTCGGGCAGGCGGCGGTGCAGCTCAATGGCAATCTGCCACTGGGGGTCGTTGCGATACTTGATCTTCTGGTATACCGAGAATCCGCGGTGGATCACGCCAAGCCTCTTGATGCCGGCGCGGTTGAGCCTCTCCAGCGCGCCGATCCACAGCTCCAGGTCGGGGTTCACGGGGTTCTTGACCAAGATGGGCATGTCGGTGCCGCGGAGCGCGTCGGCCACCTCCTGCACGGCAAACGGGTTGGCCGTGGTGCGGGCGCCGATCCAGAGCATGTCCACGCCATATTTTATGGCCTCGTAGACGTGCTGCGCCGTGGCCACCTCCACGGCGGTGTACATGCTGGTCTCTTTCTTCACCCTCTGGAGCCACGGCAGGCCCACCGACCCTACGCCCTCAAAGGAGCCGGGCCTGGTGCGGGGCTTCCAGATGCCCGCGCGGAAAATCTTGATGCCGTTTGCGGCCAGCTCGCGGGCCGTGTTCATCACTTGCTCCTCGGTCTCGGCGCTGCATGGGCCTGCAATGACCAGTGGGCGTTTGGAGTCCACGCCGGGGAGGAGTATGGACTCAAGTTCAAGTTTTGCTTCCATCTTTATATTGTCTTTCTTTATGTCGTTTGGGCGGCGGGCTCGTGGCCTCGCGCCGCAGTCTTTTTATGGTTTATTTCATTGCTTTGACGCGCCTCAAAGCCTCTTCGAACACAGGCACTTTGGCGCAAAGCGATATGCGGAGGAATCGCCGCCCCTGGCTGCCGAAGATGAAGCCGGGGGTGATGAAGACGCCCGTCTGGTGGAGGATGTCGTCACTCTGCTCCTCGGCGTCTTTCCACTTGTCTGCCACCTTGGCCCATACGAAGAGGCCGCCCTGGGCGGGGTTGTAGCGGCAGTGGAGGGCGTCCATTATGGCGAAAGCGTATTTCTGCCGGCGGCGATACTCGGCGTTAAGCTCGCCGAACCACTCCTTGTCCAGCTTCAAGGCCTCCACGGCCGCCAGCTGCATGGGGCGGAACACGCCGCTGTCCATATTGCTCTTGACCCTCAGCACCGTCTCGATGACCTCGGCCGACGATGCCGCCATGCCGAACCTCCAGCCCGCCATGTTGTGGGCCTTGCTCATGGAGTTGAGCTCGATGCACACGTCTTTGGCCCCTGGCACGGACAGTATGGAGAGCGGGTGGTCGTTAAGTATGAAGCTGTATGGGTTGTCATTGCAGATGAGAATGTTGTGGCGGCGCCCGAAGTCCACAAGCCTCTCATAGAGCTCCATGGTGGCCTGCGCGCCGGTGGGCATGTTTGAGTAGTTAGTCCACATGACTTTGACGCCCGTCAAGTCCGCCTTCTCCAACTCGTCGAAGTCTGGCTGCCACCCCAGGTGCTCGTGCAGCTTGTATTGCACCGTGCGCGCCCCGACCAGCTTGGCCACGGATGAGTATGTCGGGTAGCCGGGGTCAGGCACCAGCACGCCGTCTCCCTCGTTGATGAACGCCATCATGATGTGCATAATGCCCTCTTTCGAACCTATGAGCGGCAGCACCTCATGGTCGGGATCTAGGCTCACGCCATACCATTTCTTGTACCAGTCGGCGTAGCCCTGTCGGAGCTGCGGGATGCCCACATAGGGCTGATAGCCATGGACGTTGGGCTGCGCGGCGGAGTCCGCCAGGGCCTGTATCACATTGGGCGCTGGAGGCATGTCGGGGCTGCCGATGCCGAGGTTGATGACGTCCACTCCGGCCTTGCGCATGGCGTCGAGGCGGCGGTTGTTGCGCGAGAAGTAGTACTCCTCCACTTTGCTCGCGCGGTTGGCTGGTGAAATTATCATTGGATATGCTTTTTATCGTTTTGGGTAACGGCCGTCTTTGGCCTCTTCGCTTTGCCGACCCGTCTCGTACTCTCCCAAAATCCGGAGCTGCGAGCACAGCGGCCTCACTGCCGATACGGCTTGGACGAAGCGCGTGTAGTTGTGGAACGAGAGGTCCACGTAAAATATATATTCCCACTCATGACCCACCACGGGGTTTGACTGTATCTTGGTCAGGTTGATCCCATAGAAAGCCAGCACGGTCAGCACTTTTGAGAGGCTGCCCACCTCGCCTGCCTGCGGCAGGGAGAAGACTATTGAGGCGCGGTCAATCCTGTTTTGCGCCAGCAGCTCGTCGCGGTCAAAGACTCCGCTCTCGTTGACCACAAGGAAGCGCGTGAAGTTCTTCTTGTTGGTCTCTATGCCGCGGCGGATTATCTCCAGCCCATAGAGGCCGGCAGCGATCTCTGGGGCTATGGCCGCCACGTCGCGCGCCCCGCGCTCGGCCACCTCTTTGGCCGAGAGGGCGGTGTCTTCACTCTCAATGAGGCGGATCTGCGGGTAGTCTTTAAAGAATGCCTTGCATTGAGCCAGGGCCATGGGGTGGGAGTGCACCTCGCGGATGTCTTCCATCCTCACGCCAGGCAGTGCCATCAGGTTGTGCTTGATGCGCAATTTGTACTCGCCAAGCACCTCTAGGCCAGAGTCTTTTAGCAGCGTGTAGTTGGCCTGTATGGAGCCCACCAGTGTATTCTCTATGGCGCATATGCCGTAGAGGTCGTCCTCCTCGCGGACGCGGCGGAACAGCTCCTCGAACGTGAGGCACGGCACCACCTCCACGTCATAGTCGCGGAAGAACTCGCGGGCGGCAATCTCGTGGTTGGCGCCGCTCACGCCCTGAATGGCGACTCGTCTTTTCTGCTTCATCTGTCTGCTGTGATGTGAAAAAGTTGAGGCCCGCCTGAAAAACTTCAGGTGGGCCTCGTCGTTATCTTGCTTCCGCATCCTCGCGCTTACATATGGCACCCACCCGCTCCCCTGCTAAACGCAAAGAAGTAAAAATAGAAGCCATAGTAAAATCGCATTGTCTGCACCTTTTTTGTTGGTTTATTTCCACTGGACAAAGTTATGAAAACTTTGAATAGATTGTAGAGCCGAGGATTAAATTTTACACGTCAGGCGTGGCTTTTTATCGCTCCTGCGCCTTGACCACCAGCTGTCCCGACGATGTGGCCGTCACCACCACCGCACTGCCGCGCTCCACAAACTGGCCGTCAGATATGGCGTCGTGCGTGGCTCCGCCCACGTCCACCTTGCCGCCCGGCCGCAGGTCGGTGCGAGCCACGCCGTGCTGCCCCACCAGGGCCTCCAGGGCGTCTTTCTCCACGCCAACGAAGCCGTCGGCCTCCTCTTGCGTGGCCTCCAGCGTCAGGCGGGCCAGGGGGCTGCCCTTGCGGGCGCGGAAGAATCGGCTGCCGAGGTAGGCGCACAGGGCCACGGAGGCCGACAGTGAGATGATGACCGTCCAGAGCGAGACGGCGAGGGCGTGAGAAGACACGGCCTCGAAAGACAGGCCGTCATTGCCCACCAGGCTCAGCACCAGACCCGTCACCATGCACGCTATGCCCGCCACGCCGGCTATGCCGAAGCCAGGGATGACGAACACCTCGGCCGCGAGCAGCCCCACGCCCGCCAAGAAGAGCAGCACCTCCCAATATTGCGCCAAGCCGTCGATATACAGCGGGGCGAAATAAAGCACCGCCGCGCCGATGGAGACAAAGAGCGCCAGACCTATGCCGGGGCTCTGAAGCTCAAAATACAGCCCGCCGATGATGAGCAGTATCAAGATGCCGCGCAGGCTCGTGGAGAGCAGCCCACCCTTGATGTCGTCCAGTGCCGATGGCTCGTAGCGCACCACGGCAGCGCCCGGGGCCACGCGCTCCACCACGCCCTCCAGGTTCGGGACAATGGCCTCGCAGTAGCCTAGCCTGACGGCCTCGCGGGCCGTCAGGGTCAAGACGTGCGCGGAGTCTATGATGCCGGGGATGGAGACGGCCTCGTCCACAAAGGCCTCGGCCAGGCGAGGGTCGCGCAAGTAGTGGCGCGTGGTGTCGGGTCCCTCGTAGGGGTGGGCCTCGGCTGTGGAGCGCATCATGGCGCGCATGTAGCTCTGATATTTGTCAGGCATCTTCTCGCCGTCGGCCCCGCTAACCACGGTAGCCGCGCCAATGCTGGCCCCCGGGGTCATGAAAATGGAGTCGCAGGCCGTGGCTATGAGCGCGCCGGCCGAGGCCGCGTTGACGTCGATGAAGGCGTAGAACGGCACTCGGCACGCCAAGATGGCCGCGCGTATGGAGTCGGCGAAAGACACTTCGCCACCGTAGGTGTTCATGTGCATCACAATGGCCTTCGCTCTCTCGGCCTGGGCTTTGCGTATGGCCTCGCTAGCGTGAATCCACGCGGGGGCCCCTATCTCCTCGCGCAGCTCGAAGACCAGCACTTTGTCGGCGGAGGGGGTCGCCGTGGCCCGTGGCGCGGGCATGGAGAGGAGAGCGATGGCCGTCAGGAGTGTCTTGATGATATGTCTCATATGTTTTGGAGTCGTTTTTTGTTGAAATTGCAAGAATGAATAAATGTCTCAAAATTGCCTTTCTGAAAGAGTGCGCCTATTGCCTCAAGAAGTCTGCCGCGAGCCTCACGGCCGTGTTGAAAGCCTCATCTTGTCCTGGCACGGTGATGAACAGGTGCACGGCCTCTGGCAGCTCCTCACGCCGCGCTTTGCGCCCGGCCCGCGTCGCGAAGTCTTTGCCTTGGTCGCGGAGGATGTCTCGCCCCGCGGCCACCAGCAACGTCTGCGGCAGCCAGGCTCGCAGCGTGTCTGCCGGCAATAGCCCCACGCTTATGCGTGTGTCTTTGGCGTCGGCCTTGCCCACATATGCGCTGTCAAAGGCCTCCATAATGTCGGAGTCCAGCCCATAGCCGTGTCCAAATTCGCTCCACGAGGCCGAGCTGTCGGCCACGGCCAGCGTGACGGGATAGAACAGCACGAGCTTGGCCACCCGGCCGCGGCACTCAGCCGAGAGGGCCGCGGCCACGGCCAGGTTGCCGCCGGAGCTGTCGCCGCCTATCGCCACAGCAGCCGTGTCCGCCTTCAGCTCCTCGGCATGGTCAATCACATATCTCACGGCGGCCTTGCTGTCTTCCAGCCCAGCCGGGAACGGGTTCTCTGGCGCCAGCCTGTAGTCTACGGCCACCACGCGCGCCGCGCCGCGTGCCGCCAAGGCTCCGCAGAAGCGTGAGCAGCTGTTGATGCTGCCAAACGTCCATCCGCCGCCGTGAAGGTAGATGAGGGTGGGCAGCTCTCGCCCCGCCGCCTCCGCGGGTTCATAGAGCCGCAGGGTGGGGGATAGCATTCGTGCGGAAACGCCCTCTGGCAACGGCCACTCCGTGTCGCGTGAGCGACGCACGGAGTCCAGCCCGCGGCTGTCTCCCGCCATAGCGCGCCATATGGCCTCCGCCTGCCGTCTCTGCAAGTCGGCTGGCATGCGGCGCAGGAACGTGTCGGCCTGTTGGCGCATCAGCTCGTCCTCTTGGCGCGGCTTGGCCGTCTGAGTGGCCGTGCAGCTTGCGAGGAGCATGGCCGTCGCGGCCAGTGTTATGAAGAGTCTGATTGTCATTCCTTTGTGTGATGATGGTGTGTCATGCTGTCACTGGCCCACCCTGACAACTTTGTTTAGCGTGTAGTACCACAGGTATGCCTCCACGCCCCTGAACCCGGCCGCTGTGAGCCACTCCACATATTGTTCCACTTGTTGTCGGTGCTCGGCGCGTTCCGTGCGCCCGAACTTGTAGTCCACAATCACGGTCCGTTCTCCTTCGCCCGATGTCATGATCCTGTCTGGTCGCAGGCGACGGTCTGGCCCCACCATTGTCGTCTCGGCCCAGACGTCGGTCATTGTGCCGTCAAACCATTCGCCCACGCCTTTGGCTTTCATCTTTTTGCTCATCTCGGCTTCCAGTTTTGAGGCGTCGGCGGGCAGCACCAGTCCGTCTGTCACGGCGCGCTCAATGGCCGGGTGCAGGTCGGCCATAGTCGTTACCCGCTCAAAAATCCCGTGCATGGTCAGTCCGTAGCTTATCATCTCGGTGCGCTCATATTCGCCCATCTCCACCTCGGTGTTTATGGCGGGGCTGGCCGATGGGCAATAGGCGTGCGCCATGGGGATGTCTATGTGGCCGTGGCCGCCGTTGTCGCGTTTTTGCGCGGCTTTGGGCATGACCCCGAATCTTATTCGCTGCACCGTTGGAGGCTGTTTCTCGGTCTTTTTTTTGCCACCGTCGCCACCCTCTTCCTCTTCTGTCTCAGTGTCTTCCTCGTCTTTGTCAAAAGCCAGCGTCTCTGTCTCCACCACCGCGCTCCCTTGCGGCATGTTTGCCACCGTGGCGGACAGGTAGCCGCCTATGTCGCCAAGTGAGTCGCTTTTGCTTTTGTCCGTTTTTGCTGATACGCTCCAGGCCAGCAGAATCTCCCTTGGGCGTGTCATGGCCACGTAGGCCAGGTTGAGGGCGTCTTCCATGCGGGCGCGCGCCTCGGCCGTGTAGTCTTGCGCAAAGGCTGTGCTCAGCAGCTTTTGGGAGAATGGCACGGGCAGCTTGCGCCCTTGCCATGTCTTGTCTGGCAGATCCAGTTTCGCCGCGTCGCACCATATCACGGGGGCACTTTGCCCATTTTTTTGCGTCACGATGCCCCAGTTGGCGAAAGGTATGATCACAACGTTGAATTCCAATCCCTTGGACTTATGGATGGTCATAATTCTCACGGCGTCGGCGCCGCTCGTCGCGCTCACAACCCATTTCCCCGCATTGGCGTCAACAAGGAGCAGGAATGCGTCTAGCGTGGCTGTGCCGTCGCGGATGGCGTCGTTCATGTTTTGCAAAAATGCGTCGAGAAACGGGCTCTCGGCGTCTCGCAAGGCCTCGGGCAACATGTTCACCAGTTCGCCCGCCATCTCCACCAGGCTCAGCCCTCTGAGGCCGTCTAGTCTCCCTGCCCACAGGCTTTGCGCCGTCTGCCACTCCTGGCTCACCGTGGTCACGTCTAGTCCCGTCAGAGTCTTGACGGCCGAGAACAGAGGTGTCGGCTCTCCTGTTGATATGTAGCGCATGGCGTCGGTTATGCACTTGGTGGCGTCGGAGGACATCACCAGCAGGGAGTCGTCAGACATGAAGGGGATGCCCTCTTCAGACAGTCGGGCTATGACCTTCTTGCCGTCATTGTTGGTGCGCACCAAGACGCATATGTCGGCGTAGGCGAATCCGCGCTCGTCATGTAGCTCCCTGATCGCGGCCACATATTGGCGGTCTACGTATTCCTTTGCGCATTGCGCGGCCGCGCCTCTGGCGTCGCCTGCGTTCACCACTTCCAGTTGTGCCATTCCTCCGTTGCCGCGCTTGGGCTCTTGTCTGCACTCGGCATACATGGCCTCCATGGTGTCCGTCGAGTCAATATTCTCGCCCATTTGGCTCAGAGCGTTATCCATCATCTTGGGCATTGTGCCGAATATCAGGTTGTTGAGCTGCACAATCTCATCGCGGCTGCGATAATTCTCCCGTAGCGCCTCGTGCCTATATTGTGCAAAGTCTCTCTTCACTTGGCGGCCCAGGAGCCTCCAGTCTCCGCCGCGGAAGCGGTATATGCTTTGCTTCACGTCGCCCACAATGAGGCAGTCGTTGCCCTCGTCCAGGCTGTTGCGCAGCAGCGGGGCGAAGTTCTCGTATTGCACGCGGCTTGTGTCCTGAAACTCGTCAATCATTATCGTGTCATAGCGCGCGCCGCTTTTTTCGTAGATAAACGGCACGGGGCAGTCGTCTATCAACTCTTTGAGCATGGCTCCGGAGCTGCCTATGTTTTTCGTGTTGTCGCGCCGCTCCACCTCCGCTATGTGCCAGGCCAAGTGGCTCATGACAGACATTGTCTTGACGTTTTTCAGCACGGTGCAGACCGTGTTGTAGCGCAATGCCGCCTCTGCCGCTTTGTCCGAGACTTCCGCCAGGGCTGTCTTGAACAGCTCCACGTCTCCTTTCGTCTGCTTCGTGGTGACCTTTTTTGCGCCCAACCCCGCCAGCACTCCCATCATCTCTTCTCCCCACGTCCGCAAGTTGCGCCTCTGGTCGGCCGTGGAGATGTCTGCCGATGGCGGCATTTCTGTGATGAGCCTGTCGCATTTCTTAAAAGTTGTTCCGCTCAAATTCGTCACCCCTGTGCGCTCAATGGCGTTTTTGAGGTCGGTGGCGGCCTCATGGGTCGCGGTCAGGGCTTTTTGACTGATGTCTGTCAGCAGCTTTTGCAGTCCCTTTAGCTTTTCGGGCGTCAGGTTCTCTTCGTCTTGCAGATATTCGGCGTCATCGGTCAGCAGCAGCGAGCCTAGGGCCTTGATGTCCGCGTCCACAGTCCATTTCTTGTTCGCCTCCATGTTGTCTTGCGCCATGGCCACAATGCTGTCTCGCAGGTCCGTGTCCGTGGCCATTGTCTCCATCATGTCGTCAAAGGCGCTGTTCACCGTGTCGCTCTGGTCTAGCTGCACGCCATAGTTGGCGGGGAGGCCTTGCTCATAGGCGAATGAGCGCAGCAGGCGTTGCACGAATTTATCTATCGTGCTGACGGCCAAGTGGTCATAGTCATAGAGGATGTTGCGCAGCGCCATGGCGCAGCGTGTTCGGAGCGTGGCGGCGTCCATGCCCGTGGAGCGCGTGTGGAACTCCGTCAGCTCTTTGCGTTTGGCCTCATCTTGCTCTCCTTCCGTGGCCAAGATGTGCAGGTCGCCCACAATTCGCTCTTTCATCTCGCCTGTGGCCTTGTTGGTAAACGTGACGGCCAGCAGGTGGGCGTATGACTGTGGGTCCCGCGCAAGCAGGTCAATCACCTTGCGCGCCAGCGTATATGTTTTGCCAGATCCGGCCGAGGCCGAGAATACGTTCAGCGTTGCCATTTTTGCGATATTCGTTGTGTGTGGGTGGATGGTGACGTGTGAGTGTCAGTGTGCGGCTTGCGCCATAGGCTGTCGCGACATCCATTTGGCCAGGTCGCGGCCGGCTCTCAGGCCTTCGTCATACAGAGCTTCCAGTGGCTCAGGGTCTTGCGTGGTGCGCCCCACGCCGTGCAGGTTGGCGGGTCTGACCACCTTGGCCACGCCCAGCCCCTCCAGCTCCGCGAGGCGGTCTAGTTGCCTGTTATATCTTGTGCCGCGGGTCTGCAGGGCCTCGCGCAGTTTTGGGAAGTCTTTGCACACGCGCCCCGGCAGCCACACCCGGCTCTCGCTCTTTCTGTACGTGGCTTCTTTGGTCAGCACCACCACCACGCTCCGGCAACCGTCCGCCAGGGCGCGCTCGTATGGAATGGAGTCTGCCACGCCGCCATCCACCATCGGCACGCCGTCTATCTGCCAGTGGGGGCACAGGAGCGGCAGCGAGCAGCTGGAGCGGCAAGCGTCTACAAACCTGCGGAAGTCGTTTTTCTCTTCTGTATATTCCGCCTCGCCTGTCAGCGCGTTGGTCGAGACCATCACCAGGCGGCTGGGGCTGGCCGAGTATGTACGGAAGTCGAAAGGGTAATATTTTTCAGGTATCTCGTTGAAGACGAAATCCAGGTCTATCACGCCCTGCCCGCGCAGCATGGGCCGCAGGCCCACGTAGGGGTGGACGATCTGCATGTCTATGTTTATAAACCTGTTGCGCCCGCGCTGTCGCGCCACGTATACGCAGCCGTTGCTGGCTCCTGCCGAAGTGCCTATGACGTAGGGAAACGATATGTCATAATCCAGCAAGGCGTCGCACACGCCCGCGGTGAAGACGCCGCGCATCCCGCCGCCCTCCAACACCAGGCCTATTTCGTATGCCATCAGCTAAAAATGTCTGTAGTGGAACTTGTGGCCGTGGCCAAAAATCCGTATGAGCCACTAATATAGCCCTTTTCGGCGAAATCTGTCCCAAAAGACCGCCAAAAGCATAAATTTACAAGCCGATATGGCATATCTGAATTTAAATTGTTAGATTTGCACGTATTCCAAATGGAAATTCGTAACCATTAGGCATCCCTACGCAAACATGTCGAAACTTTTCATCCCTAAGGGCTATAAGCCGCTGCTCGATCTCCGCGAGACCGAGATGGGCATACACTATATCAAGGATTTCTTCCAGCAAAACCTCTCCGCCGAGCTGCGACTGCGCCGCGTCACGGCACCGCTCTTCGTCTTGAAAGGAACGGGCCTCAATGACGACCTCAACGGGGTCGAGAGGGCTGTCACCTTCCCCATCAAGGACTTGGGAGACAAGAAGGCGGAAGTGGTCCATTCGCTGGCGAAGTGGAAGAGGATGATCCTCGCCGACTACAAGATCGAGCGCGGCTACGGCATATACACCGACATGAACGCCATCCGCTCAGACGAGGAGCTGGACAACATTCACTCGCTCTACGTTGACCAGTGGGACTGGGAGATGGTCATGGACGCGGCCGAGCGTAACCTAACGTTCCTCAAAAAAGTGGTTGAGCGCATCTATGGCGCTATGAAACGCACTGAATATATTGTGTGCGAGCACTATCCACAAATACGTCCGCAACTGCCGGATGATATCCACTTTGTCCATGCCGAGGATCTGGCCGAGCAATATCCCGACCTCACTCCCAAGGAGCGCGAAGACGTCGTGACGAGGCAATACGGGGCGGTCTTCATCATTGGTATCGGAGGCTCCATGAAAAATGGGGAGCCGCATGACGGCCGCGCGCCGGACTATGACGACTGGTCTACCCCGACGGAGGGCGGGCATCATGGCCTCAATGGCGACATCCTTGTCTGGAACGACGTCTTGGGCCACTCGTTTGAGCTGTCCAGCATGGGCATAAGGGTTGACCGCGAGGCTCTCTTGCGCCAACTTGACATCCGTGGCGCGCAAGACCGCAAGGAACTCTATTTCCACCGCCGTTTGCTGGCGGGCGAGCTGCCACAGTCCATTGGCGGTGGCATCGGGCAGTCGCGCCTGTGCATGTTCTACCTCCGCAAGGCGCACATCGGTGAGATTCAGGCCTCCATTTGGCCAGATGACATGCGCAAACGCTGCGCCGAGGGCGGCATCCCGCTCATCTAGACATTATGGCACGCGACACTTCAGGGCATGACCACTCCCATATCTGACCCCATAGGGGACATAGGCCTCCTCGGCCACCCCAACAAGACCGCTTTCCTCACCTCGCGACGGACTCCGGACTCTTGCCGCCCCGCCATAAGGGAGTGGCTGGACTCACTGTCTTCCGAGGGCGACTGCGTCATGATAGGTGGAATTCAGAAAATCGAGAGGGAGGTCTTCTTGGGGTTGCTGCGCCGGCGCGTCCCCACCATTTTGGTGTTGGCCGAGCCAATGCCCAAGATGTGGCCCATTGGCGTGGTGGACGCGATAGGAGACGGCCGGCTGCTCGTCTTGACCACGGCCGACTTCCTCTTGCCGTGGGTAGACAAATATGGGATGGCGGCCGACCGCAACAAGTTTATGGTGGCCAATGCGGAGAGGGTGGTGGTGGCCATGTGCCGCCCCGGGGGCTTCATCTCGCGGCAGGTGCAGGCCGCCAAGGATGTCACCTATCTCACGGCCTACAGCCCTTGGGCCGGGACTGAGGCCGATCCCGGCATGGCCATGGCGGCAGAGGAGTGACACTCACAAAAGAAAACGCCGTCGCCGCCAAATAGGCAGCGACGGCATTTTCTTTAGCGTGCCTCCTTGTGACTCTCGCCCATAGCGTAGACCATGCCTTTGATGCGCTGCGCCTCCTCGCGCGCGTTTCTGCCTCGCAAGCTTTCCCACGATATGGGGCTGCCGAAAATGACGTCTACGTGCTTGCCCTCTTGCTTATACATCTCGTCTGGCAAATACAGCATCTCTATGTTGAACTTTATGCCAAGCGCGCTGCGAATTTTGGCCAGGTTATAAAAGAAATTGCTGTTCCGCCCCGTTATGAAAACAGGGATGATGTCGCGTTTGAACTCCACAGCCTTGGTCACGAATGCCTTTTTCCACTCCAGGTCCATAATCTTGCCATTCTGCTTGCGGGAGCACAGCCCGGCCGGGAACATTAGCATCTGGCAGTCGCTCGCAAAAGCCTCCTCCATCAGTTGCGCCGCATGCCTTCCTGTCGCGCCCGTCTTGTTCACGGGCAGGAAAATGTCGGAGAAGTTTTTCAAGAAGAGCAGCATGTCGTTCACCGGAAATTTCAGGTTGCGAAACTTGCGCCCCACCGCGCTGATGAGGGCCATGCCGTCCAGTCCGCCCATAGGGTGGTTCGAGGCGAAAATGAATCGCCCGCTGTCCGGCACATTCTCCATCCCGTAGACATCCACCGTGGCCTTGAACTTCTTTATTATGTCGTCCGCGAAGTCTATGCCGCGGAAGTTGCGGCGCGACACGATGTATTGGTTGACGTCATCTTGATGAATGGTGCGCTTCAAGTAGTTGACAATGAACCGCGGCACCTTGGCGCCTTTGCTCTTGGCCGCTATGATCTTGTCCACGTCTATGGTCAGCGTCCGCCAGGCCTCTTCTTCCGTAATCTCCTGTGACATTGGTAATGTGAGAAAGGTTGATAGTGGCCAAAGTTATCACTTTTTGACCGAAAGAGTGTTTACCTTTGCCGCAAACAAAACATAGACATTAGAGCCGATGGAACAGACAGCGCCTAGCCTCACATTGGAGCAGTTTTGCGCCCAGATCCGTTACTCTGTGGCCGCGGCGAGGCTGCAGGCGTGGGTGACGGCTGAGTTGGCCGAGGTGCAACGCAACCGCGGCACATATTACATCGATCTGGTTCAGAAGTCAGACTTTGCCGATGCCCCTGTCGCCAAGTTGCGGTGCGTCATCTGGGCGCGGGAGGCGGAGCAAGTCCTGCAGCCGTTTCGAGACGCCACGGGGGGCGACCCCGAGGCCGGGATGAAGGCGATGGTGTTTGTGTCCGTCTCATACCACGAGGTGTATGGCCTCTCCGGCAAGATTTGCGCCGTGGACCCCGCCTATACGCTTGGCGACTTGGAGGCGCGGCGGAGGGCCATATTGGCTCAGTTGGCGGCGGAGGGCGTGGTGGATATGAACAAGGGCCTGCCGCTCCCCACCGTCATCAGGCGCGTGGCCATAGTGTCTTCCGAGACGGCGGCGGGCTATGGAGACTTCTGTCATCAGCTGGCGTCTAACGCCTATGGCATATCGTTCCGCCTGACGCTCTTCCCGGCCGCCATGCAGGGCGATGGCGCCGAGGCCTCTGTGGTGGACGCTTTGGGCGACATCGCCGCGCGGGCGGATGAGTTCGATGTGGTGGCCATAATCCGCGGTGGCGGCTCCAAGATGGATTTGGCGTGTTTCGACTCTTACCTAATTGCCTGCAACATCGCGCAGTTCCCTTTGCCTGTCATCACGGGCATAGGCCATGAGCGAGACCACTCCATAGCCGACGCCGTGGCTCACACTTTTGCCAAGACGCCTACGGCCGTGGCCGAGTTCATCATTAGCCACGATGCCGATTTCTTGGCGTTGCTGGACGATCTGCGCCAACAAGTGGTCTTGTCCGCCGCCATCGCCACCCGAGACTCACGCTCTCTCCTGGCGCAGCTCACCATGCGGCTCTTCGGTGCCTCGGGCGGCAGACTGTCTGGCCAGCGCGCCGCCTTGTCCGCCCTGCTGGCGCGGGCCATTGGCGCGGCCTCCTCGCGCCTCGTCAGGGCCGATGGGGCGCAAGACTCGCTGCGGGCGCGCCTCTTGGCGGCGGCCACGGCCACGCTGCGGGCGGAGCGTCAGCGAACGGATGCTCTGTGCGCCCACGTGTCGGCCATAGACCCGCGGGCCGTCTTGCGCCGCGGCTTCTGTGTCGTCACTACGGCAGACGGCAAGAGGCTCGTCTCGGCCTCCGATGTGGCGGAGGGAGACGAGGTGCTGACCTACCTCGCGTCAGGGAAAATATTTTCTCGTGTGGTTGGGCGTGAAGACTAGGGAACTCGGCCGGCGGCAATGAAGTTCCTCACATAGTAGTCCTGAGTCATACTGCTCACAATCACTCCTTTCGATGATGATGAGTGGATGAATTTGCCTTCTTTGAGATATATGCCGACGTGATTCGGGGTCTTGGAGCGTTTGCCATCGGTACGGAAGAAGACCAAGTCTCCCTCCCGCATGCCCGATTTGTTAATTCTTTTGCAGTTGTCTTGTAAAATACCTGCCGAGCTCCGGCTCAGTTTTTTCCCGTACACGGCTTTATAAATCAATCCCGTCAGCCCGGAGCAGTCCACGCCGGAGCGAGACATTCCGCCATATTTGTAGCCCGTGCCTATCCACGAGGCCGACTCGATGTACAAAGCCTTGTTTTTCACCCCGTTGGGACTCACCCCAAGTCTTGCGCACGCCTTGGCCAGGTTGCCGCTCGGTTTCTCCGTCCTGCTGTCGCGTAATTGGCCGTTGCCGCCACCCTTCACCACTTTGTGGGTGGAGGCGGGCTTGCGCTTGGTCGCTGCGCTCCTTTTGGCCGATGAGCAACTCGCCGCAGTCAGGGCGAGCAGGGCGCACAGGATGAATGACAATAAGGCGTGTCGCATATCTTTGAGGGGCCTGGTGGCGTGCTAGCCGCCTATTCTGCGGCGGAGTTGCTGAGCTTGGCCAGCTTGGCCTCGGCCTCAGAAATGTTTTTCTTGCAGAGGTCTATGAGTTTCAACGCTTTCTCCACGTCGGCAATCATGCTGTCGAAGCTAGACTGGGAGTCGCGGCTTTCCAGTCGGGCCACGATGGCCTCCACCTGCGCCACCGTTTCGTCATAAGAAAACGGGTCTTGTTCTTGCTCCATTTGTCGTTAGTTCTTATCCTTTTTCTCTTTCTTGCCGGGCCGCGCCATAAGCACCAACGTGACCGATGTGCCTCGCTTGCGCCCAGGCTCCACAATGATGTCGCCGTGGTTGCTCCGCGCCAGGTCGCGGCATATTGTCAGGCCAATTCCGTTGCCTTTCTCGTTGTCTGTGCCATCGGTAGTCTGCAGTTGCTGGTCTTGGTTGAATAGGGAGACGGCCTCGGGTGCCATGCCCACGCCGTCGTCCTCCACCACAATGGTGGCCTTGTCCCCATATGTGGCCGATGATAGCGTCACCGTCCCGCCTGGGTGCGTGAACTTTATGGCGTTGGAGAGCAGGTTGCGCACAATTATGACCAGATGCGACGGGTCTACGTACACAGAGACGTCGTCCCCTATCGTGTTTCGTATGGTTATCTCTTTCTCCTCGGCCACTAGCGTGGCGGACTCCAACACGCCCTGGAGGCATTCGCACACGGACACGGTGTCCTGCTTCGGCGTGAGTTGAGATTTTGTCTTGCTCCAGGTGAGCAGGTTGCTTGTCATTTGGAACAGGAGCTGCGCCGATGTGTATACGTGACGGCAGAATATCTCCTCCTCGCCGCCCCTCTTGCGGGTGCGCTCCACCAGCACCTCGGCGAAGCCCAGGAGCGTGTTGAATTGGTTTGTGGCGTCGTGGGCCACAATGTGCATCACCCTGTCAGAGTCTTTGACCATCCGCTCCATCTCCAACTCTTTGCGCCTATACATCTGCAGGCGGCGAATCACGATGGCGAAGCTGGTCAGTGCCAACGCGAGCAGCAGGCACAATACGAAGGACGCCGTAAAAGCCATACGGCGCGCCGCGTCGTTCTCGTCGGCCATGGCGCGCAGGCTGTCCACCTCCTTTGCAAACTGCGTGCGCGTCTCTTCACTCTGGCTATCGTATATGGGGTTTGACGAGTTGAGCATCAGCTTCATCTCGCTCTCCCTGAGCCGGGACGTGAGGGAGGCGGAGCTGGCCATGGTCTCATAGGCCGTCTGGTATTCGCCGAGTGTGGCCTCAATCTTGGCTTCCGTGTCCAAGACTGCCGCCATGGCGGACAGGTTGTCCGGCCTCAGCAGCCCCCGCGCCCTCAATATCAGTCTCTTGGCCTCTATCACGTCTCCCGCCACGTGCAGCGTGCGCGCCATCCCGGCGCACACCGAGGCCTCGGCCAACGAGTCGGGGCGCTGGCGCAGCATGGCCTCGGCTTGGCGGTAGCTCTTGATGGCCTTGACATATTGGCGGCCACTGTCGTAGGCGCGCCCCACGCCGTCATATGCGTGGATGAGCGTGGCCGTGTCGTTCTGGGCCTCGGCCTCAGAGAGCAGTGAGTCGAAGACTCTTATGGCCTTGGCGTTCTCGCCACACGCCTGATAGAATTCGGCGAGGACGTCAGTTGCTCTCACCATGTCGGCCAACGTCTGCGCCTGTCGGCGGGCGTCAAGGAACAGCTTTTCGGCCTTGGCCGTCTGCCCCGCCTGCCACATCACTCGGCCAATGGCAATTTGCCTCTCGGCGGTCGTTTGGGCGCTGGTCACTTCTTCGTAGGCCGCCACGTCGTCGGCCGACGTGATCCACGTGGCCCGCGCCACGCCAGGTCGCAGGAGCATGGCCGCTGTCAGAAAAAAGGCGGACGCCAGGCTCGGTATGTGCCGTAGGGTGGCCATAGGGAGTGTGGTGTGAGAGTGAAAGTTACTTTTTATAAGTGTCTATGTGACGGGCCGATTTGTTGGGGTAGAGGTCGTGCAGGTTGATGATTATGGCCGTCTCCTCCACGTCGCCGAACTCATCGTTTATCGCCGTGTCAAACACTTTCATTGAGGGTGAGAGCGTCATGTAGGCGTTCACCAGCGGTGGGATGTTCTCGCCAAGCTCCCGCACCTTGCGGACCAATATCTTGTAGTTGTCCTGGAAATTATCAGCGGTGAAGACGGCGGCCTGCTCGTCTTCCGTCAGCCCCACGCGCAGGGGGTGGTAGGCGTAGACCATACGGCTCCTGTCTCCAAAATATTTGTGCCAGAAGCCCATGATGTAGTCGCGGGCCCTCGGGTTGAAGTGGGTGTACATGGTCACTTTGCCAAAAAAGTACGTCACGTCGGGGTGATCCACCACGAGCGACCCCAACCCGTCCCACAGGTTGTCCAGGGCAAAGAGGCTCTTCGCGCCCATCTTGCTGCTCTGATACAGGGGCTGGACGAAAGACCGCCCCAACTCGATGGTGCGCGGGAAATAGTCTCGGATGAACTCTTCCGAGAAGTGGAACATGTGCGACGTGGCCAAATATTTTGTGCCTTCTTGGCTCTGCGGCAGGTCTTTGCAGAGGATGTAGCGATACCCGCCAAGGATCTGCTGGTCTTGCGGGTCCCACACTATCAGTTGCCGAAAAGGGTAGGCCGAAGTGTCATATTCGTCAATGTCCAACGCTTTGCCCGTGCCGCCGCCCGCCATGCGGAAAGCCTCCTCGCGGAGCCTCCCCACTTCGCGCATCAGGGTCGGAGCCTCCGGCGCGGCAAAGTCATAGATGAGGTTGCCGCCCTTGTTGGTGTTTCTGACAAAGTGAGCCCGCGAGAGCTCGCCCATAAGCTCCTCGCGCGAAATAGGCTCGGCAATAGGTTCCATTCCTTAATAAGATGTCTCCTTGTTGGTTAGTTTCTGCTTGTCGGCTACACCCGACCGCTTACGAAATTAAAGAAAATTGGCGTAAGTTGTTGCGCGGCGTCATAAAAAGAGCTATGGCCACATAGGGCGGCAGCCCTTATTTGTATCCTCTTCAAATTGCAAAATGCGGTCGAAATTGCTATGCGCAGATTGCATTTTTATCAGTGCCGTTCATTATTTTTGCCTAGTGGCGTTGAAAATTTCAACGCCGGCGGAGTAAAGGGCGATGCAAACGCTGTTTAACATTCAGAGGGACTTGCTCTCAGAGCTGAAACCTTGGGTCAAGCGAGGGCTGATGGATCAGATCGACTGGTCCAACCGCCTCATCGGCATCAAAGGCTCAAGGGGTATCGGCAAGACCACTTTCCTGCTCAATTACGCAAAGATGCTCAGTGGCAGGCAGAAATGCTTGTATGCTGACCTCAACGACTTCTACTTCGCGTCGCGGTCCATCGTGTCTTTGGCCGATGAGTTCGTCAAGACCGGGGGGCACACCCTGCTGCTCGACCAGGTGTATAAATATCCAGACTGGTCTGACGAGCTCCGGTTTTGCTATGACAATTTCCCAGACCTTCACATCGTCTTCTCCGGCTCGCCCGTCATGCGGCTCAAAGAGGAAAATCCGCAACTGCATGGCCGCGCCGACGTATACAGCCTAGACGGGTTCTCGTTTCGCGAATACCTTAACTACACGTCAGGCAATGCCTTCCACGCCCTGTCCCTAGACGATGTGTTGAGCCATCACGAGGACATCTGCCGAGAGATCTCCCAGAAAGTGAAGCCGTTGGCCTACTTCAGTGATTACCTGCGGCACGGTTTCTACCCATATTTCCTGGGGCAGAAAAACGTCTACGCCGATCTGGTCAAGACCATTAACCTGGTTCTCGAGGTGGAGATAAGCTACCTTCAGCAGATTGACATAAAGCTCATCCCGAAGTTGCGCAAGCTGCTCTACCTCATTGTGGGTCAGACGCCTTTCCAGCCCAACGTCTCGAAACTGGCTGCGGCTATCGACACGAGCAGGGCCACGGTGATGAACTACATGGTCTACCTCAAGCACGCGCGCCTGATCCACCTGCTCTATCAGGTGGGAGACAGCGGGAGCAAGAAGCCGGCGCACATCTTCATGCAGAACCCCAACCTCATGTATCTCTGTAACTACGGGGGAGTGGAGAGGGAGGCTCTGTATAAGACGTTTTTCTTTAATCAGTTGGGCTACAGCAATATTGTGGAGCGCGCCCCCGTGGGCGACTTCTGCGTCAATGGCGGGCCTTGCTTCGCCGTGGGGGATGACTCCAAGGCCAAGACCGACAGCGGGACCTACCGCGCCCGCGAGATGATTGAGGTGGGCTCAGGCAAGGTCATTCCGTTGTGGCTCTTCGGTTTCCTTTATTGACAAAAACGCGGATATTGGGTCATCCGGCAGCGGGTGGCCACGCATATAATATCAGTTCGATACATTAACTTTTATTGTTAGTTTCATACAATGGCAAAGGAAAAGAAATTCATCACTTGTGATGGAAACGAGGCCGCTGCGCACATAGCGTATATGTTCACGGAGGTTGCCGCCATCTATCCCATCACCCCGTCATCTCCAATGGCGGAGCATGTGGACGAGTGGGCAGCCCAAGGCCGCAAGAACCTCTTCGGAGACACCGTGTCAGTCCAGGAGATGCAGTCTGAGGGCGGCGCCGCAGGCGCGGTTCACGGCTCCCTCCAGGCTGGCGCGCTGACCACGACGTTCACCGCGTCGCAGGGTCTCCTGCTCATGATCCCTAACATGTACAAGATTGGTGGTGAGCTTCTGCCATCGGTGTTCCACGTCTCGGCGCGCACCGTTGCCACCCACTCCCTCTGCATCTTCGGAGACCACTCCGACGTCATGGCCTGCCGCCAGACGGGCTTCGCCATGTTGTGCGAGGGCTCTGTGCAAGAGGTCATGGATCTGTCTGCCGTGGCGCACCTGGCCGCCATCAAGACCCGGGTTCCTTTCATCAACTTCTTCGACGGCTTCCGCACGTCTCATGAGTATCACAAGATTGAGATGATGGATATGGAGGATCTCCGTCCGCTCGTAGACTGGCAGGCCGTCAAGGAGTTCCGCATGCGCGCCCTCTCGCCAGAGCATCCGCAGGCAAAGGGCATGGCGGAGAACCCTGAGACCTTCTTCGCGCATCGTGAGAGCTGCAACCGCTACTATGACGCCGTTCCGGCCGTCGTTGAGCACTATATGGCCGAGATCAGCAAGATCACGGGCCGCGAGTACAAGCCATTCACATATTACGGCGCGCCAGACGCCGACCGCGTCATCATTCTCATGGGTTCCGCCTCCGAGGCCGCCCGCGAGGCCATCGACCACATGGCCAAGCAAGGCGAGAAAGTGGGTATGGTGAGCGTGCACCTCTATCGCCCGTTCTCCGTGGAGCGTCTGCTAGCCGCCGTGCCCAAGACCGTCAAGGCCATCGCGGTGCTGGACCGCACCAAGGAGCCGGGAGCGAACGGCGAGCCTCTCTATCTCGACGTCAAGGACGCTTTCTATGGCCAGCCCAACGCTCCAGTCATCGTTGGCGGACGCTACGGCCTCGGCTCTTGCGACACCACCCCGACCATGATCACGTCGGTCTACGACAACCTCAAGCTGCCGCATCCTAAGGATCACTTCACCATCGGCATCAACGATGATGTCACCTACGCTTCGCTCCCCGCCAAGGAGGAGGTCCCGATGGGTGGCGAGGGCATGTTCGAGGCCAAGTTCTTCGGCCTTGGCGCGGATGGCACCGTGGGTGCCAACAAGAACTCAGTCAAGATTATTGGTGACAACACCAACAAGCACTGCCAGGCCTACTTCTCTTACGACTCCAAGAAGTCTGGCGGCTTCACCTGCTCCCACTTGCGTTTTGGCGACAAGCCAATCCGCTCAACATACCAGATCAAGACCCCGAACTTCGTGGCGTGCCATGTGCAGGCATATCTCCATATGTACGATGTCACCCGTGGCCTTCAGAAGAACGGAACGTTCCTCCTCAACACCATCTGGGAGGGCGAGGAGCTGGTGAAGAACTTGCCTAACAAGGTCAAGAAATACTTCGCCAAGAACAACATAACCGTCTACTACATCAACGCGACCAAGATTGCGCAGGAGATTGGCCTCGGCAACCGCACGAATACCATCCTCCAGTCCGCTTTCTTCCGCATCACGGAGGTCATCCCTGTAGACCTGGCTGTTGAGCAGATGAAGAAATTCATCGTCAAGAGCTACGGCAAGAAGGGGCAGGACGTGGTCGATAAGAACTACGCCGCCGTAGACCGCGGCGGTGAGTACAAGAAACTTAGCGTCGACCCCGCATGGGCCAACCTGCCAGACGACGCCGAGGTGGTTCGCAACGAGCCAGAGTACATCTCTAAGCTTGTCCGCCCCATCAATGCGCAGAATGGTGACCTGCTGCCCGTCTCTGCCTATAAGGGCATCGAGGACGGCACTTGGGAGCAAGGCACTGCCGCCTACGAGAAGCGCGGCGTGGCAACGTTCGTCCCGAAATGGGACGCCTCCAAGTGTATCCAGTGCAACAAGTGCGCCTTTGTCTGCCCGCACAGCTGCATCCGCCCGTTTGTCCTTGACGCCGATGAGAAGGCCAAGTTCTCGGCCGACACCATCGAGATGAAGGCCCCCGCAGCCATGAAGGGCATGCACTTCCGCATTCAGGTGGGCGTGATGGACTGCCTCGGCTGCGGCAACTGCGTCGACGTCTGCATGGCCAAGGAGAAGGCCCTCACCATGGTGCCCCTCGAAGGAGAGCTTGCCGAAGCCAAGAACTGGGACTTCCTGGTAAAGGAGGTCAAGAGCAAGCAGGATCTCGTGGACATCAAGGCAAACCCCAAGAACTCGCAGTTCGCGACCCCGCTCTTCGAGTTCAGCGGCGCATGCTCCGGCTGTGGCGAGACCCCATACGTCAAGCTCATCGCGCAACTCTTCGGAGACCGTCAGATGGTTGCCAACGCCACGGGCTGCTCCTCCATCTACTCCGGCTCCATCCCATCAACTCCTTACACCAAAAACGAGAAGGGTCAGGGCCCGGCTTGGGCAAACAGCCTCTTCGAGGACTTTGGCGAGTTCGGAATGGGCATGGTCTTGGCAAACAAGAAGATGAGGGCGCGCATCCAGAGGCTTCTGGAGCAGATGATAGCCTCAGACAAGGCTTCGGCCGAGTATAAGGCCGCGGCGCAGGAGTGGATTGAGAACCAAAACGATGCCGAGGGCAGCAAGAAAGCCGCCGCCAAGCTCGTTCCTGAGATCAAGAAGAGTGCTGCCGCAGGCTGCCCCATCTGCCAGCAGCTCGATGAGCTGTCTCACTACCTCGTCAAGAGGAGCCAGTGGATCATTGGCGGCGATGGTGCGTCTTACGACATCGGTTACGGCGGACTTGACCACGTCTTGGCCTCAGGCGAGGATGTCAACGTCTTCGTCTTCGATACCGAGGTGTACTCCAACACAGGCGGTCAGAGCTCTAAGGCCACGCCTATTGCGGCCGTGGCTCAGTTTGCCGCCGCTGGCAAGCGCATCAAGAAGAAGGATCTCGGCCTCATGCAGGCAGCGTATGGCTACGTCTACGTGGCGCAGATCGCCATGGGCGCAGACAACAACCAGTGCCTCAAGGCTATCCGCGAAGCAGAGGCATATCCCGGCCCATCACTCATCATAGCCTACGCTCCGTGTATCAACCACGGCCTCAAGGCCAAGGGCGGCATGGGCAAGAGCCAGGCAGAGGAGGCCAAGGCCGTCGAGTGCGGCTACTGGCATCTCTGGCGCTTTGACCCGCGCCTCGCCGAGCAGGGCAAGAACCCGTTCCAGCTCGACTCCAAGAAGCCCAACTGGGACAAGTTCCAGGAGTATCTTGACGGCGAGGTCCGCTTCCTCTCCCTGCGCAAGGCTCTGCCAGAGAAGGCCGATGAGCTTTATGCGGCCACCAAGAAAGCTGCTCAAGAGCGCTACGCCAACTACGTGCGCCTGAGCCGCATAGACTATGGCCAAGAGATCTAATCTTTAGGCTTTAGGCCCGTGCGCCGGGAATCGGCGTGCGGCAAGAAAAGAGACCTCCCCCTTGGAACAGCTCCAAGGGGGAGGCTTTTTTCATAATTTAGGAATGTCTAAAATTGTGGGGGCTGTTTGTATCTTCAGATAATATTACTACTTTTGTGGCGGAATCGCCGATATGGCTCAGTTGGTAGAGCAACGCATTCGTAATGCGTGGGTCCTCAGTTCGAGTCTGAGTATCGGCTCTTGCGGCAAGCCCTTGACCTTCATAAGGTCGAGGGCTTGTCTCTTTTTGTCGGCTGTTGGCAAAGACGATTTTTTGACGGTATATCAGGTGAGGTGAGCGAAACAAACCGAGACGCAATGCGTAATATGTGTAAAAATTGAGAAAGAGAGATTCGAGATTTGTCTGTATTTCATAATGCGTGAAGCCCCCGTATCGGTCGCCCTCAGTAGGGGTTGCTGATGCGGGTGGCTTTTCGTGATTAATTGTTATGGTTATGCGCAACAAAGAGCCGCGCCAGTCACCCCAGGGGTGGTTGGCGCGGCTCTTTTCTTTCTGGCCCTGCGGCCTATGTTTTGTAGGTGTGTGGCTGGCATTCCAGCCAGTCGGCCTGAATGGCCTACTTAGCTATGGCGTCGGCCAGGCTCTGCAGCGCAGCCTTGCTGTTGGCGTTGAGCCTCGTCTTGATGGTCACGAGCGGCTCCGCCACCTCAATGTCTTTCATCTCGTCCAGCAGTTTGCGCATGACCTTGCCGGCGCACGGTGCCCACGAGCCGTTCTCCACAAGCCCCACTCGGCGTCCATTAAAGTTCTTGGATTTGAGATGTAGCAGCAGGTTCTCCATAGGGGGGAACAGACCCGCGTCATAAGACGAGGCGCATAACACTGTCTTGGCGTGGTCCATCACTTCCGCCAAGGCGTAAGACACATCGGTGCGCGTCAGGTCTATGGTCGTCACCTCCGCGCCTTTGGCCCTGAGCATCTCCGCCAGTGTCTCCGCCGCAGCCGCCGTGTTGCCGTGGATGGAGGCGTGAGCCACCACAATGCCGTCTTTCTCTGGCGTGTATGTGCTCCAGTTTTTGTAGTGGCTAAGAGCGTCGGCCAGCATCCGCCCGCGGAGGATGGGGCCGTGGAGCGGGTAGATGGTTTCGATGTCTAGCTGCGCGGCCTTTTTCAACAGTGTCTGGACTGGGCTCCCGTATTTGCCGCAGATGTTGTAGTAGTAGCGGCGCGCGCCGGGAGCCCAGTCGTCATCGTCCTCGCCGCTGTCATCCAAGGCCCCAAACTCACCGAATGCGTCGGCCGAGAAGAGCGAGCGAGACGCGCTCTCGTAGCTCACCATCACCTCTGGCCAATGCACCATGGGTGCCATGATAAAGTGCAGCTCATAATGCCCCAAGCTAAGGGTGTCGCCCTCTTTCACCGTGAGCGTCTTGAAGTCGACACCCTCGAAGAACTGTGGCAACATTTGCGCCGCGCGTGCAGACAAGACCACAGTCGCCTCGGGATATTGGCCTGCGAACCAACCGATCATGCCCGAATGATCCGGCTCCAGGTGCTGGACCACCAGATAATCCGGCTTGCGCCCGGCCAGGGCTTCCGACAGGCGCTCTCTCCATCGTGCGGCTACTCGGATGTCCACTGTGTCCATCACGGCCACTTTGTCGTCCAATATGACGTAGGAGTTATAGGCCATGCCCTCCGGCACAGGATATTGATTTTCAAAAAGGTCTATCTGGCGGTCGCTTGCGCCAATGTATTTTATCTCTGCCATTTTTGAAAGTTGATTTAGAGTTTCGTTTATCGAGGCGTTATGTCGCACACGCCACTTCTTCCTTTTACGTGCCGAATGGCCTGATGTTGCGCGGCGAGCGCGGCATTTTGCACTGGGAATAGCGAAATGTCTCCCAAAGAGTCCCTCACGGGTTAGGATGATAGAATAAGACATAAATTGACTTGCCAGTCGCCAAGGCGCATGCGCTTTGTGACGACAATCTTTTGTAAGTTTGTCCGGCATCGTTCCTCTTCATTATCCATAAGGAAGCGACGTCATTGCCCTTTTATGTGATGAAATATTTACAAAACGGTGAAACTAACCTACATATATCAT
>CAKUVM010000016.1 GCA_934699135.1 uncultured Bacteroidales bacterium
GGAAGGAAGGGAAGAAGGAAGGGAAGAAGGAAGGCTAGAGGGAAGAGAAGAAGTGGCTAAAGAAATGATTCGAAATGGAATGCAGATAGAGTTGGTGGCAAAACTGACGGGACTGACGGAAGAGACGATAAGAGGTTTGAAGATATGATAAAAGGAATCGGGCCGAGACGTATGCGTCTCGGCCCGATTCCTTTTATGAGTCCGCCTGCCACTACTATCCTTTGATTCCTTTGATAAAGGCGGCCACAGATTCGTCAGATACGCCATGCTCCTTTATGTACTTCACGAAAGCCGTGCCAATTATGGCGCCATTGGCGTGTGCGCACGCGTGCTCAAAGCCCGCCCTGTCTTTCACACCGAACCCAATCATTCGCTTGTTGCGCAAGCCTAAGGCCCGGACGTGCTCAAAATAGCGGGTTCGATAGTCTTCACTGGTCTTGATGTTGCCCGTGATGCCTGCCGAGGCCACCATATATATAAAGCCATCAGCATCGGCATCAATGTGGCGTATGCGCTCATCTGGCGTTTGCGGCGCAACGAGCGGGATGAAGCGTATGTCCCGTTCGTCAAACAGCTTTTTGTAATGCGCCAAATACTCATCCCACGGCAGGTCAGGCAATATGACGCCATCCACGCCCCGCTCTTTGCAGTGATCTAAGAAACGCTCCACGCCATAATGCATCACCGGGTTTACGTAGCCCATCAGCACCACCGGTATCGTGATGGTTTCGCGCATCCCGCTCAACTGCCCCATCAGCTTGGCAATGCTCATCCCGCCTTTGAGAGAGTCTAAGCTGGCGCGTTGGATGACAGGGCCATCGGCCAATGGGTCAGAAAACGGCATCCCAATCTCCACGAAGTCAACGCCACCCTTCTGTAGGGCCGTGAGGATGCGCATAGTGTCATCAACAGACGGGTATCCTGCCGTGAAGTATATTGATAACAATCCGTCTCGCTTTGCGAATATGTCGTTTATCCTGTTCATAATCAGTCTTTGATTTTTTAGAATAGACGCTTCATATATGTCTCCATATCCTTATCTCCGCGCCCTGAGACAGTGACCACCACCACGTCGTCTTTCGCAAACTTGAGTTTAGGTAGCGCGGCCAGCGCGTGAGCGCTCTCCAAGGCCGGGATTATGCCCTCGCGCAGAGTGATGAGCTTGGCTGCCTCCAGGGCCTCATCGTCTGTGGCGGCCAAGACGGTGGAGCGACCCGTTGCGGCCAGATAAGAGTGGAGCGGGCCCACGCCAGGATAGTCGAGTCCTGCCGATATGGAATATGGCTCAACGATCTGGCCATCATCTGTCTGCATAAGCATGGTGCGGCTGCCGTGTATTATGCCCTCCGAGCCGCGGGCAATCGAGGCCGCCGTGTCGCCGGAGTCGAGGCCGTGGCCCGCCGCCTCGACCGCCACCAGGCGCACGCTCTCATCGTCCAAAAAATGATAAAAAGACCCCGCCGCGTTGCTGCCACCGCCAATGCAGGCTATGACGTAGTCTGGCAACTCTTTCCCCGTCTGCTCCCTTACTTGCCTCTTCGTCTCTTGGCTTATTATGCTTTGAAGGCGGGCCACAAGGTCGGGGTATGGGTGCGGGCCCACCACGGAGCCGATTACGTAAAATGTGTCTTCGGGGTTGGAGATCCAGTCGCGCAGAGCCTCATTCGTAGCATCTTTAAGCGTGCAGTTGCCACTCACGGCCGGCACCACCTCTGCGCCCAGCATCTTCATGCGGGCCACGTTGGGGGCCTGCCTCTTTATGTCCAGAGCACCCATATACACCTGGCACTTAACCCCCAGCAGGGCGCACGCCGTGGCCGTGGCCACGCCGTGTTGGCCAGCCCCGGTCTCGGCAATTATGCGGGTTTTGCCCATCATCTTGGCCATTATCACTTGGCCAATGGCATTGTTGATCTTGTGCGCGCCCGTGTGCGCCAAGTCTTCGCGCTTGAGGAATACGTTGGTGCAAAAGACGGAGGAGAGGTTCTCTGCGTGGGTGAGCGGCGTCGGACGGCCCACATAATCCTTCAACAGGCTGAAATATTGGCCTTTAAACTCTTCCGACTCCAAAATCTTGAGGTAGTTGCGCCTCAAGTTCTCCACATTAGGGTAGAGCATCTCCGGGACCCACGCCCCGCCAAAGCGGCCATAGTGGCCACTTTCCGATACTTGATATTTTGACATTATAGAGATTATTTTCCGTTTTTTATTTTTCTCTCGTTTGCGCCTACTCTATCTTGGCCAAGGCTTGGCTGAGCAGATCGTAGTCCTTTATGCCGGGACTCGTCTCGAAGCGGCTGTTGAGGTCGATGACGGAAGCCCCGCTCTGCGAGGCTTCGACAATGTTCTCTGGCCCAATGCCGCCAGACAATATCCACGGCATTCGCAGCGGCTGGCGGAGGATGAGCTGCCAGTCAAACTGTCGGCCGGCACCGCCATAGGCCGGTGACTTGGTGTCGAAAAGGTAATAGTCAACAACCTCGGTATAGTCCCACACACTTTCGAAATCGTGGCTGTCTTCAATGTGAAAGACCTTGATCACCTCAACTCCGAGATCTCGGACGCGCGCGCAAAGGCGCGGCTTCTCGTTGCCATGGAGCTGGACAGCCGCAAGCCCGTAGGTCTGAATGGCATCGCGCACCTCCATCTCTGAGGCATTCACAAAAACGCCAGTCCGCTTGACCGATGGCGGGATGATTGACAGCATCTCGGGATTCAGCTTGCCCACCACGTAGCGCGGCGAGGCCGGGTGGAATATGAAGCCCAGGTAATCCGGCTCCAGAAACAATATGCGGCTGATGTTGTCTATGTTCGTCATGCCGCATATCTTTATCTTTACTTTCCTCTCCATTTTGTCTCTTAAATTCTTAATCATTTTGCCGTCAAGGCTTTGGCATAGTCATCGCACAGCCTTTGGCAGGCCATTCCCGGGTCGGCCTCGCGCATGAAGCACTCACCGATCAAGAAACCGTCAAACCCCGCGCGACGCAGCCTCACCATGTCGTCCACGCCGCCTATTCCGCTCTCAGAGATGCGCGGGAGACCGTCTGGCAACATATGGGCCACTCTGATGGAATGATCCAAATCTACATTGAACGTCCGCAAGTCGCGGTTGTTTATCCCAGCCACCGTCACCCCCTCGGAGATGTAGCCCACCTCATCCTCACCATGCAGCTCCATCAGCACCTCCATACCCAGTTGTTTGGCCACTAGGGCCAAGTGGCGTGCGGCATCCTGCGAGAGGATGGCGGCGATGAGCAAAATGGCGGAAGCCCCGTGGGCCCTGGCCTCCAGCACTTGAAACTCGTCTATGACAAACTCTTTGCGCAGCACTGGCACTTCAGCCACCGAGGTGGCCTCGCGCAAATCGGCCAGAGAACCGCCAAAGAAGTCCCCGTCTGTGAGGCAAGATATGGCGCTCACGCCAGCCCGCCCATAGGCCTGGACAACATCTCGCGGCGATATGGCACCACGGTGTATCTCGCCTTTCGATGGTGAGCGTCTCTTAAACTCGGCAATGATGCCGTTGCGCTCCACAATGCTCCTTGAGAATGGCAGAGGCGACGGGGCGTCGGCCACCATGGCGAGCATGTCGGCGCGGCTCACCGCCTCTTTGGCCGCCGCCACCTCCTCCCGCTTGCGGACCACAATTTTTTCCAGGTAGTTGCCCATGCTATGAGTTAAGCTCTACGAATTTTTTGAGCGTCTGGAGCGCGTTCTTGCTGTCGATAGACTCACGGGCCATAGCCACGCACTCTTCTATAGACCTCTGCGGCTCAATGGCATGGATGGCGAACGCGGAGTTGGCCAGCACCACGTCTCGCTGTCCGCGGCTAGACGTGCCGTCGAGCACCGAGTCGAACACCCGCATGGCGTCTTCGCGCGTCTGCCCCGCCCCTCCGCATATCTCGTCCGGAGCCACGGCCTCCAAGCCGAGGTCTTGCGGAGAGAAGATCCTCTCCATGGCCCTGGACTGGGCCTTGAAGTTGCCCGTGAGAGAGATCTCGTCATAGCCGTCGAGGCTGTTTACGATGCAGTAGCCTATGCCCAGCTTCTGGTAGACGCTGTTGTAGAGCCTCATCTGGTTGAGGTTGGCCACACCCAGCAGCTGATAGGCCGGGCGGCAAGGGTTGACAATGGGGCCAAGGAGGTTGAAACATGTGGGAATCTGGAGGGCCTTGCGGATTCCCCCTACAAACCTCATGGCTTTGGCGAATAGCGGAGCGTGGAGATAGGCTATGCCGCATTGGTCTATGCTGCGGCGCAGCTTGTCCTGGTCGGCAGTAAACTTGACACCGTGGCCCTCAATGACGTCGGATGCGCCGCTGACCGACGTGGCGGCATAGTTGCCATGCTTGGCCACTTTGAATCCCGCCCCGGCCACTACGAAACAAGAGCAGGTGGAGATGTTGAAGGTGTTCTTTCCATCGCCGCCAGTCCCGACTATGTCTATCGGGTGGAACTCGTCAAAGTCTACGGGCACTCCCGTTTTCAGCATCCCGGCCCTTAGCCCGAGCAACTCGTCTACCGTTATGCCCCTCATCTGCAACGCCATGATGAAGGCGGTGACCTGCTCCTGCGGATAGGCCTCTCGCGTTATGTTGATCAGGATTTGCTCCGTCTCCTCCGCCGTCAGACTCTCTCCGGCCACCAGGCGTTTTAATATCTCTTTCATTGCCTTTGTTTTTTCGCGTTGTCTTTTGCTTATGCTTTGAGCCAATTGCCCACAATGGCAGCCCCGTCGGGGGTCAGCACACTCTCTGGGTGAAACTGGATGCCGTGAATGTCCATCTGCCTGTGCCGCAGGGCCATAATCTGCCCTTCGGGGCTGACGGCCGTGACTTCGAGGCAGTCTGGCAAGCCCTCCCTGTCCACCACCCACGAGTGGTATCGGCCAACGGGAATCTCTTTGGGAAGCCCTTCGAACAGGCGGTCGTCCGCCACAATCGTCGCCGGGGTCTGCACCCCGTGGAACACATCGCTAAGGTTTGTCAGCCTCCCCCCGAAAAACTCCCCAATGGCCTGATGGCCAAGGCACACGCCAAGCATGGGCTTTTGTCCGGCGTAGGCCTTGATGACGTCGAGCAGCAGACCCGCCTCAGACGGGATGCCCGGGCCTGGCGAGAGTACTATTTTGTCAAATGGCTTGAGGTCGCCTAGCTCAAATTTGTCATTGCGCAACACCGTCACATCGGCCCCCAATTGCTTGATGAGGTGGGAGAGATTGTAGGTGAAGGAGTCGTAGTTGTCTATGATGACAGTCTTCATTGTCTTGCGATATTTTTTTTCAAAAGGGGGCTTTACATTTTCTCGGCCAAGAAGATGGCCTTGCGCAGAGCCCCCAGCTTGTTGTTGACCTCCTGGAGCTCATAGTCCTCATTGCTCTTGGCCACGATGCCGCCTCCGGCCTGAAACCACAGCTCGTTATTGCGGCTCACGAAGGTGCGTATGGTTATGGCCTGATTTAGCGACCCGTCAAAGCCTATGCTGCCCACGCACCCGCCATAGGCGCCCCTGTTGTGCGGCTCAATCTCGCTTATGAGCTGCATGGCCCTCACTTTTGGGGCGCCGGAGAGCGTGCCTGCGGGGAAAGTGTCAATGAAGGCCTTGACGGGGTCAGCTCCGCTGTCTAACGTGCCGCTGACGCGGCTTACAAGGTGGATGACGTGGCTGTAATACTGCATGTCTTTGTAAAAATCCACTTTCACGTCGTGGCAGTTGCGGCTCAAGTCGTTGCGAGCAAGGTCCACCAGCATCACATGCTCGGCGTTCTCTTTGGGGTCGTTGCGTAGATATTGGGCATTCTTGGCATCTTGCTCCGCGTCGCCGGTCCTCCGGGTCGTGCCGGCTATGGGGTCGATATACGCCCGGCGGGTGCGGCCGTCGATGCGGCAATGGGTCTCGGGCGATGAGCCAAAGATGCGGAAGCCGCCCATGTCCATATAGAAGAGGTATGGCGACGGGTTTATGCTCCTCAACGCTCGATAGAGTTTAAAGTCGTCCCCCTCATATTTTTGCACGAAACGCCTAGACAAGACAATCTGAAACACATCTCCTCGCAGGCAGTGGGCTATGCCCTTGCGGATGTTTGCTTTGTGCTGCTCGTCTGTCAGTGTGCTCGTGGTCTCCCCAACAGGATGAAAGTCGTAGGGCCGTACGTCGGTGCGGCGTAAGGCGTTCGCCACATCCCTGAGGCTATGGTCGGTCGTCGCCCCGTCTGGCACCAAGGTCACCAGACGCAGCAGGTTGTTGTAATGGTCAAGCTCCACAATGGTCTTGAAGAGGATGTATAGAATGTCCGGGGCGTCGTGGCTCGGATATTTCTCATCCTTCACGTTTATTCCCTCAAAATATCTCACGGCGTTGAACGTGGTGTAGCCGAAGAGGCCGGCGTGACCAGCGCCCTCGATTTGGAATGAGCCAAGGAAGCCGTTTATGGCGTCGGCCACGGAGAATGTGGCGTCCACCGCCCTCTCCTCATGCTCTCCGTTGGGAAATTCGCATCTGGCCACGCCATGGCTCACAGACACTTGCGCCATGGGCTCCACGCCAATGAATGAGCGGGCGTTGTCTCCCCCATGGTAGTCGGAACACTCCATGAGTATGCTCTGCGGATAGAGGTCTCGAAGGCGCATATACATTCCCACGGGCGTGTATACGTCTCCGAGTTTGCTCTCTGTCTCAACCTTATATTTAAATGTCGCCATTATGTTTTTTTCCTTTGATTTCTGTTGCCATATGCGCCCGAGCAATCAACCCCGGCTACTAAAAAAGAAAGAGCCTTGCCGGAGTTTTCGACAAGGCTCTGTATCTCTTGGGGACACACGCTAGCGCTTACCTCCGGGATTGAAAGTAAGATACGCGCCACCACCATATGTTGTTAATACTACACATTCATCGTTTTGTTTTGGACAATGCAAATATGAAAAACTATCGCCAAAAAAGCAATAGGCGGAGGGATAAAAACACGGCGTCCGGCATAAAAATGCCAGCCGCCGTGTTTTTCATAACTCCCCAGACGGGCCTAGCCCTTGATGAGGGCCACGGCCTCGCCCAACGATAGTGTTTTCTGCTCTCCCTTGGCCATATCTCTCACCGTGAGGGTGTTGCTTTGTCTCTCGGTCTCGCCGCAAAGCACCACGAAGCGCACGCCGCGCTTGTCGGCGTAGCCCATTTGCTTCTTCATCTTGGCGGCCTCGGGGTATATCTCGCCAGACAGGCCGGCCTCGCGCAATTTTGCCAACACCCGCAGGCTATACAGCTCATCCTCGCCGCCGAAGTTAGCGACAAGGACGTCGGTGGCCGCGTTAGCCTCGCTTGGGAAAAGGTCCAGCCGCGTCATGACATCATATATTCGGTCGGCTCCGAATGAGATGCCCACGCCAGAAAGGCCCTCAAGGCCAAAGATGCCCGTGAGGTTGTCATATCGTCCGCCGCCAGATATTGAGCCAATCTCCGTGTCTATGGCCTTGACCTCGAAGATTGCGCCGGTGTAATAGTTCAAGCCGCGCGCCAGGGTGAGGTCTAGCTCGGTCTTTATGCCGACGCCTAGGGCGTCAATGTAGCCGAAGAGTGTCTTGACCTCCTCGATGCCCTTTTTGCCCACCTCGCTTGTCAAGATTCGTCCCAGCCCCTCGAGTTTCTCCTCCTTGGTGCCCGCGAGCCCCAAGATGGGCTGCAACGCCGCCACCTGCTCGTCCGTCAGGCCGCCGGAACGCAACTCCTCGTTGACGTTGTCCACGCCAATCTTGTCAAGTTTGTCAATGGCCACGGTGATGTCCGTCATCTTGTCCGGAGCGCCAATGGCCTCGGCCATCCCCGCGAGAATCTTGCGGTTGTTTATTTTGAGGCAGACGTTGATGCCCAAGGCCTTGAACACGTCGGCCGCGATCTGCACAAGCTCCACCTCGCAAAGGAGAGAGTTGGTGCCTACCACGTCAACGTCGCACTGATAGAACTCGCGGTAGCGGCCTTTCTGCGGGCGATCGGCCCTCCACACGGGCTGGATTTGGAACCGCTTGAACGGGAACGTCAGCTCCCCTTGGTGCTGAACCACGTAGCGCGCGAAGGGCACTGTGAGGTCGTAGCGCAGGCCCTTCTCGGAGATTTTGAGGGCGGCCTTGTCTGAGTTCGCGGGCAGCGGCCCGCCGGCGGCGGAAAGGAAGTCGCCTGAGTTGAGAATCTTGAAGAGCAGCTTGTCACCCTCGTCTCCATACTTGCCTAGGAGGGTTGAGAGATTCTCCATGGCGGGCGTCTCAATGGGCTGATAGCCATAGCGACGGAAGACCTTCCGTATGGTGTCGAATATGTAGTTGCGCCGCGTCATCTCGGCAGGGCCGAAGTCTCGCGTGCCTTTGGGTATTGATGGTTTAACAGTTACGCCCATAGTGAGGTTTGTTTTTTGTTTGTTCTAGACGTTGAAACGGAAGTGCATTATGTCCCCGTCCTGGACCTCATAGTCTTTGCCCTCGATCCCAAGCTTACCGGCCTCGCGGCACGCGGCTTCAGACTTGAGGCTCACGAAGTCTTCATATTTTATGACCTCGGCCCTGATGAAGCCTTTCTCGAAGTCGGTGTGTATGATGCCTGCGGCCTGCGGGGCTTTGTCGCCAGCGTGGAACGTCCAGGCGCGCACCTCTTTGGGGCCAACGGTAAAGAATGTGCGGAGATTGAGTATTGAGTATGCCGCGCGGATGAGCTTGGCCACGCCGCTCTCTTCGAGCCCAAGGTCGTCAAGGAACATCTTGCGTTCCTCATACGTCTCCAGCTCCGCTATCTCGCTCTCTGTCTGAGCCGCGATGACAAGCACTTGCGCGCCCTCGTCCTTCACTTTCTCTTTTACCGCGTCAACAAATTTGTTGCCGGTCTTGATGCTCTTCTCATCTACGTTGCAGACATATATGACGGGCTTGCGCGTGAGCATAAACAGCTCTTTGTCCAGTTTCTGCTCGGCCTCCGTCAGTTCCACGGAGCGGACGTTCTGCCCCTCCAGCAGCGCGGCCTTGTATCGCAAGAGCAAGTCCAGCATTTTCTTGGCGTCGGCGTCTTTGCCGGATATGGCCTGCTTCTCACATTTGGCAATGCGAGCCTCCACCGTCTCAAGGTCTTTTATCTGCAGCTCGGTGTCAATCACTTCCTTGTCGCGGACCGGGTCTACGGAGCCGTCTACGTGGGTTATGTTGTCGTCTTCAAAGCAGCGCAAGACGTGGATAATGGCGTCGGTCTCCCTGATGTTTGCCAAGAACTTGTTGCCCAGTCCCTCACCTTTGCTGGCTCCCTTGACCAGGCCGGCGATGTCAACAATCTCCACGGTTGTCGGGATCACCTGGGCGGGGTGCTCTATCTCATTGAGGACCTCCAAGCGGCTGTCCGGCACTGTTATTACGCCCACGTTTGGCTCGATGGTGCAGAAAGGGAAGTTGGCCGACTGTGCCTTGGCGTTGGAGAGGCAGTTGAAAAGTGTCGATTTGCCCACGTTGGGCAGGCCGACGATGCCACATTGAAGTCCCATAATGTCTTTTGTGTCTGTTTGATATTACAATGACGAAAGGAAGCGCCGCAAGTGAATGCCGCGCCTCCTCGTCAACAGGTGGTTTATGTCTCTTTGCTTAGAATGTGTAGTTGAAGCACAGGGCCCACACTCGGTCATGGGAATTGGAGTTGTAGACGTGGTTCTTGCTGCTGTTCCAGACGGGCGTGATGCCCATTTGGCAACGGATGTCTACGCCAATGCCGGAGGGAGAGTCGTAGCCGACGCCCCACACGGCGTGAATCGTGAATTGATTCATTGAGCGGGCGAAGTTGCGCAGGTCGTTGTCGTAGCGGCGCGTTATGCTGCCGTCGGCATTATACTGTATGGAGCCGTTGCCAGAGAGTAGGGGGTCTTGAAGGAAGCCCTCCGGGTTGGGCGTGGAGATCTTGTAATCGAACCTTTGGCTGAAGAGCGGGCCGGCATGGACATTAAGCCCCTTGCCGCCGAAGACGTCGACAGGCAAATAATATTTGAATATGATCGGGAGCTGAACGTTGTCCGTCAGCAGCATGATGCGGAACCACTCATTTTGCAGCGAGCCTTCTGTGCTGAAAGAGTCGTGCGCGGGCGCCGCCTTGAGAAGTTTCTTGAGCGAGCGGACTCCCATGCGCGCATAGAAGAGCTCCGGCTGGATGGCGAAATGGTCTCCTATGTTCCAACGGCAGAGGACGCCCCACTGACCCATGCGAGCCTGGATGTCGTCGGCATCGCTGTCGTATGTGGTGAAGTTCAGGCCGCCCTTAAAGCCCCAATGGAATTCAGTCTGCGCCACAGTCTCCAGCGCAAAAGCGCATAAGAGGGACAGCGCTACCAGCAATTTCTTCATTGTTTTATTGTAACGTGTTTTGCTTAGGCCGCCATGCCGCATCAAATTCTGCGCACGTGCGAGCCTCCTTAGTTGTTTTCAGTGTGCGCGGCGCAAGTCGCGTTGCAGGCGCCTCGCGCCAAGCCTGGCCCATAGCCAAGCCCTTTCAAGATGCAAATGTAAAGATTTATTTTTGCATAGCTCAAACGGCGTCGCCCGCCACGCCAATTCTTATGCAAAAAACGGCTCACGCCCCACAAGATGCCCCATATTTTCAACAAACGTGCGCCCTGGGCCTCTGCCCAAGATGCGCGTGGATTCCTGTCCACCACTGCCCGCCGCTCCCCGTTCGAGCGGCACTGGTGCCACGCAGCCACTCCAATCAGCTCAACTGTTTTGTATCACACTATATATCTGCGATTTACAAATTAGCTATATTAGACTAATCGTCAAACATATGGCAAAACCTCCCCCATTATGTCAATCTACCGCACCTATGAGAAACGATTTTGGCTATCAATTATAAAGATTTTCGTACACCTCTTATTTCCTTATATGCTACCTTTGCACTGTCAGGATAGCGATGCGGCGCAATGCCAATAAGGGTGACGCGGCGCAAAATGCGGACTGGCTATTAAGGCAAACTAGTAGGTTGATTTTTTGTGGTATATTTTTGATGATGTGGGTCGGTGTCGCTGATGACATCGATCCTTTTTTATTATGTCCCGCGCATTTCTCGGGGATTGCGCGTCACGCTCGTCATCGCCCCGTCCTCCGCGCCCGCCTTTAGCGGCGAGGCGTGAGTGTGGCGAGGGGCAAAATCATCTCCTCCATAGATATGCCGCCATGCTGAAACGAGTCTGAGAATTTGTCAACATATTCGCTGCGGTTATTCTTATATACGAAATAGTCGTCGTTTATTGCAAAGACATATTGGGAGGTGATGTTGGATGCCGGCAACCCGACCGCCTCCAAATCTTTCACGCCATTTATTTCAAACACTCTCTTGGAGTCGTAGGCCAAAGACTTGCCGAACTTGAAGCGGAGGTTGTGGTTTATGTCTCGCGGGCCTGAGATGTCTACCGGCTCCCCGACGCGGATGGAGCCATGGTCGGTCGTCATGATAATCTTGAAGCCGTTGTCCTTGAGCAACAGCAAGATTCGGTGCATCATGCCGTGGAGGAACCATGAGCGTGTGACAGAACGGTAGGCCGCGTCGTTGGGGATGAGGTCTTGAAGCGTGTGACTGCTCGTGCGAGCGTGAGACAAGACATCGACAAAGCTGAACACCAAGGCGTTCAGTTGATTATTCTTGTACCCCCGGTGCCGTTTGCTCCCGCCAAAACCACTGATGTACTCCTCTCCGCTCTGGTTGGACCCTACCTTATAATATGAGTTATCCACCGCCATGCGCTGCCTCTTGAAATAGTCGTCTAGAAGCTCGCGCTCGTTGTTGTTGCGGCTTTCCTCATCGTCATCACTCTCCACCCAGTAGTCGGGGTGCATCTTTTTGATGTCTGCCGGCAACAGGCCGGAGAATATGGCATTTCTGGAATATTGCGTGGAGGTTGGCAATATTGAGCAATAGGCCTGGGTCTTTATCACAAAATCTTCCTCCAATATGGGCCGCAACACCTCCCACTGGTCCATACGGAAGTTGTCTATTACCACCAGCGCCACTTTATCTCCCGCCACAATGGCCGGTTTAACCACCTCGCTCATAATCCTATGCGAGAAGAGTGGCGTTTCTCCACCACTTGGCCCGGAGAACCAAGACATATAGTTCCGCATTATGAATTTTGAGAACTGCGCGTTGGCATCGGCCTTGAGCTGCAAAAGCATCGGCACAAACTCCTCGGGCAGTTTCAGTTCCCAACCCACCAGACGATGATATAGTTCCGTCCAATCTTTAAAGCTCGCGCACTCCGACATCTGCGCAGTCAGCGTCTGATAGTTGCCCAGAAATTCTGCCCTACGGCTCTGCTCCACCAACTCTTTCTGACGAAACACTTTAGTCACGCACGCCAACAGTTGGCTGATGTTTACCGGTTTTACGAGAAAGTCATCCACTTGGGCGCCTAGCGCGGAGTCCATGGTGTCCGCCTTCTCGTTTTTAGTGACCATCACCATTGGCACCGAGTCTCGCTTCTGCTTCATCTGCCGCAAGACGTCTATGCCACTTTTGCCAGGCATGTTCTCGTCGAGCAGCACAAGGTCGAACTCCTGGGCGTCAAATTCAGCCAACGCGTCGTCTCCGTTAGTCACGCTGACTACGTCGAACCCTTTGGCCTGAAGAGCCATGACGTGCGGCTTTAGGATGTCTATCTCGTCATCGGCCCATAATATTCTTTTCGCTGGCATATCTCACTCTCTTTTTGGCCCCAGGCCGTAATTCTGTCCCATAAACTGCAAAAATGCCTCATCTATCCCCGACAAGGCGCAAAGCCTGAGGTTGTCCTTGCTCATCATGAATATCTGCGGGATGGCCGACTCGGTAAGTTTTTTCCAAAATGGCTGCTCACGCAGCTCGTATAGGTAGACCTCGGCCTCTTTCCTGTCTTTGAATGGCGACAAGATCACCGCGTCACGACCGTTTGGCAGGTGGAGCATGGCAATGTCATAGTCCGTCAAGATGTAGTTTGTGAAGTTGTAGTCCGCAATGGCAAAGAGGGCGTCTTTCTGTCTCCCCGGGTCTATGACGCACAAGACCACGTGTGCGGAGTCTGGCTCATAGGCATAGGCCACCCTCTCTGGCGTTGGCGCTTCGGCCTCGGCCTGCCACTGTCTGCTGAGCGGGGAGTCGTAGGCCGTGTGACGAACTGGCGCCATGCCTTTGTCTAGCAAAGCCAACAGGCTCTCGGCCAGTGTGTCTTGCGGCGTGGCGGGGTGAGAGGAGACAATCTCGGTCAAATCGGCCCTCATGGCCTCGGCGTCGCCTTGCTTAGCCTCCGCCATGGCTCGCACCAGCAGATATTGCGGGCGCAAGCCGCCTACACCGTCCGAGGCGAGGGCCTGGGTGGCCAACTGCCGCGCCCGCGCGTAGTCAGATGCCAGGTATGCGGCATATGTCTCGCGGTAGCGAGCCTCGCTCTCGTCATGCGCCGCGGCGAGCGAGCCCATATATGACGGGTCTGCCAAGCTGCGGGCTAGCATGCTCTCAGGATATTTTTGAGCAATCGTCTTGTCAGTGTTTCTCTGACCCGCCGCGTCTCCTTGCCTGCCTTGCGCGAAATGGAGCAACGCCAGGGCGTCATATTCGCTGTCCCCGCCGCCGAAACGACGCAAATATTCCTCCAGCTGATCCACGCATCGGTCATAGTCCGCAAGGTCGTCATAGAGTATTGAGGCGCTGCGAATCAGAGCCTCCGCCGTCTGCCTCTCATTCTCAGCTTGCGCCTCGGCCGTCAGTGGCAGCCCTTGCTCCAGGCTCTCTTTCGTCCATCGCTGTTTCGCAGGGTCCGCAGCGGTGGCAATGGCCTCTTTCACCTCGGCCGTGGCTTCGGCGTCGGGGTTCTCATCCGCCGCGTCAAAAGCGTTGCTCGTCTTGTCGGCGCGCCGCCAGTTGTCCTCGTTCTTGCGGTTACCCCATCGGGAGCGGAACGTGGCTTTGCCGGCCGTCACAAGTTGGTTGTTGTAGAAGTACCATGAGGCCTGTTGCCCGCTTGTGCGCATGTTCTGTGTCACCTGATAGTAGTCGCTTTGGCTCATGGCGTTTGCCTCTTCGGCCTCGCGGGCCTCTTGCTCGGCGTCTAGGCGGTCGTTATGCTCTTTTGCCATTCGCTCTAATATGGCATTGCGGCTCTTGGCGTCCATACGCGCCAAGGCCAGCGTGGAGTCGTTGTCTCTGATGGTGCGCAATTCCTTTGCCAATGGGGCGAGCCTTTCGGAGCGACGGAGTGCCTCGGCCTTACGGGCGTTTGCTGCGGAGAGGAACGCTGCGGCGCTGTCTAACGACTCCGACGCCTCGATATATTCCGGCTCCGCTTGATATATGTCGGCTAGCGAGAGGAATGACAGGCCCTTCTGGTTGTCGTTCGTCACCGAGGCCTTAACTGATTTCACAAGGGCGGCCTTGGCCTCTTGCCTGTTTCCTTTGTTCAGTTCCAGGTGGCCTATGGCATAATACACCTGGTCAAGCCGCTCGGTGTTCTTGGGGTCTTTTGCCATCTTGCGCAACGCCTTCTCTGCCTTCTGGAGTTCCTCGGCCGAAGAGGCCACTGTGGCGAGATCTAGCTTGGCGGCAAAGGCCATGTCATAATTGCCCATGGAGCGCGAGAGGCTCAGGAAGATGGGTGCGGCTTTTGCGCTTTCCCCAACCTCGCGGTAGAGCTGCGCCAAGATGTAGGCGTATCGGTCGCGGCAATGCCGCTCCTTGGTCTCGGCGGCGGCTCGTTCCATATATGGGATGGCCTCGGCATATTGCCCCTGAGCAATGTGTATGTTGGCGCGGGCAGCTTGATATTCTGAATACAAGGCCGCGGGGGCCACGCCATCCATATCATAGCCGCGGAGCGCGGCCAGTGCGCTGTTATATTGACCTAGCTGCACATACGCTATTGAAGTCCAAATCTTAGCCTCATAAGTTGGGGCTTCGCCCTCATGTTTGCGAGAGAGGTAGTCAAACGTCTCGATGGCCTCGCGTTCCTCATGTATCACCACGTTGGCCATTCCCATGAGCAGGTAGCCCATGGGGACGTAGGGGTTGAATTCCTCTTTGGCGCGGAACCGCTTCTCGTCATCGGTCAGCGAGCCGTCTCGCCGCGTGGGTTTAACCGTTATGGAGTGAAGCTGTATGAGTTTATGCGCCTTTTTCAGGGCTGTCTCCATGTCGGCCTGCCCAGACAAGGCCGCTTGAGGATCGGCGAACTCGTAGACGGGCAGCACGCGGCTGTAGTCGTTTTGGTAGCCGTCCCTGATTTTGTCAATGCCTTCGTCAAAGGCCGTCCGGCCGTTGAAATACACGTTGTAGTGCGACGACAACCTTTGATAGCCACGGCTTAGCCACGTGTTATGTTTGGTGGAGCAAGCCGCGACGATGGCGAGAATGAGAGGGGCGGCCAACCATCTGGCCGGCACAGCCCGCCACAAGCGCAAGACTATACTTTCTTTTTTCATTAATAGACTAAAGATTGCGTAAGCCAGTGTTATAGACGTTGCTGCGGCGCCTGTTCAAAAGCGAGTCTGTTTCCAGAACGTGCCACAAAATGTGTTGAGATCCGCCCCCCGCATGACGCAGACAGGCCCGCGCCCCACCCCCACGCCATTACCGCCAAATTGGCTCGCGAAGTCGGCTCGACCCTTGACCTCGGCATCCGACACATTGTCCGCCACGCCGCACAGCATCACGCCGCCAACGAACGTCATTCCGCCAATCTCTTCGGGGCCGTCAGGACACAGGCGCAGGCTGCGGATCACGCCGCCCTCATCTAATTCGGCAATGGGGAAACGCCCCCAAGAGCCGTCAGTAAGCAAACAGAGATGGCAGCAGATTATCATAGTCGGTGGTGTCTACCACATCGTAGGGTTTGTAATACACTCGCATCTCGCGGAGCAAGACAGCCATATCTTTCAGGTCCGGGGCCTCGAAAAAGGTCACGTCAGCCCTTATTGCCGCCACGCTGTCCTTGAGGTTTGCCACAAGCTCCGCCTCGCGTTGGGTCACCCGCCTGTGGGCGTCTAGCCTCACGGAGTCTCGCGTCTCGGTGGTGTCGGCATAAGACACCACTATGCGGACGTAGGCGGCGGGAGACGTCTCGACGGATTTGGTGACCGTATATCTCTCTTTGACGTTGATATGGCCACCCGCCAGGCTGTCCAGGTCAAATGACATCTCCACCCGCTCATATTTTCGCGGCGTGGGCTTCAGGAGTTTCCGCAAGGTGTCTTTCTTGTCTGCCAACGGCAGGGCGATGGTCAAGGCCCGCGAGCCGAGCAGTTGACTGGTCAGCGAGTCGTTTTGAGCTTCCACGGCCCTGGCTGTGGAGTCGGCGCGGTCGGCCACGGCCTTCACCTTAGCCTCTCTCTCAGAGAGGATGGCCACGGCGCGCTCGTAGACCGAAGACATTTTCTTGGGCCTCCGCGAGTAGTAGGCCACGGCCGAGTCATAAGAGGCTTTGGTGAGGCCGTAATGCTCAAAAATGCTGTGGTAGGTCTCCTCAATGGTCTTGTCTTTCGACCCGTGAGGCATATACTCCCGCAGCACGGCATCGGCCGTATAGATGTCGGCCAAGACCCGCGCCATCTTCTTCTCGTCAGGCACTGTGGGCCTCAGAGCCGTGAGAACGGCATATGCGCCACCCGCCACCAGGGCGATGGCGCACAGCGCAATGATGTATGTCTTGTTCTTTTTCTTGTTGGGCATCAGGTGCTTGTCTGTAGTCTTGTCACTTGCCATCGGCGCGCAATATGGTGGCGGCCGTCTTGAACATGAGCACAAAATCGAGCGTGAGCGACCAGTTGTCTATGTACTCCATGTCCATCTTCATCCAATCATCAAAGGTGATGGAGTTTCGGTTCGGAGCCACCTGCCAAATGCAGGTGATGCCCGGCTTCATTGCCAGCCTTCTCATCTGCCACCTCTCATACTGAGCCACTTCTGACGGCAGCGGCGGCCGCGGCCCCACGATGCTCATGTCTCCGATGAAGACGTTGAGGAACTGCGGGAACTCGTCTATGCCCGTCTTGCGAAGGATGCGCCCCATGCGGGTGATGCGCGGGTCGTTGGTCATCTTGAACACCGGGCCCGTCATCTCGTTTTTGTCCATCAGCTCTTTCTTGAGCTGCTCCGCGTTGACCACCATGGTCCTGAACTTGAACACCTCAAAGACACGCCCGCGCAGGCCGGACCGCTTCTGCTTGAAGAACACCGGCCCCGGGCTGTCTATCTTTATGAGAAGGGCTATTATGAGGAAGAAGGGCAACCCTATCAGTATGACGCAGAGAGACAGCACAATGTCTATGAGCCTCTTGACCAGCAGCCCGACATAGTTGGAGGGCATGTTGGAGATGGTGAGGACGGCATTTGTGTCAAAATATCGCACATAGGCGGAGCTTGAGACCCTGTTGAGGAATGTGGAGTAGAGGCGGAAGGTGATGCCAAAGTCAGAACACACATCAAGCAGGCGAACTATGTCTTGAGAGTTTACATTGTCGCGGGCGTAGATTAGTTCGTCTATCTTTTGCGACAGGATGGAGTCTATATCCGCCGACTCCAACGGGTAGACCGGGAACCGGCCTTGAAGCTTGCCAACAATGTAGCCGTCACCGATAACTCCCACAATCTTATAACCCCACTCGTAGTGACGGTTGATGAGGGCCAACAGCCGCTCTCCACTCTTGTCGCAGACGAAAAGGACGTTCCTCATGTTCCGCCCGCCGCGCCTCATGACTCGCAAGACGTGATAAAACAGCATCTTGGCCGAGAAGGAGAATATGATGGAGAGCACGCAGAAAAGCGCCAACACCATGCGCCCGTAGTTCGGCAAGCCAAAGATGACCATGCAGAGCAATAAGACGGAGACGCCAACAATGTTCTCTATGACGTGGAGTATGAGGATGTAGCTGTATGGCCGGCTGCGATACACCTCGTTGAGTTTCAGTGATGTCTCTGTCGTGGCCCAGATTATGGCAATAAGCAGGAACGTCAGAAGCATGTCGCGGCTGAAGAGCAACGACATAGGCGACGAGTAGGCCACGTTGTAGTATACGTAGACCGATATGTAATACGCCAGGCACGCCAACAGCACCACCCCGGCCGCCAAGAGCGATTTGACGAAACGCCCCCTGACGCTCAGCTTCTCCGATGTCTCCATATCACGCGGTTTGCGTTGCACCCCCCCGCCCGCCTGCGGCGGACAAGGTTTAAGGTTGATTTATTCAGCAAACACAAATTTAATGTTTTTTCAGCGTCTCACTAAACTGCTTTATCCGCTGCTCCTGATTTTTTTTGCAGATGAGGATCGTGCCGCTGTCTTCGGCCACGATGTAGCCCTCCAGACCTTGAAGGACAATGTTCATGCCACTAGACGTGCGGACAATGCAGTCGCGGCTCTCAATAAAGCTGACGTTGCCGGAGCCCGCCTGGGAGTTGCCGTCGGCATCTTTCTCCAACTGGTTATGGAGCGACCCCCACGTGCCGAGGTCAGACCACCCGAAATCGGCAGGGAGCACGCACACGCCGCTCTCCCGCCCAAGCAGGCTCACCTTGGCCCCGCCCATGGGCTCCATGACGGCATAATCTACCGAGATGCTCGGGCACTCGGGAAACAACCTGTCCACCGTGACTTGCTCGCGCTCGGTATAAAAATCGGCCACCATCTGATCCATCTTGTCGGCGATCTCTGGCTGAAACCTGCGCAGTGCGGCCTCGGCCGTCTTGGCCTCCCACAGGAAGAGGCCCGAATTCCAGAAATAGCCGCCGTCGGCCAGGTACTGGACCGCCACGTCTAGTGAGGGTTTCTCCTTGAACGCCTTTACGGCCAAGACGCCATCCGCCACGGCCTCGCCGCCCTGAATGTAGCCATAGCCCGTCTCTGGCCTGGTGGGCGTCATGCCCAAGGTCAAGACTTTTGAGGTGCCGCTCACGAAATCTACACCTCGGCTTATCACGCGGCGGAACTCGTCCACCTTGGCCACAAAATGATCTGATGGTGTGACAACGGCCACAGCGTCGGGATATTTTTGGCGCATCTTCCATATGACGTAGGCTATGCACGGGGCCGTGTTTCGCATGCAGGGTTCCAAGAGGATGTTGTCTTCCGGCACGGCTGGCAACTGCTCTCGCACGCGGCCTCGGTATTTGGCCGAGGTGACGACCCATACGTGGTCGGGCGGGAACTCATCGCCGAACCTGTCGGCCGTGAGCTGAAGCAGCGTCCGCCCCTTGCCCAAAACGTCAATGAACTGCTTGGGGTTCTCCGGGCGGCTCATGGGCCAAAATCGGCTGCCTACGCCTCCGGCCATGATGACCAAGTGCTTGTCTGTCATTTGCTCTGTGAGTTATATGTAATATTCCATCAGATCCACCAGTCCGGCGTGGAGGGCGAATTTAGTGGCCTCGTAGACGTTGTTGACGTCGATCTTCCGGAATATGTTTTTCTTGTGCGATGTTATGGTGTGAACGCTGGAGTTGCGCTCCGCCGCAATCTCTTTGACGCTCTTGCCTTTAGCTATGAGTTTGAGAATCTCAACCTCTGTGGGCGTGAGGCCGGCTCTGTTGTCTCGCTGCGTCCGTTCCTCAATGAGCAGGTTCGTTATCTGATGGCAGAGGAATCTCTCGCCTCGCATGGCGCACCTCAGCGCGCACCTTATCTCGTCTTCTGAGTTCTCTTTGAGCATGATGCTCATGCCGTCTTCCGAGGCGAAAGTCCGGATGGCCTCTTGCGTAAGCTCCGTCGAGAACAAGACCCAGCGGCTCAGAGGGAATCTCTGCCTCAGGTTCACGACATCGGCCACGCTGCGGATGTCGAACAGCGTATAGTCCAACACCACCACCGCGTCTGGCCTCTTGGTCAACTCCGCACGGAGAGTGGCCTCATTGCGCACCTCCACTGACACGGAGTCTGGAAACGACGCGTCGATATAATGCCGAAGCCCCGCGCGAGTGACGTCTTGGCAATCCGCCAAAAGAAAAAAAGTGTCGGCCATAAGAGATTCCCTCATTTGCCCTCGCCCGCGGCTTCCCGCATCGCGTCAAGACCTTTGTCGATATATGGGAAAGCGTAGCCGGAGAAAGCCTCGACAAACTTATACGTCACCATACCTTTCTTCTCCTCTTCTGTGAATATTCCATCAGGCCCCGGCCAAAGCCTGTCGGCGAGACCGATGACGCAGCTGATGGCCAGCAGCACCTTGGCAACGCCAAAGATGCCGCCAAACAGCCTGTTGGGCAGCGACAGGGCCACCATGGCCGCAAGGCGCGTGGCAAGCGAGGAGACAAAATACACGGCGACGACGATGACCAGCAGGGTGACGCCAAAAGCCACCAGGCGCGTGGGGCAACCGCCAAGATATGGGGCCAAAAGGCCTTCCGTCATAGGGCTGAAACGCGCCGCGCCATAGACGCCCAGAGCCAAAGCCACCAAGCCGGCCAACTCGCCTATGAGCCCGCGGCGGATGCCGCGCACAAAGGCAAAAACCGAAAGCGCTACTACAATAATGTCAAACATTGGACCAAAATTAGCCAAAATGCCTCTAACCAGCAAGCGGCACGCACACGTGTGGGAAGACACGACAAAAGCCACCCCCGACACATATTGTCAGAGATGGCTTGACGGCGAACCTCAACCGCCTTTGGTGGCCTCACTCAGACTCGAACTGAAATTTAGAGTTTAGGAAACTCCCGTTCTATCCCTTGAACTATGAGGCCAAATCCCGCCCTCAGCGAGCCACAAACTCCCGAAAGCGGTGCAAATTTAGGGAAAATATTATAATCTGCCAACTCCGCCCGACTTTTATGCCCAAAACTCATAACTTTGCGCCGCGAACTAACTCTAATGTAATAGACCATGGGCAACTTCAAGCGCAACCTCATAATCACGGGCGGAGCCGGCTTCATTGGTAGCCACGTGGTTCGGCTCTTTGTAAAAAAATATCCCGAATACCACATAATCAACCTTGACAAGCTCACCTACGCCGGCAACCTTGAGAACCTCAAAGACATTGAGGGCGAGCCCAACTACACGTTCGTCAAGGCGGACATCTGCGACTTCGACACCGTCTGCGGCATAGTCCGCCAATATGATGCCGACGGCATAATCCACCTGGCGGCGGAGAGCCACGTGGACCGCTCCATCCGCGACCCTTTCGCCTTTGCCAAGACCAACGTGATGGGCACACTGTCTCTCCTCCAAGCCGCTAAACTATACTGGGAGAGCAAGCCGGAAGGCTTCGAGGGGAAACGCTTCTACCACATCTCCACCGACGAGGTATATGGAGCCCTGAAATTTGACGGCACCCTCTTCACCGAGGAGACAAAATATCAGCCACACAGCCCATACAGCGCGTCAAAGGCCTCTTCTGACCACTTCGTCAGGGCTTTTCATGACACGTATGGGATGCCCACCATCGTGACCAACTGCTCCAACAATTACGGCCCGTATCAGTTTCCCGAGAAACTGATACCTCTCTTCATCAACAACATCCGCCACCACCGCCCCCTGCCCGTCTACGGTAAGGGCGAGAACGTGCGCGACTGGCTCTATGTTGAGGACCACGCCCGCGCCATAGACCTCATATTTCACAAGGGCAAGGTGGCCGACACGTATAATATCGGCGGCTTCAACGAGTGGAAGAACATAGACATTGTCAAGCTCCTCATCAAGACGGTGGACAGGCTGCTGGGCAACCCCGAGGGCTACAGCGACGGCCTTATAACCTACGTCACCGACCGCAAGGGGCACGACCTGCGCTACGCCATAGACTCAACAAAGCTGAGCCGAGAGTTGGGGTGGAAACCGTCGCTCCAATTCGAGGAGGGCATCGAGAAAACCGTCCGCTGGTACCTCGGCAACCAAGAGTGGATGGACCGCGTCACCTCCGGCGAATACGAAAAATATTACGAGGCGTACTATGCCAATAAATAAGGCACTGGCACTCACAACCCTCGCCGCCATCACCCTCTGCTCCTGCTCGGGTGGTGACGGCGAGGCGCATGGTCGGGCGCATAAGGTCACGACCCGCAATTTCTACGCGCAAGACGCCGCCTCGCAGGTGCGACTCACCCTCTTCGACCCCACTGGCGGGGTAGTGGGCGAGACAGTCGGCACCTACGTTGACGGGGACATTGTGGCCGCCCCGTTCTCGGCCGTCAAAGGAGCCTACAGTGCCAAGATGACCACCCTGACGAAGCGAGACACATATCCCGTCTACGGCTACACAGCCTTCGACTTCCGCACCGACGTGGTGCTGCTGCGCGTTGGGAAGCGCAACAACAACCACGCGCGAACCCTTGTCGGCGCCGCACTGCCATCCGACACCCTTTTTGGCGTAGACGCCAACTACGACGGCCAAATCTTCCGCCTACCGTGGCGGCCAAGCAAAACGCCGGCCGCCCTGCGCCCCGGCTCCGGAGTGTTCGACAACAACGGCAGGCTCAGGGCATTGGCCGGACGAGACGGGGAAATGGTGCGGGCCAAAGACTTGGACAGCCTCGCTGCGCGACAGACGGCGCAACACTCGCAGATATATGACCTTCGGCTCAAATCTGACAAAAAATACATAAGCTACACAAGGGTGGCCGGCTTCAGGGTGCGGACCACCATGGGCGACTTCATCATCCGACTCTACAATGACGTGGCCGAATACCGAGACAATTTCATAAAACTGGTGTCGGACCATTATTATGACAGCCTGCTCGTGCACAGGGTGCTGCCGTCTTTCCTTATCCAGACGGGCGCGGCGGACACCAAATATGCCAAGGCCGGCGATGTGGTGGGGTGGCAAGGCCCCGGCTACACACTGCCCCTGCTGGCCCGTCAAACGCACTTCCACAAACGCGGGGCCGTGGCGGCATCGAAACTACCGCCCGACCGCAACCCGCAGAACAGATGCGACGGCGGGCAGTTCTACGTGGTGTGCGGCAGGAAATTCTCATCTGCCGAACTGGACAAAATCGGACGTGAGGAGCATAAGGTTTTCTCTCCTGCTCAGAGGCAGGCCTACTCCACCGTGGGCGGAGCCCCGCACCTCGATGGCGACTATGTGGTCTTTGGCGAGGTGACGCATGGAATGGACGTGGTGGATAAAATATCTCGCGTGGAGCTGACGGGCGACAAAGGCGACCGGCCCGCGCGCGACATACGAGTCTTGTCCATCTCCATAATAAGGAAGTGACAAAAAAACGGGCAACAAGGCCAATGACCGTAAGCGAGGTGATGGCATCCATACACTCGCAAGACACCAAACCGGAGTTGCTTGTGCGCAAGTGGCTTTGGTCCCACGGCTATCGCTTTCGCAAAAACGACGCCTCGCTGCCAGGCAAACCCGACGTGGTGGTCATGGCGTCGCGCACGGCCATTTTTATCAACGGGTGCTTCTGGCATCAGCATGAGGGCTGCCACCACTACTCCACCCCGCGCACAAACTCCGAGTTTTGGCAACGCAAATTCGCGCGGAACAAAGAACGCGACGCCAGAGTGCGCGACGAGCTTAGAGCAATGGGCTGGCGCACCATGGTGATATGGGAGTGCCAACTGAAACCCGCCAACAGCGAGCGCACACTAGAGACAGTGGCGCGACTGCTAGACGAGGCGCGGGCCGAGTGGGAAGCCCTGACTCCACGGCGACGCAAGCAGACATCTGTACCGCGGCCGCAGACCTCGCCAACGGCATATGAGCAGCTTGAGGAAAGCGGCACCTACATGGCAGCCGAAGACGAGATGGACTACGGCAACGACACAACACGTGGCGAATAAGCCCCCCCAAAAAAAACAGCGGCATGATTGACACCCACACGCACATCTACGAAGAGGCGTATGACACCGACCGAGACGCCGTGACCCGACGCGCTGCCGAGGCCGGAGTGAGCAGGATGCTGCTGCCGTCTTGCAACATGGCCGATGCCCCGCGCGTCACCGCCACGTGCGCGGCGCACCCCGACTCCTGCTTCGCCCTCTACGGCCTCCACCCCACTGAAATGGGGGACAATCCGATGGAAGAGGCCGAGATGCTCATGGACTACGCACAGTCACACGGCCCGTTCGTCGGCATCGGCGAAATTGGGCTAGACCTGCATTGGGACAAGAGCCGGCAGGCCGAGCAGGAGCAAGTGTTCGAATGGCAGATGCGCTATGCCTACGACCATTCGCTCCCTGTGTCGGTCCACTGCCGCGACGCCGTATGGCTGCTCATGGACATCTTATCGCATATGAGCGGCCACGTGCCCGCAGGCTCGCTCCACTGCTTCGCCGGCAGCGTTGACGAGGCCAAAGTGATATGCCGCAAATGGCCGCAACTGATGTTCGGATTCGGCGGCTCATCCACCTACCGCAACAGCAAGGTGGCGCAAGTGGCCGCGGCCGTGCCGGCCGACAGGGTGCTGACGGAGACCGACGCCCCCTACCTCACCCCCGCGCCGCACCGCGGCGAACGGAACGAGCCGTCTTACATCCCGCTTGTCGTGGCGCGGCTGGCCCAAGAGATGGGAGCCGACCCCGCAGAAGTGGCCCAACAGACGACAGAGAACGCCCTTAGGCTGTTCTTCCCACCAGAAACAAAAAAGTAATAAAAAGAGTTTTTCCAGAGCCCATACGCCCTTAATCATTGTTTCTCAACGACAAAGAAAAAAGTTGACCTCAAGAGAGAGGACGAAGGGCGGGCGCAAAAGCCCCGTGGCCACTCTTTTTGCCGATGTCGGAACACTTATGTTGTAAAAAATTAGTAATTTGGCTTCGTAAAGCGTGCGGTGCAATCATTGCGCGCCAATGGGAAACCAAAAACAAAACAAATTAATAAAAAGTCAAATTAACTACAGATTATGAAAAAGCTATTTGCCTACGTAGCAGTCTTCGGCATGATGAGTTTCGGCTCCGTCGCCATGGCACAGGATGAGAGCGCAGCCGCTCCCGCAGCCGAGCAGACCGAGGCCGCAGCCCCCGCAGCCGAGGCTGTCGCCACCGAGTCTGACGCCGCTGTCGCTACGGAAGAGGCCCCCAGCCTCCATCAGGTCCTCAAGGAGAAGTTCGTCGAGGGTGGCGTGGAGTGGATGCTCCCCGTGCTCGCATGTATGGTCTTCGGCCTTGCCATCTGCATCGAGCGCATCATCTACCTGACCGCGGCCAACACCAACACCAAGAAGCTCCTCTCCAAAGTCGAGGCAGCCTTCGAGCAGGGTGGCGTAGAGGCAGCTAAAGACGTTTGCCGCAACACCCGCGGCCCTGTCGCGTCCATCTTCTATCAGGGTCTCGACCGCTACGCCGAGGGCCCGGACATGGTCGAGAAGGCAGTGTCTTCTTACGGTTCCGTGCAGATGGGCCGCATGGAGTCTGGCCTCTCTTGGATCTCGCTCTTCATCGCCATCGCACCGTCCCTCGGCTTCATGGGCACCGTCGTTGGTATGATCCAGGCGTTCGACTCCATCCAGCAGCTCGGTGACATGAGCCCCGTGGCTCTTGCAGGCGGTATCAAGGTCGCCCTTTTGACCACTATCTTCGGTCTTATCGCAGCCGTCAGCCTTCAGCTCTTCTACAACTACATCGTCGCAAAGATCGACTCTATCGTCAACAAGATGGAGGACGCCTCCATCTCCTTGATGGACATCATCCTCAAGTATCAGGCTAAGCACTAATCCGCGACGCGAGGCGCGGCATGGCGGCCCGTCCGGGGTCGCCCCGCGCGTGAGCGAATTGCCAACAAGCTAAGCCAAAACAATAACAGGAAGATGAAAAAAATTGAACTTATATCGAAGATTGTCGAGTACATTGCCCTCATCGTGGGCGTGGTGCTCGTCATCGCCAGCTTCACCAACACCGCGACCGACGCGGTAGTTGACGGCTCGGCCACCGACATGGCCATTGTCTGGACATGCATACTGCTTGGCCTGGGCGTCGTCTTGGCTGTCGCCTCCGAGTGCATTTCCGCAGCTTCCGACACCAAGAGCCTCATTAAGGCCGTCGTGGCGGTTGTCGCTGCTGTCGTCGTCTTAGGCATTTTCTGGGCTCTCAGTGACGACACCCCTCTCAACCTCATAGGTTACGAGGGCACTCAGAACGAGGGCAACTGGCTCAAGGTTGCAGACACCGGCCTCTTCACCCTCTATTTGAGCCTCGGCGGCACCATCGTCACGATTGCCGCCACCGAAATCTACCAGCTTTTCAAGTAAGGGCTGAAAGCCGCGCAAGCTGACAGCCCGAACGGGTTGCCGGCCAACGGCGGTGAGGCAAGTGTTGTTAACCTAGTAAGAGTTTTAAACTATGGGCAATAAGAAAGAGACACCGGACGTCAACGCGAGCTCCACTGCGGACATCGCGTTCCTCCTTCTCGTCTTCTTCCTCATATCGTCAACTATGACCTCCGACTTCGGCCTGGGCCGTATGTTGCCTCCTATTGCTCCGCCCAACCAGACCGACGCGCCCATCATCAAGGAGCGCAACGTCTTCACGGTGCAGCTGAACTACAAAAACCAGCTGCTCGTCAGAGGCGAATGGATGGAGAACGTAAGCCAGCTGAAGAACAAGGCCAAGGAGTTCATTGAGAACAAGTACAACGACCCAACGATGCCAGAAAAGACGGAGACCGACGTCCCCTACTTCGGCAAAGTGATGGTGTCGAAGGGCATCATTTCTCTCCAGAACGACCGCGGCAGCCAATATCAGGCCTACCTTGAGGTTCAGAACGAGCTTCAGGCGGCCTACAACGAGCTGCGCGACGAGCTGGCGAAGAAAAAGTTCGGCAAGAGCTTCGAAGACTGCGAGGAAGATGAGCAGAGCGCCATCAAGAAAATCTACCCTCAGAAGATTTCCGAGGCAGAACCTAAAAACTACAAGAAGTAATGGCAGTCATCAGAAAAAGCAAGAAAAAAGGGCAGTTCAAGGTCAACACCTCTTCGCTTCCTGACATCGTGTTCATGCTTCTGTTCTTCTTCATGGTCGCATCGAACATGAAGGAGGTGACACTGATTGTAAAGGTTAAACTGCCAGAGGCGACCGAGGTGACGAAGCTGGAGCAAAAGTCGCTCGTCAGCTACATCTATGTCGGCAAGCCGGCTCAGGCCAAAAAGTACGGCACAGAGCCTCGCATCCAGCTGAATGACTCGTTCGCGACTGTCGATGACATCGAGAACTACATTCTTCAGGAGCGCGAGGGGCAGAAGGAGTCTGATCGTCCCAAGATGACGGTCTCCATCAAAGCCGACTCCGACATCCAGATGGGCACCATAACTGACATCAAGCAGGCGCTACGCAAGGCGCAGGCGCTGAAGATCAGCTATGCGGCCCGCAAGAAATAAAGGTAAATAGCAAATAGTACCAAGCAATGCGAGAGCGCCACGCCCCTGTCCAGGGCGTGGCGTTTTTTTGATTACAAAAAGAGCTATCTTCGCGCAAATACAAACATGCATAATGGGTTCAGCTGACAATAAACAGTTTGCGCCGTCGCTTTTCAAATACAGTCGGCAGCAGACCGCCGCAATCCGCATTGGCAACCTGTCGATGGGTGGCGACGCCCCCATCCGCGTGCAGTCAATGACGACGACCGACACCAACGACATATACGCATCGGTGGAGCAATGCTTGCGCATTGTGGAGGCGGGCGGCGAGATTGTGCGCCTGACCACGCAAGGCGAGCGCGAAGCCCGCAGCATAGGTCTGGTGGCGCAGGAGTTGCGGGGCAAGGGGTGCACGGCGCCTCTTGTGGCCGATGTACATTTCAACCCCAATGCGGCCATCACGGCAGCCGCTCTTGTAGAGGCGGTGAGGATTAACCCGGGAAACTATACGGGCGAGGCCAAACGCTTCAGCAAGGATGCCGATAAGATGACAGACGCTGAGTGGCACGGCATCATTTTACAAAAGTTGCGCCCACTGGTGGACGCTTGCAAAGCTCACGGCACCGCCCTACGCATTGGCGTGAATCACGGGTCTCTCTCTGACAGGATAATGGCCAAGTATGGAGACACGCCACAAGGTATGGTGGCATCTTGCACAGAATACATTGACGCATTAGAAGAACTTGGTTTTCATGACATTGCCATAAGCATCAAGAGCAGCAACACGCGCGTCATGGTCGAGACCGTGAGGCTCTTAGCCGCCACGCTGAGGCAACGCGGCGCCGTGTACCCGTTGCATCTTGGCGTGACGGAGGCAGGCAGCGATGCGGAGGGGCGCATAAAATCTGCCGCAGGCATCGGCGCATTGTTAAATGACGGACTCGGAGACACCATCAGAGTGTCCCTCACCGAAGCCCCGGAGGCAGAGATTCCCGTGGCCAAAGCCCTCGTGAGGCACTGCGCCAAACTGCAAGACGCCCAAGGCGTGCGGGAGGTGTCCACATCGGGCTACTCGCCCTTCGCCTATCAGAGGAGGCCGTCTCGCGCCGTGTCCAACATAGGCGGGGGCAATGCCCCTATGATAATGACGCTTGGCCAGCCCCCCACGGAGCAAGACTGGACGGTGGCCGCAGACTTCATGTCAGCCCGCAACGCCTCGGCAGGCGAGCGCAAAATACTGTCTCTGCCTGAGGCCGGGACGGCGACAGGGCAACAAATATTTATCCGCCTTTCACTGAGCGAGCTCATAACACATGACGACACGGATCTGCGCCGCAGCGACGTCATAGTCTTAGGGGTGTGCGAGACCGGGAACACACAGGCTGAGATGCGCGCCTTGTCACTTGAGCTGACGAATAGAGGCATTGAGGCTCCTTTCGTGCCCACATACGGCTCGAAGGAGGCCAATGCGGACGCCCTGCAGCTCGAGATGGCCGCGGACCTTGGTGGGCTTCTTATTGACGGGCTGGCAGACGGCATCTGCGTCATTGCGCCCAACGCCGCCACTGCCGACGCGGCCAACGCGGCGGACATCTTGCTGCAAGCCACCCGCGCCCGGTTCAGCCGCACGGAGTTCATCTCGTGCCCAGGCTGCGGACGCACACTATATGACATTCAGGAGACCGTCGGGCGCATAAAAGAGCAGTTTGGCCACCTGCGAGGCCTCAAGATTGGCGTGATGGGCTGCATAGTGAACGGCATAGGCGAGATGGCGGATGCCGACTACGGCTATGTGGGCGCGGGCCGGGGCAAAATATCGCTCTACCGAGGCAAAGAGGTGATCAAGAGGTCAATAGACCAAAGCGAGGCCTTAGACATTCTCAAACAGATAATTAAGGCCGACGGCCGATGGGTGGAGCCACAAAAATAGACGCACATAATGGCGAAATTCTTGCCAATTTGCGCAAAAATTACTAAAATTGGAAGTTGAAAACCAATAGCTTAAAATGAGGAAACTTCTCTGTGCGCTTACGGGCCTCGCGTCGTTGTTCGGCCTTGCGCAGAACATAAATGCCGAGGAACTCGTCATAAAGGGAACATATCAGGGGGAGAACATATATGTGAAAAACCCGTTTGCGCCGTCGGGCGTGGGTTTTTGCGCCTATGAGGTCACTGTCAACGGTATGATAACAACCGATGAGATCAACTCCAGCGCTTTCGAGATAGACCTCTCTGTATACGGCTTCTCAGTTGGCGATGAGGTGAGCGTGGTGATCAGATATAAAGACGATTGCACCCCTATGGTGCTCAACGCCACCGCCTTGCAGGTGCAGAAGCCTGCCAAGTTCGAGTCCATCTCTGTAAAAGACGGCGTGCTGCATTTCACCACCTCGGGCGAGACGGGGTCTCTGCCGTTCATTGTTGAGCAATTCCGTTGGAACAAATGGGTGAAAGTGGGCGAAGTGCGCGGCAAAGGTCATAATCAGGCCAACGAATATGACGTGAAGGTGCGCACCCACAGCGGCGCCAACAAATTCAGGGTGCGCCAGACCACGGGCAACCGCAAAGTGCAATCCTACTCCAAAGAGGCCGTCGCCATTGTGACCACCCCGAAGATAGAGTTCAAGGCCACTGGCGACAACATAACGTTTACAGGTGAGACAATGTATGAGGTCTACGACCAGTTCGGAGGCATAGTCTTCAAGGGCTACGGCACCAACATCAACATATCCACCCTGAGCAAAGGCAAATATTACCTCAACTACGACAATTCGCAGGGCGAATTCATCAAGAGATAACGCGGGTCAAGTATTGCCTTGAGTCATTGCGCGGGCGCAGGCAAAAGAGGATGCGCAAAAAACAAGGACGCACAGCGGCGAAGACGGAGTGTCGGGTTTTGCTGCGCGTCCGTGTGCGTGTAGGTTAACTAAAGAAAACAAGCATCAGGAAATGAAAGGAATAGTCTTGGCCGGGGGCAGCGGCACACGCCTTTACCCAATAACAAAAGGAGTTTCGAAACAATTGCTCCCCATTTACGACAAACCGATGATATATTACCCGCTCTCCACTCTCATGTTGGCGGGAATACGCGACATCCTCATCATCTCCACTCCAGCAGATTTGCCAGGGTTCCGCCGCCTGCTTGGCACGGGCGCGGGCTATGGCGTGAACCTCACGTATGCCGAGCAGCCTAGCCCCGACGGATTGGCGCAGGCCTTCATCATTGGCCGCGACTTCATTGGGAATGACACCGTGTGCCTGGTGCTGGGAGACAACATTTTCTTTGGGCAAAGCTTCGACCAGATGCTGCGGAAATCGATAGAGGCCGCAGAGAAACGCGGAGAGGCCTCCATCTACGGCTATTGGGTGGCAGACCCGGAGCGTTATGGCGTGGCTGAATTTGACACGAGCGGCAAAGTGGTGAGCATTGAGGAGAAACCGGCCAAGCCGAAGTCGAACTATGCCGTGGTGGGGCTATACTTCTACCCGAACAGCGTGGTGGAAATAGCGGCAAACCTCAAGCCATCGGCCCGCGGCGAATTGGAGATAACATCGGTCAACCAGACATATTTGGAGCAAGGCAACCTGAGCTTGCAAAAGCTTGGGCGAGGCTTCGCTTGGTTGGACACCGGCACCCATGAGAGCCTCTCCGAGGCCTCCACTTTCATAGAGGTGGTGGAGAAGAGGCAAGGGCTCAAGGTGGCTTGCCTGGAGGAGATAGCGTACAGGCAGGGCTGGATTGACCGTCAGAGTCTTTTGCGCCAAGCTGAGCCAATGAAAAAAAACGACTACGGCAAATACCTCATCAGGCTAGCCGAGGGAAAGGCGTAACAAAATAACGCACTATATCAGATGGAAGTGATAAAGACGGCCTTGGAGGGAGTCGTAATTATTGAGCCTAAAATATTTGGCGACGCGAGAGGATATTTCTTCGAGTCATATTCGCAGCGCGACTTCAACGCCAAGGTGCGGCACATAGACTTTGTGCAAGACAATGAGAGTTTCTCAAGCTATGGCGTGGTGCGCGGCCTGCACTTTCAGAGAGGCGAGAAATCGCAGAGCAAGCTCGTGAGAGTGATATGCGGCGCGGTGCTTGACGTTGCCGTTGACGTGCGCCGCGGCAGCCCCACTTTTGGTCAGCACGTGGCCGTGGAGCTATCGGGCGAGAACCACAGGCAGCTTTTCATCCCGCGGGGGTTTGCTCACGGATTTGCCGTGCTGAGCGAGACCGCACTCTTCCAGTACAAATGCGACAGCCTCTACGCGCCAGAGAGCGAGGGCGCCATTGCTTTTGACGACCCGGCGCTGGGCATAGACTGGCGCATCCCGACTGACAAAATTTTGCTCTCTGACAAAGACCGCAGGCACAAACGGCTTGCCGAGGCGGAAGGACTGTTTGACTACAACACGGATCTCTACTCTAAGTAGCCAATGAGACAAAAGGGAGAGAGACGGCGGACGCTCGTCTTTGGCGCCACAGGAATGCTCGGCCAAACCGTGATGGAGCAAGGAGCGGCAGAGCCATTCTCAAACTTGTTGGAGACGGTGGGTCTGGGTTCCGCCGACTGCGATCTGACTGACAACGAAGCCGTGGCAGAAACCATAAACAAGTATAAGCCAGACGTTATAATCAACTGCGCGGCATATACGGCGGTGGACACGGCTGAGGACGACGAAGAGGCCGCCGACAAACTGAACCATCTCGCCCCAAAATACTTGGCTCAAGCCGCCAAGGAGACCGGCGCGGCGCTGATACACGTTTCAACGGACTATGTTTTCGATGGCACGGCTCACCGCCCATATAAGGAGTCTGACCAGACTGCGCCCTTGGGAGTCTACGGGCGAACCAAATTGGCAGGGGAAAGGGAGATCCTGGCCACAGAGTGCGACAGCGTAATTGTGCGCACTCAATGGCTATATTCCCACAAGGCCAAGAACTTCTTCCTCACTATGCTGCGCCTCTTCAGCGAGCGCAGAGATCTCAACGTCGTGGCCGACCAGACCGGGTCGCCAACGCTAGCCGCCAATCTTGGACGCGCGCTGCTGCGCATCGCCACGCAATATGAGGCCGGGCGGCGTATGGGCGGCATATATCACTTCGCGGATCAAGGCGAGTGCTCATGGTATGACTTTGCCGCAGGCATTGCCATGCTGGCGGAGACGGAGTGTCGCCTCCACCCTATCTCAACGGACCAATATCCCACGAAAGCGCGCCGCCCGCACTATTCCACCCTCTGCACCGACAAGATTTTCGCCACCTTTGACATAGAAGACTGCAAAATGGGATGGAGAAAAGCCACTCGGATGTGTTATGAGGCATGGGCGACCCAATAACCCCTCCCCTTGAACACAGCAAGTCGAAAGACGGGCCACAATTGAGGTCTCCGATCAACTGGATAAAACAAGCCGTGCCGCACTTCCCTTTGGGTGCGGCACGGCCATTTCCACCTCTCCTCCTCGCCATTTCCTCGCCTCAATAATTTGCGTATCACAGAGGGGCGACACACCGCACACACTAGAGAAAGGAGCTATTCACGACCGACGAGGAGGCCGTGGCCTAACGTACTACCACAATAAAAAAAGGCTCTGAATTTCTCCAGAACCTCTTGAGGTCGGTGGCGGATTCGAACCGCCGTAGACGGTTTTGCAGACCGTAGACTAAACCACTCATCCAACCGACCATCTCTATTTTCTCGCCCAGCCGAGCCACAGCCCCTGCTTAGCGATGACAAAATTATAACTTTTTCTCTGCTTTGCAAAATGCGAGGCCACTTTTTGTCTGCTTATTGCGCGGCATTTTCGGCCTTGCCGTCATCAGCGCCCTTGGCGTCGCTTAGCACTGCGCTCAAATCTTTGTGATAGAAGACAAGAAGCAGGAAGATGCCAACGCATATGGCGGAATCTGCAATATTGAAGACAGGGCGGAAAAACAAGAACGTCTGCCCGCCGACAAAAGGCACCCAATCGGGATATACACCCTCTATGAGCGGGAAATAGAGCATATCCACAACCCTGCCATGGAGCCAAGAGCCGTAGCCACCGTCGGCAGGAAGGAACTCCGCCACTTGACCCCACGACGAGCTGAAAACCACGCCATAGAACACCGAGTCGATGATGTTGCCCACAGCCCCTGCCAAGAC
>CAKUVM010000017.1 GCA_934699135.1 uncultured Bacteroidales bacterium
CAATACTTCTCTATGAGGGCGCGGCGAAAGTAGTGGTAGAGGATGCTCCGGTGGCTAAAGCCCTTGCTGGCCATGACCGCCGCGCCAATCTGGCACAAGCCTACGCCATGCCCCCACCCCGCCCCACTAAGAGTGAACACCCCGTCTGACACGCTGACGGTGAACGCAGAGCTATACAGGTGCGTGGGGCTGAGAAGCCGCCTTATTTCCAGCTCTTTGCCAATTATCACTTGGCCTCTCCGCCCCACCACGCGAAGCCTCAAGATGCGGCCCGACGGCCCGCGGCGCAAAGGCTCAAGGGCCGTGACGACCCCAATGTCGTGGCCTCCCTTGCTGAGCATAAGCCGGCCGAGTTCCTCGCCCGTGGCGGTGACGGACCAGCGGAAAAAGTCGGTCGTCTTCTGGTCGTAGTCGTTAAGGACCTGCCGGAGCGTGGCCGCGTCGCTGGTGTTGCAGAAGACGTCGGGCCGCGCCTCTATCCACTGGCGTGCGTTGGTCTCTGCCGTGAGGTCTTGTGGCAATCCGCTCGGCGGCATTACGGCATCGGCGAAAGAGCGGAGATATGGGTGCTCGTCTTCCGCCCAACAGGTCTCGAAACGTTCTGTCATGCCGCCACAGCACTTTGAGAAACGCGCGTCGCAGACCTCACCCTCATAGGTGAGCAGCAGCCCACGGGTGTCCTCCACGGCCTTGGCCACGCGCGCGTTGCTGACGCGGGTGAGGCCCTGGTAGCGTTGGCAATGGTCATCGGCGCACACGTCGAAGAGTTTGTGATCTTCCCTGTCTCGCCACGTCAGCACCTCCGATGGCAAGGCATATTTCTGCTCCCCCAGAAACTTGCCCTTGCCCCACACTTGGGACATGAGCCAGCTGCGCGAGGTGATGGCGTGAGCCTTGAGGAGCTCAAGGTCAGACGTGGCGCTCATCTCGGACGATATGACGGACGTGAGGTAGGCCTCCACGCCAATCACGTTGACGGCCCACACCTCGTCACCCTCAACGGCGAAGCGCAACGCCCCGCCGAAAGTCTGCCTCTCGCGCCTGTCCCAATGGAAGCCTATGCCAATCTCCACATCGTGGATGTCAAATCGGCAACCATCATCGACCGGCTCCAAGAGCCAACCGTCCGCCACTTCGCCACTCACCATGGCGTGGCCGCCGCGCGCCTCAACCACTAGCCGACCGGTGAGCTGCCCCGCAGCGACGGCACGGCGGACATAGGCCCCTCTAAGATCAATGACGACACGCGGGGAGCGGACAATGCCGACACTCACTTTCGGCTCTTTTGCCATCTGTGCCATGTTTTTGCAACTTATTTCATAATCTTCAGCTTTCCCGACGCAATTCGGAGTCTGACGCATAACACACCTGCCTCAAGATGTCTTCGGCATCGGCCGCCGTCATCTTCTCAAAATCTTCACGCCTGGGCAAGACGAAAAATCCCGCCACCTCCACAGCCGCCGGACTCACCAAGATCTTCTCTTCGCCATCGGCAAAAAACTGCCACGGGCGGAAGAGACGGCGCGGGACGACCACCATATCCACCGCCCGCGCCCCCGGCCGGGCTTGCGCCAGCACGTTGACCATATCCGCCCTGAGGCCGCGCAAAACGAAAAGCCTATCAAAGAGCAGCTCGGCGGTCTCGGGCCTCATGGCCTCGATACGGTAGGCCAATCGGCCAGAGCCTTCAGATATTATGGCGCGCCCGCCATCGACCTCTTCCAACAAATTCCCTTTGTCTCTCAACACGGCACTGACAAACGGCGGATGGGCGAAAAGGCCGGACGCGGCCTGAAAGTGCGCATGGTCGGGCGCTGAGGCCCCGCACTGCGCCCCATTGAAGAAGACGGTGTAGGACGGCAGTTCCTGTGCCAGGGCGAAAAGGTCGGCCATGCGTCCTTGCGGCGTCTGGGGCGTGTGTGTGGTGGATACTATGGTGAGGTGGTGACGGAAAATGGGGAACGGGTTGACCAAGACGTCATGGTCTCGCCAAGGCAAGGCCCGCTGCTCCGGAGGCCTGTTGGCGCGGCACAGGAAGCACGGGCGCCGGCGCACGGACTCAACGTCTACGGCAGCGGCCGTGGAGCGCACGCGGGCGGGATTGAACATGAGCGTGACGCCCTCCAGCTTGCGCATGGCCACATCTTGGAGGGCCTCATGGTTCCGCCTGGCCATGGGCCAGAGAAGCAGGTCGTCAAAGAGGGGCTGAACGTCCATAGGCCATCTTACTTCTTCTTATTCAAGGCTATGCGCGCCTCAATCTCATCAGAGCGCAGCTTGTCTTTATAGGCGTCGTGCGCGGCTTGCGCCATTGGCGTGAGGCCGGCGTCGGAATTGCCACCCCACCGGCGGCAAAGGTATAGCACGCTGAAGACGCGGCCGACCAAATATCGTCTTGTGGCGGCGAGCACGGCGGCGTAGTCCTCGCCATAGCTCACGTTTGGGAACGGGTGCTTGCGAAGCCAGTCCGTGGCAAAAGCGCGTGGCGCGCCCATCCCGTTGACGCGCAATATGTTGTTAGCCCCATTGGCATCGGTCCACTCGCGGTGGTCAATCACGCCGGGCGGAATCTCCTCAAGGTTGAAGTCCACCAACCTATAGGCTCCCACGACCAAGGCGTAGGGACGCTCGGCGAACTTGTCTATGATGGTCTGCAAGGCGTTGTCTGACGCGTAGAGGTCATCGCTATCCAACTGCACGGCATATTTGCCACACTCGGCGGACTGCACGGCGGCGTTCCAGCAGCCGCCTATGCCCAAGCCAGTCTCCTGCGGCATGATGTGCACCACTTGATCGGACTCTCGCGCCAAGGCCGCCACCACGTCTGACGTGCCATCGTCACTATGGTTATCGACCACAATGACGTTGAAGTCGAATGAGGCGCGCTGCCCGAGCGCGGAGCGTATGGCGTCGGCCACCGTCTTGACCCTGTTGCGCACGGGGATGACCACCGACGCGCGCCTTTGGAAAGTGGAGTGAGACTTGCACTCAATCCTGCCATCAACCCCCACATAGGCCCCTATGGAGCGCAGATGGGCCGTGCACACTTGCTCAAGCTCTTTCTGCACCGCGGCGTTGCGCGGGTCAACATAGTCAAACTGCCTCTCGCCGCTGTCGCGGTCGTCAGCATTGGAGATGAAACCGACCGGCACGCCCGTATGATAAAACAGGCCGAGCCTCTGCAAACCGAGCGTGAGGGCGTAGAAAGCTGAGTGACGCCACTCCTCGCTAGCGTCGGCAAGAGCCTTGACGGCATCGGCTCGGCGCATGACGAGGAGCGGGCCAAAGTCAAAAGAGTCGCGCACCACGTGAGCCTCCGCGTCGTTGAGCTGGCGCAGCTCCTCGGAACCTCCGTCATCGACAACATAGTCGGCAAATACCATGACGGCCTCTTGCCCCTCAAGGCAGTCCACCATAAAACTCACGCTCCCCGCCAGCGCGCTGAATGGCCTGACGCACGGCGAAAGGGCGACAACGTCAGACGCTGATTGACGCAAGGCATCGGCCATGCCCTTGACGCTGAATATGTCGGGGCGGACGGTCACCTTGACACCCTCGGCATCGATGGCGCGGGGGGCTATAATCTCCACTTCCTCCATAATGTCTATTTCAAGAAACCTTGCTTACGGGCCACGTCCATCAACTTTTGGCTGAAAGCCTCACTGTTGGCCCGCGGGTATCGCACCTCGGCGAACACCTGAGCCAGGTTGTCCTTGGCGTTCTCCTCCACAAACTTGCGGTTGGCCGGCAGAGCCTCCTTCTCGGCATAGAGCCTCTCGATGTCGGCCTCAGAGAAGTCATGATACGTCTCTCGGTGCGCCACGGCCTCGGCAGGCAGGCGCTCCGTGAGGCCTGGATCCTCGGCAGGGTAGCCTATGGTGACTGTGGTGACGGGCATCACGCCCCGCGGCAAGCCCAAGGCTTCTATTATGACGTCAGGGTTATATGTGGTGGTGCCAAGGAAGCAGACACCCAGCCCAGCCTCCTCGGCCGCCAAGGCCATGCACTGGGCTGCTATGGTGGCATCGATGGTGGCCGTGAGGAGGGTCTCCATATTATCGAACCCAGCGTCGGCGTGGCGGGCGGCGCACCATTTGTTCATCCTGTTGATGTCGGCGCACGCCGTGGCCACGAGTGGCGCGGACATGACCATGGGCTGGTTGAAATGCGCCGGGGCGAGTTTGGCCTTAATGGCGGGATCTTGAGTCAGTATGATGCTGTATAGCTGCATATTGCCCGTGTTGGAACCGCGGATGGCGGCCTCGACAATTTTGTCTATTACATCTTGGGCTATGGGGCGAGCCTCATACTTGCGGATGCTACGATGTGAGAAGAGAGAGTTGAACGACATTGGTGCAAAAGTTTTGGTTCAAAGTAACAATATGGACGCCACCCCGGCCATCATGATGAGCTTGCTCACGACCGACGCCGCATGGAAAGCCGCGGGCGAACCCGCCCTCCAGACCATGACGCACAAGACCAGGCTGGGCGCGATGAGCGCGAGAGCCACATAGGCCGAGAGCTGGCAAAGACCAAGATGCGCCACGACCACAACAAGCATGGCGCACATGAAAAACTCAATGAGCAGAGCCACGGCCTTAGCATAGTGGCTGCCAAGTTCCACGGCCAGGGTGTGACAGCCCGACGACCTGTCGCCATCGGCATCCTCCATGTCTTTTATCACCTCGCGGCCCAGATTGCTCAAAAAAGCGAAGATGCAATAGGCGCACACCTCATACCACAGTGTGGAGAGCGCGCCACTGCCCGTGTCCGGGCCGCCAGGCTGGCGGTCCAGGGCGGCATAGTCCGCCGAGACCACAATATAGCCCGTCAGGCCCACGAGCAACGCCACGAGGATGTTGCCGACCAGGATCTGACGCTTGAAATGAGTGGAATAGAACCACAGCAGCACGGGGACGCTCACAAAGAGGAGCATAAAAGCCGCTCGCCGCAAGACAAAAGAGACATATATGCCGGCGAAGACCCCCACAAGGGACAGCAGCACATGGGCAAGCAGCGCGGAACGTCGGTCCACCTCACCCCCCACCACGACACGGCCCGGACGGTTGACGCGGTCGGCGGCAATGTCAAAATAGTCATTTATGGCGTTGCCTCCCGCGGCTATGAGCACCGTGGCCGCGACAAGCATGGCGAAAAGAGGGCCACGCAGCCACCCTTCCGCGCCCATAGCCTCTAGGCGCGGCACGATAAGCCCATATTGCAAAAGCGTTTGAAACGCAATGATGGCCAACAGGTTGGGAAGCCTGACCAGCCGAGCCACGCTGCCAATGCTCATCTTCCTCGTCTCTTATCCACATTCACAGAGCCTACCAGGAGTGGTCATTGCCCCACAGCCCCTGAGAGCGCAGCACCTGCTCCACAACGTCGCGCACGCAGCACTCGCCGCCCTTGAAAGGCGAGATGTATCGGCACACTTGCTTGACGTCGACGCAAGCGTCGATGGGGCACACGGCGACCCCCGCCACCTTGAGCAGCGGCAAGTCCGGGATGTCATCGCCCATATACATTATCTCGCTGTCAGACAGTCCGTTTTTGGACCTCCAGTCTTGGTAGGCGCCCATCTTGGTAGACTGACCCATATATATGTCCGTGATGCCCAGCCCCTCATAGCGTCGGCGCACGGCCTGACTGTCACCGCCCGTGATTATGGCAATCTTGAAGCCAAGCTTCACGGCCAATTGGAGGGCGTAGCCGTCTTTGATGTTGGCGGTGCGCATGGGCACCCCCTCGGCCGACATGGGCACAAGCTGCGTGGAAAGGACTCCGTCCACATCGAACGCGAAAGCCCTGATGCCGGGCAGCAGCTCCTTAAAATTCTTCTCCATCGTGTCTGTTTGTCAGCGAAGATAACTCTTTTTCTCCTTTTTGCGAGGCCCCCGGAGCGGCACATCGCGCACCGGCCGGAGCTGCAAGCCGACCGCCCCCGCCAAGCCGCACTGAGGCGGCCCGGCGGGGGCGGGGTTCATCTCTACTCAAGAAAACAAGCGTCAGCTGGCCGCGCCCCTGCGGCTGCAATATCTCTCGCACTGGAGGCAGATGTCATAGCCGAGCAGGGCGCCAAGGATAAAATCCTCCTCGGGCGTAAGGTCATAGAGCGGGCGGGAGACGAACGGACTCACGGCCTTGACGCACTGTGGGCGGCCGAAATAGATGTTGACATTGCAGTCGCCAACATCTTGCACCAAGTGGTCTATGCCCAGCCGCGAGAGCCTCTCCACGGCCTGCGCGGCAAGCTCCTTGCGGATGGTGAAAAGGATAAGGTTTCTCACGCCTTTCTGATACTCATAGATATGGTTGCTGAGAACCATGTGAGCCGCCGCCTCGTTTGCCATTTCTCTAGCCTCCTAGCCCATTTAAAGTGTGCCGCCCGTGGGTTGGCTATAGGGCCAAGGACTTGACCCACGCGGCAATGCGCCCGTCGGTCTTGTCACTCTCGTTCATCTCGTCTATGGCCAAGCCCACGAACTCCCCGCCATCGGCCGAGGCGGAGCTGTCGAACGTGTAGCCGTCTGTCGAGACCTTGCCTATGAGCTGCGCGCCGGCATCGACAGCCGCTTTGGCAATGATGGACATGGCGTCACAAAACGTGTCGGAATAAGAGGCGGAGTCCCCGCATCCGAAGACGGCCACCTTTTTGCCCTTGAGATTGGCAGCCTTGAGCTTCTCCACGCCATCGTACCAATCATCTTGCAGCTCGCCGCAGCCCCACGTGGAGGATCCCAGCACTAGGACGTCGTTCGCGGCAATGACATCGGCCGTGAGGTTGGAGACGGGAATAGCCTCCGCGCCAAGAGCCGAGGCTATGCGCCCGGCCACGTCTTCCGTGGTTCCGGTGGTGGAACCGTAGACAACTATAACTTTGCTCATAATGAGAAAAATCTTGATTTGTTTGACTTACGGAAGCAAAGTTACGCCCATCGCTATTTAGACGCAATACAGCAAAGTGAGTAATTTAAATCATTCTAAAGAAACAATATTAAATTGTATAAGATATTATTACTCAGTGGCATAACAAAAGGTTCAGACGAACAATTCTTTTTATTAATACTCATAACAGATTACTCGCATCCCGAATTACTGGTACGAAAAAAAGCGAGCCTCAGTCAGAAGCCCGCCTCTGTAGTTATCACCAGAGGGTCCCCCTCTAATGACTCACAACGGAATAATCCTTATTGTGATTAGCTTTCACTTTTATGACAGCGAATTTAGGGATAAAATCTGATCCCACAAGGAAAGTGTGAAAATATATTCATAAATTGCATTAACGAATAACTTTTCACCATCAAAGAGTACAGCAAAACTATGAGCAAGACAATTCTAGGACTAGATTTGGGATCGAACAGCATTGGCTGGGCCGTTGTGAAAGCGGAGGAGACAGACGATGAGTTGAACCTTACAGGCATTGAGGCGGCCGGCAGCCGAGTGCTGCCTATGGATGGCGACCTGCTGAGCAAATTTGAGCAGGGCAACAGCGTGTCGCAAACAGCGACACGACGCACAGCCCGCTCCGCGCGCCGCAGAAACGAGCGAAAGAAGTTGCGGAGAGCGAGACTGCTGCGCACCCTCCGCACGCTGGGGTGGCTACCGGCGCATATGGAGGAGGCCATAGACGACTACGGCAACATCAGGAAAGGAATGGAGCCGAAGATGGAGTGGGACAACGGCCAATTCGTCTTCCCGCAAGCGTTTGAGGAGATGCGCGCCGACTTCGCCGCCAAGCACCCAGAGATCAAGAACATATCTCACGACTGGACAATATATTACCTGCGCCAAAAGGCGACGCGGGAGGCAATCGGCCGCACTGAACTGGCGTGGGTGCTGATGAGCTTCAACCAAAAGAGGGGTTACAAAGTGTCGCGAACAGACACAAACATCCCAACCGAAAAAGAGGGTGAGAAGAAAGAAGCCGTGGACGTGACTGTGACGGGGGTCACTCCCGCGGACGACAAACGGGGGAAGCGAACAGTGACACTGCTGTTTGACGATGGCGGGACGATGGATTATGCATACAACGGCGACCCAAACAAGCTGATTGGCACGCAGATGGAATGCATCAAGACAACGAAAGAAGGGAAAGGGCCGACCTACGCCTTCCCCAGCGAAAACGACTGGACGCTCCTGAAACTGAAGACAGAACAGAGAATCAAAGGTAGCCACAAGACAGTGGGCGAATATCTTTACGGCAGCCTGCTGGAAAAGCCAGACGACAAGCTAATTGGCGGCAAGGTGACCGTGGTGGACCGCGACTTCTACAGACAAGAGCTGGAGACAATATTGGCCACGCAGGCCAAATATCAGAAAGAGCTGACCGACAACGACATTCTCAACAGATGCGCAGCCGAGCTATACCCCAATAACCCCGCTCACCGCCACGAACTGACGCGCCAAGGGTTGGCACGCCTGATCATTGACGACATAATCCTCTACCAACGTCCGCTGAAGAGCAAAAAATCAACCATAGCGGACTGCCCACTAGAGGGAGGCCGCACCTACGTGAGCAGTGACGGCCAGAAGGTTGAGAAGAAAATCAAATGCGCACCACGCTCACACCCCGCATTCCAGGAGTTTCGCCTTTGGCAGTTTGTCAACGACTTGAAAGTGACCGACACAAGGATGGTCGGAGACAACGACATCTTGACAGACAAAGAACGCGAGAAGCTATTCAACGAGCTGACAGAGAGAGAATGCGTGGACTCTGACAAGGTGCTTGAGCTCCTGGGCCTCAAGAAAGGCAAAGGGAGGAGAAAAGACGCTGATGGAGAGGACTGCCAACCTTTCAGAGTGAACATGGCGGAAGGCAAAAACTACCCCTGCTACGAGACTCGCGCCGAGCTTATAAAATGCCTGAAAAAGGTCGCCCCCTGCCTCAAGGAGAAAGGCGCGGCCCTGGAGCTGCTGACGCAAAGACACAACAGCGAACTGACGAACGAGGAGATGCTGTGGCACATATCTTACTCCGTGACAGACCAGAAGGAGTTTGACAAAGCGATGAAGAAATGGGCCGCGGCCAACGGCCTACCTCCTGAAGAGACGGCGCAAGCGTTCAGCTCTCTGAAGCCCAAGAAAGACTACGCCGCATACTCACTCCGCGCCATAAAACGACTTTTGCCACTGATGAGACGAGGCAGCGCATGGAGTTGGAACAACATAGACGCCAAAACGCGAGAGAGGCTTAACCACATCATGGATGGCGAGGACGACCCGGCGATAAGCAACGAGGAACGCGAAATTTGGGCGGGCTTCCATCACGAAGAGGACTTTCAGGGTCTGAGGCCTTGGATGGCCAGCATGGCCGTGTATGGCAAAACGGCCGGAATGGAGAATGAGACCATGGAGAGGCCAGAAGACATTGACAAGTGGCTCAGAAAATTCCGCCATGGCTCGCTGCGAAACCCGATTGTGGAACAGGTGGTGCTGGAGACCATGAGAGTGGTGGCCGACGTGTGGCGACGATTTGGCAAGATTGACGAAATCCACATAGAGATGGCCCGCGAGCTGAAGAAAACCAATGCGGAGCGGCAACAGATGACCAAAGACCTGGCCAAGCGCGAGGAAGATAACGAACGGATACGCCAGTTGCTGCGCGAGTTGGCCGGGAAATGTGACGACGTCCAGCCATTCTCCCCAATCCAACAGACAAAGCTAAAAATCTGTTTGGAGGCCGTAAGGGCTGTCGCTTTAGAGCCAGAGCCATCTATTGAAGACATTGAAAAATACAAGTACTGGATTGAGGGAAGCTACCGCTCCCCATACACTGGCGAACCCATCAGCCTGGCCCGTCTCTTCACAAAAGACTACGAGATAGAGCACATAGTCCCCCGCTCGCTCTACTATGACGACTCGTTTAACAACAAAGTGATATGCGAGGCCGCCGTGAATAAGGACAAGGGCAACAAGATGGCCATGGAATACATCGAGAGCGCGCAAGGCCGAGAGATTGAGCTTGGCGGCGGGCGCAAGGCGAGAGTGTTCACGCCCGATGAGTATAGACGGCACGTGGAAAGGACATACGCACGCAACCCCCGCAAGAGGGAGAACCTGCTGCGCACCGAACTGCCACAAGGCTTCAACAGCCGCCAGATGAACGACACGCGACACATTGCCGTGCTGGTGAAATCGTTGCTAAACGACATTGTGAGAGGCGCGGAGAAAGACGGCGGGGCTGGCTCGAAAAACGTGATTGTGTGCACTGGCGCCGTGACCGACAAACTGAAACACGACTGGGGCGTGAACGACAAGTGGAACGAGATAATCATGCCGCGCTTCAAAGCCCTAGACGACAAGGTGGAGGACAAGGTCGACCGGGACAAGCGCTTCATTGCCACGAGCAACGGCCACGAGATTCCCACCGTGCCGACTGACATGCTTAAAGGATTTAACAAGAAGAGGATAGACCACCGGCACCATGCCATGGACGCCATTGTCATTGCCTGCGCCAGTCGCGCAATGGTGAATTACATATCCAACGACGCGGCAGGGAAAGACGGCAAGTTCAGCGTCGGCGAGTTCGACCGCCTCAAGCAATCAGTTTGCCGCAAAGACAGTCAGAACGGTTGGGTGGTGAGAATGCCGTGGCCAACATTCCCAACGGATCTCAAGAAAACCCTGGAGGGCATCACGGTAAGCATAAAGCACCGCGAGCGGATTGTGACCAAGACCACGAACCACTACACAAAGAGAGTGAACGGCAAGCGCATGCCAGACAAACAGACCACGTATGCCATCCGCCAGTCGCTTCACAAAGACACGGTGTGGGGGCTCGTGAACCTCCGGGCGAAAGAGAGCGTGACGCTAACAGAAGCCATCAGGGCTCTACGCGGCCACTTGACGGCACTAAGTGGAGACGCAAAAGCCACGCCCAAGATGCTGATTGCCTGCAAGCCGTTGCGCCGCAAGGTGACCAAACTCATTGAGAGCGGCCTTACGGACAAGAAGATTGAAGCATTGCTGAAAGCAGAGGGCGACATCTGGCAAGAGGAAATAAAGGGGAACAAAGTGGACGTGTTCACTTGGAGCAAAGACGGGAAAAACCAGGTTTACGCCACTCGATTCCTAAGCAGCCTTTCGGACATATTGGGGAAACTAACCGACGCAGATGCCATAAAGAAAAAAATCGACTCCATATCCGACTCTGGCATCAGAAAGATCCTAACCAACCATCTGCACCAATGGCCCAACGGAACCAGTACGGCGTTCAGCGAAGACGGCATCAAGTGGCTGAATGAGAACATCGTGACGCTCAATGACGGGAAGCAGCACAAGCCGATACGCAAGGTAAGGAGGACGGAGTCGTCACCCTTGGGCAAGCAACAGGTCGGCCAGTCAGGCAACAAGGGCAGCAAATTCGTTGAGGCAGCCAAAGGGACGAACCTTTTCTTCGCCATCTACGATGACGGCAAAGGCGGTCGCAACGGCATCACCGTGCCACTTCGCACGGTCATTGACCGCCGACTGCGAGGACTTTCGCCCGCACCCGAAACCGACAAGAATGGCAACAAACTGCTCTTTACTCTCTCTCCTAATGACCTTGTCTACGTCCCGAAGAGTGGAGAGAAAACCATAGAGGACAAGAACAGAATATACAAGTTTGTGTCGTGCAGTGGTACAGGAGCCGACTTTATCCCAGCATCTGTTTCCAAAGTTATCGTTGATGGTGGAAAATTCATAGGGCAAGGAGAGTTGGGTAGACACAACAAAATAGCGTCTCTCGATGGCATCGCAATCAAGAGCGTCTGCCTCCCCCTCGAAGTAGACCGTCTCGGAAACGTCTCACTCAAAAAGATTGGCGGGGATGATTAAGCGGACAATCTTGATAAGCACGCCGAGCTACCTCTCTTTGCGCAATGGCCAGATGGTGGTGAAGATGGCGGAGGTGGAGCGGTGTGACAAAGTTGACGAGGCCTTCAAACGGCAGTATGAGCGCACCGTGCCAATAGAAGACCTTGGGCTGCTGATGGTGGAGAACCGCCAAGTGACCATGACAGCGGGGCTGATGGCTAGCTTGGCGGAGGCCGACTGCGCCGTGGCGGTATGCGACGACCATATGATGCCAACGGGACTGATGTTGCCCCTTTGCGCAAACACCACGCTGACGGAACGAATGCGCAAACAGACGGAGGCGACATTGCCGCTAAAAAAACAGATGTGGCAACAGACCGTGCGGGCCAAGATCGCAAACCAAGGAGCGGTGTTGAACGATGCCACGGCAGACAACCACCAGTGTATGGCGGAATGGGCCGCTGCCGTGCGCAGTGGCGACCCAGACAACATGGAGGGGCGAGCTGCCGCCTACTACTGGAAATGCCTCTTCGCCAAGCGCGTTGACGGCTTCCGCCGCGACCCGGACGGAGAGTGGCCCAACCCGCTGCTAAACTACGGCTACGCCATTGTCCGCGCCGTGGTGGCCCGCGCCCTCGTGGGCAGCGGACTGTCGCCAACGCTAGGAATCTTCCACCGCAACAAGTACAACGCCTACTGCCTGGCGGACGACATCATGGAGCCTTATCGCCCCGTGGTGGACACGCTGGTGGTGAAACTAATGGCGCGAGAGGACTGCAAAGGAGAACTTACAAAGGAGGCAAAGCGCGAACTGCTCCTGCTGCCACAGGCCGACGTGAGGATGGACGGCAAGACAAGTCCGCTGATGAACGCAGTGGCCGTCACGACGGCATCAGTGGCCGCCTGCTTTTGCGGAGAAACTAGGCGAATCTTATATCCCGAAATGATATGTTGAGCAGATTGGCATTAAGCGCATACAGAGTCATGTGGATTATGGTATCTTTTGACATCCCCACGTGCGACAAGCACAGCAGGGCCGCCGCCACCCAATTTCGGAAAGACTTGCTTGGCGATGGATTCAGGATGTTCCAATACTCCGTCTACATCCGCCATTGCGGCAGCCGCGAACACGCCGACATGCATATGGAGCGCGTGCGCAACTTTGCGCCAGACGTGGGCATGGTGAGCATGATGCGGATAACTGACAAACAATTTGGCGAAATTGAGGTTATGTATGGCAAGCGCCGCACGCCCCCGCCCGAGCCAACACAGCTTTTCGATGAATTTTAGGAACTCGCCGCATGGAAATAGAAAAGGGGAAATGCTCAAAAAGATGAGGCCTTTCCCCTTTTTCTCTGCAATTTTTTCTTGCTGGCAAACCGTTGTAACAACATAATCTTCATACCGTTACGGGCATTGTGCTGTGATTGCAGATGCAAAGATATAAAAGTGAGAGCTAATCACAACATAAATAGCCACTTGTCACGGCCTCGGTTAGCTGTGATTGCAGATGCAAAGATATAAAAGTGAGAGCTAATCACAACTATCCAACATCTACGTATGAACAGTTTGAAAGCTGTGATTGCAGATGCAAAGATATAAAAGTGAGAGCTAATCACAACGGGTCGTATATTAGCCGTTTGCCCCGCGGCGCTGTGATTGCAGATGCAAAGATATAAAAGTGAGAGCTAATCACAACGAGTAAAGCTTCCCCCAGCGAAGGAAGAGGGCTGTGATTGCAGATGCAAAGATATAAAAGTGAGAGCTAATCACAACGGAGCTCCACGGCTTCCCACGCCATCAGGTGCTGTGATTGCAGATGCAAAGATATAAAAGTGAGAGCTAATCACAACTCGAGAAAGCTCAAATGTGTGAGGTCAGCCGCTGTGATTGCAGATGCAAAGATATAAAAGTGAGAGCTAATCACAACTCGTCCCTGTGCGAGCAGACGGACAAAGATGCTGTGATTGCAGATGCAAAGATATAAAAGTGAGAGCTAATCACAACACAAAGCTAGGGCATGGGACAGGTCAGGTCGCTGTGATTGCAGATGCAAAGATATAAAAGTGAGAGCTAATCACAACTTGTTTTCGTTTGTTTTACATTGCAAATATGCTGTGATTGCAGATGCAAAGATATAAAAGTGAGAGCTAATCACAACTCTTGGCGCGCAGCAGCACCAGCGGCACGTGCTGTGATTGCAGATGCAAAGATATAAAAGTGAGAGCTAATCACAACTAACGAAGTCTACGGGTTACGTTAAAGTAAGCTGTGATTGCAGATGCAAAGATATAAAAGTGAGAGCTAATCACAACTGATTGCCTGATCGTCCACCAGTCGTCGGAGCTGTGATTGCAGATGCAAAGATATAAAAGTGAGAGCTAATCACAACTTCTACTCGATCCGCGACAATCTAATTCTAGCTGTGATTGCAGATGCAAAGATATAAAAGTGAGAGCTAATCACAACAATATCAATTTGTGTTGGTTTATCCTTTGGTTTGTGATTATATGTGCAATGGCATAATTCTACACTTTTATCAGCAGATGAATTTCCTCTATTGCGTACTCACAAAACGATGCGGGCCGCGCCCCCACACGGTGAGGTTGCGACCCGCTTCCTGCCTTGCGAGCTGCACCTTGCGGCTACGCGTCGCCCCCTTGCCTCATCGCCTCAAACTCGTCCGGGTGCTCTTCGCGCCACTTCTCCAATTCGGGTTGGCGCGGGCCTATCACTTCGGCAATGTTGAAGAATAGTATCCACTGGTTTATGTTGTCCAGTACGTACTCGCTTTCCTCACCAAGCTCGTTAGTCAGTATGTCCAAGTCACAGTTTTGGGAGCTTGCTGCGCTCACCCTGTCTGACCCGTCGGCCAAGCGCACCAGCAACTCACTATCAGTTCCCGGAGTGAAAGAGCATCGGAAACGTATGTACTTGAAGTCCTTAAAGACGAACGGAAACTCTCCGCCATTTCCGCTGAAAATATCAGCGTCAATGGCCTTGGGGTTCACGCCATCAGCCAACAAGTAGTTGCCACGGCTGTCCTTTTTTAGGTAGCTCGCAGCGTCCTGAGGTTTAAGTTCGCGCACCTCTTCCGTCTTGAAGCCAAAATAGATGGGCGCAAAGAAAGCCTTTTTTATGGACAGGTACAGAATCTCCTCCTGGGGGATCTTGCGCAGCAACGCCTGATATTCTTTGTCATTTCGCACCTCTTTGTCCTCCATCTCTTTTTGGACGTTGAGGGCGAACATGACGTTGGAGAAGTTGGACGGCGTAAGAAGCACTGGCCAATAGAACGGCGCGTCGTTCCACCCTTGACCTTTTTTAGCGCCCTCTTGCCTCAAGAGCGTCAGCACGGGACGGTCTGTGGCCAATGCGCGAGCTGGGGCAAGATCCGTATGGCCTGCGTCTGGCGAGTCTATGAACCTGCCGTCATCCCTCTTGCGAGGCATCTGTCGGCCGTCGCGGTATTGGCACCAAATCTTCTTGTCTTCCGCATTTTGCAGGCTGTAATTTATCGTCGCAATCATGGAGCCCGCGTTCCACTCCAGATATTTATTTTCCCACTTGTCATTGTAGACATAGGTGCTTTCAATGAGGCGCAGGATCTCCGCGGCCACTTCTGCTTCTATCATAAACGGCTCCTTGGAACTGAAGCCTAGCTGGTGAGCCAGGATGTGGTCTATCTTGCTCACAATGGGGGCTATTTTCTCTTTCGAGCCTGTTTGGAAGCCTACGGGCAGCAGTCGGGAGTTTTTCTTCACCACCTTGGTCTCAGAGAACTTGATCTTGCTTGCCGCGCACGGCTTGATGCCGCTGCCGTAGCCAATGACAATGGCGTCGCTTGGCACAATCTCGTTATTGCTCTTGTCCACCGTGGTGAAACATTCGCGGAGGTGAGAGTCTATCTCGTGAATCTTCTGCAATTGATCGTATAGCCGCACGGTTGTGTAGAAGCGCGTGACGGCCATATCTTCCAGTGGCCTGGCCCCGTACATTCGCGCGTGCTGCAACACGGTGTCCATCTGAAGCTTCTTGGGGCTGCGCCCGTAGAAGAAGCAGAGCATGTTGCTGACGGTTATGCCGCGATCCAAGATGCTGCCGCCCACAAAGATGTTGAGCGAACTCTGAAGTTTGAGCTGCCCGTTCTCATCAAGCATTGCCTGCACCTGGTTGTCAGAGTTTACCACCTTAACTTGGTAGTCACTGTCTATCAAGATTTTCAGCTTGGCCATTGTAGCCTCGTAGCATGGCATCTTGACATTGGGCTTCAGCAACCCGGCCTCATGCCCTTTGCGGGACGACTCGCAGAAATCTTCGAACCCGTCTCGCATAAAATTTTCGAGGCACTCATCTCTGACGTTGGAAAGCAAGACCTTGCGGATGTCATCTATCATCTTGCATATCAGCTCGCTTTGCCACTCATGGTTCTTCTTTGCCACCTGCACATGGATCAGGCAGCTGGAGCGGAAATGCCTGCCGTCCTCCTCCGCCTGAATGCAGCGTATGGCGGCGGCCAAGAAGTAGCCTACCACGGCCTGAGTCAGGCCCTTCAAGTTGTCAGACCTATATGTGTTGCTGATATACCTTCTGTTGCGGTTGCCAAGCACCTCAACGCATTTCTCGCTCACAGGACAGTATAGGTGGCTATACATCGAGTTCTCGTCTTTGCTATCCTCGTAATACTGCTTGCCGCCTATATATCTGTCGTGCGTCGGCACCAGCATTGTGAAACGCGGGCGGAAAGGCTGCGCCAGGGTGACATCGCCTTCCTTTGGGTTCATTATGTTCCCGTCTGGCTGTAGGTATAGGCTATATGGCGTGGCCGTCACCTGCAAGTATCGGCAGTAGGTCGGAATCTTACGGAAACTGTCGATGAGCCTTGATATTTTAGCCAACTCCGTCTCCATTCCGCTGCCGCGGTAGACGCGGCTGGCGAAGTCGGCCTCATCGTCCACAATAAGGGTTCGCTCCCCCTTGAGGTTGGGAGACTTTGTCTCAAAAAGGTCTATGAGGCTCTGTATGTTGCGGCTCTCCTTCTTGCAGATGATTATCTGCCTGCACCAAGTGCCGTTGGTGTCGGTCTTGCTCACGCCGTTGTAGCGTAAGTCCATAATGTCGCTCACCTCCACTTTCACCTTCCCGTCGTTCTTGTCATTTTTCTTGGCGAAAGCGAAGTCAGCCTTTGCGCGAGCCAAAGTTTGCGAGGCGAGGGTCTTGGTGCCTTTTGTGAGGATGACGCACACCTCTATGCCGCGGTCAAAGGCCAAGGCGATGATGTTTTCAAAGGTGTTGGTCTTGCCGCACTGTATGTTGCCGAGCAGCAAGCCCGGCTCGGAGGCCGCCTCTGAGTTCTTGCGGCCATCGGCCAGCAATCTGTCCACCGTGCCCTTCACGCACCGCTCAAACTCCTCGGTGACAGGGAACTTGCTCTGCGCCTTCATCTGCTCGTAGAGCGAGGAGTCAATGGCGGCCTGCCTCTTTTTCAAGGCTTCTCGCTGGGCAGCCAGTTGCGAGGCCAGTTGGGCTGTGGGCTTAATGCCGAAGCCGGCCATACGGGCCATAAACGTGTCAAGATCCTCAATAGATTTGAAATTCAGTTCTTCCATATAATCTCACTTAGAGGTGATTTTATTTTCGTTTACAAAAATAAATAAATTTCCGAGGCGACAGGCTTTTTGCCTAGTTAATGGACAATATGGATAAAGAGGGCGAGGTGGAAGATGTTCCGCCTCGCCCTCACTCGCTTCTTGGCTTGCGCATTGCGCTTCCGCGCCTATCCCAATATTTGCTCCGCGTGAGCCTTCACCTTAATCTCTTTTGGGCCAATGACTCTCTCAACCTTGCCGTCAGCGCCTATGATGAATGTGGTGCGAATAGTCCCCATATACTTGCGGCCGCACATCGTCTTCTCTCCCCACACGCCAAACCTCTCCACAAGGCTATGGTCGGTGTCCGCCACCAGACGGAAAGGCAATCCGTTCTTGTCTATGAACTTCTTGTGCTTTGCGGCATCGTCTACGCTCACTCCAACCACCTCGTAGCCCGCCGCGCGCATAGCGGCATAGTTGTCTCGCAGGTTACAGGCCTCGCTAGTGCAGCCGGGTGTGCTGTCTTTGGGGTAAAAGTACAGGGCGACTTTCTTGCCCGCAAAGTCGCTCAGGCGCACCTCTTTGCCATCTTGGTCCAGCCCCAAGACCTCCGGGGCGGCATCTCCAACGTTTATCATTGCCATATCTTTTTTCCAGTTCGCTATTTCGTCTTTATTCTCAAGCCCTCGGAATGGGCCGCAATCTCAGTGTCATACATACACGTGGCGTCGGCATAGCCACCGGCGAAGTCGCCGCCGTTAGTGACCGTCATGACGTAACTCAGCGAGTGCCACCCGTCATTGAGATAGTCAATGAAGAACTCGACGGTCTCGTCGGCAATGGACATATAGTGCGGTGGCGTCGGCACATCGGCATCGACCCATCGCCACCACCACCAGCCGCGGTAGCCGGAGAGCTTGTCTTCCGGCTCCAAGGCCGCCGCCCTGTGGTCTCGCAGTCTCACGAAGCTCAAAGGCTCGTCATTATAGAATCGTAGCGTGGCGCGCACCTGGTCGCCTATGGCCAGCGAGTCGGAACCCACGGCTACCCACTCCATGCGCCCATTCACTTGCCGGCGCACCTCAAGCAGCCTCTCAACCCGCAGCTTGTCAGATCCATCGGCCCTCATCCCTCCATCTTGGGGAATGAACGCCACGCGCTGCCAACTGCCCCATGAGGCCATGCCACCGCTCTTTATCACCTGCGCCTTGGCCACATCGGCCGCAGGGTCTAGCGAGACGTCCACCTTGGGCCGCTCCACACTGCAGACAATCTCCTGACCGCCAATGCGCACCACGTCTCGCGCATCAACCTTGGCCTGCGATGCCAACAAAGCCAACACGGCACGGCTGGAGCTTTGAGCGTCGGGCCAATCGGAGCCGCGCTTCATCAGCACAAGGTGGTTGATTAGCTTCGGCAGGTTTGGGCTGGCGTGATTGAGCCGCTGGAGGGTCATGATGAGCATGGCTTGCGCCTCGACGAGGGCGCGGCGGCGCAAGAACCCCGTCTCGGCAACGAACGCCGTGCCGTCTTTCGTCTGCACCAAGTTCTCTTCTAAACTCTTGACAATCTGCCGCGCCTCGGCCGTGCGGCCTGCCTGCGCCAAGATGGTGGAAGCCGCGACGCGGTCGCACGCCGACGGGTATTGCCAGTGTTCTTGCAGGACGTCAAGGAGTGACTGAGCGTCGACGCCAACCTTGGGACTCAGGAGCAGGCGGGCGTGGAGCAGCTCCAGGGTCATGTTGTCAAGGAACAGGTCTCGCCTGCCTCCTGTCTTGCCAGCCTCTGCCTGGCACTTATTGCGCTCTTTGAGGCTTGCCGTCAGTTGTTTGTCAAGGTAGGGGATGGCCTTTTGGCATATCTGCGCCACATATCTCTCATCCGCCCTCACCACACCTAGGCGCATCAGCTCGCCAATGGTGCTGACGACGTTGGCCGTCATCCACCGCGAGCCATCCATACCGCTAAACCATGGGAACTCGCCGCTCGGCAGTTGCATATTGGCAAGTTTGGCAATTGCCTCGGCCTTCATCTTGTCAGCGTGGCTTCCGCTCATAAGTTTCACCACATCCTTGTCATGCTGCCTCAACGCCTTGGCCACATAGAGCCACGGAGTGTGCTCCGCGTCGGCAATGCGGTAGGCGGCTGTGTCGGCGGCAACGTGAGTCCGCAGGTAGTCCACAGCCTTGGCAACCTCTGGTTTCTGCTTGAGCATCTGGGCTATGGCTGCCGTCTCATAGCGGCCCAGGTATGTGTCTGTGCATGGTTGCCATCCGCTCCCGAGTTGCGGTAGCGAGCGCAGCACCTCAATGAAAGCGTTGCTGGTGTAGGAGAATGTGAGAGCCTTCGTGCCTTTTCCGTCAAAAGGGTTCTCTATGGTGTGTTCACCTTTCTTGTTCAGCACAAAGGTGTGGCTCTCTGTCACTTGCCTATATAGTTGCGCCACAGGCAGCTCCACCCTCTCGCCGTCTGATGCGCCATTGGCCTTGGCAATCACCTCCAGCCTAATGCCATCTACGCCAAGTGGCACTGTGAGCTGCCAAACGGCTTTTTGTGACAATGTGCCACCAAACTCAACCTCACGGGTTGGCAACGTCATCAATGTCCGGCCAGTCTCCGCGTCCGACACTGCGAGCGAGACCGCCGCGCGCGTGACGGCCGTGTCGGCCGCCGTGACATCGGCGGCTATGGAGACGGTGTCTCCCTCTGTGAGGAAACGCGGCACTCCGAGGCGGACGTTGAGCGGCTTGCTCACCGTGAGCGTCTGGGAGACCAGGGCGCTGCGCAACCGGCTGTCGGTGGCCAAGGCGCGAAACTTGTATGTCGTGAGGTTGTCCGGCAAATCAAAAGAGAACGTCACCAGGCCTGCCGAGTCGGCCCGCAGGTCGGGCTTAAAGAACACGGTCTCGGCAAAGTTGGTACGCAGTGTCACGTCATCTTCTCCTTGGCTAGCGGCATCTCCTTCATCGGCCATGGCGTTGCCCTTGGCCTCCGTCACAACCTCCTCACACAGAGCTGCATCGGCCTCAACGACTTCATTCAAGACACCAGCCGACTTATTCATCCTGAGGCCTCGGACGTGCGACGCTCCAGACACTCCATAGGCCATTGCGAACATCGGAGCCTCCAGGTTTTTCCATTCATCCCCTTTGGCCGTCAGGCCGTCCATTGCGTTGCGTAAAACACCGCTTAAAGAGTAGTCACACCCGCTCCACCAATATCGCAAACCGAAAGGAACGCCTTCAATGGGGCGACGCGGCAAGGAGGGGGACACGCTCCAGCGATACACCCCGTTGCCAACCGTCAGTCTGTCAAATGACGGGTCCCACTCGCTGCTGACGTACTTATCCAGGCGGCTGTCATACATTGAGGAGACGATGCTGCCAGCCTGCCCCATGTCGGTCGACATGGTCCACGTCTCCCTCGCGCCAGGCCGTGAATGGTCTCTAAAAGTCTTGAGAGACAGCGTCAACGCCTTCTCCTGACGGCGCACGCGCACCTCGCGGTCTTCCGCGAAATAAGAACGTCCGTCTTTGCACACATTGGCCACAATGCGCAACGTCTCGCCATCCACAGCGTCAGCAGGAACGTCATAGGCCACATTGGCCACGCCGCAAGACACGTCCACAGTCCGCCGCCAATCCATCTTGCCGCGGCGCGCCACGACGACACTCACGTGTGCATCCGCCAAGCCTGAGAAAACCTTGAAGTTAAGCCTCTCTCCGTTTGTCACCTTGTCTGGGGCGAAGATGCCCACGTAGTCAAGCCCGGCCGTCGGGCCCTCTTGTGCCAAGAGAGTCACGCAAAACTTACTTTTAAGCAGAGAGCCGTCTAAAGCTCTGCCTGTCAGCTCAATGTTATATTTTCCCGGGGCAAGTCCCAAGGAGTCGAGCCACAGCTCTCGCTTGCCCTTGACATCATAGTCGGCCTCAAAAGCTGAGGTCTTTGCCAAATTGCCTGGCGCGGAGGCTGGCAGGTTATCAAGATGCGGGGCCTGACATATCACGGTATCAACCACCGTTGTCACCTTCGGGCGCAAGCCGCAGTTGGCCTCATAGGGGGTGAGCTTGAGGTGGACGGTGGACGCGAAAGGCAATCCGTTCGAGTTTACGGAGCGGAGCACAAGCTTATGGCCACCACCCACAACGTCCACATCTTCCTCCTGCTCAACGTTGATACTTGAGCCTTGAGCCCATAAGTGGCAAAAGGCCTGCGCCGTGGCTGTCTCTCCCTTCAGGTCGGTCACGCGCACCTCAATGGAGTAGGTCTCGTCTTCATCCTTAGTCTTGAAAGAGAAGCCGAAACGCCCGTCAGAATCTGTTGTGGTGATGCCATCGCAAAGTACCTCGCCGTCTTCTGATGAGATCGTATATTTTGCGGAGGCCTCTGCCACGGGAAGCCCCGCGGCCGACATTGCCACTCCGCCCACGGCGGCCGTGGCCCCGGGCAACAAGGCCTCCGTGAATGGGTCTATGCTGACGGTATTGTCCGTCCTCTTAAAATCTTCAATGCGCACTGACTGCCAACACAAGCGCGCGCTCTTTTCCTCCACGCAAATGTAACCGCCACCTTTGGGCGCATCGGCCGGGATGGCCATCTCACCCCAAGCCGAGCCAAGGTCATCTAGGCGCAAGTCTTGGCGCGCCAGCTCCTTGCCATTTTGCGCATAGAGCGTCAGCTTATAGCGCGCGCCTTTTGCAGCCGGCTCCACTCGGTCATATCCTGAGTTATAGACAAACGCTTTGTACATCACCGTCTGCCCGGGCCTGTATATGGCCCTATCCGTCAACACTTTTGCGCGCTTAACACGTTTATCGGAGTTAAATCTGTCTCGCCGTCCATCGGCGTAGGACTGGAAGCGGAACGTGTCTTCGGCGCGGCGAACCACGACTTCCCTGTTGTCTCCTGTCACGTTGAGACGACACCACCCGTCGGCATCGGGTTTGCCCTTCTTATTCACGGTGGCGGAAGTCAACGCCTCGCCAGTCAGATAGTCTTTCACAAGCAGCATCCGGCCTCCATAGTCTGCGGAAAAATTGCTCACGCTTATTTGCGAACACGTGACCATCTCTGCGGCTTTCAGGCTGTCACCGATGAAAGCGGCCACGACATAGAGCCCGGGCCTGAGCCCGCCAAGCTCCGCATAGGCCGATGAGACGTTTAGCCTGATGTCTGTCTGCGGCAGTCGCAACTTCTTCTCTTCCACAGACTTTTCCGTTTTCAAGACCTCGGCCATCGGCTTGTCTCCAATGGCTGGAGCATGGTACACTTTAAGCGTCACCTCGTCCGTGTTCCGATACTTCATATATATGGGCAAAAAGCCACCAGGCACCACTTGGCCATCGGAACCCACAAAGATCTCCTGTTTCTCAATGCATTGCGCCTGCTCTTCGGCAAGCGTGGCGAAAGGTGAACCCGCCAATGTTTTCGCAGCCCTATGAAACAGGGCCAAAGCCTCGGCCACTTTAGCGTCGCCGCCTGAAATATCTTGTTTGCCAATAGCTTTTGCCTGCTCTGTGAGCCACGCCGCCTTGGCAAAGTTCACAAGAGCCAACTCCTCGTCAGTCCGCGCGCCAATGGCTTCCAAATCCTTCATCAGGCTGTCTGCCGATTCCGCTTTGGCACCCTCTCTCGGCATCGTGAAGCGCAAGACGCGGCCCAATATTTTTGACATACGGTCATCATTGGCCACAGCCGAGGCCTCCATCTCACTGACGGCCAACGAGGCGGCCTCGGTAGCTGAACGCCTCCACGTTTTTCCGCGAAGGGTTATGGACATCGCTATGTAGTCCAACAGGTTCATCCGTGCCGCCCATCCATCCGCGCCGGCCAACTCGGCCTTATACGAGCGCAACGTCTCGGGCTCGTCAAGAGCTGCCTTGGCCGTGGACAGCGAGTCTTCATTTTGCAAGAACGCCTCCAATGAGAGCAACTGGCGCAGCGGAGTCCAAGCGTCGGCCGCAGCCTTCGTAAACTCGGCGCTAGGCGTTGTCTCACGCAACAGCCTGCGCCCGTTGAGGCGGATGTCAGTCTTTACCAGGGAGAGCATCCATCGCGTGTCTCGCGCGGCCCGCGCCCTCTTCTTGGCCTCGGCAATGAGCGGCGCGGCACTGAGGGGCTGCTCAATTTTGGCCAAAGAATCTATGGCACATTTCAGCTCTTTGTCCGTCATAGTGTTTACAGATTTATCCTTGGCTAGTCCGCAGACCACAAAAAGACCCATCAGGGCCACGCCCATAAGCAATACGATTTTTTTCATGGTTAGTCTGTTTTGACGCGCGACGGCACGCCCACCGTGCCTATCTTTCTCAATAATCGTGCCACTAGAAGGCAGAAAAAGCCCCCACGCCGCATTATCTGGCGCAGGGGCCTATGTCATGGGCAAACAAAAAAGTCATTTGCTCTCTTCAACGTCAATCTCGCCACCTGGACGCTTTATCTCATATTTACTCATGCGGTCGTCGCTCTCAAAGCCGCGACCCGTTATGAGCTGTCCCTTTGTGGTTATCTTGACAAACTTGTCAGAATAAATTCGCCGTTCGGCCGTATTCCAAAACATTTGCTCCGTGTTCAAGACGTCGCCCTTTTCCGTCACAGCCTCCACGTCGTTATCCAACTCCCAAAGGTTCTGCTTCTTAAAATAGCGCGCCTTGTTACATTTAACGCGGCTTTTCACAACCCGTCCCTCTTCTCCATACATCTTGAAGTCCAGTCCGCCAGGGAAGTCAACATATGGTTCTTCCACATTGTCATATTGTTGAAGCTCTGGCGTGATGAACTCATATTTGAAGTTTCCAGAGTCGGTCACGAAAGTGTGCAAGTCATAGGCGGAGAGGCTGGCTCTCTCCATCTCTTGCTCCACGGCCGTCAGCTCGCTGCGTTCATTGCGCAGGCAAGACGTGAAAAAAAACGTGGCAAGCAGTGCCACAGCACCGCTCGCCACGTTGTGGATGGTATGAAGCCCCTTCATTCTGAAGTGGTTGCTTACTTCTTGGCCCTTACCGTGGTATTCTCGTTGATGAAACCGCCCACATGGTAGGCCGAGCCATCCTTAATGCCCTCGAAGAAGAGATCCTCCTTGCTTGGGAAATACTGTGAATACTGACGGATGAGGTCAGCCGCCTCTTTCTGCACGGCCTCCGAGGAGTCTATGCTCTTGGCTTTCACAAGTTTGTCAACAGCAGCCCAATAGCCGGCCTTCTTCTCATAGTCCTTCTCGCCTATGTTACGAGCCCCTGAGGCGTAGAGCTTAGCCATAAGCACGTAGGGAGCGCCCCAATCGGAGCGGAGCTGCGCCGCATTGGCCGCAGCCTGCTTGGCGGCAGCGAAGTTGTTGCTAGAGAAGAGGACGAGAGCCTTCTCGTAATAATATTTGCCCTTCAGCTGGTCGTCAGTCTCAAGGTTGATGGCTTCGTCATAGTATGAGATTGCTTTCTCCACGTCGCTCTGCTTGAGATACATCTTGGCAAGGCCGCGGGCGGAAGAAGCTTCAGGCGAGATCTTGTGAAGCGCCTCCGATGTGGCGTAGAAGAGGTCGCTGTCTGTGCAGTCTTCATTGCCGAGCAGTTTGTTGATGCGCTTCAGCCAAGCGGCGTCGCCCTGGTTGGCGGCGAGCTGCGGGGTGAAGATTTTCTCCAGGGTGGCGCAATCTGCCGCGCCGCTGTGCGCGAAGATCTGCTCAATGTTATCCTTGGATGTGGCCACGCTAGCCTTGAGTTTCTCGCCACCGGCAGCCTCGACCTTTGGCATGAGGTCTCCACACTTGACATAGGCGTTGACGACCTCCTCTGCCGAGACTTCATCGTCAGCGAACTGTGCGGCCCTCTGAGCCATATACGTCTGGAGGAACGCCGGCTGTATGGTGTTTGGAGAGCCCGCGAGAGACTGCTCGAGCAGCTTGATGACCTCGGAACGGACGGCCTTGTCATCCTTAGCGTAGGCCACCATGTCCAAAGCCTTCATACCCATAAGGTATGAGGTGGGGTATTTCTTGTTGTTGCCGTAATATTTGGCGCGCTGGTCGTAGATTTTGAGAATGAAGTCGTAGTAGGTGTCCCTGTTGGCTTTGTCTGTCTTGATGAGGGCTTTGGCAATCTTGAGGCCGTCAGTGTAGAGACCCACACCCTTGGCAAGCGGGCACTGCTCGAAGACAATCTTCCAAGGCTCATAAGCGTCCTTGAAATTCTTCATCTTGACCTGGTCGCCATACTGGACCAGGTTCATGATACACGTGACACTGTCCTCGCCATGGCCATACTTCGAGCCGTCCTCTACACCTTTTTGGGCGAAGATTGTGGCCGGAATTGCCATAAGAGAGGTGGCAGCCAAGATCTTAATGATATTCATCTCTTATTGTTTGGTTTAATGTTTCACTTTGCGGCAAAACCGCCTCACATAGGGTTTCAGCAGCCTTGCTAAAAAATATTAATTCTTTAAACAGCGCGGCGCGAGCCACTGTCTTACAGTGCTTGCCCACACCATAAACTATCCTTACGCCACACTAAACAAAAAGCCTGCCAAAACAGACTCGAAAAGCAGCTTAGCGAGGGCAGAAACTTGCATTAACCTTGGTTTTCAGAGCTTTGAGGCACTCACAATGGCATCAATATTATATTTTGCCAAGTAGGCCAATCCTTGAAGAACTAGGTTATGACCCGCAAATATGCCTTTTTTCGCTGTCAAATCAAAATTTTTGTAATCACCACCAGTGACCACCACAATGGCGTCTGGAGTCATCTCGCGGAGTTTGCCAATAAAATACTCCGCCTCCGCCCATATGCCGCACATGACGCCAGCGGCTATGGCCTGGCGCGTGTCTCGCCCCACCGCGTTGCCAACGTAGTCATCCGCGCCGCACAGCGGCAGCTTGGCTGTGAAAGCATGGAGGGCGCGGAATCGCATGGCTATGCCTGGTGAGATGGCTCCGCCGCGAAAATGGCCGTCGGCCGAGAGGAAGTCATACGTTATGGCCGTGCCGGCGTCAATCACCAGAGCGTCTTTCCTTCCCCAGGCGGCCAGCACGCCAACAGCCCCGGCTATGCGGTCAGAGCCCAGAGTGCGGGGCGCGACGTAGTCAATGACAAATGGCAGCCTCATGTCCACCGTCAGCAAGGCCGTCGGAAGCCCGCCATCCCTCATCTTGGCAACCATCTCGCCCGCGCCTTCGGCCACGCTGCTGACAAGGCAACCCGCCGCGCCGCTCGAGCGGGCCAGGCGCAATGCCTCGTCCACCGTCGTCTCATGATCGGCCAGGCGCACGCCGGAAGTCAAGATGCCGCCATCGCTCAACGCGAGCTTGGACTTGGTGTTGCCCACGTCGATGGTCAAAACTTTGGAGTTCATGTTTTTCGCCTTGCTTAGCATACTGTCAGCGGCACTCGGTCCAGACGTTTTGGAATCTCTATCACTGGCGGGACGCAAGCCGAGCTTCCTGAAGTGATGCGCCAAATGTCGCTCGCCTCGTGGCGGCTCATCACCCTGATGGTATATTGCCTGGCCAAGTCCTCAAAAGCCTTCAGCGCGATGTCTGGCCGGTTGTTGTCTTGGCTGATGTGCGAGAGGAATATGGTGTGGAGCTTCTGCGGGCGCAGCCGTCTGACGGTCTCCGCGGCCTGGTCGTTGGAGAGATGGCCTCGGCCGGACACTATGCGCCTCTTGAGGTGCTCAGGGTAACGGCCTTCGCGAAGCATGGCCAGGTCGTAGTTCGACTCGAGGAACGCGGCGTGGCACTGGCACAGGCTCTCGTCTAGCCCTGCGCAAGGGGCTCCTATATCCGTGAACACGCCCACGCTCACGCCGCCTGCCTCTATGCGGAAGCTGCATGGCTCCACCACATCATGCGGCTTGGCGAAACTGTGGACGGTGAACGGGCCTATGGATAGCGGCTCGCCTATGTCGAAAAGCCTCACCGAACCCTGCTCGGGGCGATATTTCTCCCTCATGCCGTCGAAAGTGCCGCGCGTCATGTAGGCCACGGCACCCGTCTGACGGCACAAGGCAGGCAGTCCATACACATGATCAGAATGCTCATGAGAGACCAAGACGGCCATAATCTTCCGCAGGTCGATGCGGCGGGTCTGCGCCCTATTCTTCAACCGCCTGAAGCTGATGCCCATATCGACCACCACGGCCTCGCCGCGATACTCAATGTAATATATGTTTCCGTTGCTTCCCGAAGCCAGGGAGCAGACTGTCAGTTCTTCCACCTTTTGCAAATCTCTGCGCGCCGCCCCATACGGCGGCCACGAAAAACCTCGCAATTTACGACTTTTGTGCCGAATTGGCAATTATGGGTATCTTCGCGGACACTTTGACAGCCGTTGCCACAATGATAAAAGCAGTATTTTTCGACATGGACGGCGTGTTGTATGACAGCATGCCGAACCATGAATATTCCTGGCGCAAAGCCTTTGAGGCCGAGGGCATTACTTTTCGGCCCGAGGAGGCCTATGCCAACGAGGGGCGCACAGCCCGCGGCACCATCAACCTGGTGTTCAACCGCGAGCTCGGCCACGCCGCCACAGATGAAGACGTTGAGCGCATCTACGCCTACAAGACGAGCCTTATGCGCAGCCGCCCGCAGCCGCCACTTCTGCCACGGATGCGCGAGCTGCTGCTCTCGCTGCCGTCTTTGGGAGTCAAGGTGTTCGTCGTGACCGGCTCCCGCCAGCCATCTCTCGTAGGCAAGCTGCATGACGCTTTCGGCATTGGGCAGGACACGTTGGTGTGCGGAGCCGACGTGAAGCGCGGTAAGCCGGATCCGGAACCATATCTTATGGCTCTGGAGCGCAGCGGTTTCGCGGCGAGCGAGTGTCTTGTGGTGGAGAACGCCCCTTTGGGCATCATATCCGGCAAGGCCGCGGGACTGACAGTGTGGGCGGTCAACACGGGCAAGCTTCCTGACAGCGCGCTGACGGGCGCCGGCGCCGACCGCCTGTTCCACACCACAACGGAGCTGGCGGCAGAACTGATCGCCACCGTGACGGCGCAACGGGCCACGGCGGCGCACGCGCGTCAGTAAGCCACTTTGATCATGACCGGCAAGTGATCCGATATGCCGCCAACGCCATCGTCACCAACATTGTAACGGCGACCCAGATATGTGCGGCGCGGCTTCATGCCTGTGTTGCGGTCGTCTGGCTCAAGCATGAAATCACGCTTGACGACGGAGAAAGCGGGTCTGCCCTTGGCGCATACGCCACGCGTGACAATGATGTGATCTATGGTGTTCCAAACGCCATGGTACTTATAGGAGAAATCTTCCGTGTCGGCAGACAAGTTCATGAGCTCGCAAGAGTCGCAATGCGTATGCGCCCCAAGAAAATCGGTGAGCGACGGTTCAGAGGCCACATCGTTGAAATCTCCCATCATTATGATTTTGGCGTCGGGGTCGGTGGCCAATATGGAGTCGCACACCTGCCGCGCGCGTTGCGCCACGAACTTGCGTAACGGGATGGTGCGCTCAGCCCCGCCATATTTAGACGGCCAGTGATTGACAAGGAAGTGGAACGTGGAGTTGCCTCGCAGCGTGCGCATCTTGGCATAGAGAATGTCTCGCGTGAAGAGATTCATGGCAGAGCACGAGGCGTATATGGGCCTTAACTCCAGCGGCTCCATGGTGTACGCGTTATAGAGCAAGGCCGTGGCTACGCCGCGACGGTCTGGCGTGGGGAAGCATACGGGGCGGTAGTGCAATGACTGCGAGTCCATGCCGCCATAGCGCACAAGCAAATCAGCGGCCGAGAGACCTGTGCTGTCCGGCCCCTCCACCTCGCACAGTCCCACGACATCTGGAGTCCGCCAACCGTTGGCCGAGACTATGACCTGGGCGAGTCTTTTGGCTTTTTGGCGCATACGGGACTCTGTCCAGTGGTACGCGCCATCGGGCGTGAAGTCGTCATCATTCTTTTCTGGGTCGTCGGCTGGGTCAAAAAAATTCTCTACGTTGTAGCTCATCACAACAAGGGTATCCGACGCGCCGCCGGCAGGCCTGCCACCCGTCACTCTGCGAGAGGCACAAGAGGCTGTGAGCAACGCGACAGCCACGCAAGCCATAAGGGCACTTGTCCCTTTCCTTCTCATCAGTTTCATCTGTTATTCCTATTTTCTTTCTGTCACTCGTTTCTTTGCGTCAAGGTTTGGAACGCCCCCGCCTGTATGGTGTCCACGGCCATACGCGGCACGCCCTCGATATCGGTTGGCGCGGCCTCGGACAATGACGCGTCTGCCAGCCCTACGGCCTCGGAGCGCGGCGTGAGCCTATAATTGTCCGCCGCCCTGTCCGCAAAGCGCGCATCAGAGGCCACACGGCAATTGGGGAAGACAGTTTCCGCCGCTTCCTCCTTTTTCTTGTCACCCTTAATCAAACAGTTACGGAACAAGACGTCGGACAGCGGTAATGAGTCCACCACAATCTCGGCGGAAAGAGACCCCATGACGATGGTGTTCATCACGTCGGCTCGCATCGCGGCCATGCTGTCCGCCCGCACAATGCGCAGGGCGGACGCACGGCGCACATCCCACGCATAGTAGTTGGCAATGGTAACGTGGAGCAGCCTCACGGAGCCGCCAGCGGCATCTACCGTAGCAGCCCCGCTATTGGTCAGCAACGCATTGGACAACGACACATCCGCGCAGCGCGAACAGACGGCTGAACGCAGGGCGTCTCGCACCCACAGGCCGTCGGCTGTCACGGAAGAGGCGGAGTCCGCCACTATGCCATAGGTGGAGCATGCCACGTCGGCATAGTTGAGTGAGGCCGAGCCGCCACCGCGCACAAGCACCCCACCCCATTGGCCAGGGATGCCCTCATAGAAACCGTCTTGCCGCATAGGGCGAAACCTGACGCGCCTGTCTGGCGCACCGGCCACAATGAGCGAGCCTCTCACCTCCACCGCGCCGCCGCGAGACATGAGCACCTCAACGTCAGGCCCCACGACCAGCCGAGCAGAGCTGGAGACTCGCAGAGTGTCAGACAGCAGATATGGGACAGAGTCGCACAGCCACTCCGCATCGGACTCCACAGTCCCGCCGACACGGCACACGTTGAGCACCGACGCGTCCAGCACGGCCTCCCACACGTTGGCACCGCTCTCCACCACAATGCGGTCGGTGAGCTTGGTCAGGGCGCGCCCGCCCCTCGACTCCGGCTTGCGGACGTTGGCGAATATGTAGAGGCTGTCTCCGTGCGCCAGACGCACATCGGACACATCGGAGAGCGGCCGCCCACCTATATTCACCCCAAAGCAAGAGGCTTCGCCCCCCTCCAGGCGTATTCGCCCTATGGTGACGTCGGCATCGCCCACGTTGCGCAACGTCAGCTTGGCCGCGGGCGGGACTACACCCGAATATATGGTATCGAAAGAGAGCGTGTCTGAAGAGAAAGCCAAATCTCGCGCGCCAGGGAGGGACGAGAAATCCCTCTCGCAGCCCACAATGGCAATGGCTGCGGCCGCGGCGGCGATGGCGGAAACAAACCTCATGGCCTCACCTCCCCGCCATCCTTTGAGGCCCTGGCCGTGGCGCCATTCCTCATACTAAACTCGCAGCCGCAATACAATTGGTTATAGAAAGCGAACTCGCGCAGCAAGGCCGCCCGCCTCTCACTGAGGCCGTCTTTCCGCCAGTTTTGACGCCAAAACGTCACGCCGGTCTCTCTCTCCGCCCATGCGCCGGCCTCGTCAATCTGCTCCAGGCTCTTCCACCGCGAAGAGGCCAAGGTGGTGGTCAGACACCCGCACCCCATCTCTTTGGCAGCCAACGCAGAGCGGCGCAGGCGCATCATAAAGCAGCGCAGGCAGCGCGAGCCTCGCTCCGGCTCACCTTCCAAGCCGCGGACGGCGTCGAGCCACGCCCCGTGGTCATACGGCCCCTCGACCCACGGCAAGCCTTGCGCCTCGACATGCCGACGGCTCTCGTCTCGACGGCGGGCATACTCGTCATACGGGTATATGTTTGGGTTATAATAATAGATGACCGGGCGGACGCCATGTGCCAGCATCCACTCCACAATGGCCGAGGAGCAAGGCGCGCAGCAGGCGTGGAGCATGACGGGCTCCGAAGGCGGGGGCGCGAGCGCAGGACGTTTCATGTCACACTCAATGTTTATGTTAGTCAAAAATGCCTATATGGGCGTGCTAAGGTAGCTGTTTATTATTACATTTGACCCAGATGGAAACAAAAGAAGAAGACCCGAAGAGGTGGACTGTGCTGAGCAGCGAGTATGTGATGCGCAACCCTTGGCTCACCGTCCGCCGCGACCACATCCGCCAGCCCAGCGGGGTGGAGATAACCGACTATTTGGTGCTGGAATACCCTGAATGGGTGAACGTCATAGCCATAACGGCCGACGGGCGCCATGTGATGGAGCGCCAATATCGGCACGCCATGGGCTGGACGGCCTATGAGATTTGCGCCGGCTGCGCGGAGAGTGGCGAGACTCCCCTTGAGGCCGCAAGGCGGGAGCTGATGGAGGAGACGGGCTACGCGGGAGGCGCGTGGGAGGAGATCCTGACCATCTCGCCAAACGGCACGTCTATGACCAACATGACCCACTGTTTCGTGGCCCGCGGCGTGGAGCGGGCCGGAGACGCGCGCCGAGAGCCTACGGAAGACATAGACGTGACGCTGATGGATGAAGAAGCCGTGCGCAAACTGCTGGAAGATCAACAGATTGTCCAGGCCACAATGGTCGCCCCGCTCTGGAAATATTTCGCTCAGAAGAGATAGGCGAGGCTCAAGCCTTCACTTTGAAGACAATCTTGCGGACCTGCCCCCGCCCGCCCGTGGCCTCTAGGCAAGGCGCATGGAGGTCGGACGGGAAGAAGACGGCCCCCTGCCCAGCGCCGAGCTCGACGAATGACAACCGCGACGCCGCGGTAAAAAAGATGTCGGACTCCTCGTCATAGTCGGCAGGGCCGGAAATGTCCTCAACATCGGCATAGCCAATGCGCTCGACACCATCGTGAATATATTGCACGTCAATATACTTGCGATGCGCCTCCGGCCTCGCCTCGGCCAATGGCTTGGCCTCATAGGTCTGGAAGATGGCGAAGACATCCTTGCCGTCAATCTCGACCACCTCCTTGCGCTCAGGCGTTACCTTGGCAAAGATGCCGTCAAGATCAGCAGAGCGAAGAAAGTTGAACACTTTCACGAACTTATCATCGCGAGCCTGGGACACAAGAGTCCTCAAAGAACCAAAAATTGCCATAATTTCACATTTTAGTGGGACGCAAGCGCTAATTTAGCGCATTGGAGGCAAAGGCCAACGCCCATGGCTTTCATGCGGCAAGCCACGACGGCCAAGTTCGACTGAAAACAAAAATATGACCCTTTTTGCCGCGGGCTTTGCTAGTTTGTTTAAAGAAGTTATATCTTTGCGTGTTATATTAGAGCAACTAATAAAGCACAAATAACAAAAATCATGAAACAGACAAGACTCCAAATCTTTGGAACTCTCGGTTTGGCACTCCTGATTTCGAGCTGCAGCAGCTTGGATAAAATGAAGGAGGCTGCCAAGGCGATCCAGTACAAGGTAGACCCTGAGGTTCTCGAGGCTCATCAGGGCAAGGTCGCCATGTCC
>CAKUVM010000018.1 GCA_934699135.1 uncultured Bacteroidales bacterium
ACTATGCCGTGCTCGCAATCCATATATTTCTTGACAGAGTCGAGGGCTTTCTCCACCATACCCTCTTCCTTGCCAATGCCGGCCATGGTGCACCAGCCTTGGCTCTCAATGAAGATCTTGCCTTCCTCGTTCTCCTTGGAGCCGATCTTGTTGCCAAAGAAGTCGTAGGCGCGCAGATACCACTCGCCGTCCCAACCGTCTTTCTTGACGGCGGCCACCATGGCGTCAATTGCCTTTTGGGCGCGGGCGGCCTCGTCTTTCTTGCCAATCTGTTGGCAGAGCTCGACGAAGTCGCGGCCGCAGACAACGAAGAGACCCGCGATCATAAGGCTCTCGGCCTTGCTGCCCTCGGTCTTGTTCTCGGTGGTCTGGAAGCTCTCGTTGGGGTCCCAAGAGAAGCAGTTGAGGTTTAGGCAGTCGTTCCAGTCGGCCCTGCCGATAAGCGGGAGCTTGTGCGGGCCGAGGTTCTTTACCACATGGTCAAAAGAGACCACAAGGTGCTGATAGAGGCTCACCTCGCTGCCAGGCACATTGTCAAACGGCACTGGCTCGTCGAGGATGGAGAAGTCTCCCGTCTCCTTGATATAGGCCACGGTGCCGAAGATGAGCCACATGGGGTCGTCATTGAAGCCGCCGCCGATGTCGTTGTTTCCGCGCTTTGTGAGGGGCTGATACTGATGGTAGCAGCCGCCATCGGGGAACTGCGTGGAGGCGATGTCTATGATGCGCTGACGCGCGCGGGAAGGGATCTGGTGTACGAAGCCGACGAGATCCTGATTGGAGTCGCGGAAGCCCATACCACGGCCAATACCGCTCTCGAAGAAAGAGGCCGAGCGCGAGAAGTTGAACGTGACCATGCACTGGTACTGATTCCAAATGTTGACCATGCGGTCCAGCTTCTCATCACCGCTCTTGACGGTGAAGCGGTCGAGGAGGTCGTCCCAATAGTCGCGGAGCTGGGCGAAAGCCTTGTCCACCTTCTCGGTGGTGTCAAAAGCCGCCATAATGGCCTTGGCCTTGTCTTTGTTGACAATGGTGCGGTCGAGCTTGCCAAGGCTTGTGAGAAGGCCTGGCCTCTGGCCCGCGGGGTCGTATTTCTTGTCCTGCTCGTTCTCCACATAGCCAAGGAGGAAGATGAAGTCGCGGCTCTCTCCGGGCTTCAGCTCAACCTCGATATAGTGGCTCGCGATAGGGCTCCAGCCGTGCGCCACGCTGTTGGAAGGCTTGCCGGCCTCCACATTTTGCGGCAAGGCGAACTCGTTATAGAGGCCAACGAAAGTCTCGCGGTCGGTATCGAAACCGTTGATGGGGGTGTTGACGCTGTAGAAAGCGTAGTGATTTCGACGCTCTTTATACTCGGTCTTGTGGTATATGACGGAGCCATCGATCTCAACCTCGCCGGTGGAGAAGTTGCGCTGGAAGTTCTCCATATCGGTGGCGGCGTTCCAGAGACACCACTCCTCAAGGGAGAAGAGCTTGAGCTTGCGCGCCTTGTCAGACTTGTTGGTGAGCGTGAGCTTCTGCACCTCGGCAAGGGTCTTGAGAGGCACGAAGAAGAGTACGCTAGCCTCGATGCCGTCCTTGCTGCCAGTGATGCGGGTGTAGCCCATGCCGTGACGGCACTCGTAGCTATCCAGCGGGGTCTTGCATGGCTTCCAGCCCGGGCTCCAGACGGTGCCGTTGTCATTGATGTAGAAGTATCGGCCGCCGTTGTCCATCGGGACGCCGTTGTAACGGTATCGGGTGATGCGGCGGAACTTGGCGTCCTTGAAGAAGGAGTAGCCGCCGGCAGTGTTGGAAATGAGCGAGAAGAAGTCCTCGTTGCCCAAATAATTTATCCAAGGCCAAGGGGTCTTGGGGTCGGTGATGACGTACTCTCTGTTGGCGTCGTCAAAATGACCAAAGGTTTTCATATATATCTGTTTCTAAGTTGTTTCTGTCTCTGTATATCCGCGGCTCAAGACCGTTATTTTTGCGTGCGCCTACGCTCCAGCTCCTGCGTAATCTCGTCCTGCTTACGCTGGTTGAGCGGATAGAGGAGCATGACAGCGGCACCGATGACCACGATGATGGTGGGCACCCAGCTCATGAGCATGACCATGCCGGGCTGCGCGGCCACATATGTGGCGGGGTCGGTACCAACGTAGCCGAAATAGCCAAGGATGAGGCCGATGACCGCGCCCGCTATGCCTCCGCCGAACTTGGTGGCGAAGGAGCCCGCCGCATAGACAAGCCCCGTGGCGCGCCGGCCGTTGACAAACTCAGAGTAGTCGGCGGCATCGCCGAGCATGGCGAAGAAGAGCGTGGGGAGGAAGGCGGCGAAGACCTCGCTGGCAATGCCAATGGCGAAGATGGCCGACACGTCTTGCGGCCCGCAGAGGCCTATGAGGGCGTTGATGACACCCGTGGCCACGAGGGCCATGATGAAGAGGTTCTTTTTGCCCATCTTGGCGCCGAGTGGCGTGGTGAGCATGGCGCCGCCGATGGAGGCCACCATGAGGCAGACCATATAGGTGGCGGCGAGGAACTGGTCATGCACATAGTGAGAGAAATACATGACCGTGATGCCCTGCTTGATGTTGTTGTATATGTTGAAGAGCAGGCCGACGAAGAGCAGCACGACCCAGGGCTTGTTGTGAACGAGATCCTTGAGGTCGGCCTTGAGGTCGGTCTTCTGGTCGGCGGGCGGCGCCACGCGCTCGCGGGTGAAGCGGAACGTGACGAGCAGGGCCACAACCAATATGGCGGACATCAGATACATGGAGTGGCTATATCCGCGGCTCTGGTCGATGATGGTGATGTCATCGGCTGAAAGTCCCTCTTGGCCAGTGACGACGAAGCGATACTCCTCCCCGGCCTTGACGGAGAGGTTCTTGGCCGTGGTGAGGGAGACTCCGTCAACACCGAGAGAGTCGGCCCACTCCACCTGGGCTATGCCGTCGGCGGTGGAGAACTTGACCTTCTGAAAATCTCCCTTGGAAGAGAACGCGACTGCATATTGGGCGTCGGCCAACTTGTCCACCGTCACAGATGGGTTGATGTTGCCAAAATATGCCACGAGGAACAGCAGCGCGCCTTGAACGAGCATTCCGCCCGCGAAAGCGCCCACCATGCGGTATGAGCTCAGGGAGGTTCGCTCCTTGTCATCTGGCGTCATGACAGCCATGAGCGAGCCGTAGGGCACATTGTTGGCCGTGTAGATGACCATGAAGATGACGTAGGTGATGAAGGCGTAGGCCACTTTCATGTCATAGCCCCAGTCGGGCGCTGTGAAGATGAGCGAGAGTGTCACGCCGAGGGGGATGGCCGTCCAGAGCACCCAGGGGCGGAAGTGTCCATACTTACTGCGGGTGCGGTCTCCGACCACGCCCATAAGGATGTCTGAAATGCCATCGGTGAAACGGCCGACGAGCAGCACAAGGCCCGCGATGGCCGGCGCGAGGCCAAAAACATCGGTATAGAAAATCAACAGGAAAGTGGAGACGCCACGCCACGCAATGTTGGCCGAGGCGTCGCCCAGGGCGTAGGCCATCTTCTCGCCTACCGACAGCTTCGTGTTCTGCTCCATCAGCAATCGGACTCAATGGTAATTTACGGCATAAAATTAACGAAAAAGAGGGTAACGCACTGTCACGTCTTGCGCAAAAGGCGCCTCGCGCGGCAACTCATTGGCTGATGGAAAGAACGCCACAGCCCTCCTCATTCCACACCATAAATCAATATGTCATAAAGTGTTGCGAAAGCAAGAAGGCCAGATTAAAAAGTCTGTGGACGCACTTTTAGCACTTCTGGGTTGATAAGATTTCACGCGAAAAAGAGCGGAAAGTACAACCAACAGGTTCGGACTGTTCGCAACCGAATGAGAAAAAGTGGAAAGAGTGGCGTCAGAAGAGAATGTTGACGCCGCCGATGACCGCGCCGAGCAGCGCGCCTATCCAGACGACGGCCCTAAGCTCGCGCTCGCATATGTCAAGAATCATGCGCTCCATCTCCATTGTGTCCATGCCCATGATGCGCTGCTCCACTATTTTGCAGACATCTATGGTCTCCAAAAGCTCCGGCAACTTTTGGGTGACGACCCTCCGATAGGCATCCACCGCTCCATCTTCCAGGCGGCCAAGCAGCTGCTCCCTACCTCTGAGAAGTTGCGACACGGGACGGGACAGGAGCTTCTCCTCTTCCGCGTGAATCATTTGCGACACCATTGTAACGCCCTTTTCGCGCAACATCTTGGAGACCATCTCTGACACCATGGACTCAATGGCCCCGCTGAAAAGGCTCGCCCCGAGCGAGAGCAGGGGATTGGAGCTGAGACGCTCGGCCACGGCCTCCATAATCTTTTGGGATATGACGCCCGCCAGGGCGGGATCTGTCATCTTCTCGGCCACCTTGGCGTCTATGGCATCCAGGGCCGCGCTCTCGGCCTGCCTCACAGCATCCGCCCCCAGGAGCGAAGCCAACGCGTCGCGCAGCGCGCGGTCGTCGGCCTGATATGAGGCGATGACGCCATGCACCTTCTGGCGCACGCGCCCCATCATGGAGTCAGAGAGAAGCGCGCCGGACAAGACCTCCGCGCTCATGAGTTTGCGGCTGACCATGGCCGCGATGCCCGCGGCCAGGCGGGATTTGTTTTTGGGAATCATGCCGGGCGTCATGGGCAGTTGCCGTCCGAAAAGGAAAAGAGGCTTGCGCGGGCGGAAGAGCATCTTGATGGCCAAATCGTTTGTGAAATAGCCAATGACGCCACCCACAACGGGCGGCATGGCATAATGGAGGATCTCTATCATTCTTATCTCTTAGTTTCTTGACGTGAATTTAGCCAAAGCGGGGAGACTGGCGGAGAGGCGAAACAGAAACCCCGCGAGGAAAAGTCATTCCCGCGGGGATTGCGCGATATTTAGCGTCAAAGGTGCGCGGACGGCATCAGGCGAACATGGCCTTCACCCTCTCCACGCCATTGAGCAGGGCGTCTATCTCGGCCTCTGTGGTGTACACTCCGAAAGAGGCGCGGACGGTGCCGCTTATGCCGAAGCGTTCCATGAGCGGCTGGGCGCAATGATGCCCCGTGCGCACGGCAATGCCCATCTTGTCCAGTATCATGCCGGCGTCGTAGGGGTGGATGTCGCCAATGAGGAAAGACACGGCCCCGCTGTGGTCGGCGGCACGGCCAATGACGCGGACGCCGCCTATGGCCTCAAGGCCATCGAGCGTCTTCCTGACCAAGGCTCGTTCGTGAGCGTCGATGCTGTCCATACCTACGGAATCTACGAACCCGATGGCCGCGGCCAAGCCTACGGCCGCCGCATAGTCCGGCGTGCCGGCCTCGAACTTGAGCGGAGGCTCGGCATAGGTGGTGCCGGAGAATGAGACTTTGTCTATCATCTCGCCTCCACCCATCCAGGGGTTCATCCGCTCAAGCCACTCCTTGCGGCCATAGAGGGCGCCGGAGCCGAGCGGAGCGTAGACCTTGTGGCCAGAGAAAGCCAAGAAGTCGCAGCCCATCTCGGCCACGTTGACCCTCATATGAGGCACGCTCTGCGCCCCATCCACCAAAACGGCCGCGCCTACGGAATGGGCCATATCAGCCACCGTGCGGACGTCGTTGACCGTGCCCATGACGTTGGAGACGTGAGCCACGCAAACCAGCCGCGTGCGGGCGTTGAGCAGTCGGGCAAGCTGGTCGAGCCTGAGATTGCCATCCTCGTCAACGTCCACCACGCGGAGCGTGGCCCCGCGGCGCGCGCAGAGGAGCTGCCACGGCACAATGTCGGAGTGATGCTCCATGACGGTGACGACGACCTCATCTCCCTCACCCACGAACTTGTCTCCAAAAGCATAGGCCACAAGGTTGATGGCCTCGGTGGTGTTTCGGGTGAAGACGACCTCGGCGGCATCGGCGGCCCCGAGGTGGCGGGCCACAGTCCGTCGGGCTTCCTCATAAAGCTCCGTGCAGACGTTGCTGAGGTGATGAACCCCGCGGTGGATGTTGGCGTTGACGCGGCGGTAGACGTTGTCGTAGGCATCCAAGACGCACTGCGGCTTTTGCGCCGTGGCCCCATTGTCCAGGTAGACGAGCGGTTTCCCATATACCTTTTCAGCTAGTATGGGGAACTGCGCCCTTATTTTTTCTATTTCGTATGCCATACGTTTGTTGAGTGCAAAGATGGTGTGGGGAGCCGCGCTACGCGCCGGCCTCAAGGGCCTCGATGTCGGCCTCGCCAGTGAGGCGCGACGTGAGGCGCGAGCGGATGTCGGCCAACGGGATGCGGCTCACCACCTCGCCCACGAAAGCCGCGGAAAGAAGCCTGCGGGCCGTGGCCTCATCTATGCCGCGCTGCTGCATGTAGAAGAGTTGAGCCGAGTCGATCTGCCCCGTGGTGGCCCCATGGGAGCATTTGACGTCATCGGCATAGATTTCCAACTGCGGCTTGGCGTAGGCGCGCGCGCCGACGGAGGTCAGCATGTGGCGGTTGGTCTGCGAGGCTTGGGTCTTTTGCGCGTCGGGCTTGACGAGGATGAGGCCGCCGAAGGCCATGACCCCGCCCTCGTGGGCTATGCCCTTGAAGAGCTGCTCGCTGGACGAGTGACCGGACAGATGCTCCACTAGTGTCTCATTGTCAACCCTATGGCCTGCGCCGACGGTATAGAGGCCTCCCATGCGCAGCTCGGCGCCTGGGGCGTGGATGCCGCAGCGCACCTCGTTGCGCGCGAGGGCGGGGTCGATGTTGACAAGGTAGACATCGGCCTTGGAGCCTGCCATAAGGTCGATGGTGGCGCGGGTGAGCAGAGTGGCGGGAGCGTCAGAGTCTTGCAATATTATGAGTTGGAGAGACGCCCCCTCGGCCACGTTGACTTTGAGCTGGAGCAGGAGCGGGCTGGCAGCCGCTAGGCTCACCACGGCACTGGCCTCGCGGCCCGCGGGTGCGTTGATCACGAGCCTCTGGACGGAGAGCGCATCAGCCAGACCCGCGGCACTGACTGCGACATCGGCACGGCCTCCGCCCGGCAGCAAGACCTCGGAGAAGACTGGCGTGGCGGCGTTGGCCAAGAGGTCAAGATAGTCTTGCGACTCCCGGTTGCCCTCCGCCAAGGCGGCTAGCGCCTCTTGCGCGGCAAGACGGGCCTCGGGGTCGGGAACAGCCCCACCCTTGACGACGTCGCAGCCGCTGACCGAGACCTGAGCCTCGGCCACGCCGCTCACACCGCGCAGGGCCTCGGCCATATCGGTATAGAGATAATATTCGCCTTGGGGCGTGGCGGCCAGAATGTCGGCCACATAATTTTTTTGTTGCATAGACAATGCCTCCGTAACCACCCGCTAGTCGGGGAATTGCTCCTTGATCCAGTCGTAGCCTCTCTTTTCAAGTTCGAGGGCCAGGCTCTTGTCTCCCGTCATGACGATGCGGCCGTGATAGAGGATGTGGATGTAGTCAGGGACGATATAGTCCAGCAGCCTCTGGTAGTGCGTGATGACGATGGTGGCGTTTTTGTCGGTCTTGAGCTTTGTGACGCCTTGTGCCACGATTCGCAGGGCGTCTATGTCTAGGCCTGAGTCGGTCTCGTCAAGGATGCGGAGGCAAGGCTCTAGCATGGCCATTTGGAAAATCTCGTTCTTTTTCTTCTCTCCGCCCGAGAAGCCCTCGTTGACGGCGCGGTTGGTGAGTTTGGAGTCAATCTCCACGAGTTTCTTTTTCTCATTCATGAGCTTGAGGAACTCGGCGGCGGAGAGCGGCTCCAGCCCCTGATATTTCCGCTTGCCGTTGACGGCGGCTTTGAGGAAGTTGGCCATTGAGACTCCTGGGATCTCCACGGGGTATTGGAACGAGAGGAAGATGCCCTCGTTGGCCCTCTCCTCCGGTTTGAGCGCGAGGAGGTTCTTGCCGTTGAACGTGACGGAACCCTGCGTGACGGTGTAGGCCGGGTTGCCGGCCAAGACGGCGGAGAGTGTGCTTTTGCCGGAGCCGTTGGGCCCCATTATGGCGTGCGTCTCTCCCGCCTTGACGTCGAGGTTGATGCCCCTCAGAATCTCTTTGCCATCTACTGTGGCGTGAAGGTCTTTGATGCTTAACATCTTTGTCTCATGTGTATGAAGAGCCGTTCCGCGGGGGTCGCCGCGGCGCGGCGTTTGTTCTGTTTTTGTTAGTCTCTAGCCCACGCTGCCCTCTAGCGATATGGCGAGCAGCTTCTGCGCCTCCACGGCGAACTCCATGGGCAACCTCTTGAGGACGTCTCTGGCGTAGCCGTTGATTATGAGGCCGACGGCCTCCTCCGTGGCTATGCCGCGCTGGTTGCAATAGAAAAGCTGATCCTCGCTTATCTTGCTCGTTGTGGCCTCATGCTCAATCTGCGCCGTGGGGTTGGCCACGTCGGCGTAGGGGAACGTGTGTGCGCCGCACTTGTCTCCCATCAGGAGGCTGTCGCACTGCGAGTAGTTTCGCGCCCCGTCTGCCGCCGCCGCCACTTTGACGAGGCCGCGGTAAGAGTTTTCGCTATGGCCGGCGGAGATGCCTTTGGATATGATGGTGCTGCGGGTGTCTCGCCCCAGGTGCACCATCTTGGTGCCGGTGTCGGCCTGCTGGTAATTGCCCGTCATGGCCACGGAGTAGAACTCGCCGACGGAGCCGTCTCCCTTGAGGACGCAAGATGGGTATTTCCACGTTATGGCGGAACCCGTCTCCACTTGCGTCCATGAGATTTTAGACTTCTCGCCTCGGCACAGGGCCCTCTTGGTCACGAAGTTATATATGCCGCCCTTTCCATGTTTGTCTCCAGGGTACCAATTCTGCACGGTGGAGTATTTGACCTCGGCACGGTTCTCGGTGATGATCTCCACAATGGCCGCGTGGAGCTGGTTCTCGTCTCTCATAGGCGCGGTGCAGCCTTCGAGGTAGCTCACGTAGGCGTCGTCATCGGCCACGATGAGCGTACGCTCGAACTGGCCTGTGTTTTGGGCGTTTATCCGGAAATAGGTGGACAGCTCCATTGGGCATCGGACGCCCTTCGGGATGTAGACGAAAGAGCCGTCGGAGAAGACCGCGGAGTTGAGCGCGGCGAAGTAGTTGTCGGCATACGAGACGACCGTCCCGAGATATTTGCGCACCAGATCGGGGTGTGACCTTATGGCCTCGCTTATGGAGCAGAATACTATCCCTTGCTTGGCCAAGGTATCCCTGTAGGTGGTGGAGACGCTCGTGGAGTCAAGCACAGCGTCTACGGCCACGCCGGCCAATTTTTTCTGCTCGTCAATGGGGATGCCGAGCTTGTCGAACGTCTTCTTGATCTCCGGGTCCACCTCATCGAGGCTGCCCGGCTGCTCGCGCTTTTTGGGAGCGGCGTAGTATATGATTTTTTGGAGGTCGATGGGCGGGACGCGGAGATGCGCCCAATGCGGCATCTTCATTTTGAGGAGTTGGGCGTAGGCGCGCAGGCGGAAGTCCAACATCCACTGCGGCTCGCCCTTCTTTGCCGAGATGAGCCTCACGACATCTTCGCTCAGGCCTGGCTCAATGGTCTCTGTGTCAATGTTTGACGTAAAACCGTGTTCGTAGCCCTCGTCCGCAATCTCTTTAATTATCTCTTTGCTGTCTGCCATAACTGTAAAGGACACGGGCGCGCCCGCAGGGGGGCAACCCTCCGCGAAGATAACACTCCGCCGCTCTTTTTCCTACGCGCAAATATAAAAGAGCATTAACGGGCGGGCATTGTGCCAAAACACGGCAAAGAGGCGGCCGTGACGGCCACGGCGCTGTCAAAACGCGGCAGAGCGCAGGCACCAAATGAACAAAAAGCCCCAAAGAAGCAAGAAAAAAAACGACGCGGAGGCCGCATGGCGCAGGGAAAAGGAAAACTATGATTATACTCGCGACAAAGCTAACTAAACTGTTTCCAAGAATGCGAAGCTATCTATTTGGCCGCTACGCTTGGCTGGCCATTTTTATCAGAGACCATAAGAACGTTCGCCTGACCGACATTGACGCGGCATGGCGAGCCAACAAGATGCTCAACCCCGCGGGTGATCCGCTACCTATGAGGACGTTTCACCGTCACAGAGCCGCCATTCACGATGTCTTCGGTATTGACATTGAGTGCGACACATCTACCGACACTTACAGAATTGCCGAAACGAGCGACGGCGACGCCCGCGACATGCTGCTGGATGCCTACGCCTCTCTTTTTTCTGCAAGAGAGAAGGAGCTTGAGGGGCGGATAATTTTTGAAGACGCGCCCAGAGGGCGGCAGTGGCTGACGCTGTTCACCGAGGCGATGCGCACACGCAAGGTGCTTAAAGTGACCTACTTCGACCTTTCGGAAGACATCCCCCTCCAAACCTACATTGAGCCATATTGCGTCAAAGCCCACAAGGGGTTCTGGTATGCCGTGGCGCGCAACCAGATGAGGGGGAACGTCTGCACCTACGACTTGTCCCAGATAGCCAACATAGAGGCGACAGACGAAAACTATTATATGGACACAGACTTCGACCCTAAGAGCTATTTTCGTGACTGCTATGGGATTGAGGTCACGGCAGACAGTGTGCAGAGAGTGGTCATCTGCTCTTTTGGCAGCACAACCACTTTGCTTCGCCACCATAAGCTCCACCCATCGCAGGTTGAGCTCCGACGCGATGACTCGGACTGGACACGGGGGCGGACTCGCTTTGAGCTTCACCTGCGCATCACGCAAGAGCTGGTGAGAGGCCTGCTGCCCTATGGAGACAAAATCCAAGTCCTTGAGCCACAATTCCTAATTGACAGGATAAGCCACGTGGCGCACAAGATGGCCAAGATATATGATCTGCCGCAAGAGCAGCCTGCGGACGTCAATCCTTGACAAGACGACCAGAGAGGTCAGTAAGCCTCCCGTCCACACCACGGATCAGCAGGCTCCCGCCTCTCTGGACGAGGGACGCGCGGGTTCTGCCGCGCACCGGCACATCTTCGATGCCCGATGCCGCGCCTTGCGGCAGGTTGATCACCAGCCTCACGCCGTAATATGAAGCCCCAATATTCTCTGGCGAGTTCAGCCTTTTGGAGACGGATACGAGGTCGGCGTAGCGCGACGCTACACTGCCTCCCCGCAGCACCCTGCGAAGGTAGCTGACCGTGGCATCTGTGGCATAGCTGTCTGTGTAATAGCTACATGTCCACTCCTCCACATTGCCAGACATGTCATACAGCCCAAGTGAGTTTGGCCGCTTTTGCCCGACTCGAGCGGGATCTGTCGTCAGCCCGCCCCATTGCGCCACGTCATCCGGGCTGGCCCCACCGGAATATATGTAGCCATCATGATTGGCTCCTCCCCGGGCGGCATATTCCCACTGCTGCTCCGTGGGCAACGCGAAAGCAGCCCCTTGGGGCAACTGACTAGAGAGCAGGCCATTCGCAAGTATGACGAAATAGTCGGCGTCTGACCACTTCACGCCACCTTGCGCCACCGTGGCAGAATCTTCACCAACGTAGCCACCCATGACGGCAACCCACACCTCACGCGTCAGCTCAAAGCGAGCCATATAGAAGGTCGGGACGTTCACCTCATGAACCGGGCCTTCGTCATTGTATAGCGCTGCTGCATCTGGATTATAATTGGGCTTTTGAGGGTCGTCTCTCTGCGAACCCATGAGGAACGAGCCGCCCTCGACGCGCAGCATCTCAAAAGTCTCCCCCATAGGCAGCCGAAACGTCAAGCTCTGCTGGGCGGCAGAGCCGGCGGCGCAAACCGACAAAAGCAGCGCAATGTGGAAACGTAGTCTCATATTTAGCATAGGCACATAAAAAAGAATGGCGACTTGCCGTATGATACGGCAAGTCGCCATTTGATGTTTCGCAGACTCATTATCTTCTGAGTCCCCTGCGGGCGCGAGCCTTTCGTTGGCCGCTGCCAGAGTAACTGTAGCCCATGATGGGTTCGGAACAGGGGACAGGCTTCTTCTTGTAGCTTCGCCTTTTCACATCATCGGGAATTAGCCTGTAGATGAGTGAAGCCTCGTGAGCCCCGTCTCCAAACGAGCTGAAGTCTGAGATGGTGAGGTCATAGCTGTAGCCCAGTCGGAGCGGGCCAATGTTGACTCCCAGGTTGGGGATGACGGCATCGGTGTTGCTCACCTCGCCGGCCACCTTGAAGAAGAGTCCACGATAGCTCACGCCCACCTCAATTGGGTAGTAATACCACGAGACTCCAAGCTCCAGCTGATTAAACTGGTACTGATGCTTATAGTTTGCCGAGATGGTGATGGTCTTGGGCTCCGTGCCTCGGTAGCTATCCTCATACGTTATGCGATAGCCGCCAAAGACAGTGGTCTTGAGGCCTATCTTGTCTTTGGAGTCGGTGAAGGACATATCTGGCTGGAGCATATGGTTGAACGTCACACCACCCCACCAATCGTCAGTATATACCATGACGGAGGCAGAGGCGTCGAACCTAGAGACCCGGGTTCGCTCAATGTCGAGGCTAGAGCCGAAACCGCCCGGCGTTATGGTGCCGTCACTAGAGATGTCGGTCCACGTGATGAGCTTGTTGCGATCGACCGACCTGTTCTTGAAGTCGAAAGATATGCCCGGCCTGACGAAGATCTCTTTGGTGACGGCGAACTCGTAGGCGTAGAGCAGGCTGATAAGGTGATCCATCAAGATGCCCTTGCCCGCGTTGTCGCAGACCCACATAAGGCCGAGTCCGCTGTTGAAGCGGTTGAAGAAGTAGTCGGCGGAGAAGGCGTAATCTTGATACGCGCTGCCTATGCCCGGCCACTGGTTACGGTAGTTGAACGCGAAACGCGTGCCGTTGGTCAGTCCCGTGAACGAGGGGCTGATATAGAGGGGGGCCTGATAGCTCTGGGAGAAGGAGGCGTCTTGCGCCAAGACGTTTGTTTGGAACGTCATGAGCGTCATCACGCCCGCCATGAGCGTCCGCAGAACAGCCCGCCGCGTTATGTTCTTCAAATACTTCATCGTCTCTGCTTTCGGGGGCGGATGCCGCGCTGCGCGCTACTCTCCGTCGTGAGACCCGTTGATGTGCGTCTGTGACAGGTGGCGCCGCCGAGCCGGTGGGAGCCGTTTAGCCCACCCCGCGGAGGCGGAGACCCGTTTTAGCCGAGCCGCCGCCCCCGCTTGGGGGCATTCCTATCTTTATTCGACTTTCCTAATAAAATTGTTTCGTCAGAGGCGGCGTTTCTGCCGCCATAGCCGGCTATCTGATCACGAACACTTGGCCGGACTTGGTGTATTCCTTGCCGCTCAAGAAGCGACCCTTGGCCACCCAGGTGTAGATGCCCTCCGGCACGATGGTGCCATTGAAGCGTCCGTCCCAACCGGTGTTTATGTCGTTGGTCTCGAAGACCAGCTGACCCCAGCGGTTGAAGAGCTGCATCCTGAATGTCTCGACATCTTGGTATACGGGTCGGAACGTGGCGTTGACGCCGTAGATACTGTTGATGCCGGAGACATCGGCCCTCGGCGCGAATGTGTTCGGGAAGATTATGAAGCCTCCCCTACGCGCCTCGATGAAGCTCTCCTTGACAGTGTCCGCCTCGCAGCCATGCTCGTTCCAAACCTTGAGACTGATGGTGTAGAAGCCCTCATTCTTGTAGGTGTAGAGCGGGTTCTTTTCCGTGGACGTTGTGCCGTCGCCGAGATTCCAGAGGAACTCTGTGGCCCCGGTGCTCCTGTTGATGAAGTGAACCTTGTCCTCGGGGATGTAGACCAGCTGAGGCGCGGCGTCGAAGCTTGCCACAGGGTGGTCATAGACCGTGATGTAGACCGCAGTGTCGCTAGAGAGGCCGTCAGGACCCGGGACGTTGAGCCTTACCTCGTAGTTGCCAGGCAGCTGGAAAGTATGGCTCGGGTTGCGGATGGTGGACGTGGTGCCGTCGCCGAAGTCCCAATTGTACTTGGAGGCGTTGAGGCTGGCGTCTGTGAACCTGACAGTGAGCGGGAAACATCCCTCCTCATAGTCTACCGAGAAGCTTGCGGAAGGCACAATCTTGTAGGTGATGGAGACCTCGTCATATACCTTGCAGTCTTGCGTCTCGATGATCCAGCGGAAGGTGTTGACACCTCGGCGCAGGCCGTAGACATAGGTGTTGAACTTGGTCGAATCCTCAAACTCGATCTTGGTGCCGCCGTAGCTGCTGTTGTCGGGGTTGCCGAGAACAGTCCAGTAGCCATTGAGGCGGCCAGGGTTACCGGCGTTGAGCTGGTAGGTGTCTGAGTAGGTGACGTCGTTCTCGCCCGCATACGGGTCGGCCTTTTGGCTGTAGACGACCACGTCGCTGTCTGTCGAGCAGTCGAGGTAGCTTACCGTCCAGCGGAGGATATTCTCACCGTAGGAGAGGTTGACCACCTGGGTGTGGGCATCGGCAGTGTCGAGGATCTCGCCCTCGCCCTGGATGATTCTCCAGTGGCCCGTGCCATACTTAGGAACGTTGGCGTTCATGACAGTATGGTCAAGGCAAATGGTCTGGTTCTCACCGGCCACGGCCTGGTCAGGAATCCTGAAGTTGATGGTGACGGAGTCTCGGCTAGAGCACTTGTACTCTTTGCCAAGGAGGACGCCGTTGTTCTCAATGACCCAGTGGAACACGTTGTCACCAAAGATGAGGTTGGAGACAGTGGCGTGCGGGTCTTCAGGATCGGAGAACGAGGTCTTCTCGGTCCCGTCACCGCCGATGGTGGAGTAGTTACCGGAGGCCACCTCCCAGTGTCCCTTACCAATGATGGGCTTGTTGGCATTGAGAGTCCACTCGGTCTCGCAGACGGGCACGTCAGGCCCGGCGTTGGCCTCGGTCGTCTTCATGTTGTGCACATGGAGGATTGCCGACTTGCCGCACTTGCCGTTGACGGAGACAGTCCACTTGAACTGCGTCTCGCCATAGGCAAGGTTGGAGACCTTGCTGTCATGAGCGTAGGGGTCGGCTATCTTGCCGCCGCCCTTGCCATCGATGGTCCAGAGACCCTTGCCGTAGGTGGGCTTGACCGCCGTTAGCTCGAACTCGTCATCGCAGACAACCATATCGTCTGACCCAATCTCCGGGTCGCTCGGGTTGAGGTTGTGGATGACCACATCGTCAGAGAGCGTACAGGTGATGGTGCGGATGACGTAGGCGCTGTCGCTCACACCATCGTATGTGCGGAGCATGACTGGGACAGCGTTGCGCTTCTCAACGACCCAACGGAACGTGTTGTCGCCCTTTCCAACCTTGACTTTGGCAATGGGGTTGAACATGCTGTTCTCGACGGCCTTTGCCTGCTCGTTGGTCTTGTCGGAGTACCAGACGCGCGCCGGGGCGTCGGCCGGTATGTCTTGCTCAATCTTGTCCTTCTGCTCCTTGGTCCACTTCTCTTTCTCGGCCTCGTTGAGCAGCCAGCGGTTGTCAACGTATGCCACAGTGTCCTCATCCCAGTTGGCGGAGCCGGACATAGTGAGCCAGTGGCCGACACCGAGCTCAGGAGCATGCGCGCCAAGCACTACCTTGTCCTCATCGGGGCCGGACTGTACGCAGATATCCTGCGGGTCTCCCGCATGCGGGGTGCTTGGGTTGCCGTTGTAGATCTTGACCTCGTCATAGGTCGGGCAGTCCTTGTAGGTCACCGTCCAACGGAGGATGTTGGAGCCGTTGGCAAGACCCGTGATCTTCGATGTCGGGTTGTTCTTGTCAGCGAACGTTCCGGCACTGGCCGCGCCAATGATGGACCACTCACCAACACCTGCTCCTGGCGAAGAAGCCTTGAGGTTGTACTCGTTGCGGCAAACGAGGTCGTCGTCGCCGGCATCGGACTTGATGGTGTTGTTGTAGACCGTGGTTGAGGCGTAGTCCACGCAAGTGAACGATCCGTTGTAAGTCCTGCGGACAACCCAGTTGAACCTGTTGCCCTTGACGTTGAACGGAATGTCCGTGACACGCGTGGTGGAGCTGCTCGGGCTAATGATGTTGCCCGCGCCCTCGGCCACCTGCCATTCGCCATACTCGTAGAGGTTTGTGGCCTTGTCGAACGTGGCGAGCGGGCTTGCCGTGAGGACGGTCTCGCTCTCGTTACACAACGTCTGCTCATCGCCAATGATGTTGGCCTCGGTAGGACGGTTGTTGAGGACGACCACCGTATCGGTAGACGGACACTCAAGATAGTTCACGGTCCAGACGAGGACGTTGTTGCCCATGCCGAGATCCCTGATAATGGTGTGCGGGTCGTTAGAGTCCTCGAAGCTGCCGCGGCCTTGACCCGCAGCGATGCTCCAGAGACCCACGCCAGGCGCAGGGTTGTTGGCACCGAGCCTTACAGTGTCTACGCAGAGAGGCGCGACGCTGCCGGCCACAGCCTGTATGAAGATGTTGTTGAGCACAGTCTCGTCGGTGGAGCGGCAGACGTGCTCGCCTGTGCCGTTCTCAATGACCCAACGGAACCTGTTCATGCCGAAGGCCAGACCGTTGACCGTAAGGTTCTGGTTGTCGGTGCCATCGCCTCGGCGCAACTCAACCCTGTCGGTAAGGACGTTGGCCATCTTCTCTGAGTAGGTGTCGTCAACATTGCGAGCCTGCTCGGCGAGGAGCGTGCCGGCGTTGCCCTTGACGTCGGTGCCATAGAGTGCTATGGTGACGTAGTCAATCTTGACATAGGTGCCGGACTTTATAATGCTGACGCTGCGATTCTCGGTGCGCGCGTCGAGTTTCTCGACGCGGCTCACTCCCGCAGTATCCTCAACATTGTGGTAATAGTCGTCCTTCGCGGGATCGTACCAGAAGAAGAGCGAGCCGTCATTCTTGTAGTGGTAATAGTACTTTTTGCCATTCTCCACCACATAGGTTACTTTGCTCTCGTTGAACCTCTTGCCGTCGGAGCGGACTTCCTGGAACATGAGAGTCTTCATATCGTTGCCGTTCTCATCTTTCTTGACGAACTGACCGGAACCCTCGACAAGCTCCCAGTAAGCCTTGGTGTAGTACATGGGCTTGTTGCCAGAGAGGACGCTGTTAGAGCCGCAGACTGTGAGCGGGTCGTCTGGCCCTGCGTCAGACTCGGTGGGCGCATTGTTCTGTACGAGAACCTCATCCCTTGTGGTACACTCACCGCCGCGGGAGGTAGAGATCTCCCAGACGAGGGTGTTGATGCCAGGCGCAAGGTCGTAGGCATGGTTGCCGTTGAACTTGCCTGAGCCACCGGCCGCCACGCGCCATGCGCCAGTTCCGTAGGTGGGCGAGTTCGGGTTGAGGTCGATGGTTCCATCGCAAGTGAAGAGCGTGTCGCACTTGTTGTTGACACCGCAGGCCCAAGCGTCATCGGCCCTGTCGTTGAAGACGTTGAGGGTGTCGGCACTAGAGCATACACCGTTGGATATGGTGTAGAGGAACGTGTTCATACCCTGCTTGAGTCCCACGGCCGCCGGGTTGCGCGAGTAGTGCGCCAGCTTTGCCTCGCGGGCCTTGTACTCATCGTAGGCCTGTTTCTCGGCCGCCGAGCACTTGTCGGGATAACCAGCAGGCATAGGCATGAAGGAGAACGTCTCCTTGGCGTCCTTGCTCTCAAGCGTTGGCTTGCCATCAGCGCCGAGCATGATTGGCTCGGAATCCTTGTTGAGCAAGAAGTCGCCCGAACCAGATATGAGCGTCCAGTCATGGATGGTGGCGTTGGTGATGGTCTTGCCATTGACCTCGTAGGTGTAGGTCCCGACCTTGACGTCGTTGCCCTGTACAGTGATGGAGTCAGCACAGATGGACTGCATGCCAGTGCGGTCGTTGCCAGCATAGGCGTCCGTCACGCTCATATTCCATATCTGTATGGTGTCTGACGTCGCTCCACTGTTGTAGTTGATAGTCCAGCGGAGTGTGTTCCTACCCTTCTGGAGGCCAGAGACAGTGGTGGCCGCCTCGCGCGGGTTGGCGAAGGTGCCGGAGCCATAGACAACAGACCACTGACCCACGCCGTTGAACGGACCGTTGGCATGGAGGTCATAGGTGTCTCCACAGAGGTTGTAGACATCCTCACCCGCATCGGCATCGGTGGTCTGGCCGTTATCGACAGTGTAAGTGCCTACGACACGGCAGCCGTTGTTGACAACGACCCACTTGAATGTGGAGCGTCCGAGGCTAAGATTTGTGAGGCGCGTAGTGACGCTGTTGGGGCTCTCGATGGAGCCGCCACCGACTCCAAGCTCCCAGTGTCCTATGCCGTAGCCGTCTTTAGGAGCGGCACCCGTTATCTCGGTGGCATTGGAGTGGTCGGAGCTGAGAATCTTCTTGTAGCCGCCGCTGATCCACTGGATGCTGTCGCCCGAGACTGTGGCCACCGTCTCATCGGCGAGCTGCGGAGTGTTGTTGGTCACGCAGACGGTATCGACAGACGTACAGCCGCGATAGGTGACGGCCCAGACGTATTGGTTGCGACCCGGGTTGACACCACCGACCCATGCCCTCGGATTGGAGAGGTCATCGGCAGAGAGGTTGAACGTGGAGCCGGAGACGGCCTTCCACTCACACTTGCCGAAGCCAGTGGTGCGGGCGTGGAGCTGTACGGACGACGTACAGATGGACGTGTCGTTGCCAGCGTTGACGTCGATAGAGTAGTTGTTGATGACAACGGTGTCGGAGCTGGAGCAGCCACCCTCTTTGGATGATATGGTCCAGACGAAGACGTTCTCGCCGCGCTCAACGCTACGCACCTTGGTGAACGGCAGCGCGTCAACGGGGCTGGAGACCCAGATGTTGTTGCCGTCCTTATCCTTCTTGTAGATCGGCTCACCATAGGCGTCGAGCCTTGGCTTGCCGTTGGCGTCGAGTTCATAGTCGTAGTGGCCGAACTCGCCGTAGCCCTTGACGATGGACCAGCGTCCGGACTCGTAGTCAGTGTTGACGTTCTTCTTGACGCGGAGGTCTTTCTCATCTCCATCGCAGATGATCATGCTGCGCTCGGTGACAGTGGCGTCATCAACCTTATTGTTGGTGATGGTGACGCTGTCGACACTCATGCAGCCCTCGACATCGACGACCCACCAGAACGTCTGCTGGCCGTGAGCAAGATCCGTCACACGCGCGGTGGAGCTGTAGGCATTGTCAATGATGCCCGTGCCTGTTATCCTCTTAACATCGCTCGCCGGGTTGTAGTTGTGCCAGCTAGACACAGCGCCCGCCGGGATGTCAGTCGTAGAGGCGTTGAAGGTGAAGGTGCCATCGCACGTGGAGCCGTCTTTACCCGCGTCAAGGACGAGCTTGCCGTAGTAAAGGTTGAGTGCCACGGTCTTGGAGCAATTGCCATTGCGGACAACGTAGTTGATGACGTTGTCTCCCCACGTGAGGCCATTGAGCTCAAGGTCGGCGGCGGTGAGGTCGGTCGTGCTGAACGTGCCGCCACCCGTCACTTGCTGCCACTCGGCCGTTTGGCTAGCCCCAAACACTGCGTCGGAGTTGCCCTTGGCCATATTTGTCGGGTCAATGAAGTGGGCACCGTGGAGCTTAACATCCGGCGAGCATACGGTGAGGCGATACCAGCCGTTGTTCTCGTCATAGGTCAGTCGGCCATCGCGGCGCGCTCCATCGTAGACCACGCTCGTCTTGCCGCCATTGCCGTCGTTGTTGTAATCGACTGTTATGACTGGGAAGTCGGGCTCATTGTTCGTGATGGTGAACTCCGCGTAAGTCGGGCAAGTGTTCGCCATGACAGTCCATCGGAGCGTGAGGTCACCCTTGTTCATATTTCGGATGACGGTGTGAGGGTTCGAAGCGTCATCTATAACGACACCCTCGCCACGCTTGCCTTCGACAGTCCACAAACCAGAGTATGTGATGCCATCAACGCTGCTTGGCAGGTCTGAGGCATGAATCTCGGCTATGCCGTCGCAAATGATGGTGGTGGCAGGAGCCGCCGTGACGTTGACGTCGAGGTTGCGTATCACTACCTCATCGGAAGCCAAGCAGCCAGTGGCAGTGTTTTCGACAGTCCAACGATAGACGTTCTTGTCTTGCGTCAGCGATGAATTCTTGACCGTTACATCTTGACCAACAAGAGAGCGCGAGCCGTCGGCGAAAGTGGAGCCGCCACCGATGACCTCCCACGTGCCGACATAATCGGCACCGAGAGCCGCGAGCTGAGTGTTGGGCTTGATGACGAGATCTGCCTTGTCATATGCAGGGCAGTAGGTCATGTCCTTGCCCGCATCTACCTTAGGTTTGGCGTTGATGGTCACGGCCAACGGGTCGGACCACTCTCCATCTCCGCACTTATTCTTGGCGCGGACTAAGATCTCGCCCTTGAGAGGCGTGACAAACTCCTCAACATCGACCTGGATGCTGCTGGTGCCGGCGCCATTGACAATGCGCATTCCGCTAGGCAGGCTCCACTCATACTCAGAAGCATAGAGAATCTGATCGATTGAGAAGCTTATGCCCTGTTCACCCTGACAGAAGTTGACCTTACCCCCCGAGCCGAAAGCGTTGCCGGCACTGTGGATGGTGCGCAACTCATTGCCTGTCGCGTCTTTGGAGAACTTGGGCAAATAGTTCGCAGAGACGAGCATGGTGAGAGGTTCACTCTCGTTGCAGTCGTTTAGAGCCTGCACGGAGATCTCACCGTTGTCAAACTCCTTACCTACCCTGATGGATATGGTGTTGGAACCCTGACCAGTCACGATGGTGAGGCCATTCTCCTGACCCTCGTTTGGCACAGTCCACTTGTAGCCTGTGGCAGCGGCCACCTTAGGCGTTGTGTAGACGATGCCGGACGCGCCTTGGCATACAAGATCCTCACCCTCGATGGCCTGCGGCCTGGTGGCCCTCTCCTTGACGAAGATGGTCACAACGTCTTGGTACGCATTGGCCGCATTGGGTTTGCAAGCCTTATCGTCCACGATGCCACTGATGTGGTACTCTGTGGTCTGGGTGGGCTTGACCGTCTGCTCAATGAGTACCGAGCCGTCGGGCTGAGGCGTGCCGGACTGCGCAGTGATGGTGTTGACCACCCTGCGGCCGTCGGGCTCGTCATAGTAGTATGTGATGGTGTATGGCGCAGTGCCATTGATCACGTTGAACTTGAGCTTCGCCGTCTCACCCTCGCAGATGGTGGTGGAACCCGTCATGACGACACTGGGCAGGCTGTTGACGCTCACCTCTGCCGCACCCCTCATGTCTCCAAGAGCAGCACTTGCGGAGCAGTTCTTGTCGGTTATGGAGAGCAGTGTGAGCCGCGTGAACGCGCCAGCCAGCGTAGCCTCGCGAGGCGTGTAGGTGTAGGTGTAGGGAGTCTCTGCCACAGTCAGGGTCTCCTCGATCTGGCCGTCGGTGACGGTGACGTACCAAGGCGCAGATGTGCCGTCGGATGGCGTGAGGTCTATCGTTGCCTCAACGGAGCCGCCGAGGCAGATTTCGCTGTCGCCATGGATGTAGCCCGTCGGACGCGGACGATATTCCACCATGGTGGCGTCGGAATCGAACGTTCCGCGGCCACAGGCTGCGTCATCCTCGTAGACGCTGACAATGCGATAAGATGTCGTTGCAGACCTCTTGACACGGAAGACATATGGACTCTCAGTCACCGTATGGATGATCTCCGTGGAAGTGTTGGCATCAACATCGGCCGCATTGTAGTCGGTCGGCGTGCCATCGAGATCATTCTCGCGGACGACAACCTTGAGCGGCCTTGTCGCCAAATTGCTGCCCCAATTGGAGACGACAAGCTTGAGCTCCACCTCGTCATCGGCGCAGGCGTAGAAATCCTTATCGGTGCTGACCTTGCTGAGAGCCACGTAGGCCTCCGGCTGATGGATGACGATGGTGTCTGACAGCCAGCAATCGTCATTGAAGTCGAAGTTGTTGTCGGGGGCATAGGTGTAGCTGCCGCTAGCCCCATTAGGAGTCCACGTTGCCACGGCGCCGCCGTCTATGACCTTGACGAAGTAGGTGCCAGCATGGAGACCCGTGTAGGTCTTCGAGGTCACGTTGCCAGTCGTGGTGAGACCGTTGGAGCCAGATGAGGCCTCGTCATTGTAACCGTCAGGACCTGTGACGATGACCTTGTAGCTGTTGAGCGGCTTGACGCCCGCTCCATCGGTCACATTGGTTCCGCCCTTGACAGCGAGGGTGAACTCGCCCGTCTTGGCGTCATAGCACTTGACGTCGAGGCCGCGCTGCTTGATGAGCTGAAGAGCGTCAGGCTCAATGATGGTGACGGTCTGGGTGCCGAAGCTTACGCCGTTGGCATCGGTGACATCTACCGTGTAGTAGCCAGCCTTCAGGCCTGTTACGTTGAGCGAGCTCTTGTTGAACGCCTCCTTAATGAGCGCGCCCTCGCCGTTGCGGCACTGGATGGTGTAGGGAACCACGCCGCCGTGGACATCGACATCGATGGTGCCATTGTCAGCACCCTTGCATGGGCCGACATTAGAATACTTGATCTTGACATCGAGCTTCTCGCCAGGCTCGGAGATGTGGATGTTCTCCACTGACACCTGACACTTGTTCTCATCGTTGACAACCACCGTGTAGTCACCAGCCGTGAGGTTGGTGATGTGGCTGCGGTTGCTAGCATCTGGAGTGAAGACAAAGCCAGCATCGCCGACCTTGCTCCATGTGTAGGAGTAGGCTCCCGTGCCACCCTCTACGCGCACGGTTATCTCACCGTCGCTACCGTCCTTGGCCTTGACGTTGACAACATCGTCAGACGCCACGGAGGCCACGAGAGTGTATTTAGGCTCTGCCACCTTGATGTCCCTAGAGGTTATCTGGCAACCGACATTGTCGGTCACGGTCACCTTGTAAGAGCCGGCGCTCAGGTTGGAGATGACGTTGCTGTTGCCGAAGGCGTTGCCGTCTCCGCTCCAAGAGTAGATGTAGGAGCCCTCACCCGTCACGGGGTCTACGCTCACAGGTGCGCCGCCCGATACGTGAACCTTGATGGTTCCGTAATTGAGGGCAGGATCGGAGCCTGTCTTGTCCTTACACTTGACATCCTCGACCGTGATGTTGTCAATTATGAGTTCCTCATCAGAGCCGCCGACGGTGTAGTTCTCGGTCACTTGACAACCATAGACTCTATCGGTTATGGTGACGGTGTACTGGCCTCTCGTCAGGCCGCTTTGGTTGCGCTGCGTAGGCATGAGGCCATCGGCAGTGCCAATCCAGAGGAAGTCATACTTTCCAGAGCCGCCAACGATGTTGGCCAGGTCTATCGCGCCATCGGAGCCACCGACGCACTTGACATCGGTTATCTTCGGGTCTACGCGAATCTCGCGGGCCTTGGGCACAACAATATTTTCGATGACCCTCTTGCAGCCAGTCCCCGCCACGCTGTCATAGTCGGCAGACATGACAGTGAAGGTGTAGGTTCCGGCCTTGAGGCCAACCTGGTTGGCGCTATTGACGCTTAAGCCAGCCCCGTCGGTGGTTGCCCACTCGAACTTGTATGGGGTCTTGCCGCCAGAGATGCTGACGGAGATGGTGCCATCCATCTTACCATCGCAGGTCTCTGAAGTTATGTTGTCAACAGCGGCCTTGATTGGCGTTTGGAACTCGTAGCTCTTAGTGAGCGTGCAGGAGTTGTGACCCGCAGCCGCATCTGTTACCGTTACTCGGTAGAGGCCAGAGTAGCTGCTAGTCAGGCCATTGTAGCCCAAGGCATTGCCATCGGCATCGGAGCTTACGACATTGTCTGGCGCAATGGCCTCACCACTCCAGACCACACTGTACTTGGGTGTGGCCTTGGTGAGCTGGCCGTTGGCCGGATCGACAGTCCAACCCCAGCCGCCGGCAAGGTTCTCAATCTTGAGTTCGCCGCCAACTCCGTCACAGTCTACGTCGGCAACCATGTTGAGATCGAACGTGATCTCGTCTGGCTCCTTGACGTCGAAGGTCTTAGTGGCCTTGCAGCCATTGTTGTCCATAACGGAGACGGTGTAGGTTCCCTTGGCCAGTTTAGAGATGGTTGCCGTGGACTGGTCGGCAAGACCCCAGTCATAGGAGAATGGAGCCACGCCACCAGTCACAGTGATGGCCACTTGGCCGTCTCCCGCCGCGAAGCAAGAGAGGTGCGTGACAGAACCTGTGATGTCGAGAGCCTCGGGCTGGGTCACCTCGAAGGTGTCAACCACGAACGTGGGCTCTGCGGCGGACTTGGCGAATTCGGGAGCTAGGTTCTTATCCGTGACTCGGAGCACGTATTTGCCTGCCTTGAGGTTGGAGATCTGCGGCTGATCGGCATCGTGGATATTTACGGCGTTGCCATCGGCATCCGTGCCAGTCCAGAGGTAAGCGTAGGAGCCAGAACCGCCGGTGACATTGGCCGCAACAGCGCCACCATCGCCACCATTACAGATGACGTGGGTGATTTGCGCCGTGAGGGCGAGCGGGTATGCCACGGTGAGGCTGTCAGAGACCCTGCAGTTATGGGCGTCGCGGATGGTGAGCTTATACTGGCCACCCTTGTCGGCCTTGAGAGTCTTGACTATGACACCGCCGGAGGCAGACTTGTCAGACCACCTCATATCTGAAGCGGAGCCCGTGGTGTACCATACGTATCCGCCCGCGCCGCCAGAAACGGTGGCCGTGACCTCGTGCATATAATAACCTGGGTCGTCAACATTGGCGGCCACGGTCTGGTCAGAGAGCTTGACGCTTATCGCGGCAGGCGCGGCTGGCACGGTGACATCGGTCGTGACTTGGCAGCCCGTGGCCGCATCGGTCATGACAAGGTTGTAGCTGCCACTCGCGAGCCCCGTGAGGTCGCGCTCGGTGGAGTTGAAAGCGTTGCTGCCGGTCCAGAGGAATGAGAGCTGGCTCTCATCGTCAATGCCGATGATCTTCTTGATGAAGACAGCTCCATCCTTGGCATCGTAGCACTGCTCGGCCTGGGCCGTGAGCTCGACACGGATGTCGTGGACGAAGTCGAGGTGGAACTCTTTCTCCGTCTTGCAGAAGCCAGTGGCGGCATCGCCCCTACCCTCGTCGGTCACGGTGACCTTGTAATCACCGGCCGTGAGGGCCGTGACGTTCATATCGGACTTGATGTCATCCGACAGGTCTTGCCAGTTGCCGTCGGAGTCCTTCATCTGCCAGAGGTAAGAGACTTTGCCGGCATTGCCAGAGACCGTGAGGCTTATGCGACCGTCATTGAGGCCATCGCACGTCGGGTCGGTCACCTCACCCTCCACATGTACGTTGGAGAGGACTATTGTCTCAGTCCTCTGACAGCTGTTGACATCCGTAGAGTTGAGATCCTTGACCGTGAGAACGTAAGTGCCCTCCTGAAGGTCGGCGAGAGAATATACTCCGCCATTTAGATCGATGCGCATCTTGGGATCGGCGGCACCGTAGCTCCAGCTGCCAAGCGAGTTGGTAGAGTTAGACGGGCCGGTGATCACGATGTCGTACTCCGGCTCCGGGATGTCGACCCAAGAGGTTCCGGTGAGCTTCTTGGTCATGCCGCCAGCTAACTTGAACTCGATCTTGCCATCGGCGTTGTTGCAATCGATGGAGCTCACGAGATCCTCGATCTTGAGTTCATCGGGCTGAGCGATCGAGATGGGGTTGGTGACGTTGTTAGCGTCGTTCGGCACAGCTAAGCAGCTATTTGCATCGACAACCTCCATGATGTAGCTACCCTGTGGGAGCGCGGAGAATGTGACAGTGCTAGAGCTCAGGGTGCGGACATCCTTGTCGAGAGGCGACGCAGTGTTGTAGAGCGAGACGGTATATGGCTTGGCACCACCCGTGACGCGTGCCGTTATCTGGCCGCTGTTGTCGGCGTTGCATGTGGTGACATCATAGACCGTAGCCCTTACGTCAATCCGATCCGGCTCATCGACAATGAAGTCTTGCGAGACCTCGCAGGTGCCGGCTACGCCACTAAGCGTGGTGGCAGCATCGGCATTGTCTCTCGTGACGGTGAGCGTGTAGAGGCCTGCACGGAGGTCGGTGAGCTTGCTGCTCCTGTTGCCCTCAATCTGCGCCTGATAGTCGGCAAGGTCCTGACCTGCAAGACCAGAGACGCTCTTGGCCTCCCACATGTAGTCCGGCTTGGCGGCGCCAGAGACGGACACCTCAATGAAGCCAGTATTGTCTCCATGACACAGCACGTCCGTCTTGGCGAGCTGCTTGATTGCGATGGGCACGTACTCCTCAACGTCTACAAACTGCGTGAGCTGACAGCCTTTAGCGTCGGTCACGGTGAAGTTGTAGCGGTTGATGTCCAGTCCATCGAAGAGGAACTCGAACGACTTGGAGTTCTGAAGTTTGGTGTTGGCAACCTTGGAGGCGTCGGAGGTGACGGCCTCATAGGTGGCGTGTTTCTCATCGTTGTTGCACTTGACCAGGTAGTAGCCCTTGGTGGCATCGGCAGCGTCGGCATCGAAGAGCGTTCCGCCGTTAACCATGACGAGCGCCTTGGCGTTGCCGTCTCCCGCGCAGCCCTTGTCAACCTGAAGGATGGACCAAGAGAGCGGGCTGCCAGGCTGCTCCACATCGACAGACCTTGTCTCTGAGGCACCGGCCGCGTCGGTGATGACCACAGTGTAGTGACCTGCGGCGAGACCGCGCTTGCGGAACGTGCCGCCCGCAAACTCGGTGGTCTCAACCTGGCCGTTAATGGCTATGGTGTAGTTCGGATGGCCGCTAGCGAAAGTGACCTTGATGACGCCCGTCTGCTCCCCGAAGCAAGCCACATGAGTCTCAGTCTCGACATCGACGCTAAGCGCGCCGGCATCGGTGATGGACACAGAGTAGCCCTTGGAGCAGCCGTTCGCATCTGCCACATTGAAGTGATAGGTGCCCGCAGCAAGGCCTGTTGCCGTAAACTGGTCAGGGAACGTGAGGGCGGCTCCCGCATCGTCTGTCCAAGTGATGACGTAGGGCCTTGTGCCGCCGTCAACGTTGGTGATGCGGATCTCGCCCGTGCTCTCGCCCTTCTTGATTATGTGAGTCTCCTCGTGAGAGACTGTGATATCATCGGGCTGGAGAATCTCGTAGTCGCCTGTTACAGAGCAGCCGAACTTGTCGGTTACCGTGAGATGGTATTTGCCAGCAGGGAGGTTGGCCGCCGCAGAAGCCTGAATCAACGTGCCGGCAGGGTCATACTTAACCGTCTGGTTCGCACCATCGTGGTTCCATGCGTATTTGAAGTAGTCACCATTTGCGACATCCTCGAACGGAGTGCCGCCCACAACGCCGACCTCGATTTGGCCAAGAGCATTGTCATAGCACTTATTGTCGGTAATGGTCGGGGTGCTGAGAGCCAGAAGCTTCTGCGAGCCCTCAATGCGTGCGGAAGCCGTGGTTACGCACTGGTTGTCAAGATCCACAACCGTCACTTGATAGTTGCCACGGCTGAGTGCCTTCTGATTCTGCTGGCCAGGCACAAGACCTTGGCCGTCTCCGAACCAACGGAACTCATAGTTGCCAGAGCCACCGCTCACGGTGACGTTGATCTGGCCATCCTTGCTGCCCACGCAGGTCTCCTGACCATCGGTGGCGTTGGCAATGAGCGTGACATCTTCAACGACACGGTATGGGCCGCCAACGACAGCGCACTTGACGGGCGCGGCATCGTGGCTGACCTTGCTGTCATCGGTCACGGTGACGAAGTAGTAGGCCGCCTGGAGGCCAGCCTGATAGGCCCCGTTCTTATTGTTGAGGCCACTGTTCTCTATGGCATCGCCAACTGGGTTACCGTCCTTATCCACAGAGGCATAGGCCATCCAAGAGTAGGAGTAGGAGCCTGAACCGCCACTCACGGCAATGGAGACAGAACCCTCATGGGCGCCCGAGCAACGGTTGGGCTCAATCTTGGTCTGAGTCTCATCTATCGCCATAGGCTGTGTGAAGGTGTATTGCTGCGAAGCAAAGCACGTGGCACTCTGGCGGATGGTGACGGTATGGGTGCCAGAGTAGAGGTCGGACTTGGAGAGGATGTCTCTGCCTGTCGCGGCAGCCGGGCCAGTCCAGAGGATGGACTGGTAGTCTGCCCCCGCCACCCAACTGGGCACATTACCATCGACATCTAGGATCTGGAGACCACCGTTCTGGCCTTCGCAATCGACATCTGTCGTGAGTTTGAGCGAGAACTTGATATTGGTAGGCTCCACGATGGTGAAGTCTTTCTCCTTGACGCAGCCGTTGGCATCAGAGACGGACACATAATACGTGCCAGCCGCCAAACCGGAGATCTTAGGCTCGGAGAGGGTCACCACATCGGTGCCAGTATTCCATGTGTAGGTGTAAGGAGCCACACCGCCCGTCACATTGACGGAGACAGACCCGTCGGCCAAGCCGTAGCATGAAGCGGCCTTAGGCGTGCCGTCTACCGTTATGGCATCGGGCTCCGTCAGGGTGTAGCGGAATGCGTAGAGTTTGGTGCAAGCACGAGCCTTGTCGGCATCGGCAATGACGACCGTGTAGTCCCCTGCCTTGAGGTTGATGACATCCTGGGCGTTGCCGGCTGGCAACATATCGGCAGCCGTGGCCTCGGTAGAGGTGAGGCCACCGTTGGCATCAAGCTTGACAACCTTACCTGCATCGTTGATGGCAAAGGCCCCATCATACCACTGGTAGGAGTAGTTCCCGTAGCCGCCCACAGGCGTGATGTCAATGGCACCCGTAGCCTCGGTGTTGCAGTGGACGTTGGTGACATCGGCCGTGACGGAGACCGCCGCAGGCAGTTCCTCGGTAGAGGCCTTGAAAGTGCAGAGTTTGCTATCCCTGATGGTGAGGGTGAAGACTCCACCATCAGTTATGCCAGAGGCCACAAAGCCGTTCTTTGCCGGCTCCCACGTGAAGTCTCGCGTGGTGTTGCCAGACCAGGAGTAGATGTAGCGATCGGCCTCGTTCGTCGTAAGCGGGAACGGAGTGCCGCCAAAGAAGCCCTCGACAGAGGCCGTGGTGGACATTGCCGAGTCTTGCGGCAGCTCATTACCCCACTTGGAAAGCACCGTTATGGTGCGATTGTCGGGGTCGCAAGCGTTATCCACACGGAGCGAGAACTTGAGGCTAGGCGTTGAGGGAACCTCATAGGTCTCGGAGGCGAAGCAGCCATCGGGGTCGGTGACCGTGAGGACATACTTGCCAGGCTGGAGATCATATATATCCCTCTCCTCGCTAGAGAATCCGCCCACGCCGCTCCAAGAGAATCTGAGCGCGGCAGGGTCTACGTTGCCATCCGTTATGACGACGGGCTTGATGCTGCCATCGTTGCTGCCGGCACAAGTTGGCTTGGTTATCGCAGGCGTACCGAAGGTTATCTGTTTCGAGTTATCGAGCAGGTAATCCTTCACAAGGAAGTGCTTGCCATATACTTTGCCACCCAAGAGATACTTTGCGTCCTCATCATCGTTGCCGTTATCCGTCACCACGATGCGGTAGCTGCCAGGATAGAGGGCATTGGCCACCTTGAGATTTGCAAAGTTCGTCATCTCAGTCCAAGCCGATGTGGTAGCGTCTTGTTTGAACCATGCGAAGTTGAGCTCGCCTGCGTTACCCTCGACATCTATCGTGATCATGCCGTCGCCCTCATTGCTTGAGCAAGACGGCTGGACAAGATCCTCACGTGTGAATGCGAGCGCGGCGATGGAGAATGACCTCTTGACCGAGCAACGCTCCGGAGAGTTGAGGTCGGTGACGGTTATGGTGTAGTCTCCGGCAGGGAGCCTGTTCCAAGAGAGCGAAGTGTTGTCACTCTGCGAGTCGATGGGATCGCCTGCGGCATCGTACTCCATCCACTTGAAGTGGACAGGTTTCTCGTTGCCCGCGTTGGAGCCCACGGTGTAGGTCAGATAGTCGGGCCGCTTGACGTTGGTGAAGCTAGAGCCGCCGTTGACACCCGTAAGGACAATCTGGTAGTTGTGCTTCCCTGCTTTGTCCACCACACCGCCACTAAGCTCGAACTCAATCTCGCCATTCTCGACCTGGTCAGAGCCATCGGCCGTCATCTGGGCGTACTGATAACGCGTGACATCGAGATTGAGCGCATTAGGCTCGTTGACATCGACATTGACGAACGATCCGTCGGCAGGATATACGCAGCCGTTCGCGTCGGTCACACGGAACTTGTAGAGGCTCTTGGCGGCCTTGAGGCCATTGAACACGTAATATCCGGTCTGCGTGGTCACGGTCGGGTTGTCCTCACCGTTGATGAAGTAGATCTGGTATGGCGCAGTGCCGCCCGCAGGGTCAGCAGGATCGCCCACGTTGGCACCCGTGACGTTAACCACGATGGCGCCCGTGTTGTCACCCTTGCAGGTGGCAATGTCTACGGGAGTGGCCGTGAGGCTGAGGACGCCTGGCTCCGTGACCTCGTATGGGCCGGAGAACTTGGTGCAGTCATCGCCCGTGACGAAGCAGAAGTAACGTCCGGCCGCAAGGTTGGCAATGGAAGCCCTGGTCTGTCCGAGCTGCACAAGTACGTAGTTGCCCGCGGCATCCTCATTGCCGCTCTGGTCAAACATCCTGGCCGTTCCGCCGGCAGAGATCTTGGTGCCATCGGTCGTGAGGATGGCATCCTCCTTGGCAGGGTCAACGGCCGTGCGGGCGGAGAGGACATACCAATTGTAGCTTGGCGTGGCGGCGGCACCATCAACAGTGAGGGTTATGGAGCCATCGTTGCTGCTCTCGGCGCGGTAAGGCAATGTGCCGGCGAGGGTCTTGTCTCCCTTGCAGGATACGTTGACAATGCTTGCCGTGACATTGAAGTCGGAGACGAGAGTGAAGTCTTGCGAATTTTCACAACCGTTCTCATCAGAGACGGTGACGGTGTAGACACCACCCTTTGTGAGGCCATAGGCACTGCCCACATAGCCAGTCTGGGTTCCGTCATAGTCCACAGTGACGCGGCTTGGGCCACTCCATACGAAGTTGTAAGTAGATCCAGTGCCACCAGTAAGATCCTTGACAAGGATTGACTTGTTGAAGTTGTCGCAATCGTTGGTTAAAGACTCGAGCTTGTAGGATACTGGAGCCGGCTCGTCAAGGCTGAAGAGAGCCTGAACGGCGGGATCTGCGTCGTTGCTAGATACTTGGCAACCGTCTTGGTCGGTCACCACGAGAGTGTAGTCGCCTGGCTTGAGGCCTGTGACCTTGTTGGCGTCGGGCAGGCCGGCGACAGCACCCGTCCACTTATAGGAGTAGTGGTCGTAGCTTGGCGCGAGGTTGTTGAGCACGGAAACCGTGAGAGTGCCATCATCGAGGCCATTGCAGGTGATATTGGTGCGCGTGGCCTCAAGTGAGAGGTGCTTACGGTAGACAAGCTCAATCTCCGCCATTGCCGTGGCACCGGTGGTGTTCTCGGTTACCGTGACACGGTAGATGGCCTCACCCACGCCATTGAGCACGATGCGCCCGGCGTAGTTGACCTGCTCAACCCATGTGGCACCGCCGTCAACGCTAGTCTCCCACTTATATGAGAGGCTGCCGCCGAGAGAGCCCTCGACATTGGCTGTCACGACGCCATCAGAGAGCGTCTGACAGGTTGGCTGCGTGGCGGACAAGGAGACCTTGAGCTGGCTGATGGAGAACTTGGCCTCCTTCTGGCAGCTTACGGGCATTGCCTTGCGGTCGGCCACAGTGAGGGTGTAGTCTCCCTCCTTGAGGTTGGAGACAACCACATCGGAGCCATCGAGAGTGACGTTGGACACGGCCGACGGCAGCGTGTAGGCATAGGCGTATTTGCGAGTGGCGGCATCGAAGGTGACAGTGGCCTTGACGTTGAACGTCTTGACGTAGTCAGTGCCCGTGAGCGTCACCCTATACTCCGTCTCGAAGCCGTCTACCGTTCCGCCAGAGACGTTGAACTTGACGGAACCGATGGGAGCGGAGACGTTGGTGTAGTCCCTG
>CAKUVM010000019.1 GCA_934699135.1 uncultured Bacteroidales bacterium
GGGCATTTAGCTCAGCTGGTTCAGAGCATTTGTCTGACAGACAAAGGGTCAGCGGTTCGAATCCGTTAATGCCCACTTGGTTTATGGCGCACCTCAGCATTTTGCTGAGGTGTGCTTTTTTTCGCACGCAAGCCGCCGCTCTTTGCGTCATTAAGCCCATAAGGGCACCCCAATTTTCCAGCCTGTGTTTTACGATCGTACGATAGTAACCATATGTACCGAAAGACGACCGCAAAAGAGGAAGCCGGCGGAGTTGGGATCGCGCTCATTTCAATATGCCGCGCACAGCGACGCGATGACACCACACCCCTGGCAAGACGTCTCAAATTGCCCCACCACCCTTGTCGACATTACATTGACACTTCTGATGGAGAAGCGCACGGCTTTTGGCCAGCAGGGGGGCTTGAGAAAGTCCCAATCTGGCCTAGTGTTCAAAAAAGTTCTCGTCCTTACGTTACAATTGGCGCCTGGCATCGTTATCATTGTGAAGAGAGGCAGAAAAAGAGACTGAATGAAGCCAACCAAGACAGACAAAGCAGCCGCAGGCAAGGCTCTGGCTACAGCCAATATGACGGTCTTACGACGCATGAGGCAGAGCCTGGGCGCAATGCTCCACGGCGCGGAAGAAGCTTCTGACATTTTTCAAGACGCCTTTCTGCGGCTGTGGGGATCAGGAGCGCAAGACATGACGGCAGAGGCCGCGGCCAGACTGACGGCCACGACCGCCAGGCACATGGCCATAGACCAATGGCGACGCGACAATCGCCGCGCCTCCGTGCCACTGGACTGCGAGCTGCACGACACGGGCGCAGACAGCACGGCTGGCGCAAGCGACGAGACGCGCCTGAGATATGAGGCCATAAGGCGAATCATAGACACCAAGCTCACTCCCCAACAGCGCGAGGTGATGACGCTGCGCGACATCAATGGCTGGGATTTCGCAGACATTGCGGCAGAGCTGGGCGTGGACGAGACGACAGTGCGAATGCGCCTGAGCAGGGCGCGAAAAGCCGTCAGGAACGCGTATGAGCAAGAACAAGACAAAATGTGATATGAAGAGCAAAGACAAAGCATATTGGGAGGCTCTGGAAGCCCGTTTCTTTGACGGGCAGACCACAGAGGATGAGGAGCGGCTGCTGCGCGCGCATTTGGCGCAAGAGACGCGGCTCGGCCACGCATCGGCAGGCGCGGCCTACATGGCCTACACGTCTGTGGCCAAGGCCGAAGACAAAGACAGGACAAAGAGCCGCAGGCGCGCCGCGGCGTGGTGGCTATCGGCCGCGGCCAGTGTGGCCTTGGCCGTAACCGTGGGCTTGGCGCTCCACTCCAGCGGCGCGACCACGGGCTACGTGGCTTCTAATGGCCAGGTGGTGGCGCAAGGAGACGAGGCCCTGCGCCTGATGCGCGAAGACCTCACACTCATGGCCGAGGCCTGCCCGAGCGTGGACGACGACATGACCCTTATGTTATCTACGACAGAATATTAAAATGCAAAATATTATGCTAAGGCTTATAATAATGGCCGTGACCATGGCCATCGGGCTCCCTCCTGTCGCCATAACAGCGCAAGAAGGCCTGCACGTGGAGCCGCTGTTCGGCAAGACATCGGGACTCAAGGGCGACGTGAGGAGTGTATTCCTGAGCGGCGAGAACCTTGACGGGCGCGACTTGAACCTGTTTCGCAGCCTGCTTGCGCACGGCAGCGCCGCGGATGCGCAAAGGATGGCAGAGGCCGCGGAAGCAGACTCCCAAATGGCCAACGACACCAAGAGAATGATGAAAGGCGGCGAGCTGGTGGCCCTATACCTCCAGCTGCCTCCAGCTCAAGGGAATGCGGATAACAGGTTCGTACTCTTCCGCAGGATGGGTGAAGACTCCGCCATGCTGATATATATGGAGGGGCCCACGGAGCTAGACAAAATAGTTAACGTAAGAATCAAGGATAAATAAAAACCAACAAGCACAATGAAAACAACAACCATCGCGGCCCTACTCGTCTTTATGGCCATTCCATCAATGGGGCTCGCATCAAACACAGACAGCCACGGCGCCGCTCCAGACACCACGCTGACGTATCGCGGGCGAAAAATAACAGTGTCTGACGATGGACACAACCTGAGCGTGACCGTGACCGACGGCAAGGGTGGCAACACGTCACAGATTTTTGTGTCTACGTCGGACTCCGCCAGACGCGAGCAGACATGGCAGGTGGAGGACGACTTCGACATGAGCATCGCCGATTTGCTGCCGCGCATGATCAAGAAAAACAAGTCGGCCTTTTGCGCCCACTCTCAGAGTTTCTACGTGGGCTTCAACAACGCCATTGGCGCGGGGGTGGACAATGCTTTGGGCCGCTCCTTAGAGATTGGCTTCACGCCCATTGCCAGGCAGCACAGGCACTCCGCCAAAAGCGGAATGTGGTATGGCCTCGGCTTCAACTGGCGCAACTTCAAGCTCGATGACAACCGCCGCTTCACCTATGCCAAACATAAGGTGTCGATTGCAGATGCCGCGGACACGATAGACGTGGCAAAGTCGCGCCTTCGGACATTCCGATTCTGCATCCCCGTGGCCTATGAGTGGCAACCGGCGGGCGGCAACAGAATCTTTTTCCAGCTTGGCGCCGCGCTGGAGATTGCGCCCTCGGCACGCATCTTCACAGAGTATAGAGTGAACGGCACGAAACATAAGGATCGAGACAAGTCTCTCAACCACAATGTGCTTGGCGGCTCCATCTTTGCCTCTTTGGGTTATGGGGACTGGGGACTCTATGCGCGCTACACCCCCACCCCCCTCTTCTCTTCGAAAAACGGGCCGGACTTCACGTCACTCTCTTTTGGCATTCGTTACTGCCTCTAACTGACGCTCCGAAATGAAAAAAAACCGGCAGGCGCAAGCCTGTCGGTTTTTTCCGTTCTCTGACGCTTCAGCAAGAAAAATTACCATGCGAACATTGGGCGGTTGTTCATCATGGCGTTGACCTCGGCCTTGACTTTGGCTATGACGCCCTCGTCTTCGGGCGCGGCAAGGACGCGATCAATCATGCCGGCAATGATGTCCATGTCGGCCTCTTTCAGTCCGCGGGTGGTGATGGCCGGCGTGCCGAGGCGGAGTCCGCTGGTCTGGAACGCGGATCGCGTGTCAAACGGCACGAGATTCATGTTCACAGTGATGTCCGCGGCCACGAGTGCCTTTTCCGCCACCTTGCCCGTCAGGTCGGGATATTTTGGGCGGAGATCAACAAGCATGGAGTGGTTGTCCGTGCCACCGCTCACAATGTAGAAGCCTCGGTCAATGAGGTCTTTCGCCAATCTTGCGGCATTGGCCTTCACTTGCTTCTGATACGTCTTGAACTCAGGCTGCAGGGCCTCCTCGAAAGCCACGGCCTTGGCTGCAATGACGTGCTCCAGCGGGCCGCCCTGTTGGCCAGGGAATACGGCCGAATTTATGAGCGAGCCCATGGTACGGATCTCACCTTTCTTGGTCTTCTTGCCCCAGGGGTTGGGGAAGTCCTTGCCCATGAGGATGATGCCGCCGCGCGGCCCGCGGAGCGTCTTGTGGGTGGTGGAGGTGACAATGTCGGCATACTTCACTGGGTTGTCTAGCAAGCCGGCGGCAATGAGCCCGGCGGGGTGAGCCATGTCAACCATCAGGAGGGCGCCGACCTCGTCAGCTATCTTGCGCATGCGGGCATAGTCCCACTCGCGGCTGTAGGCCGAGCCGCCGCCAATGATGAGTTTCGGGTGCTCGCGCCTTGCGACCTCTTCCATCTCGTCATAGTCCACGCGACCCGTCTCCTTGTTAAGATGGTATGCCACAGGGCGGTAGATGATGCCAGACGTGTTCACCGCGGAGCCGTGAGACAGGTGGCCGCCATGAGCCAAGTCTAGGCCCATAAAGGTGTCGCCAGGGTTGAGGACCGCCAGCAACACCGAGGCGTTGGCTTGCGCGCCAGAGTGAGGCTGCACGTTAGCGAACTCCGCCCCGTAGAGCTTTTTGACGCGCTCAATGGCGAGCGTCTCCACCTCGTCTACCACCTCGCAACCGCCGTAATGACGCTTGCCGGGGTAACCCTCGGCGTATTTGTTAGTGAGGCATGAGCCCATGGCCTGCATCACCTCATCGCTCACAAAGTTCTCCGAGGCAATCATCTCGATGCCGCGTTGCTGACGCTGATGCTCTTTCTCTATGAGGTCGAATATGGCGTTATCTCTCATCATTGTTATTATTTTTGTTATTTAGCCACAAATATAACCACTTATTGTGAGAGTGGCAGCAAGGTGAGATTGGAAAATTGTGGCTACCTTGCCGGGCCGCGCACCCACTATAATCATAGACGCAATGAGCAGACAACAAAACCTGACGCAACAGCTGGCCGCAAGACTGGCCGGCAGGATTCACGCCGCGGACGTTGACGAACTGACCGCCGCGGCGGCAGCGGGTGACGGCGAGCCTGTCTTGTCGGCCCTCTGGGCCGCACTGAATAGCGGAGACTTGAAGGTGGAGGCCAATGCGGCATGGATTATGACGCACCTGCCGCGGAGCATGGCCCCTTGGTTGGCCAACCATCGTCAAGCCCTGGCTGACAAGCTGCTGGCCACGGCCAACGACACCGTGCGCCGCCTGACGCTCACACTCCTCAACACCCTGGACTGGCAGATGGACGACCTTCGCTCCGACCTGCTGGACTTTTGCCTGCGCGCCATAACTAACCGATCAGCGCCAGCGGGCATCAGGGCGCAAAGTCTGTATCTGGCCGCAAAGATGTGCGCCTGCGCTCCCGAGTTGGAGGCGGAATTGAGGATGACGGCGGAGCTGCTCGCCAATGAGGATCTTACGGCAGGGATGCGCGCCGCCCTACGCCTCTGCGGGAAACGCGCCCGGCGGAGGAAAAAGAACGCCCCGACGGCATAGAAGCCATCGGGGCGCAGTGTCAAAAAAAAGACTATGGCGCAGGCTTACTTTTTCTTCTGCACGGAGAAGCCGAACTTGCCAAGCTGGCGACCGACAGCGTAATATTTGCCGTGGCTGTAGCATATGGGGCGGGCGTTCTCCAACGCGAAGGCGCCCGTGGCGGGGTCAATATACCTGTCGTCTACGCGTACGCCCGTGACGTCGGCAATGAAGAGATCATGTGAGCCGAGCTCAACGACCTGCCTCACTTTGCACTCTATCGACACGGGGCTTTGCGCTATGCCGGGAGCCCTCACCGTGTAGGACTGCGTGGGGGTCAGCCCCATGGCCTCCCATTTGTTCACGTCGCGCCCGCTCTTTACGCCACACCAGTCGGTGGCGCGCACAAGATCCTCGGTCGTCAGGTTGATGACGAACTCCCCCGTGCGGCAGATTATGCCATGGGAGTGCCTCTCCTTGCGCACCGAGATGCTTACCATGGGCGGGGTGGAGCATATGGTGCCCGTCCAGGCCACGGTGATGATGTTATAGTTTTCCGGCGCGTCTCCGCAACTCACCATTACCACGGGCAGCGGATAGAGCATATTGCCGGGTTTCCAAGACTGATTTGCCATATGTTGTCTGTGTTGGCTTGTGTATGCGTTATTTTATCACCATGTGCTCCTCGGTGGTCACTTTCTCACAATAGTGGCACTTGAGAGCCAGCGGGAGTTTGCCGACCACCGCGAAACGCGTGGCTATGTCCTCATGGTTTGTGATGCACTTGGGGTTGAAGCAACGGACGTAGCCCGTGATCTCATCGGGGAGTGACACTTGTCGTTTTTCGACCACCTCGTAGTTTCTGATGATGTTGAGCTTGGCCTCTGGGGCCACGAGCGCGATTTTGTTTATCTCATCATCTTCAAAAAAACGGTCGGAGACCTTTATGATGCTCTTGCGGCCCAGTTTCTTGCTCTCCAAGTTAGTCCCAAACGTTATGGCGTTGGGGATCTTCTCCAATCCAAGGAGGGAGATGACCTTGAAGAGGTTTTGGGCCGGTATGTGGTCAATCACCGTGCCGTCTTTTATGGCACTTACTTTCAGTTCCTTATTATTGTTCTCCATAATGACAGTTTCCTCTTAAAGACGTTGGGTTATTTTGCGCCGAGAATAGCCGCGATTATGGCCATTCGCGTAAACATCCCGTTTCGGGCCTGCTCAAAGTAATATGCCTTGGGGTTTTGGTCCACATCGGTCGAGATTTCGCCAACCCTTGGGAGCGGGTGTAGGATGCGGAGGTTGCCTTTGGTGACGGAGAGCATATCATTGCGGAGAACGTAGGTGTTCTTCACCCTCTCATATTCAATCAGGTCTGAGAACCGCTCCTTCTGCACGCGCGTCATATAGAGGATGTCCGCTTCTGGCAAGATGTCGGCCATATCATGATGCTCTTCGTACCGAATCCCTTTCTCGTCTAGGAAATCTTTGTATTCCTGCGGCATGCGCAGCTCATCGGGGGCCACGAAATAGAACGTGGGGTTGAAATAGCTCATGGCCATGATGAGTGAGTGCACCGTGCGGCCATACTTGAGGTCGCCCACCATGGCAATCTTGAGGTCGTCCAGCCTGCCCTGCGTCTTCTTGATGGAATACATGTCCAAGAGTGTCTGAGAGGGGTGCTGATTGGCTCCGTCGCCCGCATTAATTACAGGCACGGCGCTCTGCTCCGTGGCATAGCGCGCCGCCCCCTCAAGAGGGTGTCGCATGACAATGAGGTCGGCATAGTTGCTCACCATCTTGATGGTGTCTTTAAGGGTCTCGCCCTTGGTGGCAGACGTTGCCTTGACGTCGGAGAAGCCGATGACCCTGGCGCCGAGCCTGTTCATGGCCGTCTCGAAACTCAGGCGAGTGCGCGTCGAGGGTTCAAAGAAGAGGCTCGCGATGATTTTGCCCGCCAACAGCGGCTGGTTGGGGTTTGCCTCAAAATCTGCCGCCAAATCGAGAATCCGAAGCATCTCCTCCTTACTGAAATCGTTGATGGAGACTAAGCTCTTGTTCTTTATCATGCTGTTTTTGTGTTGTGCCATCGGAGATACAAATATAGCGCGTCAGAGCCTAGAACGGCCACACCTGACCTCAAAAATAATGATGGCGGCCGTGCAGAACTATGTCACATTTTTTCACTATCTTGCCACTGCTATAAGAGTATGACCAACCTACGCAAACTGGCACTATGCGCGCTATACGCCGGCGCACTGGCCCTGCACTCACAAGCTGAGGCGCAAGAGGCCTCGGACACGGTGACGCTCCCCCCCACAGAATGCTCCGCCGAGGCGGCACGGCACGCAGGTGACAACACGTTCGCCACCCCGCGCCCTACCCGCGGAAACCCGCAAGAGGACGGGTTATGGCTCACGCTGGAAGACGGCACTGCCGTTTGGTCTCTGCGTTACCAATCTTGCGGAGCAAAAAGCATGAGCCTGACGCTTGCCGGCGTGGAGATACCGGACGGAGGCGCGATGACGGTCTCGGCCGATGACGATGAGCCGGGCTTGACCGTATGGACCGGTGGTGACACCGACACACTGACCACCCCTACAATATGGGGAGACGCCCTGACGCTGCGCTACACGGGGCCGGAGACCCCGGCGCCGCATTTCAGCGTGGCATCGGCCAACTGCGGTTTCCGCGACATTGGCCACGCGCTGGGCAATGGCAACAAGGCGGCAACGTTCGGCTCATCAAACGGATGCGAAGTGGCCGCGGCGTGCATGAGGGGAGACGACAGGCAGAGTCGCGGCACATGCCGCCTGATTCTCAACGGGATGTATCTGGGCACCGGCACGCTGGTGAACAACACGGCAGCGGACCGCGCGCCACTGGTGCTGACATCGGCCCACGTGTTGGGACAGACACGACTGACGGGCTGCGAGGCTCTGTTTGGTTTCGAAGAGCCTGTGTGCGACAACGAGTTGGACGTATATGACAGCGGGACGGAACAAATTTCTGGCGGCACCGTAGCCGCCCTTGACGCTGGCACCGACATGGCCGTGATCAGGCTGTCGCGGCAGCCGTCCGCCCTGTCGCGCCCATATTGGATGGGGTGGAGCCGCACAATGGTGGCTCCCGCTGACGGCAACGTGACATGCATACACCACCCCGCAGGCGATGTGAAAAAAGTGTCGGTGGCTAAGACCGCATCGCCCTGTAACACATATTCGGGAGACAAGGCTGTCGATGGCGGACCTTTTGACGCCAACAGCCACTGGCGCATAGCGCGGTGGGACGTAGGCACGACTGAGGGTGGCTCGTCGGGCAGCGCACTCGTCACGGCCAGCGGCCACGTGATTGGCGGCCTCACGGGCGGCTCCGCCACATGCAAAAGCCCCGTCAACGACTACTTCTGGATGGTGGGCCAAGCCTGGCTCAAATCATCAAACGGCTACGCCACACTCAGCGACGCCCTAGACCCCAAAGGAACGGACGCGCAGGAGCTGGACGGGTTGGAATGCGTGATGGACGACGGCAACGAGGCAAAGGCCTGCGCCACATTCTCAGCCTCGGACGATATGACAGAAGAGGGAAACGCGCTAGACGACGCGCTCCTGGCCTTGGCGCAACCTCTGCCCGGCACGCAGGGGCGCACCATATGGGCCATACGCCTCCTCTCCGCAGACATCACCTCGGCCTACCCCTCCACCAGCGGAGCAAAGGTGGCAGTGGGAGTCACGACAGACCCTGACAAGCAGCCCGCTGTGTCGTCTTCCGTCCTCCTCGCAAAATTCCGCAGCACCAACGTTGTGGACTTCGCCTTGCCGAAGCCCGTCACAGTGGAGGCTGGGCAACGAGCCTACATCCGCATAGACGCACTCAACTTCGCCGCCAGCGACCGACTGCCATTGCTGCAAGTGGCGGCGACGGACAACTTTATGAGCGAGAGCCACGGTGGCGCGGCTATGACCTTGGTGGAGGGGCACAGGCTGGCGCTCAGCGCCATATATACTAACGAGGACGGCGACGCGTTAAGGGAAATGGAGGATGGAGCCAACATATCCATCCACATGACTGGCAACAAGCTGACCGTCTGCGGCGACGCACTGAGCCTCGTGGCCATATATGACCGCGGTGGCAGACTTATGACGGCACTTGACGCACAAGGAGAGCCGGAAGTGACGGCAGACATGTGCGGCCTGCCGTCTGGCGTATATGTGGTTCGCGCCATGACACAAGGCGGCAAGCAGGCCTCGCTCAAAGTCATCAACCACTGACAGAAAGAAACAGGACAGTAACGACGAAACAGATATGAGCAAGACACTCATGACGGCCGTGGCGGCACTATGCGCGACGGCACTGACAATGCAATCGTGCGGCCATGCCGGCGGGGCCAAGGACTACCGCGTGGCCATAGAGACGCCCTACGGCACCATGAAGGCGCGCCTCTACGACGACACGCCCCTGCACCGCGACAACTTTATGCGACTGACGCGGAGCGGAGCCTACGACTCGCTGCTGTTCCACCGCGTGATTCGCGGTTTCATAATCCAAGGCGGAGACCCGCAGTCGGCCCACGCCCCACAAAACGCACACCTTGGCGATAGCAGCATAGGGGACTGCATAAACGCGGAGATTGTCTACCCCACCCACTTCCACAAGCGGGGCGCGCTGGCAGCCGCCAGACAGCCAGACAATGTGAACCCCGACAGAAAATCGAGCGGCAGCCAATTCTACATTGTCCAAGGTCAACGACAGACAGAGACGCAGCTGGGGGAGGCTGAGACAATCCACAATAACAAGGTGAGGGCGCAGATCTACAAAGAGATAATGAAATTTTACGCCGACTCGCTCCAAATGCTCCAAGACGCCGGCAAGGCTCAAGAACTGAGCGATATGCAAATTGGCATTATAGAGAAAGTAGAGCGGTTGGGACGCGAGCGCGGCCTCTTCATGACATACCCGCCAGACGTGAGGGTGACATATATGGAGGAGGGCGGGCTGCCACACCTAGACACGGAATATACCGTGTTTGGCGAAGTATATGAGGGGCTGGATGTCATAGACTCCATAGCTCAAGTGGCTGTGCGCCCCCCATATATGAGGCCGGGACGCGACGTCTGGATGGTGATAAGGGAAATTGAGGACTAAATCTGGAGTTGAAACAATGGGATTGACACGCAAACTGACAGCATTCGCCACACTTGCGATTGCAGCTCTATTGGCCACCACGACACCCGCGCGGGCGCAGAGCGTGAGGTTCGAGATAAAGACGAACATGGGCGTGATGCGCGGCGTGTTGTATGACGCCACGCCCGGGCACCGCGACGCTTTCGCCCGCCTGGCAAAAGAGAAGCACTATGACGGCACTCTGTTCTATCGCGTGGTGAAAGGGTTCGTGATTCAGGGCGGCTCGTCAGACAGCCGCAACGCCCGTCCGGGGCAGCACATTGGCTATGGAGACGAGGCCGTGAACATAGACTCCGAATTCACCCCCAAGTGCTACCATAAGTTCGGCGCCCTTTGCGCACCGAGGCAGCCAGACAAGGTGAACGTGTTCAAGACGTCGGATGTGTCTCAATTCTACATTGTCCGAGGGCAAGTATACACCGACGAGTACTTGACGAAATATGAGAAGAGCATAAACATCCCCATCCGCAACGGGCTCAAAAAGCTATACTACACCCCGCACAAGGCCGAGCTGGAGGCACTGAAAAAGAGCGACCCGGCCGCCTACAAAGCCAGGATGCGCGAAATACGCGACCAGATAGAGATGGAGTTCCGCGTGTCTAAATACAAGAAATTCACAGAAGAGCAGCGCAAAGATTACACCACGATTGGCGGCGCCCCGCAGCTAGACGGCGAATACACCGTCTTTGGCGAGATAACGGAAGGGTTGGACGTGCTGGTGAAGATAAACGACATGAAAGTGGACGCAAACTCACGCCCACTCAAAGATGTCAGGATGACCGTCAGGATTCTCTAATTTTATGAAGAGACGACCCGAGTTCGCCATGCCCCGCGTGGTGAGGCGCAATGACGACGCAGAGATCATAATAGACTGCCTGGAGCCGCGCAACTGGTGGATTGGCATGGTCCACAACGTGGTCATGCTGACAATCTATGGCCGCAACGCCGCCTTGACCCGTCCGCGCGTAAAAGGCGATGGAGTGAGCATGAGGCGGAGCGTGACAACCGACAGCGCGAACCACCTCTTCGTGGAAATTGAGATAACGCCGCAGGCCAAGCCGGGAGAGATTGTCATTGAGCTGACGCATGACGGGCAATCTGTGGCCTCGCTGCCCTTCGAGCTGCGCATGCGCCGGCAAGGCTCGTCCAACCGTCAGGGTCTTGACAGCTCGGACGTCGTATACCTCACCATGCCAGACAGATTCGCCCATGCGGCTGGCGGAGGAGACGCCAATGGCATGAAAGAGCAACCGGACAGGCGAAAGCCCTACGGGCGGCACGGCGGCAACCTGCGAGGTCTGGCGCGCCACACTGACTACCTGCACGCCCTGGGCGTGACCGCCCTATGGCTGACACCTGTACAAACCAACGACATGGAGTCGCAGAGCTACCACGGCTACGCCATCACGGACCACTACTCCATAGACCCGCGCCTCGGCTCTTTGACCGACTACAAGACCCTCTCAGCCAACCTGTCCCAATGGGGCATAAAACTGGTGATGGACATTGTGGTGAATCACTGCGGCACGGGACATAAGTGGATGGCGGACGCGCCAAGCTCCCGATGGTTCAACAGTTGGGACTGGAAGCCGGAGCTGACAAACTACCGTCCCAGCGTGGCTACAGACTCACACGCCTCGGCCTATGACCGGCGACGCACCATTGAGGGTTGGTTTGACACCACAATGGCAGACCTGAACATGGCGGACCCGCTCGTGGAGCGATATATGACCCAAATGGCCATCTGGTGGGTCGAGACGGCCGACCTCCGCGGCCTGCGCGTGGACACCATGCCATACTCCGACATCAAGGCCTTGGGGCGTTGGGTGGACGAGATCCGGAGAGAATACCCGCGCCTGGGCATTGTGGGCGAGACGTGGGTGAGCCACACCGCCATGCTGGCCTCTTGGCAAAAGGCCTGGCCAGGGGATCAGCCCCCAATGGCCATGGACTTCCCCCTTCAGGAGTCAGTTTGCCGCGCGTTTTGCGAAGACTTCGCCTGGGGAACGGGAGCGAACAGACTATACGACACAATCGCCTGCGACGCCGCTCTGCCAGCCCCGCAAAACCTAATGATATTTGGAGACAATCATGACACTGGCAGATTGCTCACGCGGCTTGGCGGAGACACCGATGCGTTGCGCCTGGCGTTGGCTTTCTTGTTGACCACGCGAGGGATGCCGCAGATATATTACGGCACAGAAATGCTCATGGAGGGAGACTCCGACAAAGGCCATGCCGACATTCGCCGCGACATGCCCGGCGGTTGGGACGGAGACCGCGAAAACTGGTTCTCACTGGCCATACAAGACCGCAAGGAAAAGAGCGGACTGAGCGAGAAGAGCAAAGAGAGACAACGGACGTTCGACTTCACAGCCAGCCTGTTGCGCTTCCGCCGGCAGAGCGAAGCCATCAAGACCGGCGCCCTGACGCACTTCATTCCGACAGAGAACACCTACGTCTACTTCCGCACCGCAAAGACGGGACAAGTGGTGATGGTGGCGCTGAACCTTGGCCACAAGACGGCAAGACTTAACATTGAAAGATTCACGGAACTGACCGGGCCCACGCTAACAGGGCAAAACGTAATAACTGGTGCCAAATACCACTGCGTCAAAAGCATACGCATTGCGCCTCGCACTCCTGTGGTGATAGATGTGGTGACAAACAGGCAGCATGACGGCAGATAAATACCATACTAATGTTATTTACCGCCAACGGGACATGGCCTAAATTTGCTTTCAGAAAACAAGAAGAAACAAATAAAGCACTACAAGATATGACAAAGATTGCATCCAAGTTGACCGACCTCATCGGCAACACCCCGCTGCTCCAGGTGAACAGCTACATGAAGAGCAAGAACGCCCAGGCCAACATCATAGCCAAGCTGGAATATTTCAACCCGCTCGGCAGCGTGAAGGACCGTATAGCCTTCGCAATGATCGAGGCCGCAGAGAAAGAGGGCAAGCTGAGGCCAGGCGCGCTGATCATTGAGCCGACATCTGGCAACACCGGCGTCGGGCTCGCGTTTGTCTCGGCAGTCAAAGGATACAGGCTCATCTTGACCATGCCCGAGACTATGAGCATGGAGCGCAGGAACCTGCTAAAGGCACTGGGCGCCGAGCTTGTCTTGACACCCGGCACCGAGGGCATGAAAGGCGCCATTGCCGAGGCCGAGAAGCTGCGCGACCAAAACCCCGGCTCTTTCATACCCCAGCAGTTTGAGAACCCGGCCAACCCCGCCTACCACGTCAAGACCACGGCAGAGGAGATTTGGCGCGACACGGACGGCAAGGTAGACATCTTCGTGGCTGGCGTGGGAACGGGCGGCACCGTGAGTGGCACTGGCAAGGGACTCAAACAACACAATCCCAACATAAAAGTGGTGGCTGTGGAGCCAGCCACGTCGCCCGTCTTGTCTGGCGGCAAGCCTGGCCCGCACAAGATCCAAGGCATAGGCGCAGGATTTGTGCCTAAGACTTTCGACCGCTCTGTGGTGGACGAGATCATCACGGTGGATAATGACGACGCCATCCGTACCAGCCGCGAACTCTCCAAGACTGAGGGCCTCCTGGTCGGCATTTCTTCCGGCGCGGCGATGTTTGCCGCCACGCAGTTGGCACAGAGGCCAGAGAACAGGGGCAAAAACATTGTGGTGTTGCTGCCAGACACAGGAGAGCGCTACTTGTCCACAGTGCTCTACGCCTTCAATGAGTACCCTCTTTAAGATAGGGCGAGTTCACGATATTCGCACGTCGCGGTGTCAATGATTCTTGACACCGCGACGTTTACTTTTCACCTGATGCACCCAGCGGAATTGGAAAGCGGGCGGCACGACATTCTCTGCCGTGCCGCCCGCCGCATATTCATCTGATATTTACGGAGCGTCTGCTACCTTCTGCGCCCGCCCCTTCTGCCACCTTTCTTGTTGCCGTCGGCACCTCGGCCTTTGGCGCTTCTGCGGTCAAGGACTCCCTTTGGTGACATCCCGCCACCGTCTCTGCGACCGCGGCCATGACCACTGCGCCCGCCGTTGCCCACAAAGGCCCCGCGCTTGGGAGCGGCCTCGGCATGGCTAAGGGCGGCCTCGCGCTGAAGCTTGGCCAGGTCTCCGCCAGCGGCCAAGACTTTCTGGTTCTGAACCTCTATGCTCGTGAGCGGGGAGCCTGCCAAGGCCATGTCTATCTGCTTCTTCTCCAGGTTGGCATTGGCTATGCGGACGCGAATGGAGTCGCCGAGCCTGAAACGTTTGCCAGTGTTCCTGCCCACCACGCAATAGTTGTCCTCATCAAAGACATATTGGTCATCGTCCATGTCGCGGAGCGATATCATGCCCTCGCACATGTTTTCCAAGATCTCCGCATAGATGCCCCACTCCGTCACGCCAGATATGCGCGCGTCGAACTCCTCGCCGAGCCTGTCTAGCAAAAATTCGCACTGCTTGTACTTGATGGAGTCGCGCTCCGCCTCGGCGGCCATGACCTCCTGCTCGGAGCAGTGCTTGCACTTCTCCTCATACTCGTCAGCGTTCACACTGTTGCCGCCATTCATATAGCTGAAAAGCAGGCGGTGCACCATCATGTCGGGGTAACGGCGGATTGGGCTTGTGAAGTGAGTGTAGTAGGGGAACGCCAGACCGTAGTGGCCAATGTTTTGGGTGGAGTATGCCGCTTTGGCCATCGTGCGCAAGGCCAGCACCTCAACCAGGTTTTGCTCGCCCTTGCCCTTGGCCTCGCTCAGCACGCGGTTGACGGCGTTGCTTATGACCTCGTCTTTTTGAGGCATGGCCTCGTAGCCAAAACGGCGTATGAAAGAGGCGAACTTCTCATACCTCTCCTCCGACGGTTTGTCATGAATTCGGTAGACGAAAGTCTTTGGCGCGCGCTTGTGGCCAGTGGTGTTGATCTCGTCTTTTCCAATATATTCCGCCACGCGCTTGTTTGCCAAGAGCATGAACTCCTCCACAAGCATATTGCTCTCCTTAGCCTCCTTGAAGTAGACGCTTAGCGGCTTCCCCTTCTCGTCTATGACGAAGCGCGGCTCTATCCTCTCAAAACTTATTGAGCCATTGGCGAACCTGCGTTTGCGCAGTTTCTGTGCCAAGTCGTTTAGCTTCAACACCTCTGTCTTATAGTCTCCATCGCCTCCCTCAATGAGGGCCTGGGCCTCCTCATAGGTGAAGCGGCGATTGCTTTTGATGACGGTTTTGGCTATACGGGTTTTGAGGATGTCGGCATCGTCATTCATCTCGGCCAACACGGAAAACGTGAGTTTCTCCTCATCGGGACGCAACGAGCACAAGAAGTTGGAGAGCCTCTCCGGGAGCATCGGGACCACGCGGTCCACAAGGTAGACTGATGTGGCGCGATCGTAGCCCTCCTCGTCTATTATGGTGCCGGGGGTGACATAGTGCGTGACGTCGGCAATGTGCACACCCACCTCCCAGTTTCCGTTATCAAGCTTGCGTATGGAGAGGGCGTCGTCAAAGTCTTTGGCGTCGGCCGGGTCAATGGTGAAGGTGGTGACGTTGCGCATATCAACTCGCCTCGCCACCTCCTCGGGCGTGATGCCCGGCTCAATGCCATCGGCCTCAGCGGCCACCTCTTGCGGATATGAGTATGGGAGGCCATACTCGGCAAGGATGGCGTGCATCTCCGTCTGGTTGTCTCCCATGTCTCCCAACACGGCCACCACCTCGCCTTCGGGGTTCTTGCCGCCTTGCGGCCACCGAGTTATTTTGGCCACGACCTTTTGACCTTTCTTGGCGCCCATGAGGGCATCGAGCGGGACGTAGATGTCATGCCCGCCAGTCTGACGCGGGTTGCAGATGACAAAGCCGGCGCGGTCCGTCACATCGAGCGTGCCCACAAAGGTCTCGCGTTTGCGCTCCAAGACGTTGACCACCTCACCCTCAGGCTTGCGGCCAGGTCGGCGGCTGAGGATGGCCACCTCCACGCGGTCGCCTTGCATGGCGGTCCCGCTCTTGCCGCGCTCAATGAAAATGTCGTCCGGCTCCACCTCGCGGTCGTCGGGGACGAGATACGCCGTGCCGGAGGCCGTCATGTCTAGCGTGCCGACCACGCGGCTCGCCCCATTGCCCCCAGGCAACGCGAACCGGCCCATATGAACCTCCGTCAGCTCACGGGCATCGGCCAGGGCGTAGAGCATATCCTGCACATTCTCACGGTCTTGCTTGCTTTTGTAGCCGATGCCTTCGGTAACATCCTTATAGTTGTAAGCGTTTCCTCTGTTCTCTTGAAAAAAATTCAATATCTTGTCTTTCAAAGCATTGTCATGTTGCTCATCAGACTGTTTCCTTCTTGCCATAAAAACATTCTTAATCGGGGGTGAATATAGTAATTATTACGCAAGCAGTGACTGAGCCGCCACACGAAATGCGTTTTTTCGCATTTTACGATGCTTCAAGCCCCTCGCTTCCCTAAATATACCTTAGTTTTGGGATGCGGATAAGGCGCAAAAGACAGTGAAAACCCGACTAGAAAGAATAATGAGTACCGACGACCCGCTTTATTTGGACACAGAGCGGCTCATGATGTCGTCATTTCCGGAAGACGAACGCAGGCCCATTGAGGAGCAGAGGCACTTGACGGACAACGACCCTCACTTTCATCCGCACGCCATCATCCATGACGGCCACCTGTGCGGACTGGCCAACACGTGGCACTTCGACGGCGTGCGATACATAGAGCATTTGGCCATCATGCCGTCACAGCGCGCGCACGGCATAGCCTCGGACGTGCTTACGATACTGAAGTCCGGTGGCGACCCAATAATTTTGGAGGTTGAGCCACCCATGACGGATGAGGCCAGACGCAGAGTTGCCTTTTATGAGCACAACGGCTTCCGCCTCTTGAACTTTGACTATGAGCAACCATGGGATGATGAGCGCGGCCACGTGGAGCAGGTCAAGATGGACCTTATGGTATGGGGTGACATACCCAACCTAGACGAGGTGGTGGAAAAGGTGAAGCTAGTGTAATCGTCACAGAAAAACAGTTGAAAATTACTATCTTGCAGGCGTAACATAAAAAACAGCGGCAGACATGGTGACGATAGCTAACCCCATATACGACGTGGTGTTCAAATACCTCTTCGAGGACCTGAGGATTGCCAAGGTCATCATCGCGTCCCTCATAGCGGAGGAGGGGCGGGTACTGGCCGTCAGGCCACTGAGGAACGAGGTGGTGGAGCAGGCCGATGAGGGGAGGCCCAGACTCCTCAGGCTGGACTTCTCCGCCAAGGTCGAGCTCGCGGGCGGAAAGGTTGTGGAGGTATGCATCGAGATACAGAAAGTGCTGAAGACGAGCGAGATATGCAGGTTCAGAAGCTACCTCGCCTCGCAATACTGCTCCGACGCCAACAAGGACAAGGAGGGCAGGCCGCTGCACATCATCTCCATCTACATCCTCGGGCACAACATCGCGGGGCTGGAACTCCCAATAACGTACGTCAAGAACGTCATAAAGGACAAGGACGGGGTCGTCTTCGAGCCCGCCAGCCCAATAGAGTTCGTAGAGGCCCTCACGAGCGAGATGGTCATTGTGCAGGCGAGGCGAATCCCAAGGCAGAGGAACTCGAGGCTCGAGAAGATCCTCAACTTCTTCAGGGTCGGGGACGACGGGCGGTTCGACAGGCACGTGAGCGTGGACTATGACGAAGACGAGAAAGACGTGGAGATCGTCAACATTGTGCGCAGGCTTGAGGCCGCGCTCATCAACGAGAACGTCAGGAGGCAGATCGACATTGAGAAGGAGCTCTACATTGACGAGCAGGACATGAAGGAGGGGTGGGCGAAGTTCCACAAGGCCGAGAGGGAGCTGGAGCAGGAGCAAAAACGACGGGAAGAGGCGGAGAGAAACGCCTCTCTGCTGAAAGAGCGGCTCCGACAGGCCTACCGCGAGATGGGCATGAGGGATGACGACATAGACAACATACTGAAAGGCTGAACAATAACTTTAGATATGAAAACCAGTAAGATAGCGACCTTTGCCGCTCTGTGCGTTTTTGCGACCGCTTGTGCAAATGGCGGACATCAGGAAGACGCGGCACAACAAAAAACTTTCGCAGTATTAGGAGACTCGTACTCCACTTTCATCAACGCGGTTTCGCCAGACACAAACTACGTGTGGTATACGCCACATGAGATTGAGGCGGGAAACACTGACGTGGACTCCGCCTCTCAAATGTGGTGGAGCATTATGGCTGACAGTCTGAACATTAAGCTCCTGCAAAACAATTCTTTCTCAGGGGCCACCATATGCAATCGCGGGTACAACGGCGATGACTACGCTGACAGATCTTTCATCACGCGGCTAAGCAATTTGCCACAGGCCGACATGATATTCATCTTTGGCGGGACTAACGACAGCTGGGCCGGCGCACCCGCGGGAAGCTACGACTTTGAGACTTTCAGCCCGGACAGCCTGTACACATTCCGACCTGCCATGGCACTCCTGCTTAAAACCCTGCGCGAAAAGCAGCCGCAAGCTCAGCTTTTTGTGCTTATCAACAGTCAGTTAAGAAACGAAATATCAGAATCCATGATGGCCATAGCCGACCACTACGGAGCCTGCTACGTCACACTCTACGATATTGACAAAAGATGCGGGCACCCGACGCGGGCGGGCCAACGCTCCATTGCCATACAGACCATAAAGGCAATCCGCAAAGCTACAGCGCGCACATAACGTTTGGCATCTGATGATGCGCCACCGGCTCAAGAGTCAAAAGACTCTTGAGCCGGCTTTTTTATTTTATCTAGCACCAATACTCAAATGTGGGTATTGCTTCGCACAACCATGACTTGGATTGCGTCTAAAAACCGTCACTTATGGGTATTACTCACGAATAAGAACAAATCTAAATTTGCGGTCGGAAATAAGGGAACTATTCCTCCCTTACAACAGACAACAATGAAACCATCACCTCAATGCTCCATTATTGCCGCGGCGGCGCTTTTGCTTGCCCAGACGGCAACGGCGCAAGACAACCAGACGGCAACGGAGCCAGACGCCCACACGGGCGCCACGGCTGTGCGGCGGCAGACCGCAGATGCGCAACAGACGCAAGAGACCGACTTCGAAAGCTACAACAAATTCCGCATCGGCGGCTACGGCGAGCTTGTGGCCTCTTTCCTAAACTACGGGCAGAACCGGTTCTATGGCGGCACGGACAACAGCGACAAGCGGCGCACCATCGCCATGCCGCGCGTGGTTCTCGCCGGAGACTACCGTTTCAATGCAGATTGGAACTTGGGCATGGAGATTGAGTTCGAGGCGGGCGGCGTTGGCATTGAGCAAGAGTTGGAGAAGACGGAGAACCTGGAATATGAGACCGAGATGGAGAAAGGCGGCGAGGTGGCGTTGGAGCAATTTCACCTCACCAGGCTCGTTGGCCGCTCATTCAACATCCGCGCCGGCCACCAGATTGTCACCATCGGGCTTACAAACTCCCACCACGAGCCCATCAACTTTTTCGGCACTTCGCGACCCGAGGGCGAGACAGTTATAATCCCCTCCACGTGGCATGAGACGGGTCTTTCGTTCTTCGGCGACTTTGGCCGGCGCAAGGCGTCCTTTAGCTACGAGGCCATGGTCGTGGCCGGCCTCAACCCGGACGGCTTCGGCCGCGACAACTGGGTGGGCAGTGGCAAGCAAGGTCTCTTTGAGGTGGACAACTTCACGTCTCCCGCCTACGTGGGCCGCCTCAATTGGAACGGCATCCGCGGCTTGAGGGTCGGGGCTTCCGCCTATTTTGTCAAAGACGTGACCAAGAACGCGGATAAGCCATATAAATATAGCAGCGTGGGGGCCTCTAAACTTGTCATTTGGTCTTTTGACGCCCAATACAAGAACCCGTACGTCACCATCCGCGCCAACTATATCAAGGGCAATCTTGAGAATGCCGCCAAAATCTCTGCGGTGACGCTGTCTAACAAGTCGAGCTATCATCACGGCCTAGAGCGTCCCGTGGCCAAAAACGCATTGGCCTATGGCATCGAGGCCGGCGCGAACCTCAAAAACATATTCTATCGCAGGGACCGCGGGCCTGTGTTCTACCCCTTCGCCCGCTACGAATATTACAACCCGCAGGAGGAGGCTGACAAGGGAGCCACGGTCGACGTGCGCTGCCAAGTGTCAAAGTGGACGGCCGGCCTCAACTGGTTCGCGCTGCCCAACCTCGTGGTGAAGGCAGATTGGACAACTCGCCACATTGGCACAAACGACCCGTTCGGCTCTTCGGACTATGCCGCAGAGAATGAGTTCTCTATCGGAATCGCTTACGTCGGGTGGTTCGTCCGCAAATAGGATATCATTCTAAAAGGACATAAACGCACTAACACAAAAACAAACTTCAGAGACAAATGAACAAAAAGCTTCTCTCCATTGCGGCCATCGCAGCCTGCATGACACTATCGTTCTCCGCCTGCGATGACGATGACAAGAACAACGGCAAAAACGACAACGGGGGCGATCCCGATGTTGCGACTAACCTTGATTGCACGGCAGACAACGTCAAGAGCTGGGGCAACTATATGAAGATTGTCGCAAAGCTCCTTGTTGACGACGCCACGACACTCAACAACAAGTGGACCACCTCCACGGAGTATGAGGGCGGCACGAACTACGCCAACTACTTCAAGTCTAAGAACGGCCTTGAGGCCGCCGAAGAGATCGTTGACGGCTGCAACGAAATTGCCAACGAGGTGGGCGAGGCCAAGATTGGCGACCCGCTCAACCTCTATAACAGTGGCGAGACCACCAAGGCGCTTTACGCCGTGGAGTCGTGGTACAGCTGGCACTCTCGTGACGACTATAGCAACAACATCCTCTCCATCCGCAACTCCTACTTCGGCACCCTCGATGGCACCGTGAGCGAGAAGTCCCTCTCCGCAGCCGTAAAGGCCCTCAACCCGGAGCTGGACGCGAAATTGGTGGGCGAGATCGAGGCCGCACGCGCCGCGATCCAGGCCATTCCGCAGCCATTCCGCAACAACATCAACAGCCCCGAGGCCCTGGCTGCTCAGAAGGCTTGCAACACTTTGGCAGAGAGCCTGACCAGCGACCTCAAAGGCGCACTGGAGAAGATCGGCGAAAAAACGCTAAAGGAGGCCGTTGCCAACTATGTGGACGCTGTGGTTGTCCCGACCTACGCCAACTTGAAGAAAGGCAATGAGGCTCTCAAGGCTGCCGTTGACGCTTTTGCAGCCAACCCGTCTGACGACGCTTTTGAGGATTGCGCCAACGCTTGGCTCGATGCCCGTCAGCCTTGGGAGACTAGCGAGGCTTTCCTCTTCGGCCCTGTGGCTGACCTTGGCCTCGACCCCAATATGGACTCTTGGCCTCTGGACCAGAACGGCATATACAACGTGCTGACATCTGGCAAGTATGAGGATCTCAACTGGAGCGGCGACTTCGATGAGGACAATGACGCCATCGCCAAGGCGCAGTCCCTCCGCGGTTACCACACGTTGGAGTATCTCATCTTCAAAGACGGTAAGGCTCGCACCATCAAATAGGGAAACCATTTATCCCAAAAATCTGACAGCGAAGTGAACTAAACGCTAGTTGTCATTCTGATCCGGTGAAGGAGGAGACGCTATGGCTCTCTTCCTTCACATTGTGCTGTAAAATGTTTTTGTGTAAGAGAATGAATACAATGACAAGACACTTGCCTGTGGCTCTCGCGCCTATGCTGCTGCTTGCCTTGGCCTCTTGCGATGAAGACTCCGAGGGGCTGGACGGCTTCTGCATGGAGCATTCGAGGGACTTGGAGCAGTATCACCTCTCGGCAGGGACGTCGACCATCTTCTACAACTCCAGTAAAGCGTATGACGTTGACGCGGAGTGGCTCTCAGGCAAATACGCGGCTCGCTTCCAAGCCGGCAACCGCCTCTATGACAATGTGACGGACAACTACGGCCCTGTCTATGGCGGTTATTCGTGCGCCTCGTGCCATATGAACGCGGGGCGAACGTCTCCAAGCGTGTGGAACCAGGTGGGCACCGACCCCGACGGCACGCCCGTCTATGGCTCCGGCACCAACGGAATGTCCGCGATGCTGGTCTATGTGGCACGCAAGAACGGGGTCTTCTTCCAGGGCTACGGGCGCGTGCTCCACGACCAGTCAATATATGGAGTGACGGCAGAGGGCAAGTTGGAAGTCCGCTATGACTATGAGGCCGGCACATTCCCCGACGGGCAACCCTATGAATTGGCTCACCCGAACTACACCGTGGTGAAATGGTACAAGAAGATGTGGGACAGCGTGAAAAAGGACTCTGTCGAGATTAAACCTGAAGACCTTTTCTGCTCTGTCCGCATTCCCTTGCGCCATGTGGGCATGGGACAGATGATGGCCTTGGACCGCAGCGAGATAGAGGAGCTGGCGGCGCAGAGCAACTACCCCGAATATGGAATATCGGGACGTTGCAACTACGTGACTGAAAAGGGAGTGCGCGGCGTAGGGCTGTCGGGCAACAAGGCGCAGCACCTTGACCTGACCGTGGAGCTGGGATTCTCCAGTGACATGGGCGCGACCAACTCTCGCTACCCGGAAGAGGTGTGCGAAGGCCAGAGCCAAATGACGGAAGGCTCCATGATGGGGCTGACGTATGACAAGCTGGACGTCTCGGCCGAAGATATGGAGGACGTGGACCTCTACATGCACAGCCTCGGGGTGCCGGCCCGCAGGAAAGGCAGCACCACTGTGAACGTGACGCTGACCAAGAGCGATGGCGACACAGAGACCATGACTGAGCGAGAGGCCGTGGAGAGGGGCGAGAAGATGTTCTATCAGGCCAAGTGCCACTTGTGCCACGTCACCACCCTCCACACGCGCCCGCGCGGGGCCTCGCTGCTTTGCGGCACTGAACTTCCATGGTTGGGGTCGCAGACCATCCACCCTTATTCTGACTATCTGCTCCACGACATGGGATCCGAGATCATGGGCGTTGGCCTCAATGACAACTACACAAGCGGACTGGCCCGCGGAAATGAGTGGCGAACCACGCCTCTGTGGGGCGTGGGGCTGCAAAAGAAGGTGAACGGCCACACTTATTTCCTCCATGACGGCAGGGCGCGCAACCTGACCGAGGCCATCCTCTGGCACGGAGGCGAGGGCGAGGCCTCGAAGAACCTCTTCAAAAACATGGACAGGGCTGATCGCGAAGCCCTAATCAAATTCCTAGAGTCACTCTAGGATGGACACACAGACCAAAATTTCACAAACATATCTCATAGCAAAGCAAGACAATGAAACCACTATACTTGGCGGCCGTGGCCGCAATGGCGTCACAAACGCTTATGGCGCAAGACGGAGCAACGACAATGGCGGAGGCACAGCAGTTCGATGCAGAGAACGGCGTGGTCACCATAGGCAGCGACCGAATGTTCCAAATTGAGAGCGCGAACAAGCAGTTCTCCTTCAAGCCATACCTGATGCTCCAGACCACGGCGAACTATAACTATTATGATGACGAGGGTCTCGACAAGGCCTATAACCAAGACAACGTCGCCAACTCCGGCTTCGCCATCCCCTACGCCGTGCTGGGATTCACGGGCAAGGCTTTCAACCACATCACGTACAACCTCTCCATCAACGCGGCGGCATCGGGCGCGGGCATTCTCCAGCAGGCATGGTTTGACGTGAAGGTGAACAACGGCTTCGCCGTGCGCGCAGGCAAATTCAAGACCCCATTCTCCAGCGCCTACCTCACCACACTGGGCGAGACCCTGATGCCAGTCCTGCCCGTCTCTCTGACGGCTCAGACCATCATGCCCTACTCGCTCAATGCCGTCTGCCCGAAGATAGGCACCGGGTTCGACCTCGGCGTCATGTTCCACGGCAATTTCTGCCCGCAGATGGGTTATGAGGTAGGCTTCTTCAACGGCACCGGATCGGGCACTAACAGCGCGACAAAAACGTTGTCAGACGACTGGCACATCCCCTCACTGCTCTACGCCGCGCGCTTGGCGTGGACTCCGTTTGGCGTCATGCCGCGCACCCAAGGCAACGCGAAGCTCCTGAATGAGAACAAGCTCGAGGTGGCGCTCTCGGGCAGCGTCAACGTGGAGAGCGAGAGCGAGAGCACCAACGACACCCGCGCGGGCCTCGAGGTGTCTTACCTCCACAACCGCCTCTATCTGGCCTGCGAGGCATACCTGATGCACGTCGGCTTCACAGACAGGCAGAAGATAGACGAGACGTATAACTACTGGGGCGGCTACGTCCAGGCCGGATATTTTGTACACCGCCTTTGGCAGGTGACCGCGCGATATGACTTCTACGACCGCAACGGCACCAATAAAGACGGCTTGCTCAACAGCCCGGCTGTGGGCTTCAACCACTTCATTCGAAACAGCGGCCTCAAGCTCTCCGCCATGTACCAGTTCATTGGCCGCACGGGCCATGAGACGCAGCTGGACCGCGACAATGACGATCTGGGCGTGGCCAAGCACAGCGCTTGCGTCATGCTGCAATACACGTTCTAATTTTTTCGGCACTGTAACACATGGCTGTTATGAAAAAGGCAATGACCGTGCTGGCACCCGTGGCGGCGCTTATTATGGCATGTGACGACGGCAGCGTGACAGACCCCGTCTATGTAGACGACACCAAGACGTTTGCCGTGGAGATCCGAGGCACATTCCATGGCCTCGACCAGTGGGGCGACGGGCTGTTCCTCGCCCTGGCGGGATATGACGGCGAGAGCCGATACTCCACCATACAGAAAAACCTGCCGCAGACGGCGGACAAGGGAGTGGCCGACACCATCAGCATGAGCAAGATTCCGTCTTCCTCCAAGACCATTGAGATTGCCGTAGCGAACAACTTGCGCCAAAAAGTGGCCTCGCTGTTCTCTTATGAGATCCCGGAGGATCAACATCCTGACGACATCATAGAGATTGACCTCGGCGACGTTGACGCCTCTATGTTTGGGGCAGTAGACAAGGCCGTCTTCCAAGACCTTAGCTGCGCCAGGTGTCACCAGGGAGACACCCCGGCGGCAGGGCTGAACCTGACATCGGCCAACGCCTGGGCCGCGCTCGTCAACCATCCGTCCGAGAAAGAGCCGGGCCAGACTCTGGTGAAACCAGGCGACGCCGAGGCCAGCTTCCTATATAAAGTCATAACGGACGGAGACGACAACGTCCATTACTCCCACCCCGGCCTCTTTGTGGAGGACGACGCCAAGCCTCTGCTCACACTCATAAAAGCGTGGATTGACGGCGGGGCGAAAAACTGACACATTCATTAGACAACAACACACCATACATTTCAAACACATACCCACAGGCACCATGGACAAGAGACAATTCAGCAAACACGAGTGGCAAGACACTGGCGCGCGCGTTGAAATTTCAGCTTTTGAACCCGATGGCGGCGTGAGTGAATACCATGCCATCATACACATCGAGCCGCGCGGAGAGATTTTCACAGACCAATACGCCCGCCTGCTGCGCGCCGAAGAGGCCTTGCTCGCCTTGCCCCGGCTCAGTGGCGCGAGCGTGGTCTTCAAACGCTACTTCCTCTCCGACGCCTGCAACCAAGTGCCGCTTATGACCGACCTTGGCGACGCAAGCGTCTCATTCATACAACAGCCGCCATTAGATGGCAGCAAAGTGGCCCTATGGGTCTACCTGCAAAAGGGCGTGGAGCTGCGCAGTGAGAATGGCGTGATCATAGTGGATCACAACGGCTACCGCCAGCTATGGAAGATGGGCATGACGAGCAACGTTGGCGACTCCGCCACGCAGACGCGCACCCTGCTGGAGCAGTATGAGGCCATGCTCGCGCGCTACGGGGCCACGATAGAGGCCAACAGCATCCGCACGTGGTTCTATGTCCGCGACGTGGATACGCAATATGCCGGCATGGTCAGGGCGCGCAAGGAGAATTTCGAGGCCAACGGGCTGACGCCACACACGCACTACATATCCTCCACCGGAATTGGCGGTCTGCCGGCCGACCCCAAAGCCATTATCCAACTCGGCACATTCTCGCTCCTCGGCTTCAAGCCCGAACAGCAACGCTACCTCTACGCCCTGAGCCACCTCAACAAGACCATCGAGTATGGCGTCACTTTTGAGCGCGGCACGCTGATGGAGTATGGAGACCGCGGCCACATCTTCATCTCCGGCACCGCGTCAATAGACAACAAGGGCAACGTTCTCTACATTGGCGACATACGCCGTCAGACTATGAGGATGTGGGAGAATGTGGGGAAACTGCTCGAGGAGGGTGGCATGACGATGGACGACATCATGCAGATTGTCGTCTACCTGCGCGACACGGCGGACTACGACATAGTGAGCCACATGTTCGCGGAGCGGTTCCCCTCCACGCCCTATGTGCTCACTCTCGCGCCCGTCTGCCGCCCGTCTTGGCTCATTGAGATGGAGTGCATAGCTGTTGACGGTCGCCACACCCGGTTTACCGACTTCTAGAGCCATGCCGCGCTTCTCGTTGCGCCACGTGGCCGCGACGGCCTACGCCATTTTCGTCTTGGTCTTGGCCGCGGCCACGTTCGTAGAGTGGCGACACGGCACGGCGTTCGTCACGGATATGGTCTATGGCTCGTGGTGGTTCGCCGCCATAATGGCCGCAGTGGTCGTGCCGGGGATGGCTGTGGCCGCCAGGGCGTTGACCGGCAACTGGCGCGCCCTCATGCTTCACGCCTCATAGGCCATCATAGCCATCGGGGCGTTGGTGAGCAAGGTGTTCGGCACCGAGGGAAGCCTCCACCTGCGCGAGGGGCAGGGGGCGGCATTGTTTGAGACGGCCAACGGGCCCCGCGCCCTGCCGACGGACATCAGGTTGGACTCATTCATTGTTAAGACCTACCCCCACACCGACGCTCCAATGGATTATGTGAGCCACCTCACCGTGAGCGGCGAACGGCGCACCGTGTCAATGAATAACGTGCTTAACGTCAGAGGCTATCGCCTCTTTCAGAGTTGCTATGACACAGATGGCCTCGGCACGACACTGACCGTCAACCACGACCCGTGGGGCATGGGTGTGACATATTTGGGCTACGCTTCGCTTGCCATCTCGCTCATCTTGGTTCTGACCAACCCTCGCGGCAGGTTTCGCCGCCTGCTGCGAGGCTCGGCCGTGGCCCTATGCCCATTGGCCATTCTCGCGTCCGTCACATCGTGCGCCAATGCTCAAGACGGACGTTCCGTGAACGCCACGCTGCCCACAGACCAACAGGTGGCGCGATTTGAGAGCCTAAACGTGATATACGGGGGGCGCAATGCTCCAATAGGGGCCTATTGCGCGGACTTCTTGCTCAAAGTGACCGGGCGCACGCAGTGGCGGGGGCTTAGCGCGGAGACCATAGTGCTTGGTTGGATGCTGACACCCTCGGAGTGGCAAGATGAGCCAATGATAAAGGTGAAAGACGAAGTGGCCGCCCGCGCCATGGGCGTCAGGGTGGAGGACGGCCACACGGCCGCGGCTTGGCTCTTCGACTCCGACAGCCACTACCGCCTCACTTCCTATCTGAGGCGCGGAGACAAGGTCGCTATTGACATAAACGATCGCCTGCAGGCCATCATTGCCCTCACCGACGGCTCCGCCTTTCGCCCTTCGGGCATTGGCATAGCCCCGTGGCGGCGAAACTTGGAGTTGACATATTGCCACTTGCAGCCCACGGCCGCGCTCTTCAAGATTGTCTTGGGCATCGGTGTCGTCATGCTGGCCATGGTCATATGGAGCCGTGGTGAGATGCCCGTCAGGCATCGCCGCCTCATGATGGTCGCCATGGCTTTGTGCGCCGCGCTCCAATTTGCCGCACTTGTCGCTAGGGGCCTCATTGCCGGCTGTTGGCCTCTCACCAATGGCTTCGAGACCATGCTCGTCTTGGCCCTCGGCATTGTCTTGGCCGGCTTGCCGCTTTGCCGTCGCCAGCCAGTGTTGGCGGCGGCATGCGCCGTCATGTCCGGCTTGGCGCTTTTGGTGGCGAGCATCGGGATGAGCAACCCGAACATAACTCCGCTCATGCCTGTGCTTCACTCGCCGTGGCTGAGCGTCCACGTGGCGTGCGTCATGACATCATATTCGCTTTTTAGCGTCATCATGCTCAACAGCGTCATCGCCTTGGCCAAAGGTGGCGAGGGGCAGGCCGCAGCTCTGCGAGTGTCGCTGCTGCTGCTCTACTTGGGCGTGGCCACGTTGGCCGCCGGCATATTCATCGGCGCTGTGTGGGCCAACGAGTCTTGGGGACGCTACTGGAGTTGGGACCCTAAAGAAGTGTGGGCGCTCATCACGCTTTTGGTCTACGCCGTACCGCTCCACCCTGCCATAGTGCCGGCCATCAGCCGCCCGCGCGTGGCGCACGCCTATCTCGCCGCCGCCTTCCTCTGCGTCTTGATGACGTATTTCGGTGTCAACTGCCTCCTTGGCGGCATGCACTCCTACGCATAACAAGCAGATTGACCATAGACAGTCCGTCCCGAACCAAAAGGTTCGGGACTTTTTTGCATCCACAGCGTAATCCCCTCTAGCCTGTCAATCTTATGCAGTTCAGTAGCCTGCCTTTAAACATCAACACCTTTCAGCAATTTCAAAACAAGTCTAACAAAAAAGTCCTGACGGGACGCACTCCCGCCAGGACGATAACTAAACGATAAGGCTATTAACAGTTTGGCAGACTGCCTCCAGCTCAACGTATCTGCACCTTCGCGCTGCTACCGCCCGCCGAGACCAGATAGATGCCTGGCGAGGCTATGGAGAGCGAGGCCGTGCGACCGGCGTAGAGGCGAAGGCCGCCGAGGGTGAACACCTCAACGTCGGTCTCGCCGTCGAACAGGATGTCGCGACCGTCAACGCGGACGCGCAGGCCACCGGCCTCGGGATCGGACAACGACGTGGGGTCGTCCGGCTCAACCTCCACGGGATTAAGCGCAGGGTCGCCAATGACGTTGAACCGCCCCCAGACCCAGTGGTTCCGATAGGCCTCCACACTGCCCTCCGGCACGAGGAGCTTGATGGACTTCTTGGCGTACAGGTCGAAAGGATCCGCACCTTCACGTATTGCCTCTGGCGGAGTTATTGACTTACACACTAAACATTTTTCGCCCCATCTATTTGCATACCATTCATGGAAAGAAAACGCATGATAGCCTATCTTTCGCAGATTGCGTCCTAGAAAGAGCGTGTCGCATTCATACCACACCTCTCCACCAAAAGCCTCCGAACCAATCTCCTCACAAGCGTCCGGGATCTCTATCCGGTTCAGACGACAGCCATAGAAAGCCCGGTCCCAATCTTTTTTATCGTCGCGGGAAGAGACAGATCATTGCTAAATGAATAATGATGTGAGAAAGCGTCAGCACCTATGGCCACAATGCCGTCCTTGAAGTATTTTTCAAAACTGCCACGATAAGGGCAGACCAGAAGCGTGGTCCCCTCTGCGTCATACAAGCAAATGCCTTTATAATTTGAGAAATACGGACTTGCCTCATCCACCGATATCCGCTCTGCATATTTGGCGTTATACATTATATGCGGGTCGATATAGGAGACCGACTTAGGAATGACAATTCCTTTTATCAGCTCCGCGACATTTGCAAATGACCACGAATCTAGCTGATTAATTTTAAGCGGATTGAGCTTATCGCGACGATAAACATTAGCGAACTCGGGGACCTTTAAGATAAAATCATAACCGCTCTTGCCAATATACCCGTCACCTCGCATTTGCGAGCCATCAACCCATACGTATACTATGCCATTCACCAAGCCCACTGTGGTGTCGGACGTGCCATACGCCACAAACTGCAACTGAGCCCAATCGTCTATTGTGGTTTCCTTTATTGGCTTGTCCTTGCAACTAGTTCGAATGTTATAGAACTCAGCGGTCGTAACAGGTGTTTTCTCCGTCAATGAACCTAAAGTTGGCACTTCGGAGATTTCTGCCGTATCAATCCACGCCTTCCAAGAATAACTCTGCGCAAACGCCTCTACATAAACTAAAGTAAATAGCAACAATAACGTTATGTGCCTTACCATATGTCTCTAATATTAAACGTCATGGCAGGCTGATTGCCCGCCAAGACTTAACTGAATATTAATGCTTAACCACAAGGCGATAGCTCTTGGCTTCGCCGTTTTGACGGACAACCACGACAGCCGCGGAAGTCACCCGCCTGCTCATGGTGCCGTCGGTGAACTCAATGTATCCCCACAGCTGCCAGCGCATGGTGTTGGCGCCGTCGTTGAT
>CAKUVM010000020.1 GCA_934699135.1 uncultured Bacteroidales bacterium
GAGAGTAGGTCGCCGCCACCTGGCGAGGCCCCCCGGCGGAGAGATCCGCCGGGGGGCCTCTTTCTTTCGCCCTCCCCGTCCCGCGCGCGACGCCTCAAACCCACAAATGTAGAGACGGCACGCGCGCCGTCTCCCGCGCCGGTGACGTACCTCTCCCGCCTCTGCGCAAAAATCCCCCCGCTTGACATTATCCTCCCGCCACGGCAGAAGGGCCGCTAACCGTCTCTAATTTTTTCCTCCCTCACCAAACACCTCGATTTCTTTGCATATTTTTGCTTTACGCCCCTGATGTGCTACATCTGTCTACCAGAATGTTATTTTTATCCACAGTTTGGACGCTGTCGTTGAATAAATTTGTCCTCAACCTTAATACTCATCATTAACATACCTCAAAAATATGCCTTTGAATACACCATTATTGTCTTTTCGGCGGGTGGCTGTCGTCTCGGCCTTGTCGATTCTCTCTTTTGGGGCCGAGGCCCAAGAAGTCGCCCTCTCTTCTGATGCCGTGGGAAATGCCGACAACACGTCCCCTTGGTGGACGGCTTTCTCTGACGCTGTGCAGATCCCCTCGGGCAAGTGCCTGACTTTCGAGTTTGTCAACCACACAAGCAAGGCGAACAATTACAACAATTTTGCCTACGTTGCGGCATCCGCCAAACGCGATGGCGATGGCTACAAGGAATATTTTGCCCGCCGTGCGGATAATTTTGGTTGGGGACTGGATGGCTCGTACGACGCAGCCAACTCGTGGACCGACTTTTTCTCTTCGGGCGTGAGTGGCGATTTCTGGAGCTATTTCAGGGAGAATATGGAGGGCGCGCAGGTCACCCTCAAGATAGCTAATTACCAGGGGGCTGTCATTTCGGGTTTTTCCCTCACTTTGGCTGACGGACGTGAGCTGCGTAACGCTTATACCCAGAGTTTGGCTGACGCCTCGGCTCCCGTTTGGGCATTCCTCTCTGTTGACGGTTCGCACATTACCGGCCTCAAGGCTTTCTTGAAAAATTTTGCGCCATCGCTCAATGTTTCGGCTGCTGGTAGCCTTTGGGCTGCGGCGGGGGCTGCCGAGGTGTCTGTGCCGTCGCATTTCCTCCGCGCCTTCTATCAAGACGCTGACGGTGTCACATTGCTGCCGGCTCAGGTGAGCGTTCCTTCGGAAGTGAGTGTGTCTTCGGGCTCGTTCACTGTCTCTGACGGCGCCGGCAATGAGGTCGCAGGCCAGATTGACGTGATTAAGGGCTGCTCCACTTTTGGGGCTACGGATTGCTCTTCCGCATTCTTGTCTGTCTTGTCTTCAGGCTTGCAGGTTAAGAGCGGGGCCAACGTCAGCGTGAGGTGCCAACTCAGGTCTTCCGGCGCGTATAATTACAACTGCCCAACACTCATCCTCAAAAACAAGGCGGGGGTCGAATATGCCTCTTTGCGGCTAGACAACTATGGTTGGGGCAACGGCTTTGCCAATGCGCAAAAGGCGTGTGACTGGGACTGGGACGTCTTTAAGGATAGGCTGGACGGCATGACCATCTCGGCCACGATAACCAACAACGGAGACGGCACCGTGTCTGTGGCGGTCTCCGCAACAGACGGAGCGGGCGTGGCGCATAGCCAGACTTTCAGCGGCGTCAGCCTGTCGTTAGACGAAAATGGCACGCTCCCTTCTGATTTCTCCGACGTCTACGCTCATTTCACTGTTGAAGGCTGCTACGTGCTTCTGCCCCCGGGCTCGTCCACTGCGTTGGGAGAGGCAGAGGCCGATCCGCTTATGGTGGTGGTGCGTGATGGCGCGTTGTCGGTGTCGGGCGTTGAAAGCTTTGAGGTGTATGACGTCAAAGGTCGTCGCGTCTCACCCAGTGGGCTGACACGCGGCCTCTATGTGGTGCGCGCCGGCTCTCTCTCGCGCCTCGTGCGCCTGCGCTAGGCCGTGAGGCTCTGTCTTTAAGTTCATTTTTCCCTTGCAATGCGGGCGGGGGGCGCGTGCCGTGGTGGCGGCCGCGCCTCCCGCCTTTTTATTGCCGTCATAATTCAATAACTTCGCGACTCGAAGTCAACCTAACATAAAGCGACACAACAGAATGAAAAAGCTCCTCTCTTGTCTGGCGGCCTTGATCTGCGTCATGGCCACAGCCTTGGCAGGCTCAATATCCGGCATTGTGGTGGATGCGGCGCGGCAGCCGCTGCCTTTTGCCAACGTCATTGTATATCAGGGAGAGACGCTCGTCAAAGGCACAGTGTCTGACGCCGCGGGCGAGTTCTCCATAGATGGGCTGAATGATGGCGACTATCTCGTCTCGTTCCAGATGATGGGCTATGAGACGCTCTCGCGCCCCGTCAAAATATCTGCCGCAGCGCGTTCCGTCAAAATGGGGCGGGTGACCTTGGCCGAGGAGACGCGGCAGGTTGGCGAGGTGTCTGTGGTGGCGCAGAAATCGTCAATGAAACTGGAGATTGACAAGAAAGTCTTCAACGTGGATCAAGACATATCTTCGGTCGGCGGCAGCGCGTCAGACGTGTTGGAGAACATCCCCAGCGTTGAGGTCGACGCCGAGGGCAACATATCGCTCCGCGGCTCTCAGTCCGTCACCGTGTGGATCAACGGCAAGGCGCAGGGCATGACGGCAGACAACCGCGGGGACATCCTCCAGCAGCTGCCTAGCGAGAGCATAGACCACGTGGAGGTCATCACCAACCCGTCATCGAAATATTCCGCCGAAGGCTCTGCCGGCATCATCAACATTGTCCTCAAGCGGGATCGCAAGGCGGGCTATTACGGCGGCGTGCAGCTCAACGCCAACACAAATAAGGGAGGCCGAGTGGGTGCCAACGTCAACTACAGCAGCTCGCTCCTCGACGCCTACCTCAACGTGGGCTACGGTCGCCGCGTGCACAAAAACGGAGGGTGGACCGACCGCGACTTCCTGAGCCAAGGCCAGGCCACGGGCTTCCTGAACTCCACATATAAGGGCAAAGGCACAGGCAACCACCTCTTTGTCCGCGCCGGCCTCACGTGGCACATGACGGAGAAAGACGAGCTCTCGGCGGGCTATATGGGCATGTTCGGCTCTGGGGACCGAAAGGTGACATACCACTACACGTCGGGCAACTACGGTGCCCACGACCTCATAGACCCCTTCTGGCGCACGCGCGTGAGCGACCAAGACGAAGACATGACGATGCAAAACGCCGATTTGTCATATCGTCACCAATGGGCCACGGGCCATTTCCTTGAGGCCTCGGTCTCTAAATTCAGATGGAAGATGGACGGCGACACCTATTACGACCAAGAAACCTACCACTACTCCGACCTGCCCGCCGATGGCCCATGGACTGACGCCGACCTCGACGCCGCCCGCGCCAACGCCTATCAGAGGCAAAAGAACACCATCAAGACGGGCGACGTCGAGACCCGCCTGGACTACGAGAGGGCCATTGGCGATGATGCCCGCCTCCAGGCCGGCTACGAGGGAACATTCTCGCGAGAGAACAGCCCGACCGAGACTTTTGCCGACCGAGACATGACGCAGAGCATCAAGACCCTTTTCAACCGCTTCAAGTACGACACCGACATACACGCCCTCTATGCCAACTGGAGCGACCGCCCGGGCACCGGCACGGTCTTCGGATACCAGCTGGGCCTGCGCGGCGAGTGGTGGCAAGTGCGCACGTCTAGCAGCGACTACGGGCAGGAATATGAGGGCCAGAGGCCGGACAAGTTCTCCAAGAGCTACTTCAGCCTCTTCCCCACCGCCTACCTCTCTTTCAAGCTCGGCGAGACTCAAGAGCTGCAGGCCAACTACACGCGCAGGCTTCAAAGGCCATGGGGCGGGCAGATGAACTCATTCAAGAACATCTCGGACTCCACAAGCATATCCTACGGAAACCCGGAGCTTACGCCAGAATATACCAACTCGATAGAGCTCAACTATATCAAGAATTGGGACAACCACACGCTCTCTTTCTCGGCCTATTTCCGTCCCTCTTCCGACGTCATTCAGCAGATAGCTTACCTAGACGGCGGCGTGAGATACTCCACCAACCGCAACATTGCCAAAAGTCAACGCTCCGGCTTAGAGCTCATCGGCAAGAACAAGCTCTTCACGAGGCTCGACCTCACCTCCACCCTCAACGTCTTCTACTATTCGCTAGACGGCGGCGAGTTCGCCATGGCGACCGACGGCGGGCGCGTGGTGGACGTGGTTGTGGACAGCGACGAGGACTTCTCATGGTCGTTTCGCGAGATGGCTTCCGTCATGCTCCCCAAGGAGTTGACGTGCCAGGCCACGTTCAATTTCGAGGCCCCGACCGTCATCTCGCAGGGCACGCGCAAGGCGTCTTATAACCTGGATTTGGGACTGCGCCGCCAGTTCGCGGGGCGCAAGCTGACGGCCGCCCTCAACTGCCGCGACGTGCTCGACAGCCGCGCGTGGCGCGCGTCCACGGCGGCCGAGGGCTTCCGCCAAGAGAGCCGCGACTGGCGTGGCGGCCGCCGTTTCATTCTCCAGCTCAGCTGGAGCTTTGGCAATATGGCCGGAAAAGGGAAGCCCGACGGCCGCCCCTCGGCCTCGCCAGACATGGACGGTGGCTATGGCGGAGGCGGAGACGACTAGCAGCCCGCTCTCTTGCGCCATATCGCCGCCCGACGCGCCACCTCCCCGATTCTGGGGCGGGACGCGCCGGGCGGCCTCCTTTATGTGGGCGGGGCTTGGCCCGTTGAGAGAAGTTTTTCAGTATCTTTGGAAAGAATAACTTCAGCTCCCTATGTTCATATTGTCCAGGGTCTTCAACCTTTTCCGAGCCTCGGCCGACGCCGACCTCTCGGAAGAGGCCAGTTTCAAGACGGCGTTCTCCAACGTCGTCAACATCCTCATGCTCGGCCAGAGCCTCATGCTCGGCCTCATATCGCTCATCCGCGAAGACCCCGTGCTCTCGTCCATCAACCTGGTTTTCAGCCTTTTCTTCATCACATATTTCGTGGTGACGTACATCGTCAGGGTCGACCGCTATGTAAGTTTCATTGACCGTGTGGCCATCTTCTTCTATTTCATCGTCATCTACGTCACTTGCGCCCACTACAACGTCATTGGCCTCACCATGACCATCTACCCCTTCATAGCCATCATCCTCCACGGGCGTCATGTGGGGTCCATCCTCTCCGTCATTCAGGCCGCCATTGTCTTGGCCTACTATTTCGTGGCCGTGGAGCTGTTTGGCGCCAAGGTGTCCGCCATCTTCACCCTCTCCGGCACCATCACCATTGTCATCGTGCAGCTCATCTCCATCTTCATCTTCTACGTGGCCGTGCGGTGGCTCTCTAGCCTCGTCTATGAGAAGAACCGCGAGGTGGCCATGCTCTATGAGGAGCGGACCACGCAGCGCGACCTCATAAGCCGCCTCTCCGCATGCGTGGAGAAGCCCCTGCGAGACATATCCGAGGCTTCGGCCATCCTCGTAACCGAGAGGCTCAACCCCATGCAGTCCGACCTCTGCTCAATAGTCCGTTCCTCGGCCCTCAACGCCATCAACAACGTCAACGCCGTCCGCAAGGCTTCAAGCCTCAACATCCCCATTGTACCGGCCGAGCAGGTGCGCTTCAACCTCTATAACCTCATGGGCGGCATGCTCAAGCTCTACCGCTCCAAAGACCCCCAGAAACTCCACTCCTTCACCTTGGCCGGCGGCGTGCCGGAAGAGGTGAGGGGCAACAGCATCCTCACCCGCCAAGTCATCCTCAACATCCTCGACGCTTTCGACCGTTGCGCCGGCCTCACCAAGAGTGGGATGAAGATTGTCGTGAGCCGCGAAAACGTGCTGACGCGCGGCGTGGTGCTTCATTTCAGCATGACGCTGGAGTATAATCTGGAGTTCGACCGCCGCGAGATCTCGGTGAGCGAGGGTCACCTGGTAGAGTTCCTGGGCCTTGGTGTCACGCGGCGCATCATCGAGAGCGAGGGAGGGTATTTAAACGCCGTCTCCGAGGGTGGGGGCATCAGGGTGGAGTTCACCATCAAATATCGCTCCATCGATGACTGTGACGACCTGGAGCCAGACCTCATCCGCAACGCCCGGGCGGCTCTCGGCGCCAACATCCCCATGGCAGAGGCCGCCGCGCTCGTCATGACGGCGAGCGACGTCCTGTGGGGCAAGATCGAGGCCGCGCTAGACGGCTACTGCGCCAAACTCATCCGCGCCAGGTCGGCCAGCGAGGCGGTGCGCCTCTTTGCCAACAATAAGGTGGACGTGGTCTTGACCGACCTCTGCTCCGACGGAGGCTCGGGCGTGAAGCTCGTGGGCATGGTGCGCGACGCGGAGAGCGGCATGGTGCGAAAGGTGCCGGTGGTGGACCTTGTGGACACCGACTCGCCCGAGCAGATGTCCGCCAGCGTACATTCTTGCTTCGATTTGAGCTTGCCGCTGCCGTTCGACGCCTCAATGACGCGAGACGCCCTGCGCTCCTTTTTCGTATGACAGAATTATTAGAAAAGAAGTATTTTCGCGAGCATGGAAGATGTCTTGAAAATATATAACACGCTCTCGCGCCGCAAGGAGGAGTTCCACCCCATCCACGAGGGGCGCGTGGGCCTCTATGTGTGCGGCCCCACCGTCTATGGCGACGCCCATCTGGGCCACGCCAGGCCTGCCATCACGTTCGACGTGCTTTTCCGCCACCTCACCCATATGGGCTACAAGGTGCGCTACGTCCGCAACATCACAGACGTGGGCCACTTGGAGCATGACGCCGACGAGGGAGAGGACAAGATCGCGAAAAAGGCGCGGTTGGAGCAGCTGGAGCCTATGGAGGTGGTGCAATACTACCTCACGCGATACCACAAGGCCATGGACGCGCTGGGAGTCTTGCCGCCTTCCATCGAGCCCCACGCCAGCGGCCACATAATTGAGCAGATAGAGTTCATCAAGAAGATTCTCGACGCGGGCTACGCCTACATAAGCGACGGCTCCGTATATTTCGACGTTGAGAAGTATAACAAGAAATATCACTACGGCAAGCTCTCCGGCCGCGACCTGGAGAACACGATGGAGAACACCCGCACGCTAGACGGCCAGGGCGAGAAGAGGAACCCGTATGACTTCGCCCTTTGGAAAAAGGCGCAGCCCGAGCACATTATGCACTGGCCTTCGCCATGGAGCGAGGGCTTCCCCGGCTGGCACCTGGAGTGCTCAACCATGGGCACCAAATACTTGGGCGAGGAGTTCGACATCCACGGCGGTGGCATGGACCTCATCTTCCCCCACCACGAGTGCGAGATTGCCCAAAGCACCGCGGCCCTTGGCCATGAGACGGTCCACTACTGGATGCACAACAACATGATCACCATCAACGGCCAGAAGATGGGCAAGAGCCTCGGCAACTTCATCACGCTCGACGAGTTCTTCCGCGGAAGCCACAAGAACGCGCAGGGCGAGGAGATGCTGTCGCAGCCCTACGACCCCATGACCATCCGTTTCTTCATCCTCCAGGCGCACTACCGCAGCACCGTCGATTTCAGCAACGAGGCCCTCCAGGCCGCCGAGAAGGGACTGGCGCGCATGCGCGACGCGGTGGCCAGGCTCGCCAAGATAACGCCCGCCAAAGAGACGACGGTGGACGTGGCCGGGCTTCGCCAAAAGTGCGAAGACGCGATGAATGACGACCTCAACACGCCCATCGTGATCTCGCACCTCTTCGACGCCGCTAAGGCCATCAACACCGTGGCCGACGGCAAGGGCGCCATATCCGAGGCCGACCTCGGGGAGCTGCGCGACGTCTTCAAGACCTATGGCGAAGATGTCATGGGCCTCCGCCTCTCAGAGCATGGCGGGGCCGACGCCAAGGCTTTCGCCGGGGCCGTGGACCTGCTCCTGGAGCTGCGCGCCCAAGCCAAGGCCAATAAAGACTGGGCCACGAGCGACAAGATTCGCAATGAGCTGACGGCCTTGGGCTTTGTCATTAAAGACACTAAGGAGGGCGCCGAATGGTCTCTCAGCTAGGAGATAACGATAAGACGGAGAAAATGCCCACGCCCGTATCTGCCGCCATATTGAGCCTGCTCCACGAGCATGACTGCGTGATTGTCCCCGGCCTTGGGGCTTTCATCACGCGGAGGGTGGCCGCCGAATATGACGAGAGGCGCGGCCTGATGCTGCCACCATCAAAAGAGGTGGCTTTCAACGCGGACATCCGCCACTCCGACGGCATCTTGGCCGATTACCTGGCGCAAGCCGATGGCGAGGACTACACCGCGGCCATGCGCCGCGTCGAGGCCTTTGCGGCCGACGTGTCTCGCCGCGCGGCGGCGGGCGACGTGGTGCTGTTGCCTCGGCTCGGCTCGATCTCCATCATTGAGGGGCGCATGGTCTTCGAGCCGGCGCAGGGCCTCAACGTGCTCGTTGAGAGCTACGGCCTCTCGCCCGTGGCGGCGCGTCAGGCCCGCTCGCGGCACATTGGCATGGTGGCCAGGTCCGAGGTTCGCAGGGTGGCGGCTTCCGTGGCCGCCGTGGCCGCGTTGCTGCTCATCTCGCCGCGCACTGGCGACCCTGCTTTCGTCAGGGCCGATATGCTGGCATCCGCCATCCCCGCCCCCGCTCCCGTCACGGAGACTCCGCAGGCCGTGGCCGAGGTGGCTGCCGAGGCCGAGACTTTAGCGCCGCCAATGCGGCGGACGTTCTGTCTCGTGGTGGCCTCTTTCCTAACCAGGCAGGAGGCGCGGGACTATGTGGCCTCAATGCGCGCCCGAGGGGTGGACGACCTCTCCATTCTCGACTATGAGGGCCGCTGCCGCGTCATTGCCGCCACTTTTGAAGACGAGGGCAAGGCCAAGGCCGCGAGCCGAGACTTGCGCTCTCTCCAGGGCTTTGAGAAGGCCTGGGTGCTGAAAGTGGAGCAATAGGGTCAACGTGTGGGAATGTCTATACGCGATAATAAAATTATGCCCATGAGCATCAATATCTGGGGTCGCCCGCTGGCGGCGGCCGCGTGCCTGGCTTTGAGCCTGTCGCTGTCTGGCTGCGCCGTGTCATCGGGCTCGGCTTCCGCATTGTCGTCTCTCAGAGGCTCTGTGGCGGGGTCTGGAGCATTGTCTCAGGCCGAGGTGGCCGCGGGCCTCAAAGAGGCGCTCAACATTGGCATCAGCACTGGCGTCAAGGTCCTCTCTGCCAATAATGGCTATTACAATGACTTGGCCACGCGCATAGGACTCCCGCCTGAGGCCAAGATAATAACGCAAAACGTGGCCAAGCTCCCTGGCGGCCAGGCTCTCGTCACCAAAGTGGTGAAAAACATCAACGCCGCGGCCTCCGACGCCGCCACCAACGCGGTGCCAATCTTCGCCTCGGCCCTCACCAGCATGACCATAAACGACGCCATGGGAATCTTGAAGAGCAAAGGGACGGCCGCCACCGAATATTTCAAGACAAAGACCAAAGCCCCGCTCAAAGCGCTCTTCGGCGGCTACATTGACAAGTCGGTCAATAAGAAACTCATTGGCGACGTCTCTCCGCAGTCTTGCTGGAACAGCATGACGAGCGAATGGAACCAGGTGGCCTCCTCCACCGTGGGGCGCGTGGCCGGCCTCACCACCGTCAAGACCAACCTTACGGACTATCTCACCGATAAGGCCGTGGACGGAATATATTATAAGGTGGGTGAGCAGGAGAAGAAGATTCGCTCCGACGCCCGCGAGCGCACCTCGGCCTTGCTCAAGAAAGTCTTCGCCAGGCAATAGGCCAGCATGAGGTTTCTGTCTGCTATCATTGCCTCCGCGGTGGCCGCCGTCTTCCCCGCTGCCGGCCTCTTGGCCCAGGCCGACGGCCTCTTTGACGACCTTGCGCACGCGGGCAGGTATGAGGTGGGAGACGAAGACTGGCTTTGGAACTTTGGGGCTGGTCTGGATGCCGCGTTCTTTTTCAAGAACAACGAATATTTCTCACCCCATATTGAGGGCTACACCCTTGTGGGCTATCAGGTGCGCCCCACGGTGAGCTACGCCTTGTTGCCCGATCTCACCCTCACGGCCGGCCTGCAAGCCCTGCGCTACGGTGGCACCGAGAGTGCGACCTACGTCCGTCCGCACTTCGCCGTCAAGTGGCAGGCCACGGAGTGGCTGGGCGTGCAGGCCGGCTCATTGCCCGGCTTGGCCTCCCACCCGCAACACGAGGCCATACAAGACCCTGAGGGACAGCTCACAGAGAAGCCCGAGTTCGGGGCGCAGCTGTGGATCTCACGCCCGCGGCTGAGCGGCTCCGTGTGGCTCAATTGGCGCAAATTCATATTTATGGGAGACACTGTGCCGGAGCGTTTCACGGCGGGGGTGTCTCTCACCCTGGGATCGCGGGGCAAGGCGGGCTCGTGCTTTTTCTCCATGCCCGTCAGCTTGGCCTTTGACCACATAGGCGGCCAGATAAGCGACTACCCTGACACCATGCAGAGCATGGCCAACATCGGATTCTCGCCCACGCTCAACGTGGAGCGTGACCATTGGCGCTTTGTCCAGAGGCTCTCATTCTCGCTTCATATGCTTGGCTTCCACGCCATGGCGGGGTCCGAGGTTCGTCCTTTTTCAGACGGCGCGGCCATAAGCCCCGAGGCGCGCCTCACGGCCAAGTACCTTCAGGCCAATTTGGCATGGTATCACGCCAACGACTTCTATGCGCCCCATGGCAATCCGCTCTTCTCTTCGGTCTCTAACTTCGACCCGGCCTACTATGCCGGCAAGCGAGACTTGGTGGTCTTTGGGGCGTCGTTCGTCAAGGCGCTGGGTGGCATCGGCAGGTTCGCGTTCGACGCCAAGGGTTACCTCGACGCCCGCGCCTCTCGCCTCGACTATTCTTACGGCTTCACCTTCGTCCTCACGCCCGGCCTGTGCAGGGTCCACGCTCCTTTCCGCCGCGAATATGGGGCGAAGACGAGCCAGGAGTGACACCGGCGGTGGGACGCGGATTGGCTTTTACCCCCATTTTTGCTAACTTAGCACGGAATCATTTATACATCCACTCTTAAATACTTCGATGAATTTTGTAGAGGAGCTAAAGTGGCGCGGCATGGTCCACTCCATGATGCCAGGCACAGAGGAGCAACTTCAAAAGGAGATGACGACGGCCTACGTGGGCATCGACCCTACGGCCGATTCGCTTCACATTGGTCACTTGGTCAGCATTATGCTGCTCAAGCACTTGCAGGCCGCCGGCCATAAGCCCATCGCGCTGGTGGGCGGCGCCACGGGCATGATTGGCGACCCCTCAATGAAGAGCGCCGAGCGCAACCTGCTAGACGAGCCCACGCTCAACCACAACGTGGCGTGCATCAAGAAGCAATTGGAGCGTTTCCTCGACTTCGACTCCAAAGAGCCCAACGCCGCCATCTTGGTCAACAACTATGACTGGATGAAGAACTACACGTTCATCAACTTCATCCGCGACATAGGCAAGCACATAACCGTCAACTACATGATGGCCAAGGACTCTGTCAAGAAACGCCTCAGCCAGGAGAGCCGCGAGGGCATGTCTTTCACCGAGTTCTCTTACCAGCTCATGCAGGGCTACGACTTCCTCTACCTCAACCAACACTACAACTGCAAGCTCCAGCTTGGCGGCTCTGACCAGTGGGGCAACATCACCACCGGCACTGAGCTGATCCGCCGCACGACAGACGGCGAGGCCTTCGCGCTCGTCTGCCCCCTCATAACCAAGGCCGACGGCGGCAAATTTGGCAAGACAGAGAGCGGAAACATCTGGCTAGACGCCGAGAAGACGAGCCCCTACAAGTTCTACCAGTTCTGGCTCAACACATCCGATGCCGACGCGGAGCGATATATCAAGATATTCACCATGCTCTCCATCGATGAGATTGAGGCTCTCGTCCGTCAGCAGGCCGAGGATCCCGGTCTCCGCCCCTTGCAAAAACGCCTGGCCGAGGAGATGACCGTCATGGTCCATGGCCGCGAGGCACTGGACGCGGCCATCGAGGCCAGCCAGATTCTCTTTGGCAAAGGCTCCACGGAGACACTCCGCAAGATGGATGAGCAGACGTTCCTCTCCGTCTTCGAGGGCGTGCCCACATTCGAGGTGAGCCGCGGCGTCTTGGCCGCCGGTGTGCCCGTGGCCGACCTGCTCACCACCCATGCCGCGGTGTTCCCCTCCAAGAGCGAGCTGAGGCGAAACGTGGCCGGCCTCCAGGTGAACAAGCAGAAAGTCTCGGCTCCGGAAGAAGTAGTGGACTCCTCCGCCCTGCTCGATGAGAAGTACATCCTCATTCAGAAAGGCAAGAAAAACTTCTATATCATTGTGGCCAAGTAGGCCTCTCGCCACTGGCCTAAAAGTCAAAATTCCCGCCGCTCCGTAATAGAGTGGCGGGAATTTTTTGCCTCTATGGCTTCGCTGCGGGCTTTTTGGGGAGAAGAGCAGCCCCCGAGGGACGCAATGATCCCTCGGGGGCCGCCTGTCTGGGTGTCAGAAGAAAATTTATTGCTCGCTCTGCGCTGCTTTCTGCACCTTCTTGCGGTCTGCCTCGTTGAGCAGAATCTTGCGCAGGCGCATGGCGTGCGGGGTCACCTCCACATACTCATCGCCCTGGATATATTCCAGAGCCTCCTCGAGGCTGAAGATGACGGGCGGGGCCAAATGAACGGCGTCGTCAGAGCTCTTGGAGCGCATGTTGGTGAGCTTCTTGCTCTTGCAGACGTTGATTACGATGTCGCCCTCGCGGGTGTTCTCGCCAACCACCTGGCCGGCGTACACCTCGTCTTGCGGGCTGATGAAGAATTTGCCGTGGTCTTGGAGCTTGTCTAGTGAGTAGGCGTAGGCCGTGCCGCCCTCCATGGCAATGAGTGAGCCGTTGGTGCGCTTGTCAATGTGCCCCTTCCACGGCTCGAAACCCATGAGGCGGTGCGCCATCACGGCCTCGCCCGCCGTGGCGGTCATGAGGGTGGTGCGCAGGCCTATGATGCCGCGGCTCGGAATCTTGAAGTCTTGGTGGATTCGGTCTCCATGACGCTCCATGTTGATCAGCTCGCCCTTGCGCTGCGTCACCAGCTCAATGCTCTTGCCGGAGCAGTCTTCGGGCAGGTCTATGGTCAGCTCCTCCACAGGCTCGCACTTCTGGCCGTCAATCTCTTTGACAATCACTTGCGGCTGACCCACTTGCAGCTCATAGCCCTCGCGGCGCATGGTCTCAACGAGCACAGAGAGGTGCAGCACGCCGCGGCCGTAGACGTTCCACGCGTCGGCGCGGTCGGTCTCCTCCACCCTCAGGGCAAGGTTCTTCTCCAACTCCTTGTAGAGGCGGTCCTTGATGTGGCGGCTGGTGACGAACTTGCCGTCTTTGCCGAAGAAAGGCGAGTTGTTTATGGTGAAGAGCATAGACATGGTCGGCTCGTCAATGGCAATGGTCGGCAGCGGCTCTGGGTTGAGGGCGTCTGCCACGGTGTCCCCGATGTCGAAACTGTCAAAGCCCACAATGGCGCAGATGTCTCCGCAGCCCACGCGGTCCACCTTCTGCTTGCCCATGCCGTCATAGACATACAGCTCCTTGATCTTCTGGCGGACAATCTTGCCGTCGCGCTTGCACAGGCTCACGTCCATGCCCGCCTTCAACTCGCCGCGGTGCACCCGGCCCACGGCGATGCGGCCCGTGTAGGAAGAGTACTCCATGCTGGTGATGAGCAGCTGCGTGGTGCCCTCGTTCACGGGGGGGGCGGGGATGTATTTGATTATGGCCTCGAAGACTGCGTCGATGTTGTCGGTCTTGTGCTTCCAGTCGGTGCTCATCCAGTTCTCTTTGGCCGAGCCGTAGACCGTGGGGAAGTCTAGCTGCTGCTCCGTGGCGCCGAGCGAGAACATGAGGTCAAACACGGCCTCGTTCACCTCCTCCGGGCGGCAGTTGGGCTTGTCCACCTTGTTGATGACAACAATGGGCTTGAGGCCAATCTTTATGGCCTTCTCCAGCACAAAACGCGTTTGTGGCATGGGGCCCTCGAACGCGTCGACGAGCAGCAGGCAACCGTCAGCCATGTTAAGGACGCGCTCCACCTCGCCGCCAAAGTCGGAGTGACCCGGGGTGTCTATTATGTTGATCTTATAGCCCCCCCAGTTGACGGCGCAGTTCTTCGCCAAGATCGTGATGCCGCGCTCGCGCTCTAGCTCGTTGTTGTCCATCAGCAGGTCGCCCACCTGCTGGTTCTCCCTGAAGGTCTTGGCGGCCTTGAGCATCTTGTCCACCAGGGTGGTTTTGCCGTGGTCTACGTGGGCGATGATGGCCACGTTCCTGATCTTTGTGCTATTATCAGCTACTGACATATGTATTTAATACGTGTTCTTCGTCTCTGTTATCAGATGTCACAAAAGTAGCTATTCCAACGTTTTGAGTTGCAAAACTCCTTGTTAAAGTTTCCTTTATGGGGCGCGGCGCCCGCGGCATGTGGGCGCGGGATGATGGCGGTTCTGTTTTTTTTGCTAATTTCGTCCCGCAACAGGGTGGGTTCCCTCTTAATACATACGGGTTCTACCCCCCCCCGTTAATTAGACGCTTTTTAAATTGAGGGATAAGGTAGAAATGGTGGACTTGGCAGCAGTCCACTCCAGGCTCGGCTCGCAGCTGACGGAGGCGTTGACCAGGGTGGCGATGAGCGGTCGCTACATCCGCGGGGTCGAGGTGGCCATGTTGGAGGGCGAGCTGGCTCGGTATGCGGGCTCTCGCCACGCCCTCACGTGCGCCAACGGCACAGAGGCCATCCAGATAGCATTGATGGCCCTTGGCCTGGAGCCTGGCGACGAGGTCATAACACCATCTTTCTCTTTCATATCTGCCGCCGAAGCGGCCAAGCTGCTAGGCCTCAAAGTAGTCTTCGCCGACATCGACCCCGACACTTTCAATATTGACCCGCGGAGCGCGGAGAGCCTCATAACGCCTCGCACGCGCGCCATCATCCCCGCGCACCTCTTTGGCCGCATGGCGCCCATGGAGCCGCTGCTGGACATGGCCCGCAGGCACGGCCTGGCCGTGGTGGAAGACGGGGCCCAGGCCTTTGGGGCGGAGCAGCAGGTCGACGGGAGGCGCCGCAAGGCCTGCTCGGTCGGCACAATTGGCTGCACATCTTTCTTCCCCACCAAAAACCTGGGTTGCATGGGAGACGGGGGCGCGGTCTTTACGGACGACGACACCCTGGCCGCCCGCATGGCCGAGATTGCCGCCCACGGGGCCAAGCGAAAATATCACAGCGAGGTAGTCGGCCTCAACAGCCGGCTAGACGAGATCCAGGCCGCAGTCTTGCGCATCAAGCTGCGTCATCTTGACGAATACATAAGCCGCCGACGGGCCGCGGCGCTGGCCTATCGCAAAGCGTTGGCCGGAAACGACTTCTTCATCTGCCCAGCCGACGCCGACGGCCACACTTTCAATCAGTTCACGATGAGGGTGAACTATGGCTGCCGCGACGACGTGCGTCAGTTCTTGGAGCAAGGCGGCATAAGCTCCATGGTCTACTTCCCCGAACCCATACACCGTCAGCCCGTCTTCGGGCTGACCGCCGTCAGCCTGCCGCGGACCGATGAGGCCGTGGCGCAAGTGCTGTCGCTGCCCATGCACAGCGAGCTGGACGCGGCCGACGTGGCCGCCGTCACTGGCCGCTTGGCGCAGTGGCACATTGGAGCGCAGAGGGAGGTGGCGCGGTGACGGCTTTCAAGGCCCACCCCACGGCCGTGATCGACCCGGGGAGCGTTGTCGGAGACGACACCGTGGTGTGGCACTTCTGCCACCTTGTGGGCGGGTGCCGCGTGGGGGCGCGCTGCTCTTTGGGGCAAAACGTGGTGGTGATGTCTTCCGCCGTGGTGGGAGACGGGTGCCGAATCCAGAACAACGTCTCGGTCTTCGACGGCGTGAGGTTGGAAGACGACGTCTTCGTGGGTCCCTCGGTGGTCTTCACCAACGTGCTTAACCCTCGCGCCTTCGTCTGCCGCAAGGGCGAGTATAGGCCCACGCTCATAAAGCGCGGCGCGTCAATAGGGGCCAACTCCACCATCGTGTGCGGTGTCGTGGTGGGCGAATACGCCCTCGTGGGGGCGGGCAGCGTGGTCACGAAAGACGTGCAGCCCTACGCCCTCGTTGTGGGCAACCCCGCCCGCAGGGTGGGGTGGGTGTCTCGCCTGGGTCATAAGCTCCGCTTCGGGGCGGACGGCGCGGCCCGTTGCCCAGAGTCCGGCGAGGCCTACGCCCTCAGCGAAGATGGCGAGGCCGTGGCCCCCGTTTCTTCAGCCAGTCAAACGAAAACCAAGTTATGAAAAGCAAGATTCGCTTCGCGGTGGTAGGGTGTGGCTGCATTGGCCACCGCCATGTGGCCATGATTGAGGCGAACCCGGAGATGGAACTTTGCGGCGTGGCGGACGTGCGTCCCGCCGAGGCATGCCGCCCGCCCGCGGGCGTGCCTTTCTTCGGCAGTCTGGAAGACATGATGGAGAGCGTCGGCGACCTTGACGTGGTCTCGGTCTGCACGCCAAACGGATACCATGCCGATATGGCCATAAGCATCCTTCAGCGCGGTGTCAACGTGCTGATGGAGAAACCTATGGCACTGAGCGTGGAAGACGCCTTGAGGGTGCGGGCCGCGGAGGAAGCCTCAAAGGGCCGCGTCTTTTGCGTGTTTCAAAACAGATATACGCCAACGTCGCAGTGGCTCAAGGCAGAGATTGTGGGCCGCGCCTTGGGCGCGCTGCGCTCCGTGCAGGTGAGCTGCCTGTGGAATCGCGATGAGAGATATTACGTCGAGGGAGGCTGGCATGGCATGGGAGACCTTGACGGCGGCACGCTCTTCACACAGTTTTCTCATTTTGTCGATGTCTTGCTCTGGCTGGTTGGCCCGGTGGAGATAGAGGCCGCCGTGGGTGGGGACTTCGCTCACGCGACGCTGACTGATTTTGAAGACACTGGCGCTTTCCTCTTCCGCGCGCGGCAAGGCGGGGCCATTGGCTCGTTCTCCTACTCCACGGCGGTGCCGAGAGAGAACTTCGAGAGCGTCATCACGCTCGTGGGCGAGAAAGGCTGCGTAAAAGTGGGAGGCCAATATATGAGCGACGTGATAGAATGCAAGATAGACAATTACGCGATGCCCAAGCTGCCACCCTCCAACCCTCCAAACGACTACGGGCAATATAAAGGCTCGGCCGCCAACCACGGCTTCGTCTTCGCCAATTTGGCCGATGTCTTGCTCCGCGGCGCGGAGCCCACCGCCACGTGGCAAGACGGCTACGACGTGGTGGAGACCATCTGCCGCGTCTACGCCGCCATGGGGGGAGACTACCGCTCGCCGGACAAACTGGAATATAGGCCATGACGCGGGCTGACTCCGATCGCGTGGTCTCCGTGACAGGCTTGGGCTACGTGGGCCTGCCCCTGGCGTTGGCCTTCGCCCGCCATTGGCACGTGGTGGCCTATGACCACTCCGAGGCCCGCGTGGAGATGCTTCGGCGTGGCGAAGACCCCAGCGGCGAAATGAAGGAGGCTGACTTCGCCGGGGTCGACGTGGAGTTCACCTCGTCAGCCGCCGATTTGGCCAAGGCCAATTTCCACATCGTGGCCACGCCCACGCCCGTAGACGAGTCTAGGGTGCCGGACATATCGCTACTCCGCGAGGCCATGGTCTCTTTGGGCCGCGTCATCCACCGCGGAGACGTGGTGGTGGTGGAGAGCACCGTCTATCCCGGCTGCACGGAAGAGGAGTGCCTGCCCATCTTGGAGAGGGTCTCAGGCCTGCGTGCCGACACCGACTTCCTCCTGGGCTACAGCCCGGAGCGCATCAACCCCGGAGACAGGCAGCACACCTTGGCCACTGTCAAGAAAATTGTCTCGGGACGGACGCCGCGGGCCTTGGACGTCGTGGCCGAGACCTATGGCCAAGTGGTGCCCGCCGGCGTGTATCGGGCCCAGAGCATCAAGGTGGCCGAGGCCGCCAAGATAATTGAGAACACGCAGCGCGACGTCAACATCGCACTGATGAACGAGCTGTCGCTCATCTTCCAGCGCATGGGCATTGAGACGGCCGACGTGCTGCAGGCCGCGGCCACCAAATGGAACTTCCTGCCTTTCCATCCCGGCCTTGTGGGCGGGCATTGCATTGGCGTGGACCCCTACTACCTTGACTATAAGGCCCGCAAGCTGGGCTATCACACCCAAATAATCAACCACGGCCGCTACGTCAACGACAGCATGGGCCGCTACGTGGCCAAGCAGACGCTCAAGAGACTGCTGACGAGCGGGGCTGACGTGCGCAAGCTCCGCGTCTTGGTCATGGGGATGACGTATAAGGCCAACGTGGCCGATGTGAGGAACACCAGGACGGCGGACATAATTGACGAGCTGCGCTCCTTTGGCGTGGGGCGGGTCGATGTGGTCGACCCTGTGGCCTCGAAGGCCGACTGCCTCATGCTCTACGGTTTTGAGCCGCAAGACGAGCCGCGTGGCGTCTACGACTCCATCATAGTGGCCGTGGCTCATGACAGCTTCCGCGGCCTCGGGGCGGGCTTCCTCCGCTCCCACCTGAAGGGCGGCGGCGTCTTGACCGACGTCTATGGCCTCTTTGGCCGCGTGGGGGGCTATTACTGCTGGAGGCTATGACACTGCGCCGCGCCGTCATATGCTCGCAGAGCAATTTCGATACCGACTACCGCGTGGCCAAGATGGCCGGCACGCTCCGCTCGTGCGGCTACGAGGTCACGCTCCTGGGTCGCTCGCACCCGCGCGAGGCGCGCGCCGCCGCCCAGGGCGCCCACTATATGAAGATGCTCTTTTGGCGCGGCCCGTTGTTCTACGCCGAGCTTAACCTCCGCATACTTTTCCATTTGCTTTTTTGCCGCAGGCCGGCGCTCATCGTCTCTATCGACCTGGACACTTTGGCCGGCTGCCTCGCGGCCTCCAAGGCCCGCGGAGCGCGGCTTATGTTTGACAGCCACGAGCTGTTTCCCGAGGTCCCGGAGATTGCCGGCAAGCCTTTCGTGCGCCGCGTGTGGCAGCGCGTGCAAGACATCTGCGTGCCGCGAATGAGGGAGACCGACGTGCGAGTCACCGTCTGCCGCTCCATTGCGGACATATTTCGCTCTGCCTATGGCCGCGAGTTCCTTGTGGTGCGCAACGTGCCCTTGGCGGCTCGGGCCGAGGCTGTCCGCCGCCAGACGGCGCGCGCCGGGCGTAGGCCATTCACCATCCTCTACCAGGGGGCTGTCAACGTGGGGCGAGGCGTGGAGGAGGTCATAAAGGCTCTCCCGCAGCTGCCGGGCTGCCGCTTTGTGGTGGTGGGCGGCGGCGATGTGCTAGACGAGGCTCGCCGCCTAGCCCAGGCCGAGGGCGTGGCCGACAGGGTGGAGTTCGCGGGGCGCAAGCCTTTTGGGCAGTTGGCGACCTACATGGCGGCGGCGGACTTAGGCACGGTGCTGATGAGCGACGTGTGCCTCAACTACCGGCTCGCGCTGCCCAACCGACTTTTCGACTTCATCCAGGCGGGCCTGCCCATCCTGGCCAGCCGCCTGCCGGAGGTGGAGCGCATTGTGGATGGCGAGGGAGTGGGCCTGTGCGTGGGCGAGCTCACGCCCGCCTCGGTGGCCGAGTCCGTGAGGGTGGTGATGGGGCACCCGGAGCTCACCGCGCGCTGGCGCGCCAATATGGCCGCCCTGGCGAGCAGACAGACGTGGGAGGAGGAGACAAAAGGCCTGGTGAAGGCCCTGGCGGGGTCAGGCGCGTAACATTACGGAGGTGGTGCCGTAAAAACGGCATGACTCGTTTAATGTAACACTACCTAAGATGAAAAGACTCCTATTGATCATTTTCGCAATATTGGCGTGCCAATTGGCAGAGGCGCAGCTGGCAAAGTTCCAGGCCCTCTACATCTTCAACTTCGCCCGAAACACGTCGTGGCCGCAAGAGGACAACGGCAAGGAGTTCACCATCACTGTGGTGGGAGACAATGCCGTGGCCTCGGCTTTGCGCACTGTGGTCAAGAACAAGAAGGTGGGAGACAGGGCCGTCACCATCAACGAGGCGTCGTCGGCCTCGGTCCTGCCCAAGAGCGACATTGTGTACCTTGGCGAGTCGAAGGCGTCGCACATAGGGCAGCTTGCGGCCTCGCAGGCCGGCAATAAGGTGCTGATCATAAGCGGCACGCGCGGGCAATGCTCACAGGGCGCGGGCATTGCCTTCGCGCCGGATGGCGGCAAGCTGAGTTTCGAGATTAACGAGGCCAACATTGCCAAGCACGGGCTCAAGGTGACGCCCAAGGTGGCTCAGCTTGGGCGTCAGGTGAACTGACTCCGCACATTGAGAAAAGGCTGCTGCGCGCCGCGGGATGTGACAATCTCGCGGCGCGCATTTTTTATATAAATATGCGATGTTGCGCCTCATAGTTTTTGGGGCGAACGGACATCTCTCCGCAAACGATTGAGAAAATGAGCGTAAAGAGGTTGATTAAAGTCAATTGTTTGAAAATAAGAAATGAAGCATTTGTGACTGCCATTTTGCGGCATTCGTTTTTGTTGATAAAAAGATAAAATCATACACATAAGGGTTAATACTTTATTACAATCATATCTAAAATCCTTGCTATTTTTTGTTTTCAAATCGCAACAGTTGTTTGCAAGGCGACTGTTTGAGACCTCTAAAACTTAAAGAAGAGCAATTATGCGAATAACAAACAGAAGAGCAAGGCTCGGGATCTCCAACCCGAGTTTGCGCACGGCCGCCACGGCGGCACTCCTCTTCCTGACAGGTTCGTGGGCGTTGGCGCAAGACACCGCCATCCACGGCCGCGTGGTAGACAACGATGGCTACCCGATCCCTGGCGTCAACGTCGTGGTAGAGGGCACCACCGTAGGCACAATCACCGATGCCGATGGCAACTACACCCTCACCGCGCCGCAAGGCGCAAACCTCCTCTTCAGCTTCATTGGCTTCGATGACTCCAAGGCGGTCGTGTCTGCCGGCCAGACAACCTATGACGTGGTGATGGCGGAGTCTTTCTCCGACCTCGACGAGGTTGTCGTCGTGGGCTACGGCACGCAGAAGAAAAAACTCGTCACCGGCGCCACCGTGCAGGTGTCGGGAGAAGACATTGCAAAGCTCAACACCACCAGCGTGCTCGGGGCGCTCCAGAGCCAGACGCCAGGTGTCATGATCACCCAGTCCACCGGCCAGGCGGGAGACGGCTTTAAGGTCAACATCCGCGGCCTTGGCACCGTGGGCAACTCCGCGCCTCTCTACGTCATTGACGGAGTGGCGGGCGGAGACATCAGCAGCCTCAACCCGTCCGACATTGAAAGCGTCGACGTGCTGAAAGACGCGGCGTCCGCCGCCATCTACGGCGCGCGCGCGGCCAACGGCGTCATCCTTGTCACCACCAAGCAGGGCAAGGAGGGCAAGATGCAGGTGACGTATGACGGCTACGTTGGCATGCAATATCTCGCCAAGAAGCCGGACATCCTCACGGCGCAGGAGTTCATCTACGCCCAGGAACTCAAGGCCTTCAACGGCGGCAATGCGGCCTACGACTGGAAGAAGAACCTCCCCGAGAAGCTCTACAACAGCGTCATGGACGGCTCTTGGAGCGGCACCGACTGGATTGACGAGAGCTACCACAAGGGAGCCGTCACCCAGAACCACGCCGTCAACATCACGGGTGGCAACGAGGCCTCCAAGTTCTCCATGGGCGTGGCCTACACCAGCCAAGACGGCATCTTCGGCGGCGAGCGTCAGAGCGGCTACCAGAGGTACACCGCGCGCCTCAACTCCGACCACGTCCTCTACAAGAGCGACAAGGACGGACGCGACGCCATCACCGTGGGTGAGAACTTCACCTTTAACAAGATCAACACAAACGGCGTCTCCACGGGCAATATGTATTGGAACAACATGCACGACTTGCTCATAGGCAACCCGCTACTCCCCGCCTATGCCGAGGACGGCAGCTACTACACCAACGCCCAGATGGCGGCCGACGGCTGGAACTGCGGCACGCCCTCTAACCCCCTGGCCATCGCGGCCACCACGGCGCAGGGCCTCAAGGAGAGCCGCAGCTGGGGCGTCAACATGAGCACCTATCTCGCCATCAAGCCCATCAAGGACCTCACCCTCAAGAGCCAGTTCAGCTATCGCCTGAACACCTCCACTTATCGTGAGATGACCAAGATCCACGCCACCGGCACCGAAGTGGCCACGCAAGATGGCGCCAAGCAGCAGATGAACACCTCTTCCAGCATCACCTGGGAGAACACCATCGCATACGACCTCAAGCTCAATGACCATGCCCTCAACGTGGTCATCGGCAACTCCATTGAGCAGGCGCGCTACGGCATGAGCCTCGAGACGTCGTCCAAGAACAACCTCTTCGGCAACGACTGGGACCGCGCCTACATCAGCAACACCAAGCCAACGGCCATCGACCAGATAGCCATCAAGGGCGCGCCCTCTGATGACAGCTCCCTCGCGTCGTTCTTCGGCCGCGTGTCATACAACTTCCGCGAGACCTATATGGCGCAGTTCACGCTCCGCGCTGACGGCTCCTCAAACTTCAAGAGCGGCAACCGTTGGGGCTCGTTCCCCTCGGCCTCTGTGGGCTGGGTTGTCTCTAACGAGAGCTTCCTCGAGGGCGCGCAGGGCGTGCTCGACTTCCTCAAGATCCGCGCCTCGTGGGGTCAGAACGGCAACTGCTCCATAGACAACTTCCAGTACCTCACCACATTCTCTTTCGATGACTCCGACGCCTACTACTTCGGCAACGGCAACCATGACAAGCCCACCACCGGCGGCTTCGCCAACGTCTTGAAAAACACCGACGTGACCTGGGAGACATCCGAGCAGCTCAACATTGGCCTTGACGCGCGCTTCCTCAACAGCCGCCTCAGCCTCACATTCGACTGGTACAAGAAGACCACCAAAGATTGGCTCCTCCGTGCGCCCATCCTCTCCGTCTATGGCCTCAGCGCGCCCTACGTCAATGGCGGCGACGTGGAGAACAAGGGCATTGAGCTCGGCCTCAACTGGAACGACAAGATTGGCGAGGTGTCTTATGGCGCCAGCGTCAATATCTCCACCAACAAGAACGAGGTCACCCGCATCGCCAACGGCGAGGGCATCATCCACGGCCCGGCCTCCGTGCTCAACCAGCAGGAGGGCGAGATCTTCCGCGCCCAGGTCGGGCAGCCCATCGGCTTCTTCTATGGTATGAAGACCGCCGGCATCTTCCAGACCCAGGCGCAGATTGACGAGTGGCAGAAGACCCACACCGACAAGATCCACAGCACCCTTCGCCCCGGCGACATCATATATGTCGACAACAACGGCGATGGCGTGGTGGACCTCAACGACAAGACCAAGATCGGCGACCCGCACCCCGATATGAATATGGGCATCTCCGTCAACGTAGGCTGGCGCGGATGGGATCTCTCCGCCACCGCCGCCGGCGCCTTCGGCCACCAGATTGTCCGCACATGGAACAAGGGTGAGGACCCTACGGCCAACCTGAACAAGAAGATCCTCTACGGCTCGTGGAAAGGCGAGGGCACAAGCAACTTCCTCCCGCGCCTCGACAACATGGCTAACACCAACTGGCAGACCATGAGCGACATCTGGCTTGAGGATGCCGACTATATGAAGATCCAGAACATTACCCTCGGCTACGACTTCACCACCATATGGAAGAATCGTTGCCCCTTCAGCCAGCTCCGCCTCTACGTCACAGGCCAGAACCTCTTCACCATCACCGACTACAGCGGCATGGATCCTGAGATCGGTTCCGACGGCGGCACTGGCGATGACGGCTACTCCTGGGCTTCCGGCATCGACAACGGCTTCTACCCCTCGCCACGCACCTATCTCGTAGGCCTTAACCTCAAATTCTAATCACTGAGCATCATGAAAAGTGCATATATAATAGCCGGGGCCGTGGCCGCCCTCGCCCTCACGGGTTGCGAGGATTTCCTCGACTCCGAGAACTACACGGGCAAGGACTCCAGCAACTTCCCCGTCAGCGAAAGCGACGTCAACCAGATGGTCGCCGCCGTATATAACTCCACATTCTATCAGCAGTTCGCAAACAACGACTGTGCTGAGTATATGACGTGGGCCAATCTTGCCTCTGACGACATGTATGGCGGCGGCGGCATGAACGACCAGCGCACCCAGGCCCTTGAGCACCTCCTTGTTAACGATATCAAGGACATGGCTCAGCTCTGGACGGCCGGCTACGAGGCCATCGCCCGTGCCAACTCGGCTCTCACGGCTGTGGACAACATCGCGTCTGAAGAGCTGCGCAACCAGACCAAGGGCGAGCTGCTCTTCCTCCGCGCGTTCAACTACTTCGACTTGGCCAAGTGCTTCGGCAACATCCCGTTCGTGGAGCGCGCCCCGGAGACGGTGAAAGAGGCGCAGACGTCGCCCGCCCAGCTCGAAGCCAAGGAGATCTTCAAGCACATCGCGGCCGACCTCTACGAGGCCACCCAGATCATGCCCGCCTACACCTATGACCAGAGCTACACCAAACTGCAGTATGGAAAGGTGACCCGTTGGGCGGCTGAGGCGCTCCTGGCCCGCGTCTACCTCTTCTACACAGGCTTCTACAACGCGAACTCGCTCCCGACGGCCGAGGGCTGCGCCGTGGCCGAGATCTCTAAGGACTACGTGGTCTCTTGCCTCAACGACATCATTGAGAAGTCCGGCCATGACCTTCTCCCTGACTACCGCTCCCTCTGGGCCTACTCCAACGAGTATACCGCAAAGGACTACTCCTACGTCAAGGACGACCTCGCCGAGAAGTATAAGGAGGGCGACAAGGAGGTTCTCCTCGCCGTCAACTACAAGTATCTCTCCGAGTGGAGCAGCACCGAGCTGCAGAACTCCAACCAGTATTGCCTCTTCTTCGGAGTGCGCACCGGCAACCAGGACGACAGCCGCTTCAACATCGACGACCCCAACAGCGTCTACCCCTTCGGAATGGGCTGGGGCGTAGGCCCTGTGGCACCTAACCTCGTGGACGACTGGAAGGCAGAGATGAACGCCAAGGGCGTGAAAGACCCGCGCTACGATGCCTCGATCCTCGAGCTGCCCTCCGGCTTCGATTATAACGTCTCCGACAACTGGATGGAGGCCTCTGGCTTCCACAACAAGAAGCTCGTGGCCGTGCGCTCCGGCGGCGGCAATGCTCAGAAAGACGGCTTCTACTCCTATTGTGCCGAGGAGATGGGCGGCTCTTCTTCCGGCCACTATCAGGCCTCCAGCTACCAGCGGCTCATCCTCATCCGCTTCGCCGATGTGCTGCTTATGCACTCTGAGCTCACCGCCACGGCCAATGGCCTCAACAGGGTCCGCGCACGCGTCGGCCTCCCAGAGGTAGGCTACAGCCTAGAGGCAATCCAGAAAGAGCGTCGTTGGGAGCTCGCCTTCGAGGGCCTGCGCTGGGACGACATCCGCCGCTGGCACATCGCGCCAGAGGCTCTCGCCAAGCAGCTCGGCGGCAAGATCTACAACCAGGGCATGCAGACCGTCATGAAAGATCAGGGAGACGGCTACGTGGCGCGCTACAACGCCACCCAGGGCTTCTACAAGATCCCGCAGGAGCAGATCGACCTGGCCAACGGCTCGCTCAAACAAAACGAGGGCTGGGAGGGCGCCGGATGCACCTACAACCAGTGGAACTAACCATTTAACACTTTAAGAAACTATGAGACCTATATATCTTTCTCTGGCTCTCGCCGCCGCGGTGGCTTTCTCGGCCTGCGACCCAGTCGAGGACGACTACTCTGACAACATCTCAGTGGTCTCCGCCAGCCAGATTAACGCGACTGTCCAGGTTGTCAAAGAAAACGGCAAGAACGTCAACGCCGTGGTTGTGGATGTCGTGGCCAAAAACCCTGTCCAGATCTCCAACGGCGTCAACACCGTCTACTCCACCCACGCCGAGCTCACGCTCTTCGGCATTGGCGAGAACACGGTCTACGTCACCGAGATGAACCCCGACCGCTCAACCGTCACCAAGGAGTATAAGGTGACGGTGGACGAGATGTCGGACAACTTCCCCGTCCTCCCGCAATACGGGCTCCTGACCAATGGCTCGCAGAAAAAATGGAAGTGGGCCTCGGCGGCAAACACCAACCCACCCGACCCTATCTTCGGAACGCGCTGCTGGGGTAACTGGGGATGGATGGATCCGAGCCTTTTCAAAGGCGGTGGTTGGATCTGGTGGGGTGTTGACTCCCCGTCTGATCTGGTGGGCCAGCTTAACCACAGCTCAGTGGGAAAAGCGACGGGCGAGGAAGACCCAGACGCATATATGATCTTCTCCCTCAACGGCACTAAGATTGAGACCTATGCGGCCGACGGCACGCTCATCCGCAGTGGTAAGTTCGACCTTAGCCGTTGGAATAAGCCCAACATATCTTACGAGGGTCTTTTGGTCACGACGGCTGAGAGCATCTTGTTCCCTTGGCAGATCAACAAGGGTGGCTTCGCCCCCACCGATTTCGACGTGGCTCGTCTCACTGAGACCGAAATGGTTTTGTGTGTATGCGACGCGTCAGCCTATAACACCGCCAGCAATTCGGTGGATGGCGAGGGCACTTTCTGGCGCTTCGTGGCGGCAGAATAATCCCCTTATAAGTCAATTGTTTTAGGCGGGGGGGGGGACTGCACTCAAGCAGTGCGACCCCCGCTTTTATTGAACCCGGCCGTGGCTGTGAAGAGCGGCGGGCCTCCGGCACGCTTATGTGGCGGAGACGTGTTCCCGATGGCGGTGGCGGCAAGACAATGAGTCTTGCTCTTGACAAGTGCCGCCCGCGTTCAGATTCGGGTTGTTTTTCATAAGTTTGGCCCGCGGGGTTGGCAAAAGTGCCATACCCTGCGGGCCTTTTTCTGTTGGAATGCGTCTCTTGCCCCTCAGCTGTTGGCGGCAATCAGCTCATCTAGGCATTCGCGCACCTCGGCCACCGTGTCTGCCCTGAGCAGCCTGACGCGTTTCTCCTTGAAGTTCGGCACGCCCTTGAAACTCACGGCCATATGGCGACGGATGTGGAGGATGGCCCTCCGCTCGTCTCCAATCCAAGCTACGGTGTCGTCTAGCTGCCTCTCCAGTCTCCTTGCCGCTTCGGCCACGCTCACGGCCGGCAGTGCCTCGCCTGTCTTGAGGTAATGCTTCACCTCCTCAAAAATCCAAGGTTTGCCTATGCTGGCGCGGCCTATCATGATGGCGTCGACGCCATAGCGGCCGAAGGCCTCGCGCGCTGCTGTGGCGCTGTCAATGTCGCCGTTGCCTATCACGGGGATTGTCATCCTGGGGTTGCGCTTCACCTCGCCAATGAGCGTCCAGTCGGCCTGCCCGGTATACATCTGCGCGCGCGTCCGCCCGTGGATGGTTATGGCGCTTATGCCCACGTCTTGCAGCCTCTCGGCCGTGTCCACCACAAACTTTGACTCTTCGTCCCACCCGAGCCTTGTCTTGACGGTCACGGGGGTGTGGTCCACGGCCCGCACAATCTGGCGCGTCATCTCCACCATCTTGGGGATGTCGCGCAGCATGCCGGCGCCGGCTCCCTTGCCGGCAATCTTCTTCACCGGGCACCCGAAATTTATGTCAATTATGTCCGGCCCGCTCGCCTCGACAATTTTGGCGGCCTCCACCATAGGCTCAATCTCGCGCCCGTAGATCTGCACGCCCACGGGCCGCTCGGCGTCGTCAATGTCCAGTTTTTTCATTGAGCTCTTGATGTCGCGCACGATGGCGTCGGCGCTCACGAACTCGGTATACATCAAGTCGGCCCCGTAGCCCTTGCACAGGCGGCGGAACGGCATGTCTGTCACGTCTTCCATTGGCGCCAGCAGCACGGGCCGCTCACCAAGGTCCAAGTTTCCTATTTTCATGTGTCGTGGCTCTGGCGGTCTCAGGTCAACATATGGCCAGGCAGGCGCGAAGATAGCTCAATTTTGTCCGTCGCGGGGTGGTAAGGCGCATGGCGCTGGTCCAGACTTCACGTCTGTCCAATAGGCGTAGTTTGCGTTTTGCTAATTGTACAACCTCAGCCAGGCCATCTTCGTTCAATAGCCTAAGAAGCTGTTTTGAATTTATTCAAGGAGTGTGTTTGAGAACCTTGTTCAGGGCGATGTAGCAGTTCGCAAGGTAT
>CAKUVM010000021.1 GCA_934699135.1 uncultured Bacteroidales bacterium
CAGGATGCCTATCATGGCCAACAATGCACGAATCCAGATGGCGAGTTCCACGAGTTTTCTGATGCAGAAATTGGTCCATATTTTCTCGGCGCGCAAGCAGCTGCATGGCCTCGTGCGTAATCTCGCGGTCTAGGCCTTTCCTCTCGTCATTGCTGTCATCGATGTCGCGGCTTATGCGGTCGGCCTCGGCACGATCTGCCGATAGCAGCAGCCTGACGGCCTCGTTGCCACTCTTCATTCGCCCTGCCGCGTTGAGGCGGGGGCCTATCTTGAACACGATGTCCGCCACCGTGACCCGCCCTGGCAAGACGCCGGCAGTGGCCATGACGGATTGCAGCCCCACGCAAGGGTGGCGATTGAGCCGGCGGAGGCCATGATGAGCCAAGATGCGGTTCTCGCCAACCATCGGAACAATGTCTGACGCTATGCTAACGACAAGAAGGTCTAGATAGTCAATTAGTTCCGCCCGATCACACCCCTCTCGGATGTAGAACGCCTCCATAAGTTTGAACCCGACCCCACAGCCCGAAAGGTTCTTGTCGGGATATGGGCAATCGGGTCTCTTGGCATCTAGGCACGCCACGACGTCGGGGATCTCGACCCCCGCCACATGATGGTCGCAGATGATAAAGTCCAGCCCCATGGCCTTGGCGTCGCGCATGCGCTCCACGGCCTTGATGCCGCAATCTAGCGCAATGACGAGCGAGAAGCCGCCATCGCGGGCGTATTCGACGCCTTGGCGCGATATGCCGTAGCCCTCGCTAAAGCGATCGGGGATGTAGAAACCGAGCAAATCGGCTGAAGCGACGAACTTGCTCAGGGTGCGGTAGACAAGGGCCACGGCCGTGACGCCGTCCACGTCGTAGTCTCCGTAGACAAGGATTCTCTCACGGTTGGATATGGCGCTGGCAATGCGGTCTACAGCCTTGTCCATATCCCGCATAAGGAAAGGGTCGTGAAGTTTGCGCAAATCTGGGTTGAAGAAGTCGTCGGCGAGCTGTGGCGTCGTCACGCCCCGCTGAATCAGGAGCCGGGCCAACACGGGCGAGACCCCGATTTGGCCGGCCAGGCTCTCGACCAGCCCCTCATCGGGCTGTTTCTTTATGTCCCAGCGTTTCTGCATCGGCTTAGGCGACCATGGCACAAGAGAGGCTGTGCGTGCCGCATATTGCAATATTACTCAAAAATTGCAAAGTGGACAAACCAAAAACTAGCTAAATGAAAGTCGCCGACGCCGCCAGCTAACGCCAAGCCGCCGCCCGGCCGCAAGACCACACACGGGTCTTTCACGGCAGGGTGGCGGCAAACCGTCTGGCGCACGCGCGCTATTGCGCCAAGAGTTTTTTCACGCAGTCTGAGATGGCTTTTCCCTCGGCCTTGCCGGCTAACTCTTTAGAGGCCGTCCCCATCACTTTGCCCATGTCTTTCATGGACGTGGCGCCGACTTTCTCAATTATGGCCATGACGGCCGCCTCTAGTTCCTCGGCCGTCATGGTGGCGGGGAGATAGGTCGCGATGATGTCGGCTTGGGCTGTCTCGGTCTCCGCGAGGTCGGGGCGATTCTGGTCAATGTAGATTTGCGCGGACTCGCGACGCTGCTTCACCATTTTTTGAAGAATCTTGAACACCTCGGCGTCGTCAACCTCCGCGCTGGCGCCTTTGGCCGTCATGGCCTCAAGCAACTCTTTCTTTATGCCGCGGACGGCCTCGAGGCGTACGTGGTCGCGCGCCTTCATGGCGGATTTTATATCCTCCGTAATTTTCTCGATAAATCTCATTGCCCTATTGTATTAAGTTGTTGCTTACTAAAATCTTGCGCTTCTGGAGGGGATCATTTCTCGCCGGCTCGGCGCATGTAGGCCGGGGTCTGCTCAATGTTGGCCAACTCCTCCTCCGTGAGTTTCTCAAACGGCAACGCCGTGGCGTCGCGGAGATCCGCCGTGGAGTAGTTGCCGGGCTTGCAGCCGGGCTTGCCACCGTCGTGCTTATATATGTCCGCGATAATCTTGTCGGCCTCGACATCTTCGGGAGCCTCGAAGTTCACCACGCAAGACTTTTCCTCCTCCTCTCCCGCCTTGCCGGCCGCGGAGTCTATTGGCCTGCCCACGGGGATGTGCACTGCGCTTGCCTCCTTTGACTTGTTCACCTCGAAGCAGTCGGAAGCGAAGCCCGTGGCCACGATGATGACCTGAATGGCGCCCTCTGGCAGGTTCTCGTCATCCCCCACGCCGGGGATTACCTGCCCGTGGTCGTTATTGTCTCCCCCGTAGCTTTTGTAGATGTAGTCCATAATGTCGCCATACTCACTTGTTGTGACTGGCGACGCTGGGTTTGCCCTCATATTTACGAGGACGAAGCGCGCCCCGTTTATGTCGTTGTTGTTGAGCAGCGGCGAGTCCAGGGCCTGCTTGACGGCCTCCATGGCGCGTCCTTTGCCAGAGACCTCTGCCAGGCCCATTAGTGAGCATCCGCTGTTGGTGAGCGCCTTTTTGGCGTCGGCGAAGTCGGTGTTGACCGTGTCGTGCTTCGTTATCATCTCGGCCAGGCAGCGCGCCGCGTCGCTCATGACCTGGTCGCTCTTGCGAAACGTCTCGGCGAGTGGGAGGTCTTGCGAGCGATACATCTCTATGACCCTGTCCGTGTTGACCACGAGGAGCGAGTCTACGCACTGGCTCATCTCTTGCGCCCCTTTGATGGCCTGACGCAGACGCGGCTTGCCCTCTCGGCTATACGGGATGTTTACAATGCCAACTGTCACAATCCCCATGTCTTTGGCGGCCTTGGCTATCACGGGCGCGGCTCCGGTGCCGGTGCCGCCTCCCATGCCCGCGGCAATGAAGACCATCTTGGTGTTGTCTTTCAGCACTGCCTCAATGTCGGCCATTGACTCTATGGCGCTGTCGCGCCCGCACTGCGGGTCGTTGCCGGCCCCGAGGCCGCCCGTGAGCTTCTGCCCTAACTGGATTTTGCATTTCACGGGGCTATGATCGAGTGCCTGGATGTCTGTGTTGCAGACCACTAGGTTCACGCCCTCGATGCCAAGGCCACACATATTGTTGACGGCATTGCTGCCCGCGCCTCCGACACCTATTATCTTTATTATCTCGGATTTCTCTATCGCGTCTGGCATCTCGAAGTTGCCAACCATGCCTTCTGTCAGATCTTCCATATATGTTAGCTTTTTATGTTGGTCTCTTCGTCGAACATTTTGTCTAATGCGCTCTTGAACTTTCCGAGCAGGCTATGCCCCTTGGTGGGGCTTGCCTTCCTAGTGTGTGGCTCAGAGCCTCTGCCGGGCTCGCCGACCTGCGGTTCTGGCTGCGGCTGCGGCGCGTTTTCCGGCGCGGCTTCGGCCATTTCTGGCTGCGCGTCAGGCTCCTCAGCACCATTCTCTGCCATCGAGGCCCCCCCCATTTGGAGCGTCGGCTGTCTGTTCTCCTCCTCCGCCGCCTTGAACCTGGCCATTTGCGAGGCCATGCCCAACGCGCCGGCGAACTTGCACAAGTCAACATCCGGCAACCCCACTACGGCCGACGGGGCCTGATAGACACAGAGCCCGAGCTTTTCCGCCAAGACCTCGTCCAACCCCTTTAGCCGCGCACCGCCGCCTGTCAGGAACACTTTCATGTCTCGGCAGCCGCGCCTCTGCGCCTCGACGATGGCGGCGGAGATGTAGGCCGCGATCTCCTCCACGCGGGCCTTGACGACGAAGTTGTAGAACGTGCCATCCACGGGTATGGTCTTGCCGCTTGGCAGCTCTATGTCATACATTTTCTTGACGTCGGCCTCACTGATGATGCCGGCGTTTCGCTTGAGATATTCGGCGTCTTCGGTCGCGATGCCGAACGCCGTCTTGATGTCAGACGTTATGGTGTCTGACCCGAAGGGTATGGAGATCTCGTAGCGCAGCGCGTCGCGATAGAAAGCTGCCACGCCTGTCACCCCCGCGCCCAAGTCCACCAACACGACTCCGCTGCGCAGCATGGCGGGAGACAGGAGCACGCCAGCCTTGGCCGAGGCCGTGGTGAGGTAGCACACGGGCTTGTCCTTAGCGCTTTGGAAGGCGGCGCCTACGGCCTCCAAGTCTTTCTTGCGAGCCTTGAAACATAAATACTTTGCCTCGAACGAGGCTCCACTCCGGCCAATGACGTCGTCAGTATCCGGCTCATTGTCTATCGAGTAGCCGAGGGGAATGAGGCGGATAATGTCCTCGTCATTGGAATATTGCAGCTGTGAGTCCTTAGCCCTTTGCTCGATATGTTGGAGCGTCCGCTTAGACACGGGCTGGCCTTGCAGGCGCAGGGTCTCACGGACCGAATAGGTCTGGAACTGGTTGCCGTTGATGTTGACGCCCACCATCTTGCTCAACGCCGCTCCTTTCTTTTGGCCGGCACGGAGCCGCTTGTCGACCCCCATCATGAGGTTGGTGAGAACTTTTGAAGCATCCTCCCTGTTATACACAGCCCCCCTCCGGACACCCTTGGAGCTTTGCGACTCCGAGAAGAGGTAGTCAAACCCAAATGGCTTTTTCTCATCACAGACCCCAGCCACAACTCTTGTCTCCGAGCTGCCCAAATCTACTGCTACAATGTAATTCTCCATATTCGAGTGCAAGGTTTAGTTTATAGCCTATCTTCTGGTGCAGACAATCTGCCCCTCATATTTGAGACTGACCTTTTTATATACGTTCCACTCCAACTTCTCCCATCCGTGACGGTAGAGAGCCCGGAGATCGTCAAACTTACGCCTCATGCCGTCTATCGAGCCGAACTCCACGACGTGGTTTCCCACTCGCGGGACGAGGACGAACTCATGACCGCTCGTGACGTAGACCTGCTCAATCATGGCGCGCCAAAAATCATCTTGATTGATGAAAGCGCAGAGGCTGATGAGGTCGGAGTGGTCCAACATGGCGTTTACGCTTCCGTTGACCACCAAGATGTGCGTGCGCATGGCCGATGTGGCCGTGATCTTGTAGCCGTGCTCGTCCATATAGTATGAGCCGCCGCCGCAGAAAACCCTCATGATGGGGGCTCGCTGATAGATCTCGACGTGCACGGCCCCGCCCATTGTTGGGTAGGCCTCGCACTTGCGCACGCACGGCAGTTCCTCAACCGCCGCCTCAAGTTCCGCATAGTTTACGTCTTTGAGGAGCGAGCCGACAAGCTCAGGGTGGTCCCGCTTGACCAGCTTGAGGAGGCCTTCTGAGGTCATGAGGACGTTGCTGCCGTCATTATGGACATTGGCCACAATCTTATCGCACCGCACCTGGGCCCTGGCCCGCGAGACGAAAAAGAGTGCAACGGGGAAATAGGTGAGCAGGATGACCCAACCCACCATACGCAAGACGGTCACCCGGCGCCGCCTGCCATCAGCCCTTTGTTGCCTCTTTCCCTTCTCCATAGTTTTCTTCCACCGGCGTCTCACGCCTCGCCCTGCTCAATCGCTGATTTTTGCGACCTTCTTGACCTTTTCGGCCACGGCCGGCACGAGGCGATCGATATCTCCCGCCCCCATAATGAGCACAATGTCGAAATCTTCGCTCACAATATCGTCCGCCAGTCTCTCTTTGGAGGAGAGTCTCCCCACGCCCGGCTTCATTTTGCTCAACAGCATTTGTGAAGACACGCCGGGAATGGGAGCCTCGCGGGCCGGATATATGTCTAGCATCCACACGCGATCGGCAAGGCTCAACGCCTCGGCGAAGTCATCTGCTAGATCTCTGGTGCGGGTGTAGAGGTGAGGCTGGAAGGCCACCGTGAGCTTGCGCCCGCGATAAAGCGCCCTGACGGCGTTGATGGTTGTCTTGATCTCTTGCGGATGGTGCGCATAGTCGTCAATGACCATGGCGCGATTTGTCTCCACCCATATCTCAAACCTCCTCTTGTCGCCGCGAAACGTGGCGCAGGCGGCGACCACCTCGCCAGGTGAAGCCCCGGCCGCCGTGGCCAAGGTCGCGGCGGCCACGCAATTCTCCACATTGTGTATGCCAGGGACTCCCAGACGGACGCCCTCTATCACGCCTTGCGGCAAATGAATGTCAAAAACATATCGCCCAGCCTCGTCATGGATGCCGGTGGCGTAGCAATCGGCCAATGGGTCCATCATGGCATAGGTGACAATGTCTACGCCCTGCGCCACATCCTCTCGTCCTACGGGCAAGCCCTTTTTCACAATGAGGCTACCGCCAGCGCGCACCTTGGCCGCGAACTCAAGGAATGCCTTGATGACTTCGGCGTGCGTGCCATAGACGTCGAGATGATCGGCGTCCATGGCCGTGATGACAGCCGCCGCGGGCGAGAGATGAAGAAATGACCTGTCGAACTCATCGGCCTCGGTGACAACCGCGTCGGACGACGTGTTGGCCCAATAGTTCGTCATGTAATTGACCGATATGCCTCCAAGGAAGGCTGAACAGCCTACTTTGGAGTTGCGCAAGATGTGGGCCACAAGGGTGGAAGTGGTGGTCTTGCCATGCGTGCCGGCCACGCAATATGTCTTAAACGGCGCGGTCAGCTCACCAAGCGCGACGGCTCTCTTGACAATGCGGAAGCCGCCCGCGCGGAAATACGACAAGATGGCGTTATCGGCCGGGATGGCCGGCGTGAGGACCACCAGGGTGCGCGACGGGTCGCGAAATTGCGGCGGGATGGAACCCGTTTCGTCAGTGTAAGAGACGTCCACCCCCTCAGCCTCGAGGGCTTGTGTGAGCGCAGAGCGCGTGCGGTCATACCCTGCCACATCTGTCCCCAAGGCGCGGTAGTGGCGCGCGATGGCGCTCATGCCGATGCCGCCTACGCCAATGAAATAAACATTTTTGTCAGTCATGCCCCGAGCCTCCGTCAGTTCTTTTTAGCCTTTGCCAACGCCATCACCTCGCGGGCGATGTCGTCCGCCGCATTGGGTCGGGCAAAGGTGGCTATGTTGTCGCCGAGAGAGGTGAGTTTGGCACTGTCTGCCAACGTCTGCTGCGCCACACAGATGAGTTTTGCCGTGTTGGAGTCAGAGACCATGATGGCGGCCCCTTGAGTCTCCAAGGCGCGCGCGTTTTTGGTCTGGTGGTCCTCACTCACGTTGGGAGACGGCACCAAGATGGTCGGCTTGCCCAAGAGGGCCAACTCAGATATGCTGCTGGCCCCGGCGCGGGAGACAACGATGTCCGCCAAGGCGTAGGCCAAATCCATACGCTTGACGAAAGCCGTTGCCACGACATCTTTGTGCGGCATGGCCCCCAGCTTGGCGCGGATGCTGTCATAATAATATGAGCCTGTCTGCCACAGAATCTGCGCAGAGCCGTCCATTGTGTTGAGCGACTGCAAGATGCCCTCGTTGATTGAGCGCGCGCCGAGGCTACCGCCAATGACCAGGATGACTTTGCGGGATGGATCCAGACCGAACGCCTCGGCGGCCTCTTGCCTAGAGGCATTGGAGACAAGACTCTGGCGGACAGGGTTTCCCGTGAGGATTATCTTCTCTTTGGGAAAGAAACGCTCCATGTTGGGATACGCCACACATATTTTGTCAACACGCGTGGAGAGAATCCTGTTGGTGACGCCCGGGAACGAGTTCTGCTCCTGCACGAGGCAGCGCACGCCATTTCGGGCCGCGAGATAGAGCACGGGGCCACTGGCGTAGCCACCGACGCCCACCGCCACATCGGGACGGAAGCGACGGATTATGTTAGAGGCCTGATAGAGGCTCCCAATGAGCTTGAAAGGCAACACGATGTTCCGCGCAATGTTGCGCAGGTTCAGCTGACGGTAGAAGCCAGCCACAGGCAGGCCCACAATCTCATAGCCCGCCGCCGGCACCTTTTCCATCTCCATCTTGCCCTGCGCCCCCACAAAGAGAATCTCGACCGAAGGGTCGGCATTCCGCAGCGCGTTGGCGATGGATATGGCGGGGAATATATGCCCGCCGGTGCCGCCTCCGCTAATTATCACTTTCATCTTAGAGTGTATATCTATTTTATTTCAGATGTTTTTGCAGCAGCAGCCCGCTGCTCTCGCGCCTCGTGGCTGATGGCCAGCATGATGCCGAAGGCCATGCCCATGCACACGTTGGACGTTCCGCCCATGCTGACCAGCGGCAACGTCTGCCCTGTGACCGGCATAAGGCCCACGCCCACGGCCATGTTTATGAGAGCCTGAAACGTGAGCAACAGACCCAGGCCGAAGACCAGGTACATGCGGAACGGCTTGTTGCAGTGGCGAGCCACGTAGAACGCCCTCGCAAATATAGCAAAGTAAGCGACCAAGATGACCAGGCAGCCAGGAAAGACCCCATACTCCTCAATGATGATGGCGAAGATGAAATCGCTGAAAGCCATTGGGAGAAAGTTCTTCATATAGCTGTTTCCCGGCCCCTTGCCGAAGAGCAGCCCGCCGGTGCAAACGGCAGCCTTGGCCTGCTCTGCCTGATAGTTTCCCGCCGCGCTCTCCTCGGCATTGGAGCCGCCAATATACCTCTCAACCCTGGCCCTCCACGTGCCCAGACGGTAGAAGCGGCTAGACAGCTCGCCAAGCTGCGGGGCGAAGAGCAACGCCAAGGCCAGCACCCCGCCAACAATCATGGTGGAGCCCAACAGATATATTATGGAGACGCGGGCCACGAACATGACAATCCACACGGAAGCCACTATGAGGATGCACGTGGAGAGATTTTCCAACACAATGAGCATACATACCAACGCCGTGGCCCCGGCAATGAACCAAAAAGCCTTGGTGGGGTTGTCATAGTGACGCGACAATTGACGCGCCACAAAAATCATGAGGAAGAACTTGGACAGCTCCGACGGCTGGAACGATATGCCGCCTACCGAGAGCCAACGCGAGGCCCCATTGATGCTGGTCCCCACCACAAGCGTGGCGGCCTGTAGGATCACCGCTATGCCCAACAGAATCCAAGACAGGCCATACCACACGCGTGGGCTGATGCGGCTGACACACCCCATGAAGCCCACGCCCAAGGCGAGCATGAACAAGTGGCGCATGATGACGCGCGCAATGTCTCCATCGCCGCCGTGCTGATAGGCCAAGACGCTGGAGGAGCTATAGACAGCCAGCACAGAGGCCACGACAAGTGCGGCTATGGCGGCAAGCATATACTTGTCTCCGCGAAAAAGCGACCTGAACTTTTGCCACGCTGTTGTCATGGGAATCGAGGTTTTTGTGAGCTTGCGAAACTAGAGCTTATCAACCTCTTGGCGGAAGAGGTCGCCACGATTCTCGTAGCTCGTGAACAAGTCGAAGCTCGCGCAGCATGGCGAGAGCAGCACCACGTCTCCGGCCGAGGCCAGGTCGTGGCAAGCCTTAACGCAGTCGGCCATGCCGTGAGTGTCCACAATGGTGGGGATCACGCCCTTGAAAATGTCTAGCAGTTTCGCGTTATCCTTGCCCAGGCATACCAGGGCCTTGACCTTTTGGCGGCACAGGTCGAAGAGTGCGGAATAGTCATTGCCCTTATCTTTGCCGCCAGCAATCCAGACCACGGGCCTCGTCTGCGCGTCGAGGGCGAACCACGCCGCGTCTACATTGGTGGCCTTGGAGTCGTTGACATAGTCCACGCCATCGAGCGTCCGGACAAGCTCCAGCCTGTGCGGCGCGTTGCGGAACGTACGCAGCGCGAGGGCAACGTCTTTGGGGCGGACGCCAACTGTGAGAGCCGCGGCTATGGCCTGCATGGAGTTGTAGACGTTGTGCAGGCCCTTTATGGATATGTCTGCCAGATGGAAAGACGCCGTCACGTTGCCCAACGAGACTGATATGGCCTCCGCATTGGCGTTGACAAAGGCCGAACGGCCGATGGTGGAGACTGGCACGCACCGCGCGGCAGGGTTGTTGAAATAGGCCAACGTGCCCTTGTCATCGGCGTTGTAGATGAACGTCTTGTCTGGCCCCATGTTTTGGGTGATCCTATATTTTGCACGGGCGTAATTGCCAAAGTCGTGGTCGTAGCGATCGAGGTGGTCTGGCGTGATGTTGCAGAGGATGGCCACGTCGCAGGCGAAGTCATACATATCGTCTAACTGAAAGCTGCTGAGCTCGATGACGTACCAGTCGGGCTCATTGCCCCCGGCCACCTGGCGCGCCATGCTGAAGCCCACGTTGCCAGCCAGCGAGGCACGCATGCCAGCCGAGGTGAGGATGTGGTGCGTGAGCAGCGTTGTGGTGGTCTTGCCGTTGGCTCCGGTTATGCCGATGAACTTGGCCTTGCTGTATCGGCCCGCGAACTCAATCTCTGATATGACAGGCACGCCTTTGGCACGTAGAGCCATGACGAGCGGCGCCGTCTCCGGTATTCCGGGGCTCTTTACAACCAATTGGGCGTCCATCACGCGCGCCTCTGTGTGTCCACCCTCTTCAAAGTCAATGTTTTCGCGGCGCAGCTCGTCACGATATTTATCTTTGAGCGGCGCGCTGTCTGACACCAAGACGTCAAACCCCTTGACGCGGCCCAAGATGGCGGCTCCGACACCGCTCTCGCCACCACCCAGCACAACTAGTTTCTGCATGACTATCTAATTTTGAGCGTTACGACGGTAAGCATGGCCAAGATAATGCCCACGAGCCAGAAGCGTGAGACGATCTTGGGCTCCGGCAATCCCATCTTCTGGAAATGGTGGTGGAGCGGCGCCATAAGGAATATCCTGCGCCCCTCGCCATACTTGCGTTTTGTATATTTGAAGTAGCTAACCTGCATGATGACAGACAGGTTCTCAACCAAAAAGATGCCGCACAAGACCGGAATGAGCAGCTCCACATGGATGAGGATGGCAAAGACGGCAATGATCCCGCCAATGGTGAGCGAACCCGTGTCTCCCATAAAGACCTGCGCCGGATAGGCGTTATACCACAAGAAACCTATGGTGGCGCCCACGAACGCCGCCATGTAGACCACCAGCTCTGACGAGTTGGGGATGAACATGATGTTCAGATAGCTGGCGAAATCGAAGTGGCTGGAGACATAGGCAAAGACCATGAGGGCCGCGCCGATGATGGACGACGTGCCGGCGGCCAAACCGTCTAGTCCGTCCGTCATATTGGCTCCGTTGCTCACCGCCGTTATGATGAAGATGGTGACGAGGGCGAATATGACCCAACCCACGGCATCGCGATATTGCCCCGCCCAATTGGAAAGCGAGCGATAGTCGAACTGATGGTTCTTAAAGAACGGGATGGTGGTGATGGGGGCCTTGGTTATGTGCTGCATAGACGGGGCCTGAGGCCGCGCCTCGGCGCGCGTGTCGGCCTGCTCCACCGCGGCTCCGGCCTTGACGGGCGCCGAGCCCAACCGCACGACCACGTCGTCATTGAAATATAGCGTCGCGGCCACGATGACGCCAAGGCCAACCTGGCCCACAATCTTATATCTGCCAGACATTCCCTCCTTATTCTTGCGGAAGACCTTGATATAGTCGTCCAAGAAGCCTATGACGCCGAGCCAAATGGTGGAGACAATCATGAGGATGACATACACATTGTCTAGTCTGCAAAGCAGCAACACGGGAAGGAGGATGGACAAGATGATGATGATGCCGCCCATGGTCGGCGTCCCCTTCTTTTGCAGCTGCCCCTCAAGGCCAAGGTCGCGCACAAGCTCGCCAATCTGCTGCTTTTGGAGCAGGCCGATGATGCGACGGCCAATGATGGTGGCGCAGACGAGCGACAAGACTAGAGCCAGAGCCGCCCTGAAAGATATGTATTGGAACAGTCCGGCACCCGGCACTCCGTTCTCGCCCAGGAAGCGGAAGAAGTAATATAGCATTTGGAGCTACTGTTTTATTAGTGATCTGATTCCGTTGACTTACAGTTTTTCCAGTTCCTCACGGTCGCTGAAGTGGTGCTTCACGCCCATGACCTCCTGATAGTCCTCATGCCCCTTGCCGGCCACAAGCACAATGTCTCCAGGCTTGGCCATCGCGGCGGCCGCCCTTATGGCCTCGCGGCGATCCACAATGGTGAGGGTCTTTGCCATCTGGTTGTCATCAAGCCCCGCCTTCATGTCGGCCAGGATGGCCTCGGGGTCTTCGGAGCGTGGGTTGTCACTCGTCAAGATTACGCGGTCGGAGCGCAATACGGCCTCTTGCGCCATCTCTGGCCTCTTGGTCTTGTCGCGGTCCCCGCCACATCCTACCACGCATATGACTTGCTGCGCGCCGCGCCTCACCTCGTTGATCGTTGACAGCACGTTGAGCAACGCGTCTGGCGTATGGGCATAGTCCACGATGGCCGTGGCGCCGTTTTTGAGCCTGACGGTTTGGAAACGCCCCTCGACGGGCTTGAGCGAGCTCAAGGCCACCAAGGCCTGATGGGGGTCGAAGCCCAGCTCCACGGCCGCGCCAAATATGGCCAGGAGATTATACGCGTTGAAGCGGCCCACGAACTGCATATAGGCCTCCTCTTCGCAGGGCGGCTCCGCACGGTCGGCAGAGAAGCGGATGAGCATCCCGTCCATGCTGTCTTCAATCACAAATGCCTTATAGTCCGCGAGGGTCTGGAGAGAGTAGGATCGGCGGCGCGCCTTGGTGTTTTGCAACATCTTGGAGCCGTTCTTGTCATCGATATTGGTGAGGGCGAAAGCCTCCTTCTTCAGGCCGTCAAAGAAACCTTTTTTGGCCGCGATGTAGTTGGCGAAGGTCTTGTGAAAGTCAAGATGATCATGCGTGATGTTGGTGAAAATGCCGCCATCGAAGTCCAGCGCCGCAATGCGCCTCTGCACCACGCTGTGGGAGCTGACCTCCATAAAGCAATATTCGCAGCCCTCGTCCACCATGCGCCTCATTGTCTTCTGCAAGGTTATGGCGTCGGGCGTGGTCTGCATGGCGGCCGCGCCGTCCTGCCCCACATAGTTGGCCACGGTGGAGAAGAGGCCGCTCTTGTGCCCCAAGACCGTGGTGAGGCGATAGAGGAGCGTGGCTATGGTGGTCTTGCCGTTGGTGCCCGTCACGCCCACAAGCTTGAGGCTCCGCGACGGGTGGCCATAGAAGGCCGACGCGAAGTGGCCAAGAGCCTCATGAGTGTCCGCCACGGTGACGACGGCGCAGTCTTCCGGCACCTCGCACTCCGGGGCTCGCTCGCAGACAATGGCGCGGCAGCCGGCCTTGATGGCGGAGCCGATGAACGCGTGGCCGTCTGCTTTCTCCCCACATTGCGCCACAAAGAGCGAGCCGGCGACGGCCTTGCGGCTGTCTAGCGTCACGAGGTTGATGTCGGCTTCGGCGGGGCCTGACATTGTCATGTCTTTCAGGCCGCCCCTGGCCTGCGAGAGAATGTCTTTCAGCTTCATAGTTGATATATGAATTTGTTGCGATCAGTTTTCGAGCGTCAGGTGAATGGCCTGGCCGCGATTAAATTTGTGACCCTCAGGCAAGCTTTGGCTCGAGACGCGGCCCAGCCCCTCGACCGAGACGGCCAGCCCCATGCCCTCCAGCAGGCTCACCGCGTCTGACGCGCCCATGCCTACGACGGCAGGCACGACGCCCCGCATAAAGAAACGCGGCCTGACGCTCACGCCATCCTTGCCGGCCTTGGCGCTCACCCAGTCTGACGCCGAGGAAGACAGCGTGCTTGGCACTTTGAGATCGGAGAGCGATCTCATGAGGTCCGGAGCCCAGCCTCCCTTGCTGAACGGCATAAGGCCCGAAGACGGCACCGCGGGCCTGGCATCGCCCTTACCTTTACGGAACTCGGCGGCATAGACGCGGTCGGCAATGTCTTTCACCACGCTGCCGGCCACCACGTTGCCATAGTAGACGTCGTTGCTCGGGCCATAGACCATGACCACGCAGCTGTATAGAGGCTCATCGGCAGGGAAATAGCCGGCGAAAGAGGCCAGATAGCTCAATTCGCCGTCTTTTTTGTAGCCGTTGCCATCGTGCGCTATTTGCGCCGTGCCGGTCTTCCCGGCTATTTTGTATGGCGTGTCTCGGATGTTGCGGGCCGTTCCGTTCTCCACCACCCCTTTCAGCGCCGCCTGCGCCGCCCTTATGGTGCGCGACGTGGCAATGGAGTTACGCATGACGTGCGGCTTGGCCTCGGCCACTCTCGCCCCGTCTTTCATTTGGCACTCCACGAACATGGGCCTCATCATGGTGCCGTTGTTGGCCACGGCGTTATAGAACGTCAGCAGCTGCAGCGGAGTGAGGCGCACCTCGTAGCCAATTGACATCCAAGGCAATGTGATGCCGCTCCAGGTTGGGTCTGACGGGTCTTTTATGACGGAACGGTTCTCGCCCTTGATGTCTAGGCCAAGGCTGTCACAGAGCCCCATGTTTCGCAGGCAGTTGACGTACTCCTGCTTGTCGGACTCGAAGCACTTCATGACAAGTCTCGATATGCCGATGTTACTAGACACCTCAAAAGCCCTCTGCACCGAGACGTTACCATGCCCTCCGGGCTTGGAGTCCCTCATCACCCTGTCATAGAGCCTGAACTGGCCGTCGTAGGTGTCGATGGTGTCGGTCAGTTTCGCCCCCCCCTCCTCCAGGCAGGCCATGAGCGACGCCAGTTTGAACGTGGACCCTGGCTCGGCCAACTCTCCTATGGCGTAGTTGTAGTGGTCTTCAGAGTATGAGCCGTCGGGCTGCCGGCATAGGTTCACGATGGCCCTTACGGCCCCAGTCTTGACCTCCATGAGCAACGCCACCCCGTGATCGGCCTGATGCTTTCGCAACTGGCGCAGGAGCGAGTATTCGGCCACGTCTTGTATGTCAATGTCTATGGTGGTGACGATGCTGCGGCCATTGACAGGCGGCACGGCCTCCTCCTGAATCCACCGGCCCGTGATCTTGAGCTTATTGCTGACTCCGTCTTTTCCGCGCAGCACTTTGTCATAGGAGTTTTCGAGCCCCACCATTCCGCCTTTCTGCTTGTCTTGGTAGAGCTTGCCCACGGTTCGCGCCGCGAGGAGGCCGAAAGGCAATTTGCGGTCGTCACTCTGCTCCACCATGAAGCCGCCACGGTTTCGTCCTTTCTCAAAGATGGCGAACTCGCGCACTCTCTTGTACTCCACGTGCGATATTCGCCTATTGCCAAGGCGCAGATACCTTATTCCCTTGACTCTGGCGCGCTCAATCTGCTCTCTGTATTTCTCTGGAGACTTGTCTTTAAAGAGATTGGAGAGCTGCGTGGCCAACTTCCAGATGTCTTTGCTAAACAGATCTTCTTTCAGTCCGTCGGCACACGGGTCCATCACAATGCGGTAGCTCGGCACGGAGCAGGCCAGCTTCCTGCCATCGCGGGCCAAGATGTCTCCCCTCTCGGCCAAGACGGGCACTTTGCGTTTGGAGTTGTTGTTGACCATCTTGCGATACCGCTCCCCATCCACCACCTGAAGGCGGATGGTCTGGACGAGGATGGCGATGAAGGCCAGCGCGATGACGATGATTACCAACTTCATGCGCAAATATGTGGACTTAAAAGTCTTGTCCGCCGCCATTAAATCTCCTTTCGTCCTATTGGCGAAACCCGCCTAGTTTTCCACAATCCGCGGAGGCTCGGTCAGCTCCTTGAGGCCGAGGCCCTCGTCCTCTACCCTGCGCAGCACCTCGCTTTGCTTGCTCATGTTCATGAGCTGGCTCTGTGTGGTTATGTGTTCATAGCGCAGCTCCTTAATCTCGGACTGGAGGTCGTTGATGGCGCGGAGTTTGCGCTCTGTGTCTAGGTTATTGGTTATATATATGAAAATGAGGAAGGCAATGAAAATGAGATGCCCTGGCGTAAAATCCAGAGGGAGTGACACTTGGCCATTAGAGAGCCTTTGGAGCCACTTCAGCACGGAGTCTGAGCCCGCGGCCATCAGCGCGCCTCCTTTCCCGCCCTCACGGCCCACCTCAGCTTGGCGGAGCGCGCCCTCGGGTTTCGCTCCACCTCCTCGGCCGACGGCACAATGGGCTTACGCTGCCTGACCACAAAAGGCACGTCTACGGTGCCGAAGACGGCATCTTGTTCGGCCTGCGCCTTCTGCGGGTCGCCACTTTTCATTATGTTTTTCACCATTCTGTCCTCGAGGCTGTGATATGCTATCATGACCATCCTCCCGCCCGGGCGAATGACCTTGGCACACCCTCGCAGCATGGCGTCTAGCGCGTCCATTTCCCTGTTTACCTCGATGCGCAGGGCTTGGAAGACCTTTGTGAGTGTCTTGTTCTGCTCCGGCTTGGACGTCACGGCCTCGACAATCTCGCGCAGTGCCGCGGTGGTGGCAATGGTGGCTTCGGCCCTTGCCTTGGAAATGGCGTTGACAATGCGGAAAGGCTTGTCCACCTCGCCCCAGTTGCCCAAGACCTTAGCCAACGCGTCGGGCTCATAAGAGTTCACCACGTCCGCCGCCGTGCGGTCGGCCTTCCTGTTCATGCGCATATCTAGCGGCCCGTCTTGACGGAAAGAGAAACCCCTGCCGCCATCGTCAAAGTGGTGTGACGACACCCCAAGGTCTCCCAACACGCCATCGACAAGCCCAACGCCCATATAGTCCACAAAATCCGCAAGATAGCGGAAATTGTGGTGAACGAGCGTGAAGCGCGGGTCGTCTGGGACGTTGGCCAAGGCATCGTCATCTTGGTCAAAGGCAATGAGGCGGCCGTCCGGGCCTAGCCGGCGAAGAATCTCGCGGCTGTGCCCTCCCCCGCCAAAGGTTACGTCTACGTATGTGCCATCAGGACGGATGCCAAGGGCGTCTACCGACTCGGCAAGCAACACCGGCACATGGTATGTATGGTCTTGTTCCACTGAGGTTTGTCTTATTTGTTACCGAAAATCTCGTCAGACAGCGCGGCGAGGTCGTCTCCGGAGAGTGACAGAGCCGCCATTTTCTGCTTGTCCCACAACTCAATGTGGTCATCCACCCCCAACAGGGTCAACTCCTTGTCCGCGCCAATGAGCTCCAGCATCTTCTGTGGCACTAGCATCCTGCCGTTGCCATCTAGCTGAACCTCACAAGTTGACCTCAGCGACTCTCGCAGAAATTGCGCATGCTGCCGGTTGTATGGGTTGAGCCTCTGTCGCAAAGCGGACATCATAGCCTCCCACACAGAATGGGGATATATGACGAGGCAATCTTCGAATATGTCTTTACGGATGACCAGGCGCACCTGCTCCTCGCCCTCAAACTCGCGCTTGAAAGCGGCAGGAAGAACTATACGGTTCTTCGCGTCGGCACGACTGTCAAAGTCGCCTATGAAAGAGTATGCCTTGGCCTCCATATTCGAAGTGTAAATTTAGCTCCGAATAAAACCACTTGCAACCACTTTCACCCACATTTTTACAACACACCATTTACTAGATTGATTTTTAATGTTTTAGTAATTAGTTAAAACCAAGATCTAATGGAATGCGCACATAAAAAAGCCCCCGGCCTTTGAAAGGTCGGGGGCTTGGTCGCGGCTTGTCACCGCTTGTTATTTCTTCTTTTTGAAGAGGCCGCCAAGTGCGTCTTTGGCCTTGGATGCCGCGTCTTTCACTTTCTCGTCCTTGATTTTGTCAATGGCCTTGTCCACGGCCTCGGTAGCTTTCTCGGAGGCCTTGGCCTTGGCCTCGCCTGCCAATGCGTTTGTGGCGTCGCTCAGGTCGAGCTTGAGCTGCGGCTTGGAGAGTGTGCCTTGAACCTTGACGCCGACGGGGAGGTCGTCACCTTTGCTGAAGTTGTTGGCAGAGCCGCCAACCTTGCTGATCAGGCCGGCAATCTCCGCCCTTGCCACAGGCATCTTGAGCATATAGTCCATGGTCTGGTCGAGACCTTGCTTGCCGCCGAAAGTGGCCTTTCGTCCGAAGACGTTGAATTGGAAAGGCTCTACGACAACGTTTCCGTCCACAATGGTGTAGTTGACCTTGCAGTCTTTGACGCGGAGGTCGTTATACTTGTCATTGTTGAGGAGTTTGGAAAGATTTTGCTGGAACTCACTGTCTTTGAGCTGTATATCTGCCGAGGCGAAATCGCCCTTGCCGTTGACGCTCTTGAGGATGGGGCTCAGCGAGGCGTCAAGTTCCGTGACAATGTCCAAGCCAATCTTGACGCGGCCATAGGCGCTGCGGGCAATGGGCAAGAGGCTGTCCACCACACTGAAAGAGCCTGTGAGTTTGTTGATGTCCACGTTGTTGAAGTCGAGTTTCATGTCGGCTTTGCTGTTCTTACCCTTAGGGGTCTGGAATCGGCCGTTGAGGACCAACTTGCCGTCGCAGATGTCTGTGGAGAGGCTAGAAAGGTCGGCAATGCCGTTTTCCAAAGCCACGCGGCCCGCAATGTTGGTGAGTTCAAGCTTGTCGTAGACGAGCTTGTCAATGTCCGTATTGAAGTGGAAATTTATGTTGGTGGGCAGCTGCAGAGGCTCCGTTGCCGCGGTCTGCTCAGGCTGCGCGGCGGCGGTGTCGGCCGGAGCGGAGTCAGAAGACGTCATTGCCAACAGCTCGTTACAGTCGAGGAGCTTAGACTTGAGGGTGACGACACCCTTTACGGTGCCATCGCTAAGGACGTACGGCATGTAGTTCTCAACATTGCCCGTGAGGCTTACGTCGCTCTTGCCAATGATGATGTTGAGCGGGTTGAGGTTGACAGCCTGCGGCGAGAAGGCGAGGAGAGCCTCCGTGACGTCTAACCCTTGCGGCAGCGCGGAACCCTTGAATTGGAACTTGGTGAGGCCTATCTTGCCTTGAGCGTTCACCTTGTCATATTGCTGTTTATCAATGCTCTGCATATCTCCCGCCACTTTAAGATCGGCATTGACGAGGCCGGAGATCTCCATACTGTCTAGCGGCAGGGCCTTTTTGAGGCTGCCGAGGTCGATGCGACCCACCATAGAGGCGTCGAAGTTCAAGTTGCTTATCGGGGTCTTGACATTGGCCCTGATGTCGAACGGGTTACCCGCCAAGGCGAAATGGAACGTGTCTACGGCCACCGTGGTGAGGTCTGCCGCCCCACCAGGGTTGTTGACGACAACGGAGACGTTGATGTCGCTGAGCGACTCTGGCAGGTCGGGATACTTGACGTAGCCGTTGCTGACCTTTAGTGCCGCATTGATGGCGGGGATATTGTCCAGATCGCGATACTCACCCTTGGCCATAGCGAAGAGCTGGAAAGAACCCGTTGTCTTGAGACCCTGCACACTCTTGAGGAACTCCTGCGGTATGAGCGCGAAAACAGTCTGGAAAGTTGTCTCCAAGGCCGCCAACTTCATATCTATGGCAATGACGTTGGAGTCTTTGAGCTGCACCCAACCATCGAAAGCCAGAGGCAGACCCGCGATGGTGAGACGGTTCTCGTCAAAAGTGAACTTCATAGAGTCTAGTTCGGCCAGAGCCTTTGCGTCGAAGGCTAGGCTCGCGCCATTGACGTAATTCACCCCTCCGAGGCCCGCATTGATGCCGTCGACACCGAGTTTCAGGGTAAGGCCCATGACGTTGCCATCCATAGACCCGTTCATGCTGGCGTTGAGGCCGTTGACGCGCGCCACGGTGCTTGACGTGGAGTCTGTGTAGGCCAACCTGATGTTGGTAAGCTCCACTTTCTCAAGATCGAGCTTGAGGGGGGCGGAAGCCGTGGTGTCGGCCTCGGCCGTGGCCGTGGTGTCTGAGGCAATGTTGACAATGTCCCAGTTTACCAGGCTGTCGGCCGTGACGATGCCTTGCGCCAACACATCATCAATGGCCACGGCGTTGACCTGGATGTCTCCACTTATGGCCTTCATCACATCAAGATCGGCATGGAGGCGACCCACATGGAGCAGCGTGTCGCCCTCAAAGCGGCCTTGGCCTATTATGTCAACATTCTCAAACCCAGCGCGCAGGCTTGGGAAGCTGCTGATTATGGACAACGAAAAGTCTCCAAAATCCACCCTCGCGTCCTTGACATACTCATTGGCCATCTTCTTGGCGAAGGCCTCGACCTCGTCACTGAAGAAAGTCGGGACGATGATAAGAGCCAAAATGACAAGGGCCAAGAGGCCGCCTATCACTCCGCCTATAATCTTGAAAATCTTGCTCATACCCTGTTTCTATGTTTAAATATGGCGAATATCACTTTTCTTGGCTTTAATACGCCCTTTCGGCCTCATTGTTCCACCGCTATGTGTGAAACAGGCTTAAAAATACTTCATGTCTGCGGGCATATATTGCCCAACGACATTTTCGGGGATGAACTTCCATTGCCCCAACGGCATTATGTCTATGACTTCAGTTCCGCCCTTTGATGCTTGCTCCAGATCCTCAATCACTAGCCCGCGCAAGTCTGTGTCTATGCTCCTGACAATCCTTTTGCTGAACTCGTTGAACGGGATTCCGGCCCCGAACTCCAGATGCCCGCCGCCACCATTGGCGCGATAGCTGTTGAGGGCCACCTTATAGGTCTTGTCCTTATGGAACTTAGAGCCATCCGCCATGCTCAATATCTTGACCCTGGAGCCTTTCCGTTTCGTGACGTCCACAGTGTAGATGATTCCCGCGGCGGAGTCGAGCGTGTAGTAATTCGTCTTCATCTGGCCCGGGCGTCGGAGCAGCAGCACGTGTCCGTTTTTAAGCGGATTCTGGATCCAGAGGTCATAGCTATACTCAAGGTAATTCAGAACCTCTTGACCAGTCATGTTCATGACGCATAGCATATTCTCATATTTATATAACGAGAACATCCGCCCCACGGTAACGTCGCCTTGCGGCAGGGAAGCCTTGATGAGCAGCGGCGCAGACATGCTGATGTCCGCCCCCGTGTGCTTTAGCATGGAGCGGTGTACCACATCGACAAAGGCGGAGCTGCCCATGAGCGCGTCTTTCGCAAAGACGGGTTTCGCAAGCTTGGCAATGACCTTGCGCGCGTAGGCCTTGACGGCCAGCTGCTGCGGCGCGAGCGCGGCCTCGTAGGCCTCAGATGGCTTGACATTGGCAAGGGCTATGACGGAAGCCTTGCATGCGGGTTTGCCGTCCGCTCCAAAAGATATGGAGACGAGACCAAGATTTCGCGCGGCGGTGCCGACATCAATCAAGGGAACTTTTCGACCCGACGGCGAGGTGACCACCGTGCTGTGGAGCTTATGGTCATGGCCAATGAGGATGGCGTCGAACCCGTCTACCCTCTCGCCCACAAGGACCGAGGCGTTTTCGTTGTTTGGCGTGTCAGCATTCTGATTACCATAGGTATAGTCGAAGCCGGAATGGAAAAGGCCAATGATGGCGTCGGGGTTCTCACGCTCACGCACAACGCTCACCCAATGTTTGGCGGACTCCACCATATCCTCAAACTCCATTCCGCTCCAAAAGCTCTCCGGGAGCCAATGGGGCACATAGGGCGTGGTGAGGCCTATGACGGCCACTCGCTTGCCTCCGCGCTCGAAGACGGCGTAGGGTTGAAAATATGGCTTGCCGGTGCGAGTGTTGCGGATGTTGGCGCAAAGGACGGGACAATCGACCTGCGCCGTGAACTTGTCATAGACCCTATGGCGCGCCTCAATGTCGTGATTACCAATTCCTACGGCATCATACTTCATATAGTTGAACACCCGAGCCATGACGTTGACTGCGGCCGTGTCCACGTTATTGTAATAGTATACCGCGGGCGAGCCCTGCAGGAAGTCGCCGTTATCCAGCAAAATCACGTTGGCCGAGGTGTCGCGCACCTGGCTCACATAGGTGTAGGCGTTTGCCAAGCTATACGGCGACACAGTGTCGCGCACAAAGTCGTAGCTGAAGATTGAACCGTGGACATCCGTTGTGTACAACACATTGATGGTCTGCGCACAGGCTGGTAAAGGTGCCGAACATATGGCCAGGAGCAGGCCTGCGGAGACCAAAAAATCTTTCATATTGGAACGTGTTTTTGTTATTCTGTGACAAGGAGGAGGATCACCACCCCCAGTTTTCATAATTCTTCTCTGTTATGGAGTCTCCCTTGGCCATCACTCTCCGCGCGTCCTGCACAAAGTCGTTCAGCGCCTTGACTTCACTAGCGGGCATCTTGCTTGCCGGGAAGCCGGCGGGGAAGGCCGTATAGTTCTTCAAACCACTAAACCTTGGCTTGGGAGCATGAAAAGCCACCCACCACGCGCCATCGGCCGCGTCGTTGTAATTTTCTGAGCCAATGGTCATGCCCAGCAGCATCCCACCGTCATTGCCGCGGTTCTTCATGTTGGATATGACGTTGCCAAGCGAGTAGACGACCAAGTGCCGCCTGCCGTCGGGGGTGGGGATCACCTCGGCGGGCTGCACCACGTGGGGGTGGCCGCCAATGACATGGTCAACCCCTTTCTCGATCAACCACTTGGCGAGCCGCCTCTGCGCCTGGTTTGGCTCAAAGACATTCTCCACGCCCCAATGGACGCAAGCTATGACAAACTCCGCCCCCAGCGATCGCGCCTTGACCACGTCGGCAGCGATGACGGCAGTGTCAATATAGTTGACCACATTGCCGGCCGTGGGTTTCAGCCCGTTGGTGCCATATGTGTAGTTGAGAAATGACAGGCGGTGGCCGTTGACCTCCATGACGGCAGGATAGCGCAAGGCGCGGTCTAGCGAATCCTCATAGGTGCCTATTTGCGCCAAGCCGGAGTCTCGCAGCTTGGCAATGGTGCGCTCGAGCCCTTTGCGGCCGCAGTCGAGGCAATGGTTGTTTGCCGTCAGGAAAACGTCATAACCCGCGGCCGCGATGGCTTTGAAATATTCATCGGGTGAACTGAACTGCGGGTAGCCCGAATATGGCTTGCCGCGCAGCGTCACTTCAAGGTTGCATACGGCCACGTCCGCCTCCTTACTCAACTTACCGATGTGCTGAAAATATGGGCTATAGTCATATGTCTTGCGGACAGAATCATAGGCGGCCCTGAGTTGCGGGCCGTGCTGCATCATATCTCCCGCGAAGAGCAGCCGGACTGGCAGCACAGGACGCGGGGCGGAGTCGGCCACGGATGGCGCGGCAGAGGCTTGGCTTGGGTCATCTTGCCGCGGGGCCGAACACCACGAGACGAAGGTGACCGCCAACGCCGCCAGCGCGACAAGGGCAAAGGCTTTCTTACAAGTCATGGCAAAAGAAACGGGGGTGTTAGAAATTTAACACAAAGCCAGGACGAAGCGTGACGATGGCGCTGTCTTCAACCACCTCATAGCCTATTAGCATGGTCTTCACCTTCTTGACCATCGACATGGACGATGGCGAGAAGTCCCATACCTCACGGAATTGCACACAAGCCACCTTGTCTCGAGAATAGTTGGGGTCCTCGACCTCTCGTTGCTTGATGTCGTCTATTGTCAGCGGCGCGCCGTTCATATCGGTAACCTTGGCCTTGTGATGATAGACAGCCGCAAAAAGCGAGTCTACGAATGCCCCTCGGTCGAAGCCCTCATAAAGCTCAGGGGCGTATGGGTCACGAAAATCTTGCGGCTTCAGATATACGTTGTAGACGATCTCCTTGCCTTCGGCCTGCGTCTGGGGCGGGGTGGCCCGTTCTTCTGCTGTCTGGCTGTCGGAAGACGTGCCATCGGCACAAGAGAAGAGTGCGACCGCAGACATCGCCACGACAAAAATATTGGTGAGTTTCATAGGGGGAATGATTTCTTGTTCTTATCTTCTTGGGCTGAAAGTCAGCGGCATGGCCGCGCTGCCGACCACTTTGCCGCCTGCGGCCACAAGGCGGCCATTGACGTAGGTCCGCTCCACGCAATGGTTAAGCGTCTCACCCATGAGCGGCGACCACCCGCACTTGTAGGCCACGGTCTTGACCACTCCGCGGCACGGGCGCAAGAGGGCGATGTCGGCCCACTGCCCGGCACGGACATGGCCGCGGTCCTCAATGCCGTAAAGTTCCGCCACGCCTTCGGCCATCAGGCGGGCCACTGTCGGATAGTCCCACCAGCCCTCATCGGCCAACCTCATCATAAGCGGCACGGAGTGCTGAACCATTGGCATGCCAGACGGCGTGTGCCAATAGTCGCGACCAAACTTCTCATCTTTGGCATGGGGGGCGTGGTCGGTACCGATGGCGGCAATGAGGCCGGAGGCCACGGCACGGCGCAGGGCGTCGCGGTCTTCCGCCGTCTTGACGGCCGGGTTGCACTTAATGAGCGGCCCAAGGCAGGAATAGTCGGCATCTGTGAACCACAAGTGGGCGGGACAGGCCTCACCCGTTATGCGGCGACGGGACGTCGGCGCGTCGAGCAGCCCTAGCTCGCGGCTGGTGGTTATGTGCATTATGTGCAGGCGGGCCTGCGTCTGCCTGGCCATCTCCACGGCTCGGAGGCTAGACGCGTAGCAGGCCTCCGCGGTACGAATCTTAGGGTGTTCCGCCCACGGGACATTGTCGCCATAGACGGCACGGACTTTTTCAGCATTGGCACGTATTATGGCCTCGTCTTCACAATGTGTGGCAATAAGTGTAGGAGCTTCTGCAAATATCTGACGGAGGGAGGTTTCGGAGTTGACCAACATCCCGCCCGTGGAGGAACCCATAAAGACCTTGATGCCGCACACACGCGAATAGTCGGCGCGAAGCAGCTCTTCGGCGTTGTCATTGGTGGCGCCGATGTAGAAGGCGTAGTTGGTGAGCATGCGGCCGCGCGCCGCATCCATCTTGGCCTGCCAGGCCTCTACCGACGTGGTCTGCGGCACGGTGTTAGGCATGTCCATCACCGAGGTCACGCCCCCAAGTACGGCTGCGGCGGACTCCGAGGCCATATCGGCCTTGTGCGTCAGGCCCGGCTCCCGGAAGTGGACATGGTCGTCTATGGCCCCTGGCAAGAGGTACAGGCCCGACGCGTCAACCACGTCGTCCGCGCTTGGCAGTGGCACGCCATCGGCCAAGACGTCGGAAATACGGCCGTCATCGCCAATGAGGACGCTCCCCCTGCCGACGCGGCCATCGGCCACAATCTGCGCGTCGCGGATCAACGTCTTCATGCCTTGCCCGCCTTTTTATATTTATGGAAGAGGCTGCGAAGCTTCATGCCAATGACCCCCCACACGGCCTCGTTGAAAATGCCGCCGCTCATCTTTGACCGGCCTTGCTTCCTGTCTGTGAATATGATTGGCACCTCGGCAATACGGAAGCCCATTTTCCACGCAGTGAACTTCATCTCTATCTGGAAGCCATAGCCTTTGAGGCGCACGTGATCCAAATCTATGGCCTCCAGCACCTTGCGGCTGTAGCACTTGAATCCGGCCGTTGTGTCCATAATCTTCATTCCTGTGATGAAACGGACGTATACTGAGGCGAAATAAGACATCAGGACTCGCCCAATGGGCCAATTCACCACATTGACTCCAGAAATGTAGCGTGAGCCAATGGCCATGTCCGCCCCCTTTTCCACGCACGCGTCAAGGAGTCGCTCCAAATCGTCTGGTGAGTGGGAGAAGTCGGCATCCATCTCAAAGACATAATCATAGCCATGCTCCAAGGCCCACTTGAAGCCTGTGAGGTAGGCCGTGCCGAGCCCCTGCTTGCCTTGCCTCTCGATGAGGAAAAGCTCATCGGTATATTTTGTCATCAAGTCCTTGACAACGCCCGCGGTGCCATCGGGCGAGCCATCGTCAATTATAAGGATGTGAAAATCGTGCTGTTGTGAGAAGACCGCGCTTATGATGGCCGTGATGTTCTCTTTCTCATTATATGTCGGGATGATAACAACGTCCTTCGTCATATTGATTCATAAAGTGTATGTCAGAGCCAAAATTAACGAAAAGAATTGAGAAAAGCCCAACGGCGGCAGGCCTGGCCATGGCATGAAAGGCGCGGGGCGGAGTGGCCGTAGCCATCCGTCCCGCACTGTCATTTTTTTCTTTCGCCGCAGCAGGCCTAATAGGTCTCGTCCGTCAGGCAATTTATGGTCACATCGGCCGATTTCAGTCCCTCGGAAGAGGCCGTGAGCCTTGCGTTGCCGGCGGCGGCATTGCTGCGCAGCACCACCATGCACTTGCCATAGAAAGCCTTGCGCTTATTGTCCTTAAAACGCTCAAGGCTGAAAGGCGAGCCATTGTCCACACCCTCGATGCGCGCCACGCCCTCGACCTCGAAGTTCACCAGGTTTTGGGCATTGGGGCACAAGTTGCCGTCTTTATCCACAATCTCCACAGTGACGTAGCACAGATCATCTCCGTCGGCATGTATCTTGGAGCGGTCTGGCGTCAGCCTTATGGCGGCGGGACTGTCGGCCGTGTTGACCACACTCTCCGCCACCACCTTGCCACCCTTGCGGCTTACGACGCGACACTGCCCCGGCTCGAAGTTCACGCGCCAGAATGCGTGGAGGCAATTCTTGTCTTTGGTTCGGACACCCTCGGAGCGGCCATTGACAAAGAGTTCGACCTCATCGGCGTTGTTGTAGTAGCACCAGAGGTCAACCTCCTCGCCAGGCTTCCAGTTCCAGTGGGGGAAGAGATGCAGCACCGTCTTCTTATTCTGCCACTCGGCCTGGTAGAGGTAGTAGACATCTTTTGGGATGCCGGCCAGATCCACAATGCCGAAGTAAGAGGAGCGCGCGGGCCACCCATATGGCGTAGGCTCGCCAATGTAGTCGAAGCCAGTCCAGACGAACTGTCCCGAGATGAAGTCGTTGTCGCGCACCTGAATCATGGTGCGCTCGTGGCTTGAGCCCCAGGGCACGTGGCAGTTGTCATAGGCCGAGCAAGAGAGGCTGGGGTCGTCGCTGGTAAACATCCAGTCGGTTGGCATGATGAACGTCTGGGCGCTGGGCATCTTGTAATAGCCGCGGGTCATGAGAGCCGAGTTGCTCTCGGAGACGTAGAAAGGTTTGTTTTTGAAGAGGTATGGCACCGAGTCGAAATTATCGTTGTGATAGTTGAACCCGATGAGATCCAAGGCGTTGGCCTTAAAGAGGTTGTTGCTGGGCTCGGCGGCGTTGCAGCCAGCCGTGATCACCCTCGTCGGGTCCGCTTTGCGGGCGATGTCGGCGAGTTGGCGACAGAGAATGGAGCCTGGCGATAGCTTGTCGCTGTCTGAATTCTTGGCGCCGCGGCCCATGGCCACGTCAATGTTGGCTTTCTGAGCGTCCTCGGTCGTGGTGGACGTCTCGTCCCATTGCTCAAGCACCTCATTGCCAATGCTCCAGGCTATTACGCAAGGGTGGTTTCTGTCTCGCTTGATGAGGTCCGTGAGGTCTCGCTCGTGCCACTCGTCAAAGAAACGCGCATAGTCGCGCTCCGTCTTGGGGCGACGCCACATGTCGAAAGCCTCATCGATGACCAAGAGACCCATCTTGTCACAGAGGTCAAGCAGCTCCGGCGCAGGCGGGTTGTGCGTGCAGCGGACCGCGTTGCAGCCCATGTCCGCCATCATCTGAAGCTCGCGCTCCAGCGCCCTGTCATTGATTGCCGCGCCAAGGCAGCCAAGATCGTGGTGAAGACATACGCCATTTAGTTTGAGTTTCTCGTCATTGAGAATGAAACCATTGGCCGGGTCGAAATAGAAGCTGCGGACACCGAAGCGGGTCTCATAATTGTCCAGCAGATCGCCACCGACTTTGAGGACTGTTTCGGCCACATACATAGACGGGTCCTTGACATCCCACAACTTGGGGTTGGCAATTCGCAGTTGCTGGTCGATGTTAGAAGAGCAACCGCCCTCCACGTGTAGCGTACCCACCTCGCGAGAGACCTGTCGGCCATCGGCATCCTTAATGGTGGTGCACACGTCCACGTCCACGCCGTAGTCATTGTCATTCTTGACAGTGGTGGTCACGAGCACATCGGCCTTGGCCTTGTTGACAAGCGGGGTGCGCACCCACGTGCCCCACGGGGCCACGTGAATGTTGTTCGTCTTGGTGAGCCATACGTTGCGATATATTCCGCAGCCGCTGTACCATCTGGAGTTTGGCTGGTCCGTGTTGTCCACCTTGACGGCTATGACGTTTTTGCCGACCTTGAGGTCTGTCGTGACATCATAGATAACGGAAGAGTAGCCGTAGGGCCTCTGCCCCTCCTTGATGCCATTTACGAAGACTGATCCGTTCATATAT
>CAKUVM010000022.1 GCA_934699135.1 uncultured Bacteroidales bacterium
GGGACACACGCCCGACGCGCGGCTCTCGTGGCACCACGCGGGGCGCAAGTCGCCACGCCTAACCTACACACCGACCCCATTGTCAGTAGAAGTATCATTACCGAGCCGCGCACAGATGGACGCCTTCAACGCCCTGACGCCCGAAAGGCGGGTGAGCCTGCTGCTCCCCTTTGTCAACGACAACCGCGTGGCCACGCTGCGCAGCGTCTTGAGCCGGCGCACACGGCGCGTGACGCTTGCCCTGGAGAACATATACCACAGCCAAAACGCCAGCGCGGTGGTACGCTCCTGCGAATGCTTCGGCATCCAAGACGTGACGGTGATTGAGAACAGCAGCCGTTTCCTGGCGAGCAACGGCGTGGCCAGAGGCGCTTTCAAGTGGCTCACATACCACAGGTTCGGCTCCGAGAGTTTCAACACCCCGGCGGCCTACGCCGACCTGCGTCGGCGCGGCTACACCATTGTGGCTGCCTCGCCCCACCCGGGGCATGACGTGAGCCTATATGACCTCGACGTGACACGCGGCCCAATAGCCGTGGTCTTCGGAGCCGAGAAAGTAGGGCTGTCCGGCTGGGCCATGGAGAACGCCGACATGCGAATGGCCATTCCCATGTGCGGCCTCACGGAGAGCTTGAACATATCGGCAAGCGCGGCCATCACGCTTAGCCACCTGCGGCGAGAGGTGGACGAGAAGCTGCCAGCCGAGAGCGTGCGAATGAGCGAAGAAGAGCAGACTGAGCTTTTCTCTCACTGGCTGCTGGCCTCTATTCGCGACGCGCATGACGTGCTGAAAAGAATATTATAAAGAAAAACAACAACGAACAATCACCCACACGCGACAAGACAAGAAAATTGAAAAACAAGACATTATTGGCAATGGCCACGGCACTCTTGGCCACGGCATGCGGCACAAACAATGACGACCAGGGCAACCGGTGCGTGATAAACGGCAAGGTGAAGGGCTGGCAGGAGGCCGACTCCGTAATCATTGCCACACTGTCTCGCCTTGGCGTGAGCGCCATAGACACGGCCGTGGTGACCGAGGGGCAGTTCTCTCTGAAAGTCAAGGCTGACGAGGGCGGTTTCCTGGCCCACGTGATGCCCTTGGTGGACGGAAAGCCCATGGCTGCCTATGAGGTTCTGGTGGAGCCCGGCACGGAATTCTCAATGACACTGCCGGCCGAGACCGAGGCGCAACCACTCTTTGAAGGCAGCAAGAGTAACGCCATATGGCAAGAGCTGCACCAGAAGAGCGACGCCTTTGAGAAAGAGGCCGAGCCTTATTTCAGCGTCATGCGCAACCCCGAAGCCTCGGAGGCTGACAGGGCGGCGGCGGAACACACCCTCGACTCTCTGTATGGCGGCATGCAGGCGGCCTACGCCTCATATATCAAGAGCAACATACCATCATTTTTCAGTGACATCTTGCTCGGTATGGTGGCCTCGGCCCTAGACGACTCCACCAAGGCAGAGATAATAGACGAAATGGACAAGCACGAGCCGGCCATGCCAAACTACACGCGCATCAAAGCACGCATGATGATGGAGGCGACGACTGCCCCAGGCAGCAAGTTCATCGACTTCACCCAACCAGACAAAGACGGCAACGGCGTGAAACTGTCTGACATAGTGAAAGCCAACAAGTTGACTATGGTTGACTTTTGGGCCTCGTGGTGCGGGCCTTGCCGCAACGAGATGCCCACAGTGGTGAAAGCCTACGCCGCATACAGGGCCAAGGGGCTGGAAATTATTGGGGTATCACTAGACCAAGACCGCTCGGCATGGCTTGGTGCCGTGGAGAAACTGGGCATGACGTGGCCTCAGGTGTCGGATCTGAACGGATGGACCAACGCGGCGGCACAAGCCTATGTGGTGGACGCCATCCCGAGCTGCTTCCTCATAAGCCAAGACGGCACCATTGTGGGCAAGAACCTGCGCGGCGATGAACTGCTGAGCAAAGTGGACGAGCTTCTGAAATGAGACCCGACACACAGACTGGCGACACAAGAAACAAGCAAGACGTCTCGAAGCGCTGCAAGCGCGACGGGGCGTCTTGCCGCTCTTAGTCACCGCCTCGCTTAGGAATGGGGAAATACTGTGATGAAACAAAACGAACACATATGATACTAGCAATTGCCATTTTATGCGCCGTGGCCGGCATTGCCCTTGTGATATGGGGCGCGGACAAACTGACAAGCGGGGCCGTGGGGGTGGCGGAGCGCATGCGCATCCCTCAGATGACAATAGGCCTCACCATTGTGGCCATGGGAACCTCGGCACCGGAGTTCTTCGTGAGCCTGTTGTCCGCCATTGGCGGCACGCCAGACCTTGCCGTGGGCAACATTGTGGGCAGTAACATATTCAACGTCATGGTCATAACTGGCGTCACAGCCTTGGTGGCCCCCATGGTCATCACCAGAACCACCGTGCGTCGCGACCTGCCCATAGCCTTGGTCGCCTCCATGGCGCTCATGGCCATCTGCGCAGACGGGCAGGTCACGCGCCTGGAGTCGGCCGCGCTGCTTGCGGCGTTCATCGCCTTTATGGTCTACACCGTGCGCGCGGCGGGCAAGGGGCGGGCAGAAGACGAGCGGCCAACAGCGCCACAGGCCATATGGAAGTCAATATTTTTCATAGCCCTGGGCTTGGCCTGCCTCATTGGCGGCTCGCACATATTCGTTGACGGGGCCACCACGATAGCCCGCTTCCTTGGCGTGTCGGACGCAGTCATAGGGCTCACCATCGTGGCGGGCGGCACGTCGCTGCCAGAGCTTGCCACGAGCCTTGTGGCTGCCCGCAAAGGGAACAGCGCCATCGCCATTGGCAACGTGATAGGCAGCAACGTGTTCAACATCCTGATGATTGTGGGCGTGACGGGCGTCATCTGCCCCATGCACATTGAGGGCGTCACGATGGTGGATATGGGCGTGATGGTCATATCTAGCTTCATGCTGTGGACGTTCAGCTACACGCGCCTCACCGTGGAGCGGTGGGAAGGCGCGGTGCTGGCGGGCGGCTACGCGGCATATCTGTGGTGGCTCATCGGGCAGATATGATTTCATTTTTCTGTAACTTCGCAAAAACAAAAGAATTGAGCAGATGAAGATTGCACTTATAGGTTACGGCAAAATGGGCAAAGCCATAGAGTCCATCGCCCTGAAGCGCGGGCATGAGATTACGGAGAGGATAGACTTGTCATTGCCTGGCAGCTTCGACAGCGAGGGTTTCAAGGCCGCAGACGTGGTCATTGAGTTCACAGCCCCAAAAGTAGCCTACTCCAACTATATGAAGTGCTTCGAGCGCGGCAAGGCCGTGGTGAGCGGCACCACGGGGTGGCTAGACAAGCTGCCGGAGGTGAAAGCCATGTGCGAGGGCGGCAAACAGACGTTTTTCTACTCCTCGAACTTCAGCCTCGGCGTGAACATCTTCTTTGAGCTAAACCGCCAGTTGGCCAAGCTTATGAACCGTTTTGACGCCTATAAGCCCAGCATGACGGAAACGCACCACATCCACAAACTCGACTCGCCCAGCGGCACGGCCATTACGCTGGCCGAGGACGTGGTGGACAGGCTGGACCGCCTGAGCGGCTGGGAGCTGGACCGCACCATATACACCGCCGGAGACAAGCCTACCGTGATTGCCAATGAGAACATCCCGGCTGACAAGCTGCCGATAACGGCCTTGCGCGAGGGCGAGGTGCCGGGCATCCACACCATAAGGTATGAGAGCGACGCGGACTACATCGAGATAACCCACAGCGCTAAGAGCCGCATGGGCTTCGCCCTGGGCGTGGTATTAGCTGCCGAATATACCAAAGGGAAGAGAGGCTTCCTGGGGATGAAAGACATGCTCGGATTCTAACGGGCACTCAACGAACAAGGAACTTTGCCTAGAAAATGAGAAAGCTCAACGCCATTCCCACAGCCGACTGGGTGAAGACGGCACTCCTCGTCATCCTCTACCTCCTTGTGGTGCTATGGACGGGCAACGCATGGCTGCTGCTGCTCGTGCCTGTGGTCTTTGACGTATACGCCACGCGGATAATACCTTGGGGATTTTGGAAAAGGCGCAAGGACGGGCGCAAGCCGTCGGCCCTGGTGGAATGGATTGACGCCATCATATTCGCCATGGTGGCGGTATATTTCGTCAATATATTCCTTTTCCAGAACTATAAGATACCCACATCATCGTTGGAGAAGTCCCTGCTGGTGGGCGACCACCTCTTTGTCAGCAAGTTCTCCTACGGCCCGCGGATGCCAAACACTCCGCTCTCGCTGCCTATGGTGCAAAACACACTGCCGCTGACCACCTCCACGCCATCTTATCTGGAGTGGCCCATGTGGGCCTACCACAGGTTGGCCGGCACAGACAGCATGCGCCGCGGAGACATTGTGGTGTTCAACTTCCCGGCGGGAGACTCTGTGTGCGTCAACATGACAAACCCGGACTACTACTCCATAATCTTGATTCGCGGCTTCAACGCCGTGGCGCAGGACGCCAAGGCGCAGGAGAAAGTGAGAAGCATGAAGACGGCGTGGGAGCGCAACCACTACGTGGCGGAGGTGGGCCGGCGCGGCGTCCGCCAACCGTCGTCGCCACTGGGTGAGATTATATGGAGGCCGGTGGACAAGCGCGACTGCTACGTCAAGCGGTGCGTCGGCATGCCTGGCGACAGCCTGTCCGTCATCCACAACGCCGTGTATATCAACGGAGTTCTCGAAGAGGACTACCCTGACGTGCAGCACAACTACTACGTATCCACAAACGGCCAACTGCTCAACGACAGATTTTTTGAGAGCATGGGCATCTCGAACGAAGACCGCCGCCAAGCCGGCTTGGGACCTACATACGTGCTGCCACTGACGAAAGAGAAAGCCGCCGAAGTGGCCTCGATGCCATCAATAAAAAGCATAACGATGGATGACGACCAGCCCGACTCTTTGGGTCTGAGCGTGTACCCATATAGCCAAGACTACCCTTGGAGCCGAGACAATTACGGCCCCATCTGGATTCCCAAGCGCGGAGCCTCGCTCAAACTGACCCCCGCCAACGCCTTGCTCTACGAGAGAGCCATAACGGCCTACGAGGGCCACACGATGGACGTGAGGGACGGCAAGGTGATAATAGACGGAAAAGAGGCGGACGAGTACACATTTACTATGAACTATTACTTCATGATGGGTGACAACCGCCACAAATCTGCCGACTCACGATATTGGGGCTTCGTGCCAGAGGATCACGTGATAGGCAGGCCGCTCTTCGTGTGGCTGTCAATAGACCCCGACAAGAGCTTCCCGTCGTGCATACGTTGGGACCGGTGCTTCAAGACTGATTTTGACCGCCGATAGGCGCATGGGCAGGACATGCGTGAGCCGTCCGAGGCTCATAAAAGGGGTTCTCATAGGCGCCCTGTTGGCGGTGGCGGCAGTGTGGATTAGGGCATACGCCCTAATTTTACCAATGGGTGTGGTAGTGTGGGCCTATGTGTCCACCGACACATTCGCGCGCCTGGCCCAATGGGTGGAGAGCCACACCCCCGTGAGCCGCGCCTTGCTCTCATGGGGGCTGGCCCTGATGTTCGGGGCGGCCACTGTGGCCTACGTGCTGACGTTTGTCATGTCCCTGGCGTGGTGCACCATGCCTGGCGAAGGCAGACGGCTGTGCGTGGTCAACAAGATGAAATATGGGGTGGCTAGAAACGAGAGTGACGCCGGCGGATATTACCGCACCCATAAGTTGGGGCGCATTGGCCGCGGCGACTACGCCTTGGCGCATACGCCAGACGGAAACCTGCTGCAAAAAGTTGTGGCCCGACCTGGCGACACCGTGACGGTGGCGGACGGGGCCTTATTCGTAAACGGCCGCATGGCCGACCACGGCGAATGCGTCACGGCAACATATAGGCCACTGCCACACACGCCATATTCCATCATGCGACAAATGCGCCAGGCGGAGGAAGAGGCACAAAAGACGCACGGCGCGGCAGAGGCCGACACGGCAGACTTGCTGCTGCCAACAGTGAAGCGAGAAGAGAAGTGGCGACCCTACACATATGCCGTGCTGCACAGAAACGAGGACGATGAGCGGTGCTACCCATGGAACGTGGCCTACCAATGGAACGCCTACCAATGGGGCCCCATGCGGATGCCGCGCAAAGGAGACACCATGGCTTTGACATACGCCAACGTGATGCTCTACGGCCCATTGGTGGAACGGCACGAGAGGCGCAAGCTAAAGCCCACGCCAGGAGCCTCATACACATTCAAGATGGACTATTATATGACAGTGGGAGACGACCGCGACAACCTGTGCGACAGCAGGGCCTACGGCCCGCTGCCAGAGAGCGGCGTCATTTCAAACATCATAGTCTTGCGCCCCTAAGGCACGAGACACACGGAGGCAGACACATGAAAAGGATAACGACACTGGTGGCCACGCTGGCCGCATTGCTGCTGACGGCCACGAAAGCCGAGGCTCAACGCACTGACCGACAACAATATGTGGCGAAATATAAAGATTGGGCCATAGCCGAGATGGAGCGCACGGGAATTCCGGCCAGCATCACACTGGCGCAAGGCATATTGGAGAGCGACTGCGGAAACTCCGACCTTGCCGTGGAGGCCAACAACCACTTTGGAATAAAGTGCCACTCAGACTGGACGGGCGAGACAATGTATAAAGACGACGACCGCCACCACGAGTGTTTCCGCAGCTACGCCGACGCCTACCAGAGTTTTCGAGACCACAGTGACTTCCTTACGTCAAAGAAACGCTACGCCCCACTTTTTGAGTTGGACAAGACCGACTATCAAGGTTGGGCGAAAGGCCTGAAAGAGTGCGGCTACGCCACGGAGCGCACCTATGCGCACAGACTGATAAAAATAATAGAAGAAGAAGGCCTTGACGCCTACGACACGGCCGATGGCGCAAGCCGAGCCTCAGACCGCACCGAACCTGCCGACACGGAGAGGCAAGGCCGCGCCTCGTCAGCATCCACCACAACGCGCGGCCGCCAGCCAATGGTCAAACCCGTGTTCGAAATAGACCCGCTGCCACCTCATGAGGTGATGTATAACAACGGAGTGAGATACATAGAGCTGCACTCAGGCGACTCCTTTGAGGGCATAGCCAACGAGTTCCACCTTATGGTGTGGGAGCTGTATAAGTATAACGACTTGAAAGCTGGCGACAAATTGTCTGACCTGTCGTTCCTCTACTTGCGCCCCAAACGCAACCGTTCGCATCCCGACTGCCCGACGTACACTGCGCAAGAGGGAGACACCATGTGGCTCATTGCCCACTCCTATGGCATCAAACTGCGCAAACTGCTCAAACGCAATGGGATGCAGCTGGGTGAAGAGCCCGCGGCAGGCACTGTGATAAGACTCAGGTAGGGGGACATGAGAGGAATATGCTGCTTTGCCATGATCCCGATCCGCTCCCAACCGTCGGAAGAGGCCGAGATGGTGAGCCAAATACTCTTTGGCGAGACATATGAGATTTTTGAGACCGAGGGGCGATGGACGCGCATCCGCACCATCATGGACAACTACCCCGGCTGGGTGGACTTCAAGTTGCCCACGCCTGTGGCCGACGGCGAACTGGACCTGCTGCTAAGCCAGCCGTCACAAATCATGGCGCAACCCCTGACTCAAGTGACGCGCCAAGGCGACCCGCGCCCCACCCCGCTGACCGCAGGCTCTGAAATGCGCGGCGTGCAGCAAGACGGCAAGCAGGCCGTGATGTGCGGCAAAAAATACGCCATAGGCCACACAGAAGCCGCGCCGCCAGCTGATCCCGTGGAGGCCGCGCTAAGCCTCTTTGGCGCGCCATATCTGTGGGGAGGGCGCACGGCATTTGGCATAGACTGCTCGGGACTGGTGCAGATAGCCCACAAAGTTTGTGGCAAAACATTGCCGCGAGACGCGTCACAGCAGGTGGAGCGTGGCCATGAGGTGGCCGCAGGCGAGGCCACGCGCGGCGACTTGGCTTTCTTCGTGAACCCCAAGGGGCGCATATGCCACGTAGGGTTGTGCATGGGGCATGGCAAGATAATTCACTCGTCCGGCTCCGTGAGAATTGACACGATTGACAGCGACGGAATATTCAACGCCGAACGCGACATATACACCCACAAATTGCTATGCGTGAAACGGATATAGCAAAAACTACCCAAAAATGAAGAGAATAACAGTCTGGGCCCTGGGCCTGACGCTAAGCCTGTGCGCCACAGCGCAGACTGACGCACACTTCTGGCTAGGGGCCGACATTAGCGGCACGACAGAGCTAGAGGCCCGTGGCCAGAAATTGTATAACGCCCGCGGCGAGATTCGTGAAAATACGGCACTTATGCACGAGTTGGGACTGGAAGCCATCCGCCTGCGCGTGTGGGTGAACCCCGAAGGCGGCTTCTGCAGCCCAGAAGACGTGCTGGAGATGGGCAAGCGCGCCCGCTATTACGGGATGCCCGTAATGGTGGACTTTCACTACAGCGACTGGTGGGCGGACCCGGGCAAACAGCCGACACCCGGAGCGTGGCAATATTATTCGGTGGATGAACTGAAAACAGTCTTGCGCAACCACACGCTGCGCACACTGAAAATGTTGCGCGACGCGGACATCGACGTGAAATGGGTGCAGGTGGGGAACGAGACCACACATGGATTCCTATGGCCCAAAGCCAAGGCGGAAGATAACATGAAAGCCTACGCCGAGCTGACGCAAGCTGGCTATGACGCAGTGAAAGAGGCATTGCCGCAGGCGCAAGTGATAATACACCTTGACGGCGGGTGCGACCCGGCGCGATATGACTTCATCTTTGACGGCCTGCGCCAGCATGGGGCGAAGTGGGACTTGATAGGCTTGAGCGTATACCCATATTGGGACGTAGAGGCCGGGCTGACAGAGAATTGGCAAGAGACGGTGGACAAATTTGCCGCCAACATCCGACGCCTGGCTAAGAAATACGGCACAGACGCCATAGTCGTGGAGACTGGCGTAGAAGCCGCCAAACCCAAGGAGGGCAAAGAAATTCTCTCCGCCATAATAGACGCCGCCCAAAACAAGACCGACGGCCATTGCCACGGGGTCTTCTATTGGGCGCCAGAACTAGAAGGGGCCTACCCCCTCGGCGCATTCCAAAACAACAGGCCGACAGAGATTATGGACGCGTTTTCCGAGGCCGCTAACAAATGACCATATGTCAAAAGACAGAATGCTGAACGAAGACCTCTTCGACACAGAAGAGGAGAAAGAGATTGCCCGCCTGCGAAAAATAATAGACAGCTTCAAAGAATACGACAAGAAAAGGCAGGAGTTCTACCGAGAGAAGATGGAACGGCTAGAGCATTTGGAGACACTGTGGGCCGAACTCAACAAAAGCCCAGAGGCGCAACAACCCATGCTTTATAGCCTCAGCGGCAAATTGGCCAAATATAAAGAGCAGATAAGACTGCTCAACAATGTGGTGAAAAGCCTGAAGAACGGCAAGGAAACGGCAGCCATACTGAGCCATATCCAGTCCGCCACAGAGGCCACAGCGCCCCAAAAACCTGCGGCTAACGGAAGCGCAGACGATGACGGAAAAGCCTTGGAGCAAGCCATAAGAAGCCTGAAAAACGGGTAGACACGGGCCCTCGCGCAGCACTATTTGATATATCTTGGAAATTTTTCATTCCCCCGCTGCATAATTTAGCGCCAAGAATAATCAGACAGCGCAAAACTCAATATGCTGACACAGAGACAAGCCCTCAGGCGATTTCGCCTGGCTGTGAGCTTTTTCTTCTTCGTCCAGGGCGTAGTCTTCGCCTCGTGGGCCAACAGGATACCCGACATCAAAGAGACATTAGGGCTTGACGACCGCCAGCTCGGCACAGTCCTTTTCGCCATCCCCATGGGACAGATGGCGGCAATGGCGCTCTCCGGCTGGCTTGTGAATAAATTTGGCAGTCGCCGCATGATGACCATAGGCGCACTGCTGTACTCTCTGCTCCTCATCCCATTGGGGCTAGCCCCTAGCGCACATGCGCTTATGGGCTGCCTCTTCCTCTTCGGCGTCAGCTCCAACCTCTGCAACGCCGCAGTGAACACGCAGGCGATAGGAGCGGAACGACTTCACGGCAAGACCATAATGGCGTCTTTTCATGGACTTTGGAGTATGGGCGGATTTCTAGGAGGGCTGATAAGCATGGCATTCGTTGGAGCGCACATGAGTCCGGAGGTGCAATTCGCATGCGTTACCGCGGCTGCCGCGATGACAATCTGTTACTTCCGTGCGCATCTTGTGAGGTTCGACGTGAAGGCGCAACCTAAGGATGTCGAAGAGCAGCGCGGCGGTCGTTTGGCCTTGCTGCGCAAAATAGACCCTTTCGTGGTGGCTCTGGGTTGCATGGCGTTCGCTGCCATGGTGTGCGAGGGCTGTATGTACGACTGGAGCGGAGTGTATTACCGAGAGGTGGTGGGCGTAGAAGACGGGCTAGTGCAACTTGGCTACGTTGTCTGCCTTTGCACCATGACCATCGGTCGGTTCGTGTCAGACCATTTCGTCATGCGATACGGGCGGCGGGCGGTCATCATAACGAGCGGGTTGCTGATATTTGGCGGCATGATGCTGGCAGTCATATTGCCAAACATCGCGTGCGCCACCATAGGCCTCTTTTTTGTTGGCTTCGGCATATCATCCACCGTGCCAATTTGTTATAGTCTGGCGGGTCATTCCGGCAGGATGAGTTCGGCCATGGCGGTCACCACCGTCGCATCGATCGGTTACATGGGTTTCCTCCTTGGCCCGCCTGTCATAGGCCATATATCTCACGCCATCTCGCTCCACTACACCTTTGGCATCATGGCCTGTGTGGGCCTTCTGCTTGCGCTAGGGGCAATGAGGCTAAAGCTAGGAAAAGCCGACAAGAGATAAATTTCGCACAAAAACGCCGAGACTATTGCATATGTAAAATCAAAAATCTAACTTTGCAGCGTCAAACGAAAAGAATGACACAGAGATGGCCGATTCGTCTAACGGTTAGGACATCAGATTCTCAATCTGGCAATAAGAGTTCGATTCTCTTATCGGCTACGAAGCTCGAGCGGAAACGTTCGGGCTTTTTTATTTATTACCATTCCCGAGGCGGGAGACGGGTCTTTTCGTATGGGTCGTTTGGTGTATGCGGAGGCGTTTCGCTACGCCACATTCTTCCAGACCGAGACGGGAAAAGAATGGCGGCAACAGGCAACCGCCTAAAAGATAGAAGAGAGGCACGGAATGAGACCGTGCCTCTCATTGTGTCTACCCCTTATCGTCACCATCGGCCGAAGCCTCCGCCTGCTTGCGTTCCCACACGCTCTCGTCACAAAGCAAGACTCCTTTTTCCGTCACTTTATATACGATGGCCGTAATCTCATCTCCTCGCCTTGGCAAAGAGCCGCCGCGGCGCAACGTGCCGATGCAGTCTTCCGGCATAAAACCTTTGCCCGTAGTGGGCAAGCTCACATAGATGCCGTTTTTGAGTGAATAGATGACGCGACTTGTAATCTTGTCACCGGGCTTGAAGCAGTCCGCCGGCTTCTTGGTGAGGCGCTCCTGCATAATGCGCCATTTAGGCGCGGAGCAGAGTGTTATCTTTTTTTGCGACACTTGAAACACCACAGCTTCCACCTCATCGCCCACTTCAAGGCGCGGCTCGTCTTGCGTCATGTGGCATTCGGGCAACACGCCTCTCCCGCCACCGCGCAGATCCACCAGCAGTTCCTTCCCGGCCTTGTCCACCACCACACCGGTGACCTTGTCGCCCGGTTTGTAGAGGTCTTTGAGCGATGAGCCGAGCCGGAGTCTCTGCAAGTCCCACTTTACCTTGTCGCACAATAAGATGCGTTGCCTTGTCGCCTTGCTCACCACCGCCATCAGCTCTCCGCCCGGGGTCAGAGTGCCGGCATCGGGTGCGCACAGCATATCTTCACTAGGCAAAAAGCCCACGCCGCCGCGCGGCAACGCGACCACGAGGCCATCGTCTTCCACCTTGCGGATCACGCACTTGAGCACGTCCCCCACGCCATAGACCTCGCAAAGAAGCGGGCGCACCACGGCATCGGCCGAGTAATGACTCTCATAGGCCTCCGTCACCTCGGCTGCGTGCGCAGCCCATATGCCTTTGTCACACAAGTAGGCCCGCGCCCCGACAAAAGCCACCACGGCCTCCAACACATCGCCAGCGCGAGCTTCCAGACGGCCACCCTCGTCACACAGCGCAGGGATGCAGTCTTTCTGCGCCAATGCCGGAGTGCCGTCATCGCCAATCTCAAAATATGCCACTTCGGCCTTCTCTTCAGTCAATGAGGCCTCAACAAGATCCCCTATGGCAAATCGTGCCACCGCAGAGAGAGCGTCGGAGTCCGTCTCGCGCATGGCCTTCTCCTCCGCCTCGTCCATCTGCCACACGGCATCGGGCCTAGGCTGCGCTTGTCTCAGGCTGAAGAGGATTCGGTTGTGGCGCGGGTCTGTACCAATGTAAGCCACCGTCACAGAGTCTCCCACAGACAGCAGAGCCGCCATGTCGTCCACGCGGCTCCAAGAAGCTTCATCGCGCCACACCAGACCCTCATATTGACCCACCTTCACCACGGCGCGGTTGGCCTCGACGGCCTCCACCGCGGCGTCGAAGACCTCCTGGGGCCTATGCAGCACAGAGAACTCAGCCATGGGGCGGAAGCGCTGCGCGGCCTGCGTCTGCGGCCACCGATCGCGTCTGCGCTGTTGACGCGCCATGCGCTGCTCGCCGCACAGACGGATGTAGTCGGCCTGAGACTTGATGGCCACCCTCACGCGGTCCCCCCTCCGATACACGGCGGGCTCCCCGTTAACCTTATCTACCATATAGATTGGCAAGAACCCCCGCCCGCCACGAGACAGCGAGACCGTGTAGCCATATTCGCCAACGCGCGTCACAACCCCATCTAGCACCTCGCCAATGGCGTATGACGAGCCGCCCGCCCCAGCCTCATCCGAGGCGCGAGGCCCGCGCTCTGGCTCCACGACGTGACGCGGGACGCCGTCATGCCGCGTCCTTGCCACGGTATGACGCTCCTCGCGAGACTGCGGCAGCTGGGTGTCGCCATCGTCTCCAAGGCGTATGGGCTGCCCAATCTCCTTCACTTGCAGGCTCACGGAGTCGCCCACGGCGACGCAGAAGTCGCCATCGGCATCACAAAGGCTTTGGGCGCAAAATTTGGGAACGTAGCCAAAACGGCCATTAGGCAACGACACGGATATGCCGTTAGCCTGAATTTTTCTCACGACGCACACAACCGCGTCGCCAACTTTCAGGGTGTTTACCATGACTAAAATAGAGCTCAGCGGACACACGCCCCGCACCATTCTTGGGGCGCTCCCCGCCTTGGCGTGGCTTCCGCTGAACGAAGCCCGAGGCGGGGCGTAACCGCAATCTTGGCAAATAAACGAAAAAGGGGGCGTTATTGCAAATGCGGCCGCCCTAAACTCTCGGACGGCAAAGCCCTTTTGCTTTTTTTGCACTACCTTTGCGAAATACGGTGGGGTGACGCGCGGCATGAGCCGCCCACCAATTCCACAATGTGAATCAGTGACATCTCTTTTTGTAAATGGACGTTGTTGTCATAGTGCTTCAGCTGCTGCTGAGCCTCTCAATACTGGTCGTGACCCACGAGGCAGGCCATTTTGCATTCGCCAAGCTTTTTGGCATCAGGGTAGAGAAGTTTTACCTCTTTTTCGACCCTTGGTTCTCACTCTTCAAGTTTAAGCACGGCGAGACGGAGTATGGCATAGGCTGGGTCCCGCTCGGCGGCTATGTCAAGATTGCCGGCATGGTGGACGAGTCGATGGACACGGAGCAACTCAAAAAGCCCGTGCAGGAGTGGGAGTTCAGAGCCAAGCCGGCTTGGCAGAGGCTCCTGGTGATGGTGGGCGGAGTCTTGGTGAACCTGATCACCGCGCCCGTCATATTCTGGCTCCTCGCCTACACTTATGGAGACACATACCTGCCGCTCTCCGAGGCCCGCTACGGCTTCGAGTTTTCCGACGCCATGAAAAGCGCGGGGTTTGAAGACGGCGACATGGTGACAGGCATCAACGGCAAGGCCGCGGAGACCTATAAGGACGTGGCCAACCCGATAATATTCGAAGACACGTGCGTCGTGAACATTGTTCGCCACGGCGAACCCATGAGCATCAGGCTGCCGCATGAGTTCTTCCGTCAGATTTTAAAAGGCGACGGCAATCAGGCACTCTTCGCATTCCGCACGCCCGTGGTGGTGGACTCCGTCTTGCCCGGCACGCCGGCCGAGGCTTGCGGCTTGACAAAAGGGGACTCCATTGTCATGATGGGCGGGGTGGAAAACCCGTCCTTCAGCCAGTTCACAACCCGGCTAGACAGCCTCAAGGGGCAGACCTCGCAGCTTGTGGCCGTCAGGGCCGATGGCGGCAGGGACACGCTCACTGTGACGGTGGGTCGCGACGGCCGACTGGAATTCCTGCTCTGCAACCCCACCCGCTGGTTCAAGACGCAGACGCGCCACTACGGCCTTCTTGAAGCCATTCCGGCCGGCGTGTCAAAAGGTAAAGACCTGCTCGTGAACTACTGCAAGCAACTGCCCATGCTCTTCACACGGGAGGGGGCCACCAAAGTTGGCGGCTTCGGCACCATTGCCAAAATGTTTCCCGACAGATGGAACTGGCAGGCGTTTTGGTTCAACACGGCCTTTTTGGCCATCATATTGGCCGTCATGAACATATTGCCCATCCCGGCTCTAGACGGTGGCCACGTGCTGTTTCTGCTGATTGAGGTGGTGACGGGCCGCAAGGTGAGCGACAAAGTGATGGAGGTGGCTCAAACGGTGGGCATGATACTGCTCCTGACCCTGGTGCTATACGCCAACGGGGCCGACGTGGTGAGAGGGATTCTCAACGCCATGCTCCCCGTCATGGCCTCACTATTCTGATTTTGAGGCACGCGGGCTAAGCGACGGAGGGAGGAAGAAATGGCAATTTGGGCAAGACTAATGCGCCAGGCCGTACGCGAAGTTTTCACCGGCTTGGCTATGGCACTGGCCGTGGCGTCAGTGCCGCATGAGGCCTGCGCCCAGATGAGCGGCACCAACCCCCAGGTGCCGGACTACATATATGCCCGCCGTATGGAGCGCCTAGATCAGCAAAGCCCGATAACGTTGGAGTATAACACGCAAGTGCGCGCCTACATTGACGTTTACCTTGAGCGCAGGCGCGACCATTTGGCCAACATATTGGGCCGAGCGGAACTATACTTCCCTATCTTTGAGGAATATTTGAGCAAATATAACTTGCCGCAAGAGCTCAAATATTTGGCGGTCATAGAGAGCGCGCTAGACCCCAAGGCCAAGTCGAAATCCGGCGCCATGGGGCTGTGGCAGTTCCTTTACCACGCCGGGCTGATGATGGACCTGAAAGTGACAAGTTATGAAGACGAGCGGTGTGACGTGCGCAAAAGCACCGACGCCGCTTGCCGCTACCTCAAATACCTCTTTCAAAACCTCGGAGACTGGCAGTTGGCCCTGGCGGCATACAATGGCGGGCTGGGCCAAGTGCAAAAGGCGCAGGAAAGGGCCGGCGGCGGCAAGAAGACATTTTGGGAGCTATCTCCCTACCTCACGGCCGAGATGCGCTCCTACGTGCCGGCGTTCATTGCCGTAAACTACGTGATGAACTACTATCAGATGCACAACGTGACGCCCGCAAAACCAGACTTCACCATCTCTGACGTAGACACGGTATACGTCAACATGAGCCTCTCGTTTGACCAGATAGGCCGTGCCGCGGGGGTGAAGCGCGAGGTGCTGCAACAGCTCAACCCGCAATATGTCAAAGACTTCATCCCATATGACGACACGCCCAAGCGGCTCACTTTGCCGCGCAACAACGTGAGCCGGTTCCTGCGCTATGAGAGGCTGCTTCGCCCCGACGCGGCACCGGACCTCACGGGCTACTTCGGCGTCATCCGCATTGAGCGAGACACCATAACGCACATTGTCTCCAAAGGCGAATACCTTCATAAGATTGCCATGCAATACAAGACCACGGCGGCAGACATCATGGCGTGGAACAGCATGGAGACCAAAGACATAAAGATTGGCCAACGCCTCACCATATACTACGACCGCGAGATTTCGCCCTACTTCTTTGTGGTAGAAGAGCAAGCCAAGAACAGAAAAACAACATCAAGATGAAAAAGCTGAAAACGGTGGCCGCCCTCCTCATGGGCGCGGCCATGCTCCTGACGGGGTGTGAGAAAGCCGCAAAAAAGGCTTTCAAGCCAGACATCACAGGCAAAGCCGGTGAAGTGCTGGTGGTTATGAATGACAAACTGAAGAACGACACCGTGGGCGCGCTGCTGCACCACATGCTAGACGACAACTACGCAGGCCTGCCCACCGACGAGCCTATATTTGAGATGCACACCGTGGCGCCGCCATTTTTTGACTACTCTATGCACAAGCTGCGCAACTTGGTGGTGGTCAACGTGGCAGACACGGTGACGACGGACACGCTCGCGTTTTGCAAAGACGTGTGGGCGCAGCCGCAGTCTGTGATCTACGTCAACGCCGCCAACGCCGATGGCGCGGCGGCCGTCTTGCGGCGCAACCACATCCGCGTCATATCTTTCTTCGTCAAGGCGGAGCGCGACAGGCTCATAGACTACTATATGAAGCACGTCAACGCCAACCTTATGGCCGAGCTTCACAAAAAGTGGGACGTGTCTTTGTGCATACCCAACGAGTATGACAAATGCAAGCCCAACAATCCGGACCAGATTTCATGGTTCATGTGCGACACGCGCGACTTCCAAGACGGACTGGTTGTGTACACGTTCCCGTACACTGGGCCGGGATGCGTGAGCCGCGAGAGCCTCCTGGCGCGTCGAGACAGCATCCTGCGCGCCAACATAGGCGGCCCCCAGGGCTCCGTCATGTGCACCGAGCGGCGCGCGGGGATAGACGATGAGATAGTATTCCGGCAGGGCACATATAACGGCGCTTTCGTGAGCGAGCTGCGCGGCCTCTGGAGGCTGGACAACTACCCGATGGGAGGGCCGTTCCTGATGAGAGCCGTTGTGGACGAGGCCAAGAGCCGCGTCATCGTAATGGACGGCTACGTCTACTACCCCGCAAGGGAGCAAAAAAGAAACCACATACGTTCTCTGGAGGCCATCATGTACACCCTCCGGCTGGACAACAACAAAAAATAAGATACCCCGACAATATGAAAATTGGCATAACGCAGGGAGACGTCAACGGCATTGGCTACGAAGTCATCATGAAAGCCCTCCAAGACACAGAGATAATTGATGACCTCATTCCCATAATCTACGGCTCGCCCAAGGCCGCGGCCTACCACCGCAAGGCCCTGAACATAGCGCAGTTCAGTCTCAACAACATCAACACGCCCGAGGAGGCGCACCCAAAGAGGGTGAACATCTTGACGTGCGGAGACGACAACATAAAGGTGGAGCTTGGCAAATCGTCTCAAGCCGCCGGCATGGCCGCTTTCGAAGCCCTCGAAACAGCTGTGCGCGATTTGAGCGACGGCAAGATTGACGCCGTGGTGACCGCGCCAATCAACAAAAAGAACATACAGAACGAGAACTTCCACTTCCCCGGCCATACTGAATATCTGGAGCAGGCCGCGCAGGCCCCGGCCCTCATGCTTCTGGTGGCTGGCAAGCTGCGCGTGGGCGTCGTGGCCGGGCATGTGCCCATCTGCCAAGTGGCCCAATACATTACGCAAGACAGAATATTGAGCAAGTTGAGGATCTTGAACCGCTCGCTGCGCCAAGACTTTAACATAGACGGGCCGCGCATTGCCGTCTTGGGCCTCAACCCACACTCGGGAGACCATGGGTTGCTGGGCTCGGAAGAGGAGACCATAATTGGCCCTGCCATAGAGAAAGCGCAGGCCGAGGGCATTTGCGCCATGGGGCCTTACCCCGCCGACGGCCTCTTCGGCTCCGACTCGCTCGGCAAGTTCGACGCCATCCTGGCCATGTATCATGACCAGGGACTCGCCCCTTTCAAGGCGTTGGCCTTCACGTCCGGCGTGAACTTCACGGCAGGCCTACCCATTGTGCGCACATCGCCCGACCATGGCACGGCCTACGACATTGCTGGGCAAGGCAAAGCGGACCCCACGTCCATGCGCGAGGCCATATATCTGGCCATGGACATTGTCCGCAACAGGCGGATAAACCAAGAGTTGGAAGCCAACAAGCTGACAACCACGGTTGAGACTCGCACAGAGCGCAACGCCTAAGCGGGGCGTACAAAGAATTGGCGGACGGATGACACGCTGGGCGCGGCCATTCGTCCGCCTGTTGCGTCAAGAAAAGATGGATAAAAACAATATGGTGGTTGGGCGTTTTGCGCCGTCACCGAGCGGACGCATGCACCTCGGCAACATTTTTGCCGCTCTAATGAGCTATGCGTCAGCCAAGAGCAAAGGCGGCAGATGGGTGCTGCGGATTGAGGATCTGGACAGGCAGCGATGCCGGCCGGAATATTCTGAACAAATTGTGGATGACTTGTTGTGGCTTGGGCTGAAGCCCGATGAAGGCCCAGGGGCGGATGCCGTTGGCGGCCACGGGCCATACTATCAAAGCCAACGAGACGACATATATGCGACCGCCTTCGAACGACTGCGGTCGCAAGGGCTGCTCTATGAGTGTTTCTGCCGCAGGCAAGACCTCACGGCAGCCTCGGCACCACACGCGTCAGACGGTCACACAATCTATGCCCTCACTTGCCTGGGCCTGTCGGAGAGCCTGAAAGAGCAATTGAGGCGTGAACGCAAACCGGCTTGGCGTCTGCACCTGCCCAACAAGACGTCGTCCTTTACAGACCTTCACTATGGGCCGCAAGAAGCCAACCTGGCGAAAGACCGCGGCGACTTCATTGTCCGCCGCTCAGACAGTAACTTCGCGTATCAGCTGGCCGTGGTGACAGACGACGCCCTGATGGGCGTGAATGAGGTGGTCCGAGCCAGGGACCTTATGGCTGCATCGCACGAGCAATCGTTTCTGCTCCGGGCCTTAGGCCAAGAGCCTCCCTCCTACTGTCACTTTCCCCTGCTGCTGTCTCCAGACGGGGCGAGGCTGAGCAAGCGAGACCGCTCATTGGCCATGGACAAGATAAGGGAACGCGTGAAACCTGTGGAACTCATAGGCCTGATGGCGTGGCTCACAAAGGTTCAGAGTTCGTGGAGGCCTATGAGCCTTGACGACTTCATCGGCAAATTTCGTTGGGAGAAAGTTCCGCTTGACGACATAACGGTAGATGCCGCCTCACTATTTTGACTCCGGAAGAATGGCTTTCCGCCCATCATACTGACGTATCTCAATGGCGTTCACAATGTTCTGCCACAAGATATAACACCCCGCGCCAATGCTGGCCTCAGGGGTGAGATATACATAGGCCACCCAAATGGCCAATGCCGTGTTTTTCTGAAACATTCCTTGCCCACAGCACACCTCCCGCCCAAGCCTCCTGCCCAATGAGCGGCCAACCGCCAATTGCGCCAGGCAAGCCGCTAACGATGCCAGCGCAATGACCAGGATGAACGCTGCGGAAGACTGGGAGTGAACCATATTCTTGACCGTTATGCCAGATGTTATGGTGAGAGACAAGCTCCAACTGTAAAATGCCAGATCCGGGTAGCGCACAATGAACGCATAAAGACGGCTCACGCAGTGCCGCACAAGCCACCCCAAGGCCAAGGGCAGCAACAACACCACAGCCAACTTGCTCAATATCGCCCCAAAGGCGGCAAGGAACGTAGCTCCAGTGCCACTTTCCAACAGCGGGAAAACAGCAGGGATGGAAACGGAGGCCACGACGCTAGACACAAGCGTGAAAGTTGTCATCCCGTTAAGGTCGCCCCCAAGCTTCGAGGTCACTACCGGCGCGGCCGCCGCACAAGGGGCAATGACGCACGTGAGCAACACCTCAGCCACAAGCTTCACACCGCGACAAGAACCACCAACGACCACCACAAAGCCACACAAGACCGCCACAAAGGCGAACTGCGCCAAAAGCAAAACCAGATGCCACCACTGCGGACGCATCTTGTGGAAATCGACCTTTGCGAAGGTCAGGAAGAGCGTCAGGAAAACAAAAAACGGGAAGATGGCGTCAAAAACTGGGCCCAAAACGTCCGCAGCCGCGGCAAGCCGCGGACTAAAGCCAAAAATCAGATAGACGACAGCACCGAAGCAGATGGCCACGAGCAGAGTCCACCGCCTCACAAAATTCAAGATCAGCCCCACGCCGCAGACTACAACAAAGCCACCAAGACGATGAGCCCCAACGTGACACTGCAACCAATTATGGACGCAGCCACGGTAAAAGGCTTGTTCTTGCCATCGTCTTTATACACATAGCCCGGCACCTGCGTAGAGGCATCATACTCAACCTTTTGGGCAGTCTCCAAATCAGCGGTCATGTACTTGCCGTCGTCTTCCTTATAAAATAGTTTGTTGGGTTGGCCAAGCCCGGCCACCACCGCGGACTTCTTCTCTTTGAGCGTGGCCATAAGATTGAGCAGCACCTTGTTGGCTCCGCCGCCCTGCTCCAAATCTGGAGTCTCCTGGGGATATACCTCCTCGCCTCCTGCCTCATTCACAATGGTATAGCCCAACGGCACACCATTGTAGGCCACCAAGACAAGCCCCACGGGCCTCTTGCCCAGCCGCAAGACTATCGACGAGTCGATTCCCTCTACCGTGGGCACGTATCGCTTGGCCATATAGACCTCCGCCCCGCCCTCAACCTTCATTTTCAGGCTATGAGGGAGGTAAGAGTTGACCCTTTCCCACTTTCGCAACAGCCTTTTGGCCATCGCGTCCGTTTCTTTGGCTATATATGAGCGCGCCGCACGATCAATCACGGTATCTACAGCAAAAGGAGACTGCGCCGCCGCTTCCAGCGCAGACAATGATGAGAGGAAAGTGAAAACGGCCACGCACATCGCGAGCCAGGGGGATGCGAATGAAACTTTTTTCTTCATTTATACACTATACTCTGTTAGGTCTTTAACGACCGCGAGCCGAAAAACGTTTCACCCCCTCATGCTTTTTCACGCGGAAAGAGCATATAGGGAAGCGAGGATGCCACAATGGCGTAGGCCGCGCCCAAGGCCACCTGGAAAGGGTAGGTCCACACGGCCTCGCCGTGCGTCAGCAGAGCCAACAGAGCCACCGAGACAGCTGGCGCGTAAGCCTTTCGGAAGAGATAGAAAATCAACAGCATTGCCGCCGTTGCGCATAGGCCGGCAGGGACAAGGCCATAGCCCAAAGAGCAGAATATGATGACGGACACGGAACCCACGGCCGCACCAAAAACGAGCATAAAAAGCACCTGCCAAGGACGCGAGCGGAACCCGCTGCCGCCCAAGGCGAACTCTACTAACGTGACAATCAGCGGGGGCGCGGCCACAAAAAGCCAACCCGACGCCCACCCCGCCACCACCGGCGGCACAATGCAAAGCGACAAGACCAGCCACTCGCGCACGCCGCCAGCCACAGGAGAATCAGCAGGAGCCGCCACGAGGGGCATCCTGTACCGCCTAACCCCCGCAGCCTCAAGCAACCACTGGATGGCCAAAACAGTCACCACGGACGAGGCCACGACACCCACATAGACCCACGACGAGATGCCCAAAAGCGCAGGCAAAAGACCCGCCGAAAACGCAGGGGACAAGAACGCACGGCAAAAGAAAAGCAAAATGCCAATAAGGAGAAACACGAATGGCGGAGTAGCGAGACGCAAAACGAAGTCGACCCCATCCAGACTTGTCAAGACCACCTGCGGCAAGACACCAATGGCCGCCGAGACAGTCATGACCACAACGCACATGACCTTGCTGACGCGCCACACTGCCTTGTCAAGCAACAAGAGGCCAACGGCCAACGCGCCCAGCTCGGGGAAAATGGCAACCTCATCTCTCACCACCGCCCACACGGCCAACATGGCCGCCACAACAGCCACGGCGGCTACCGCCCTAAAAAAGTCTTGTCTCGATCCGTTCATAGAAAAGTCAGCTGAAAAGGCCACAGCCTTTGTGAAAAAAACTTTGGCGCACACACGGGGCATGCGCCAAAGGCTAGATTACGGCTCTATTATGTTATGAGAGGGAAGCGACTACTTGGTCACAATATCCACAAGTCTATTTTTCAACTCGTTGATATCCGTCACAACGGGATATTGCGGGTAGTCCGCTTTCACATTGTCTGGCGGGCAGAAGAGGATGCCCTTGTCGGCGGCCTCGAGCATGGTCACGTCATTGTAAGAGTCGCCAAAAGCCACCACGTCATACTTCAAGCTCTTGAACGCCTCCACCGTCTTGCGCTTTGGGTCAGGCTGGCGCAGACGGTAGTTCACAATGCGGCCCTTGGCATCGGTCTCCAGGCTATGGCACAGCAAGAAAGGATTCTCCAGCTTATCCATGAGCGGCTGGGCGAACTCCACGAAAGTGTCGCTCACGATGGCGAAACGAGCCAGTCTGCGAATTTCGCGGACAAACTCCAAGGCGCCAGGCAGCGGGTCAAGAGTGCCGATAACCTCCTGAATGTCACGGAGCGTAAGGTGATGCTCGTCAAGGATGCGGAGGCGCATCTTCATAAGCTCGTCATAGTCCTTAATGTCCCTGGTGGTGAGCTTTAGCTCCTCAATGCCAGTCTTCTTAGCCACGTTGACCCATATTTCGGGGACGAACACGCCCTCAAGGTCGGCACAAATAATCCACATTTTGTTTGTTTTTGCGTTGCGCTGCAAAGTTAGCCTTTTATGTCAATTGCGCAACGAAGCGCTAGGGATAAAAGCCACGGCGGCTTGATGTTGCATTTTTATCATTGTTAACTTATATTTGCTAGCGAAAGAGAGAGACGCGGCGTGCAAAAGCCGCACGAAAAAAGAAAGACACCATGCTGACAAAACTCATGCTTACGACGTTGCTCGCCATAACCCCTATTTTGGCCATGGCGCAAGACGTGACAAAGTTTATGGGAATCCCCGTTGATGGGACCCCAGAAGAGATGCTGCGCAAGATACGCGCGAAGGGGTTCAAGTCGACGGAATATAACGCAGATATGCTAGAGGGCGAGTTTAATGGGAGCGATGTTTATATTAGAGTGCTCACGAACAAAGGCAAGGTTTGGAGAGTTGGAGTGTTTTATCAAAAAGATGTAAGTGAGGGAGAAATAAAAATACGGTTCAATAAGCTGATACGCCAATTCTCAAAAAATGACAAATACATAGTCCTTGACGCGGAGCCGATTGCCGAGGATGAGGACATCTCTTACGAAATGACAGTCCACAACAAGAGGTACCAGGCCACTTTCGCGCAGACCCCCGACTTCGAGCAGATGGCAAACCTAGACTCCGCAGAAGTGCTGCGCACCCCCATCATATCCTTTTTACTGGAGACCGCCAGACTCGCGGACATGTCTTTTGGGGAACTGCTCAGCATGGAAGGGGAAACGCCTTTAGAGTTAATTGCGAAGCAAGGGCGAGGGGGTGAATTCATAGACATCTTGCGTCAGAAAAGCGTCTGGTTCATGATTTCCAAGGGTGTGGATTTCGGCAAATACGAGATCTGCCTCTTTTACGACAATGAGCTGAACACGGCTCATGGCGAGGACTTGTAGCGCGGGAGCCGTGCGCGTTATGTCGCGCTTTTGACGTAATTTTGCCACAACGTGGGCTTTGCGGCCGCACAGACAAAAAATAGAAGTATTTCTGATGGATTATAACACCTCACGCGAGAGGCTCGTGATGCCCGAATATGGGCGTAACATTCAGCAGATGGTGGACTACGCCCTCACTATAGAGGACCGCGACGAACGCACGCGCTGCGTGGCCACCATAGCCAACGTGATGCTAAACCTCTTCCCACAGCTGAGAGAAGACACAAACTACACCCAGAAGATTTGGGACCACATTGCCATGATCTCAGGCTACAAGCTGGACGTTGACTCGCCATACCCGCTCCCCGAGAAGCAAGAGGCGACGGTGGCCACAGAGGCGCACATTCCCTACCCCATGTCGCGCATCCGTTTCAGAGCCTATGGCATAATTGTGCAAAACATGCTGCGCTCGGCCGTCAACGCCGACTCGGAAGAGGAGAGAGTGCAAACGGTGGCCCTGACGGCCCTCTATATGAAGCGGCTGCTGCTGCAAAACGGCAAAGACAGCAACGTGGAGGAGAGAGTGGCGAACGACATTGTGGAACTGTCTGAAGGCCAGTTGCGCTACGACTTCGCCGAGCTTATGGACGCGCTACCCGATGGCGGCATGCAGCCACAGCAGAGGCAATGGGGCAAACAGTCCGGCGGCTACTCCGGCAGCAGAGGCGCCGGTCGTCAGCCGCAACGTTCCCACAGCGGCAACGGCAGCCGCGGCGGGGGCAAACAGGGCGGCTTCCGCAACAACAGCAACAACCGCGGGGGCAAACGGCGATATTAGCCCCCTCACAAAAACAAAATCTTTGCTTGCTCATGAGCAGTACTTTCAGAATAGAGGGCGGACATCCGCTAAACGGCACCATAACACCACAAGGGGCCAAGAATGAGGCCCTACAGGTGCTGTGCGCCACTCTGCTTACACCGGAGGAGGTTGTCATTGACAACATCCCGGACATTGTGGACGTGAACAACCTCATCGACCTGCTTGGCTGCATGGGCGTGAAAGTGTGGCGCGAGGGCCGTCACAAATGCCACTTTCAGGCAGAGAGCGTCAATATGGACTACCTCCAGACGGACGACTTCAAGCGGCGCGCCTCGGCACTGCGCGGCTCCATCATGATCATGGGCCCGCTCTTGGCGCGCTTCGGCAAAGCCTATTTCCCGAAGCCGGGAGGTGACAAAATAGGCCGACGGAGATTGGACACCCATTTCTATGGCTTCTCAAAACTTGGCGCAAAGTTCGACTTTGACTTTGGCCAATTTTTCTATTCAGTCACGGCAGACGACCTCCGCGGCGCGTACATATTGTTAGACGAGGCATCCGTGACAGGCACGGCCAACACCCTCATGGCCGCCGTCATGGCCCAGGGCGAGACCACAATCTACAACGCCGCCTGCGAGCCATACCTCCAGCAACTGTGCAAGATGCTGGTGATGATGGGGGCGGAGATCGACGGCATAGGCTCCAACCTGCTCACCATCCGCGGCGTGGATCATCTGGGCGGCTGCACCCACAGCGTGTGGCCCGATATGATTGAGGTGGGCTCCTTCATTGGGATGGCGGCCATGACGGCCGGAGACATGACCATAAAAGGCGCAGGGGTTCGCCACCTGGGCATCATCCCGCTCGCCTTCCAGCGCATGGGCATTGAGATGGAGGTGGTGGGAGACGACATCCACATCCCCTCGCAGAGCCACTACGCCATAGACTCTTTCATCGACGGCTCCATCATGACCGTGGCCGACGCGCCGTGGCCCGGCCTGACGCCAGACCTGCTCAGCGTCTTCCTGGTGGTGGCCACTCAAGCCCGCGGCTGCGTCCTGATCCACCAAAAGATGTTTGAGAGCCGCCTCTTCTTCGTCGACAAACTCATTGACATGGGGGCCAAGATAATCCTCTGCGACCCCCACCGCGCCACCGTCATAGGCCTAGACAAAGAGACGCGCCTGCGCGCCACCACCATGACGTCTCCCGACATACGCGCCGGCGTGGCTCTGCTCATTGCGGCACTCTCGGCACAGGGCGTGAGCACCATCCACAACATTGAGCAAATTGACCGCGGGTATCAGTATATAGACAAGCGGCTCACAGACCTTGGCGCCGTCATTTCACGAATATAAGAGCCGACAGGATATGAGAAGACACGTCATGCTCATCATTGTGGCCGCAATGGCTTGCGCCACATCTTTGCAAGCGCAAGTGATTGACACGAAAGCCGATGAGCTATTCAAGTCGCACTGTTTCGAGAAAGCTACGGCGCGATACCTCAAGGTGTTTCACTCCAACCCGTCAAACAAGGCCAACCCCAAGATGCTGCGCCGCATAACAGAGTCGATACTGAGATCCGAGATGGTGCGCGACACGGCGCGGTATTTCGCCGACCTGTACCTCCAGTTTGAGCCGGAAGATGCCGAAGCGTATTTCATGTCGGCGCGGGCGCACTACCACGCACACGACTTCGAGACGGCGCTTCAGAGGCTGGACTCTTTTATGATCCGCGCCACGAGCGAGGAGGAGATCAACAAGGCCGACGTGCTGAACTCCTGGATTCGCAACGCCCGACGGATGATGCGGGACACGCTGCGCAACCCACTCATAAACCTGGGAGACGCCATCAACTCGCCAAACAACGAGATTAACCCCTACATTGTCAATGACGGCCACACCCTTGTCTTCTCTTGCGATGACAAGTTCGACCGCGAGGCGACAATCAACGTCTACAACATCAAATATTCCGACCACACGGCCCTCTCTTGGTCACCAGCCAAGAAAGTGACGGCCATTAACACCCTGGCGGACGAGTACCCGTCTGGCATCACGCCAGACGGATTCTTCTTCTGCTCCAACAGGGGCGGGGACTTCGGCCTGTTCACGACAAAGCTGGCTAATGGCGGCCGATGCACCGACGTGGCGAGGATGGAAGACCCCATTGACCTGCGCGGCAGCGAGGTGGCAGGATGCCTCTCCCCATCGGGAGACACGCTCTATTTCTCCGGCACAGACCTCAATGGCAAGCTGGATATATATTACTCCATCCGCTCCTACAACGGCCAGTGGATGGAGGCGAGGCCCGTGCCTGGGCTTGTGAACAGGGTGGAAAGCGATGAGAACTACCCCTACCTGGCCAAGAACGGCACACGCCTTTTCTTCGCCTCCGACCGCGAGGGGACGATGGGCGGCTACGACATTTTCTACTCCGACTTCGACTTCCGCAAATACGAGTGGGGCAAGCCCGTGCAATTGCCATACCCTATCAACGACACCTATGACAACATGACCATCTCGTTTACCGACGATGGTCGCTACGCCTACGTCTCGCTCTTCCGCGACGACAGCATGGGTGGCCGCGACATATACTCGCTCCTTTTTGACCACGTGTTGCCATCGTCCGCCATTGTCCGCTACAACGTGAAGATACGCGACGCCAAGAAGCGGCCCGTCGACATCACGGAGCAGCCGTACATTGAGGTGCGCGATGACTACGGCGACATTGTGGCCATCGAGAGGGTGAACATGCGCACCCACTCCTTTCTCGTGGTCCTGGACCCGGGCATCTACACCCTATCACTAGACATGGACGGCGTCAAACACTACGAGGAGCAGATTGTGGTGGAGGAAAGGACATACGACGCCAAGCCCATCAACAAGACAATAACACTAGAGTCGCTATAGCGACCTTGAAAAAAACGACAGACGAACATCAAAACAATAGGGATGAACATCAAACTGACGCGCCCGATAGTTTTTTTCGACCTTGAGACCACGGGACTAAACATAGGCCGCGACCACATTGTGGAGATCTCGCTCATTAAGATATTCCCAGACGAGCACCGAGAGAGTTTTACGCAGCGCATCAACCCAGGAATACACATCCCCGAAGAGGCCACAGCCGTCCACGGCATCTCTGACGCCGACGTGGCGGACAAGCCACTTTTCAAAGACGTGGCCCGCCGCATTGCGGACATCATCCAGGGTTGCGACCTTGGCGGCTTCAACAGCAACAAATTCGACATCCCCATGTTGGCCGAAGAGTTTATGGCCGTGGGCATGACGGACGTAGACCTCCGCCGCTCAAACTTCATCGACGTGCAGGTCATATTCCACAAAAAGGAGCAGCGCACGCTCACCGCGGCATATAAATTCTATTGCGACAAGGACTTGGAGGGCGCCCATGGGG
>CAKUVM010000023.1 GCA_934699135.1 uncultured Bacteroidales bacterium
TGGTACTGCGCACGAGCGCGGGAGAGTAGGTCGCCGCCACCTGACAGGGCCCCCCGGCGGAGAGATCCGCCGGGGGGGCCTCTTTCTTTTTCCCCCCCCGTCCCGCGCGCGACGCCACCGCCCAAAAACGCCACCATTCCGCGCGCGGCGTCCCGAACCCGCCCTGTGGAGACGGCGCGCGCGCCGCCTCCCGCGCCGGCGGCATACCATCCCCAGCCTCCCGCAAAATCCCCTCTCTTGACATAGCCCGCCCACCCACAACGGGAGACGGGGTCGCGACCCGTCCCTACTGCCTTCCGCCGTTATGAACCCATGCGAAAAACACCCCGCTGCGCCTCCAAGCGAGGTTCTCCCATTCCGCCGTAATGTCTCAAACCCACGATGTAGAGACGGCACGCGTGCCGTCTCCCGCGCCGGTGGCGTACCTCTCCCGCCTCACGCAAAATTCCCCCGCTTGACATAGCCTCAATCCCACAACGGGAGACGGGCCGCGACCCGCCCCTACATGCCTTCCGCCGTCATAAACCCATGCGAAAAACACCCCGCCGCGCCTCCAAGCAAGGTTCTCCCATTCTGCCGTAGTGCCTCAAGCCCACAAATGTAGAGACGGCACGCGTGCCGTCTCCCGCACCGGTGGCATACCATCTCCCAGCCTTATGCGAAATACCCTCGCTGGCATTGTTCGCCCCCCGCCACTGCGATATGCCTTCTGCGCTAAATCCTCCCTGCGGCATTGTCACCCTCCCATCACGGGCGGCGGGCTGCGACCCGTCTCTACATGTTCCCCCGCCATTCATAAATCCCGCAAAGACACATTGCCGTCACTGTCTCCCAATGTAATCTGCCACCATTCCGCACACAATGCCTCATGCGGAATCCCATCACTTGACGTCTCTATATGTCACCCCGCCGCATCAAAAACTCCCAAAACACGAAAAAGCCCCGCGGTGACGATCACTGCGGGGCTGCATCATCCCTCTCTGCTCGGCCTGATTCTCGCCTTTATCCTAACCCATTATTTCACCACGACCCTCTCAGAACCCGCGCCCGCTGTCACCACATACACGCCCGCGGGCAATGGGCGACCCGCCGGCATCTTGCGGCCGGACATGTCGTAGACGTCGAACTCGTCAACGCCCTCCACGCTCACCACGCCGCCGCGCGCGCTCACTTTTAGCTTGTTGCCCTCAACGTCCCTGATGGCCGTGTATGGGTTGTCTTCGGGGTCTAGCGCATAAATGTTGAAATCTTCTGCCCATGTGCTTGCCTTATATTTCTCCACGCTCTCGGTGGGGACGTAGAGGTTGTCCTTGTATGTGTTTCCAGCGACGCGGCCTTTGTGGAAATAGCCGTTATAATAATCTCCGATCGCGGGTGGCTCTGGGGCATAGCAGTCAATGCGCAAATCGCTTAGCCTTATATTCTGACCTGTTGTATTGTCAACAGTCTGTGAGATATAGCTGAATGCGTACGTTCCGACAGTGTCAACTGACGCTGGCAGCACGATGTACCTAAGTGATTTACAAAATTGAAAAGCACCATCGCCAATTTTCCTTACATTCGATGGCAACACAAGGAGGCCTGTCTCATAGCAGAGGCTGTCACATTCCTTGAAGACGCAAGAGCCTATTTCTTTGAGGGTCTCGGGCAGTTCCACAGAACGTAAGGATTTACATTCCATAAATGCTCCTGTGCCTACTAGATATTCTTCCCCCTCTTGGATTATAAGAGAGGATGTCTTAGAGCCAGTAAACGCGTAGTTTCCTAAATGCTCCAAACCCAGAGGCAGTGTGATGGAGGATATGTTTGCATAGCAAAATGCGCCTCTGCCTATCCGCTTGAGGCCGTTGGGCAGATTGATCTCCACGGCTTTGCCCTCGACACCGCAACCTAATTGCTGAAAGGCGTAGTCTCCTATTGCCTCTAAACTTTTAGGCAGGGTCACAGAGGTCACATTCCAGCCGCACCCACAGAAAGCATTGCCACCCGTTTCCTTCACCCCCTCTTCCAGCTCAACTTGACGAATTGGTTGGTGGAGCCAGAATTCACTGTCGTTTGACCATTCGAAATCCTTAGAGACGAAGAGCTTGCCGTCTTCAGACAGGGACCAGTCTCCTCGCCAGTAGTCTGGCCAATAGTATTTCCCTTTCGCGTCTCCAATTCGTGCGAAATTTCTGCTCCAGTCAGATGCCTTGTACGCGTCAATGCGTCCCTCTGGGACGATGAGCAAAGACATACTGGGTCTCCTGAAGATTTCGTTCTCGATTGCGACAGGATTCTCCCACGGTGCGTAGATGGTGTCCGCCCGTACCCTTTCCCGTACTCCACCATTTACGTAAGTGAGACCGCTTACTTCAGTCAGACTTTTAGGAAGAGTGACGCTTTGAAACTCGTTATTATAGAATATGGTTCCAAGCTGCCAATTTTCAGTTGAAGTCACCCCCTCTTCTATCACTAATCTTTTCAGGTCTTTAAAGTCATAGATAATGTCGAGGCCGATTTCACCGGGGAAATCCTTTGTCATGATAAGCGTGCTGTCTGTTTTCCAGATCCAACCGCTCCCTTCCCGTTTGATGCCATCCAGTTGAGCTTTCGCCGTGTTGAATATGGCGAGGCAGGCGGTCATGAGAAAAAAGGATAAGATGTTTTTCATGCGACTTGATTTTATAGTTAAACTTCTAAGTGTCGCCAGCAATGTGGCGCCACCACTCACGACCGTGAAGTTAAGGAAAATCAGTGAGTTATTCTGTCAAGCATGACATAATATTACGTTGCCGTGCGCATGGTGCGGCCTTGTTTCCATATCGTCCTGTGCGGCGTCATTCCGCGCGGCCCGCCCTCACATGACCCCCTCGTCTTTCTGTTAAACCGCCACCCAAGGTGTTGTTTTATTGGTTTTTATGGTTATATTGCGAACATAGTCGACTAGATTGCCAATCCTTAACACATCAACACCATGGGAAACACTTTACCAACCGACGGCAAGTTCCGTCTCATCTCTTTGCGCTACGCCATCGACGCGCTAGTGCCGGTCATGAGCGCCGAGACGCTCTCGCTCCACCACGGCAAGCACCTCCAGGCCTATGTGGACAGCCTCAATGCCGCCATAGCGGGCTCCGCGTGGCAGGGCAAGGCGTTGGAAGACATTGTGACGGGGAGCGAGGGCGCGCTGTTCAACGCCGCGGGCCAGGTCTTCAACCACAATATGTTCTTAGCCCAGCTTCGCCCGCCGCGAGACGGCAACGTGCCCACGGGGCGCGTCGCGCGGCTCATCGATGAGCAGTTTGGCAGCTTCGAGGGCTTCCGCGCGGGCTTTGAGAAAGCCGGCGTCTCGCTCTTCGGCTCCGGCTGGGTGTGGCTCTCCGTCTCGGGCGCGGCCACACTCACCATCACTCAAGAGGCCAACGCGGCCACTCCGTTAGGCCGGGGGCTCCGCCCGCTGCTCACGGCCGACGTGTGGGAGCACGCCTACTATGTTGACTACCGCAACCGCCGAGCCGACTATCTTCGCGCCCTCTGGGCGGTCATTGACTGGGATGTCGTGAACCAGAGGCTGGGGTAGGGGCACCACCTGACGCACGCCGCCCTCCATATGGCAATCCATATGGAGGGCGGCTTTCTTATGCGACTGTGGCGGGGCTAGTAGTTTTCTTTGCGCAACTCAAAATAGCTCTGCGGGTGGGCGCACACGGGGCAAACCTCTGGTGCCTTCTTGCCCACCACAATGTGGCCGCAGTTGCGGCACTGCCAGATGCACTCCCCGTCGCGAGAGAATACCACGGCGTCGTCTATGTTCTTGAGCAGGCGGCGGTAACGCTCCTCATGCTCGCGCTCAATTTGCGCCACGCCCCTCATCAGTCGGGCAATCTCCGCGAAGCCCTCCTCGTCCGCCTCGCGGGCCATGCGGTCATACATGTCGGTCCACTCGTGGTTCTCGCCCGCCGCTGCGTCGAGCAGGTTGGCCCGTGTGTCTGGCACGGCCCCGCCCATCAGCTGCTTAAACCACAGCTTGGCGTGCTCCTTCTCGTTGGCGGCCGTCTCTTCAAAGATGGCCGCGATCTGCTCGTAGCCGTCTTTGCGTGCGCGGGAGGCGTAGTAGGTGTATTTGTTCCGCGCCATAGACTCACCGGCGAACGCCTCCTGGAGGTTTCGCTCGGTCTTTGTGCCTTTCAGCTCTTTCATTGCTTCTCTTTTTAAGATGTGTTGATGTAATCGCGTTGTCACCCCGCCCGTCTGGATCAGATGATCAATGCGAATATACGTTAACGTGTCTTTAGAAACAACACTAAGGCGGCGTCTCGGGGCAGTTTGTCTTTAGTCTGTCTTTGTGGGGTTCAGGGGTCAGAAGTCTAGCCTCACGCCAACGCTCTCCACCTGCATGCCTATGGGCGGGGCCATCTTGCGCACCCTTACCCATCCGCCCTTCAGGCCTTCAGGGCCAAAGCGCGAGGTCAGGGCCTGCGCCAGGTCCGCCACCAGCGACTCCAGCAGGTGGTGCGGGCGGGCCATCTCCTCGTCCATAAGGCGGCAAACGGCCACATAGTTGACGGCCGTACGGACGTCGTCGGTCGCCGAGGGGCGGGTGCCGTCCACGAACAGGTCGGCGTCCACCACAAAGCGCCCACCCACAAGCTGCTCCTCGCGGTAGCAGCCGTGGCGCGCATATATCTCCACGTTGCGGAGCTCAATTGTCATATCCATTGCCATATGTCTTTTGCTTCATCACGTCACAAGGCGTGCGGTGCGCGAATATAGCCATTTGGCGCGTTCGTTGCCGCGGGTGGCGAGTGAGTGGGGCGGGCGCGTGGAATGTCTCGCCCAATGACGAGAAATTTATTGCAAGAGATTCGCTTTCTGTTTAATTTTACGTGAAACATAAGAATACAATCAACAAGGCAAACACAATGAGCAGCACAGCATCTGAGCCCGAGGAGAAGAACGAGGGCGGCAATTTCATCATACAGAAAATAGAGGCCGACCTCAAGGCCGGAAAGAATGGCGGCAGGGTGCAGACGCGCTTCCCGCCCGAGCCCAACGGGTATCTGCACATTGGCCACGCCAAGGCCATCGCGCTAGATTTTGGCGTGGCCAAGAGGTTTGGCGGCGTGTGCAACCTCCGTATGGACGACACCAACCCCATAAAGGAGGACACTGAATATATTGAGGCCATAAAGCAAGACATTGAGTGGCTCGGCTTCAAATGGGGCAACATATTCTACGCCTCTGACTATTTCCAGCAGCTGTGGGATTTTGCCGTGGAGCTTATCAGGCGCGGCAAGGCCTACGTTGATGAGCAGACGGCGGAGCAGATCGCCGAGCAGAAAGGCACGCCCACGCAGCCCGGCACTGAGAGCCCATATCGCGACCGACCCATCGAGGAGAGCCTCCGCCTCTTTGAGGAGATGAACAGCGGCCGAGTTGAGCCCGGCACCATGGTCTTGAGGGCCAAGATCGATATGGCCAACCCCAATATGCACTTCCGCGACCCTATCATCTATCGCGTGCTGAACGTGCCGCACGTCCGCACGGGCAACAAGTGGAACGCATACCCCATGTATGACTTTGCCCACGGCCAGAGCGACTATTTTGAGGGAGTCACGCACTCGCTCTGCACCCTTGAGTTCGTGGTCCATCGCCCGCTCTACGATCTGTTTGTCGATTGGCTCAAAGAGACCCGCGGCGAGGACTTGGCAGACAACCGTCCCCGCCAGACAGAGTTCAACAAGCTCAACCTGAGCTACACCCTCATGAGCAAGCGAAACCTGCTGGCCTTGGTCAAGAACGGCCTGGTGAACGGCTGGGACGACCCGCGGATGCCGACCATCCGCGCCTTCCGCCGCCGCGGGTATAGCCCCGAGAGCATCATCAATTTCATTGACAAGATAGGCTACACCACTTTCGACGCCCTCAACGAGATCACGCTGCTTGAAAGCTCGGCCCGCGAGGATCTCAACAAGCGCGCCACACGCGTCTCGGCCGTCCTCAACCCCGTGCGCCTCGTGGTGACGAACTACCCAGAGGGGCAGGTGGAGATGATGGACGCGCAAAACAATCCCGAGGCGCCCGAGGAGGGAAGTCACAAGATAGCCTTCAGCCGCAACCTGTGGATTGAGCGTGACGACTTTATGGAGGACGCGCCCAAGAAGTTCTTCCGCATGACGCCGGGCGGCGAGGTGAGGCTCAAAAACGCCTACATTGTCAAGTGCACGGGCTGCAAGAAAGACGAGAACGGCAACATTGTGGAGATAACGTGCGAATATGACCCGGAGAGCAGGAGCGGCCTGCCAGGCGCCGACCGCAAGGTCAAGGGCACGCTGCACTGGCTCAGCGCCGACCATTGCGTCAAGGCCGAGGCGCGCCTCTACGACCGCCTCTGGAAAGTTGAGAACCCGCGAGACGAGATGGCCGCCATCATTGACGAGCAGAAGTGCGAGCCCGTCGAGGCCATGAAGCAGATCATAAACCCCGACTCGCTCCATGTCATCACAGACTGCTATGTCGAGGAGTTCGCGGCAAGCCAGAAGCCGCTGGCCTACCTCCAGTTCCAGCGCATCGGCTACTTCAATGTCGATCCCGACAGTCTCTCGGCCGGCCATCCCGTGTTCAACAAGACGGTGGGTCTCAAAGACAGTTGGGCCAAAGCCAAATAGTGAGGCTCTGAAGAGAAACCCAGCCCCGCCCGCGCAAGTGCGAGCGGGGCTTTTTGTGAGAGGCAAAGGTTTGCGCATAAGAGGTGCCGATGCTTAAACAATGTTAATCCGATTTTGCTATATTTGCGCATCAGCACCTCGCGAAGCATGAACAGACAATACGACACAGAAGACCTCTTGGCAGATCTGCGATATTTGCGCCTCTTGGCCGAAAAGTTCCCCAATATCTCCGCCGCGGCCACGGAGATTGTCAATCTGCAAGCCATCCTTAGCCTCCCAAAAGGAACGGAACACTTCCTTAGCGACTTGCATGGCGAGAGCACGGCCTTCCGCCATGTGCTGAAAAACGCCTCCGGCGTCATACGGCGCAAGGTGGACGACATTTTTGGCATGACCATGAGGCGCGAGGACCGCGACACGCTCTGCTCACTCATATACTATCCGCGCGAGAAGCTCGACCAGGTGAAATGCCAGCCTGGCCTTGACTTGGAAGACTGGTACAAGACCGAGCTGTTTCACGTCGTGGCCGTGGCGCGGGTGGTGGCGGCCAAATACACCCACTCCAAGGTGCGCAAGGCCCTGCCGCCAGAGTTCGCCTATGTCATTGAGGAGCTGCTCTATGAGAGCCAGACCGAGGAGGACAAGCAGAGCTACTATGCCAGCCTCATAAGCTCCATTGTCAACATTGGCAGATCCGAAGAGTTCATCATCGCCATCAGTCGGCTCATCCATAGGCTGGTCATAGACACGCTCCACGTGGTGGGAGACGTGTATGACCGCGGCCCGGGGGCGTGCGACATCATGGAGGCCTTGTGCCAATATCACGACTTTGACATCCAGTGGGGCAATCATGACATTTCATGGATGGGCGCGGCGGTGGGAAATCTCGCCCTCATTGCCAACGTGGTGCGCATCTCCATACGCTACGCCAACGTCGAGACGCTGGAGGAGGGGTACTCCATCAACCTGCTCCCCCTCGCCACCTTTGCCATTGACCACTATGGCATGGACCCGTGCGAGCGTTTTCAGGCTCAGGAGTTTGAAGACAACAGCCGAATGAGCCGCTCCAAACAGCTTATGGCCAAGATGCACAAGGCCATATCCATAATCCAGTTCAAGCTGGAGGGGCAAATCATCATGCGGCATCCCGAATATGCCATGGACGACCGCCTGCTGCTCAACGCCATTGACTATGATAAGGGCATCATTTGCATCCGCGGTGTCTCTTACCCGCTGAAGGACAAGCTTTTCCCCACCATCGACCCGGCCAACCCCTACGCCCTTAGCCTTGAGGAGGAGCAACTTATGAGCCAGTTGCTCCACTCTTTCACTCACTCCGAGAAACTGCAAAAACACATCCGCTGCTTTTACAACCACGGCAGCCTCTATCTGGTGCGCAACAATTGCCTGCTATATCACGCCGCCATCCCCATCCGCCCAGACGGCTCTTTCAAGGCAGTCAGCGTGGGAGGGCTGGATTACGCCGGGCGGGCGCTTATGGACAGGATTGACAAGATGGCGCGGACTGCCTATTTCGGTGAGCCGGGGACGCCCGAAAAGGCCGAGGCCGTCGACTATATGTGGTATCTGTGGTGCGGCCCCGACTCGCCACTCTACAACAAGGACAAGATGACGACCTTTGAGCGATATTTCATCAACGTGGAGGATCTCAACCGCGAGGTGAAGGGGGCTTATTATGAGCTGGCAAACGGTACGGAGACGTGTGACAAGATAATGCGCGAGTTCGGTCTCGACCCCGACAAGTCCCGCATCATAAACGGCCACACGCCCGTCCGCACCACCGAGGGCGAAAGCCCGACACGCGCGGGCGGCAAAAGGCTGGTCATAGATGGCGGATTTTCCAAGCCATATCACAAGACCACGGGCATTGCCGGCTACACGCTCATATATAACAGCCACGGTCTGCAACTGGTTCAGCACGAGGCTTTTGAGAGCAAAGAGAAAGCGGTGGAAGACGGCAGCGACATCCATAGCCGCGTGCAGCTTGAGGAGTTCAAATATCACCGGATGCTGGTGAGGGACACTGACCGCGGGCGCGAGCTGCTGGCGCAGGTTGATAACCTGGAGAAGCTGCTCCAGGCCTATCGTTGCGGCCTCATCAAGGAGAGCTAAAGCCTTAGGCAAGGCAAAAAAACAGCCCCCAAGGTCTCGGTGCCTTGGGGGCTGTCTCTGTCTAGAGTGGGGTCTGGAGCTTTGACCTATATATTCTTCAGCTCATCCTGAACCTTTATGAGCCTCTCGAAAAGCTCGTGGCCAGACACTTTCTTGAACACGATGTCATGCAGGTCGGCCACGTTCACGCGCTTCTGCTCCATTGTGTCGCGGTCGCGCAGCGTCACGGTGTTGTCTTCCAGAGTCTGGCCGTCCACCGTCACGCAATATGGGGTGCCGATGGCATCCTGGCGGCGGTAACGCTTTCCGATGGAGTCCTTCTCGTCATACTGTACGTTCATGGCCAACTTGAGCGAGTTGACAATCTCGTGAGCCTTCTCCGGCATGCCGTCTTTCTTCACGAGCGGCAGCACGGCCAACTTGACGGGGGCCAGCACCGGCGGCAGCTTCAGCACCACGCGGCTGTCCCCGCCCTCGAGCTTCTCCTCGGTGTAGGCGCCGGCCATGATGGAGAGGAACATGCGGTCCACGCCAATTGAGGTCTCGATGACATATGGCACATAGCTCTCATTGGTCTCGGGGTCGAAATATTGAATCTTCTTGCCGGAGTATTTCTGGTGCTGGCTAAGGTCGAAGTTCGTACGGCTGTGGATGCCCTCGACCTCCTTGAAGCCAAACGGCATGCGGAACTCTATGTCGGTGGCGGCGTTGGCGTAGTGGGCCAGTTTCTCATGGTCGTGGAACTGGTAGTTCTGCTCGCCCATGCCTAGGGCCTCGTGCCAGTTGAGGCGATACTGTTTCCAATAGTTGAACCACTTCATCTCCTCGCCCGGACGGACGAAGAACTGCATCTCCATCTGCTCAAACTCCCTCATGCGGAAGATGAACTGGCGAGCCACAATCTCGTTGCGGAACGCCTTGCCGATCTGCGCGATGCCAAAAGGCACCTTCATGCGACCTGTCTTCTGCACGTTGAGGAAGTTGACGAAGATGCCCTGCGCGGTCTCGGGGCGGAGGTAGATCTTCATCGCGCCCTCCGACGTTGATCCCATCTCGGTGGTGAACATGAGGTTGAACTGGCGCACGTCAGTCCAGTTCTTGGTGCCGGAGATGGGGCAGACAATCTCCTCATCGAGGATTATTTGCTTCAGCTCCTCCAAGTTGTTGTCGTTCATGGCCTTCTTGTAACGCTCGTGCAGCGCGTCGCGCTTGGCCTGATGCTCCTTCACGTGGGCCGAAGTCTCGCGGAATTTGGCCTCGTCAAACGAGTCGCCGAACCTCTTGCGGGCCTTGGCTATCTCTTTCTCAATCTTGTCATCATATTTGGCAATCTGCTCCTCGATGAGGACGTCGGCGCGATAACGCTTCTTGGAGTCGCGGTTGTCAATGAGCGGGTCGTTGAACGCGTCCACGTGACCCGACGCTTTCCAGATGGTAGGGTGCATGAAGATGCTGGAGTCTATGCCCACCACGTTGTCGTTGAGCTTGACCATGGCGTCCCACCAGTACTTCTTAATATTGTTTTTCATCTCGACGCCGTTCTGGCCGTAGTCATACACTGCGCCGAGGCCGTCGTAGATCTCGCTGCTCGGGAATACGAAGCCGTATTCTTTGCAGTGAGCCACCAGTTTCTTGAAAACGTCTTCTGCCATTTTCTTTTTGTTTCTCTTGTTGTGTTGTTTATTTCGTGAGCCCTGGCGCGCGGGGCCGGCAGCGGGTGTGCGTCGGCCGCCTCCGAGGCTCTGTCGGTCGCGAATTTAAGCAAATAACGCGGCGTTGGGCCGCGACCCTATGCCTCGTCCGCCACTTTGTATTCATCGTATATCTTTTTGAACTCTTTGGGCATGAAGACCTGCTTGTAGCCCAAGACGAGCAGCAGCCCGCCCACGCTCACCACAAAACCTACCATTATGCCGCCTATGAGGTGGAGCAGCAGCTTGGGGCTGCTCTTTTTCTCGGGCTGCACCACGGGCTCCACAATGGAGAAGACGGGAGTCTCGGCCAGCAGCTCCATGCGGCTCTTCTCCAGCTCTGTCTGCAGGGTCTGGAGAAGCGAGTAGTTCATATTGTACTTGTCTTCAAGCTGCTGCCGCTCCACGCTTGTGCGTTCCTCCACGTAGTCGCGGTGGCGGTCGCGGTAGGCGAAGAACTCTTGGCGCGACTCGGTGAACTCTTTCATCGTCTCGTCATAGCGCACTTGGAGGAAGTTGAGTGTCTTTTTCGCGCTAGATGTAGCGTATTCCGTTATGGTGGTCTGTATTTGCTGCATCACGGCCGTGGCCAGCTCCGCGCTCTGCTCCGGGGTCTCGCCCTCGGCGCTTATTCTCACCAGGCTCGTCTCTTCGTCTGGGCTGACTTCTATCCTGTCTCGCAGCCACTCGGCGCATTCCTTTCTCACCTTGTCCAGCACAATGGGCTTGGGCACCCGCGAGAAGTCGTCATTTTGCGGCTCCACAAATTCGGCTTCGGGCTTCTCTCCCCTTATGGCTGTCATTATCACGCCAGGCAGGCCTATGGTGTATTTCTTTAAGGCTCTCCCGATGGTCATCAGCGTGTCCGCCTTCATGTGTTCATAGAGTGTCATGACGGTGTCTGTGGGCGTGGCCCATGTCAGCGGCACTCGTTCCATTATCTCCAGCAGGGCGGGGGTGCTGGTGACCACCTCGGTGTAGAGGTCGGGCGTGATGGTGGCCGCGCCAGTCGCGCCCATGGAGCCAAGGTTGACGCCCGCCATTGACGCCAGCCCCTTGAGGCCGCCGAGGTCGGAGCCTGAGCTTTCCATCACAGGCAATATGGCCGCCTTGGACGTGAAGACCTTGGGGCGGCACGCATATATGACGATGGCCGCCACCACGCACCCGCCAATTATGTAGGCTATGGTCCGGGCCTTGCCCCACAGGTAGGCTATGAGCCACACTATGTCAAACTCTTCCTGCTGGCCCGTGGCGTTGTTGCTGTCGCTCATGTCTTCTATCTTGTTAAGCTTACTATGACTGCTATCATGGATATTACGCTCGAGCTCATCGACACTATGGCGGGGGCCCCGAACTTGGGAGCGGGCTTCTTTGGCACCACGACCTCGCTGCCGGGCCTTACATTGGGGTAGCGGCGGAAGAAGAGGAAGTGGCGCACTGTCTCGCTCTCCCCGTTTGCGTGAACCACATAGGTGAGCTTCTTATATGCCTGTGGCCCGAAGCCGCCTGCGGCTTTCACGTAGTCTTTGGCGTTCCAGCTCTTTTGCCACACCATGCTCGTGGGGCTTTGCACAATGCCCGCCACGCGCACAGTCTGGCTGCCGTCCGGCACCACAATCTGATCCTCGTCGCAGAGGTATATGTCGGCCTCGGAGCCAGGGTTGTCCAGTGCCTTGGCCAGGTTGATGCTCACAAAGTCATAGCTTTGGGCCAGCTTGTCATCTTTGAGGTAGAAGATGGTGTCGTTGCGGCTCTTGCTCTGCATGAGCTTGATTGCGCGCTCCGTGGGGGTGAGCTTGATGCGCCTGTATATGCGCGCAGCGCCAATGTCGGCCCGTGTGGTGAACCCGCCCGCGCGCTTCATCATGTCGCTGAGCCTAATTCTGTTGCTCGTTAGGCCATAGTTGCCCGGGTTGATAAACGCGCCGCTCAACACGACGCTGCCGCCCACGTTGGCAGATGTCTGGGTGCGGACAAACACTTGGTCGAATGGCTGGAGGATGAACGAGTTGCCGTCTATGTCCAGCGCCAGGTCGCGGGTGATGGTTATGGTGTTCACCTGGCGGCTCACGTTGGGGTTGGTATACACCTCGGCGTCGTCCAGTCGTCTCACAATCTCAACGTTGTTGGTCGAGGCGTCCTCGGTAAGGCCTTTGGCCAGCACCAGCAGGTCTCCTAGCGTCAGGTTCTCGCGATACTCATACTCGCCGGGCTCTTGCACCTCGCCGCTCACTGTCACGGTGCGGTTCTCCCGCATGTCGTCTATCGACGCTATGGTCACCACGTCGCCATTCTTCAAGTCAATGTCCGTCACGCCATTCTTGACGTCTAGCACGTTGAAGTTGAGAGCCTCGAGCGTGTAGTCATCTTTATATCGCGTAATGACGCCGCGCGTCAGGAAGGCGTTCTCTTTCAGGCCGCCGGCTTTGGCAATGAGGCTGCTCAGCGTCATTCCCGCCTCCCATTGGTAGTAGCCGGGCGAGAACACGGCGCCGTCCACTGTCACGGCGTTGTCCATTCTGTCGGTCTCCACGGCGGTCACGGCAATGGAGTCGCCATTGGCCATTATGACGGCGCCGGGGTCTTTCACGTCAATATATTCCGTTGAGCGTCTCCCGATGCGGAATATGCCCACGTGGTCGGTCTGCGCCCGCGGGGTGAAACCGCCGGCGTAGCGGATCATGTCGGCCGCGGTCTCGCCGTCTTTGGCCTCAAAATAGCCGACGCGCTTAAACTCGCCGCCCGTCTTGACCCTCTTTATGTAGGTCGGGATCATGACGATGTCGCCATCGGCCAGGCTCACGTTGACGTCATTCTTGCCGTTGACGAGAAAGTCGTAGACGTCTAGGTGCGCCACGATGCGACCGCCGCGGATGAGCTGTATGTCTCGGTAAGAGCCTTTGGAGCTGGGGCCGCCGCTGAGATACAGCACGTTGAAGAGCGATGACGAGGCAGACACGGTGTAGGTGCCGGGTATGAACGCCTCTCCTATGACGCTCACCCTCACTGGCTTGACCTGTGCCAGGCGGATGGAGGCGTTGGTGCGCCCGCCCATGTCGCTATATATGGAGCGCAGCCGCCCCATGATGGCGGCCTTGGCATCGGCCATGGTCAGGCCTCCCACTTTGACAGGGCCTACCATGGGGATGCTCAGGCTTCCGTCTTTGCCCACCGTGAGGCTGTAAGACTGCTCCGCCGCGCCGTATATGTCAATGTCTATGGCGTCGCCAATGCCCACCACGTAGGCGTCCCCGACTGCCATGTTGGTCGAGGGCTCGAAAGTCAGGCCCGAGCGGTTGAATATGTCGAAGCCGAATAGGAGGGAGTCCTCGTGCGTGAAGTTTATTTTCCGCGCCTCGGCCTGCGCCAAGTCGGTGTCTTGCTCTTGCGGGTCGTCTGTGAGGCCCAAGTCGCCGTCTGCCGTGGTGCTGTTCTTAGTGTTTTTTGTGCTGTTCTTCAGATACTTTGACAGTCGCACCTTGAGCTGAGACAACTGCTTGCTCGTGGCTCCCTTTTGCGCCGCGGCGTCGAGGGCCTCGTCTAGCGTCACGCCGGCCTTTTGCAGTTTGGTGGCCTGCGCCCTTATCTGCGCTTCGGGGATTTGGCTCACGTCCACAGTCTTGTAGTCAATGTTGTTCTGTGCGGCCATGTCTGTCGCCATCCCTAGGGTCAGCAGGGCGGCGAGGGCCACAAACAGTCTTTTAGCCTTTATCATTGTCTCTGTCCGTTGGTCTTCGTTTATGGGTGGTGTGTGGCATTGGCGTGAGTGGTGTCATTTGCCGGCGTGCAACTCTTTGGCGGCTGCGGCGAGCGCGCTGGCCACCACTTTGTCCATGTCGTAATATTTGTATTCAGCCAGTCGGCCGCCAAATATCACTCCGCTCTCGTGTTGCGCCAGTTCGGCATACTTGGCGGCTATGGCTCCGTTTGCCGCGTCGTTTACGGGGTAGTAGGGCTCCATGCCTGGCTGCCATTCTGTTGAGTACTCTCGCGAGATGACTGTCTTGGGCTGGTGGCCGAACTCAAAATGCTTGTGCTCAATGATTCGGGTGTATGGCACGTCTGCGCTCGTGTAATTTATCACGGCGTTGCCTTGGAAGTTATCCATGGCCAGCGTCTCGGTCTCGAACCTCACGGTGCGATATTGCAGGTGGCCGAAGCGGAAACCGTAATATTCATCCACCGCGCCGGTGAAGACCACCTTGCGCGTCAGCTTGTCCAGCTCCGCGCGGTCTTTGGCGTAGTCAACGCCCGTGCGCACCTCGGTGTCTTCGAGAAGCTTGTCCGTCAAAACGTTATACCCGCCAATTGGGATGCCCTGATATGTGTCGTTGAAATAGTTGTTGTCAAAAGTCAGCCTCACCGGCAGGCGGCGGATGATGAAAGCAGGCAGCTCGGCGCACTTGCGGCCCCACTGCTTTTGGGTGTAGCCTTTTATTAGTTTCTCATATATGTCTCGCCCCACGAGCATAAGCGCCTGCTCTTCCAGATTTCTGGGCTCCGTGACTCCGTCTCGCCTCATGGCCTCCGCGGCCTCTGCTTTCTGCTCGGCAATCTTGGCCTCGGCCTGGGCGGGGGTCGTCACGCCCCACATCTGGTAAAACGTGTTCATGTTGAATGGCAGGTTGTAGAGCTTGCCATTGTAGTTGGCCACGGGCTGATTGGTGTAGCGGTTCATCTCGGCCAGTGCGCCCACGTAGTCCCACACCTCGCGGTTGGACGTGTGGAAGATGTGCGCGCCGTAGCGGTGGACGTTGATGCCCTCCACCTTGTCGCAGTGGATGTTTCCGCCCGTGTGGTCGCGACGGTCAATGACCAGGCATCTCTTTCCCGCTTTTTTTGCCTCGTGAGCGAAGACGCAGCCAAACAGGCCCGCGCCCACAATCAGATAGTCGTACATTCTTGATTCTCAGTTTTAGTTAGCTTACTTTTGTTATTTACTATGTCTTTGGCTTTGACGGCTACGCCCACTATTATGGCGTAGCGCGCCACTTTGCCAATCAGCATTGTCAGGCACGTGGCCGCCACAGGGGCTTTTGCCGCGCCAAGCCCCAAGGCCAGCGGGTCGCCGACCCACGGGGCCCACACCAGCAGTCCGCACAGACTGCCATAGGTGTCAATCCACTCCTGCACGCCCGCCAGGCTCGACTCGTCTAGCCCCAGCAAACCCATCAGCCACGCTGAGCCTATCCACCCCGTGGCGTAGGTGACGACGCTGCCGAGCCAGTTGCCCACCGAGGCCACGGCCACCAGTGGCGCGGCGCGGTAGACGCCGCACACGGCCAAGGCCCCCAGGCCCACCTCGCTCACGCCGGGCAGGAGAGTTGCGGAGAGGAAGCAGATGACGAAGACTCCCGCCAACCCCCAGCTGTCCAATAGCTTACGCGCGTTCAATGATCCGGCCTCCTTTTTGTGACTCAATACAGGCTCTTGGCGTTCAACGTCTCCAAGGCTTTGTCTATCACGGGGTCCATGGTGTTAAGGATGGGGTAGAACCCGTCGTTGTCCTTTATGGCCTGCCCCACGTAGGCCCTCACCTCGTTGGCAATGATGAGGCTCTCTTTCTCCTCCAGCCTCGCGGGTCGCGCCACTCCGTATTTGGCGGCGTAGGCTGTGATGCCGTCAATGAACGGCGTCTTCTGCAGCAGGTGGATGAGGTCGGGGGCCGTGAGGCGTTTTAGCTGGTCGCGGTGGCCGTCCACATACGTCATGGCGTAGTCGTAGATCAGCCTCTTGGAGCGCAGGGTGTAGAGATAGCGCGAGGCGGATGCCGTGTCGAATGGCACGAAGATGTCTGGCACAATGCCGCCGCCGCCGTATACCACGCGGCCCTTGCGTGTGTGGAAAACTTGAGCGGTGTCTGCTTTTATGCTGTCGGCGCTAAACAGCTCGCCACCCTTGTAACGCTCGTTGATGTCTTGGTAATACTCCTCGTCGCCGTGGTCGTATGGCCTCTGTATGCATCGGCCGCTCGGCGTGTGGTAGCGCGACACCGTCAGGCGGAGGTGCGACTGGTCGGCCAGCGTCAGTTCCGTCTGCACCAGGCCTTTGCCGAAAGAGCGGCGACCTATTATGGTGCCTCGGTCGTTGTCTTGCATGGCTCCCGCGAATATCTCGCTCGCGCTGGCCGAGAACTCGTCAATGAGCACCGTCAGGCCCATGTCCCGACACGTCCCCGTGCCGTCGGCGCGGCTCTCCTGCCGTCTCTGGTGACCGCCCTCGGTGTAGACGATCATCTCGCCGCGGCCCAAAAACTCGTTGCACATGGCCTGCACAACGTTCAGGAATCCGCCGGCGTTGGAGCGGAGGTCCACAATCAGCTTGTCGCACCCCTCGGCCTTGAGCTTGCCAATGCCGGCTATCATCTCCTCGTAGGTCTTCTCCGCAAAGCGGTCTATCCTCATATAGCCAACGCCTGGGGCGATCTCATAGGTCGAGACCACGCTTATGAGCGGGATCTCGCCGCGGACAATGTCGAAGTCGAGGGTGGTGGAAGGGTGGCGTAAAATGCTGATGCTCACTTTGGTGCCAATCTCTCCGCGCAGGTTGTCAAGCACCTTTTGGTTGGTCAGGCCGGCGGCTTTGCCCGCGAAGTCTTTGCCGTTCACCTTGATTATTTTGTCACCGGGCAGCACTCCGAGCGCCGAAGATGGCCCGCCCGCCACGACGGACATGACGCGCACCGTGTCTTCGCGTATTGAGAACGTGACTCCAATGCCGCCGAAGTCCGACTTAAGCTCGCCGTTGACGCGCTCCACGTCGGAGCGGGGGATGTAGACGCTGTGCGGGTCCAACTGCTTCATGACCTGCGGGATGGCCAGCTCTTGGAGCGAGTCCATGTCTATTGGGTCGACATAAAAGTTCTCCACAAGCTCCAACACCTCGTCCAGTTTTCCCCCGCCGAGGGTCATTGGCCCGCGTTGGCCTTCGCCGTAGCCGCCACTCGCCGCGTTATTGCCGCTCACCCAGCCTAAGTAGAGGCCGGCCAGAGCCGCCGCGACCATGAGCAGCAGTGTCCATGCGTATTTCATCTTTCACTTTATTATTATGGTCTCTTCCACTTTGTCCACTCTCACGCCGGCGCGGCGCAGCAGCTCGATGCCTTCTGGCGTGCGGTAATCCTCGGAATATACCACGCGCGAGATTCCGGCCTGAATGATCAGTTTGGCGCACTCTATGCAGGGCGATGCCGTGATGTACATCGTGGCTCCGGCTGAGCTGTTGCCCGTCTTCGCCACTTTGGTTATGGCGTTGGCCTCGGCGTGAAGCACATATGGCTTCGTCACCCCGTTCTCTTCACACACGTTCTCAAACCCTGAGGGCGTGCCGTTGTAGCCGTCGCTGATTATCATCTTCTCTTTCACCATAAGCGCCCCCACCTGCCTGCGCTCGCAGTAGGAGTTCAGCGACCATATCCGGGCCATGCCCAGGTATCGCTGGTCTAGCTTGGTTTGCTTCTCTTGCTCTGTCATAAGGAAGTGAGTGAGGGTGTCCGAGACGGCAACTAGCGGCAAAATTAGCCATTATGGGTAATATGGCAATTGCATAGCGTCGCTTTTAGTCTTTTTCGTCCATCACTTCGTGGCGGACGTACAGGTATTCGCGGTAGTCGAACTCGCCTTTCATGGTCTCTTTGTCATATCGTGTCTCTTCCGGCCCCTGCGCTTCAATCAGGCTCCGCAGCCTGCCGTGCCGCTCGCGCCCCATAATGTCGTCGATGCCCAGCCCGGTCTCCTCCATCGTGTCTAGCAGGTGTCCCACAATGGTGCTGCGAGCCAGCCCGCGCTCTTTGGCCACGGCCTCCGCGCCGTGCAGGCGGCGAAACGCCTCCACGGTCAGCTGCCTCGTGTCCGGCCTCATTGCCGGGCTGTCTGGCTGGTGCTCGCGCGCCTCGGGCCTGGCGCCTTTCTCGAACCACTCGGCCACGATGCGCAATATGTCCGCGCCAAACCGCTTGACCTTGGCCTCGCCCATCCCGTTGATGGCCAGCAGGGCCTTGTTGTCGGTCGGCATGGCGTCGGCAATGTCCATCAGCACTTTGTCTGGCGCCACGGCATAGGCGGGGCGGTTCGCTTTGCGGGCTTCCTCGGCGCGCCAGGCCTTCAGTTCGCGATACAGCTCTTTGTTGGCCACCTCGCGCTCGTCGGCCTTGGGGCGGCTCTTGGGCGCTGTGTCTTCCGGCTCTTTGGCCACGGCCTCGGCGTGCGCCGCCACTATGGCCGCGGGGTCGAAGCCGCCCGCCGTCACGGCCCGCAGCGCGGCGTGTTTCATGGCCAGCTCTTGGCGCAGGGAGGCGCGGGCGTTGGCTCGCTGCTTCTCTAGCGTGGCGTTGCCCAAGGTTATGTCGGTGGTAAGGAGCAGAGGGTCGAGGATGGCTTTCACCTTGTCTTCAAAATATTTGGCCCCATTCTTAGCGCGCCCCATCAAGGTGTCGTCTTCCAAAATGTTGCCGCCCGCCGCCGTGTGCCGCCTGCACAGGTCGGCAAAGATGTGGCCCGGCCTCGTCAGCTCGTTTTGGCTTTGGTTCAATGTGGCCGAAAGTTCCGCTATCACGGCGGGGTATGTGGCGGCGTAGTTCTCCTCCAATATTCTCAAAATCCTTGCCGCGCAGCTCGTTATGCCCCTGAAGTCGAAAAGGTCGGCCACGGCGGCCGCGGCATAATCCGCCGCGAAAGCGTCTATTTGCGTTTGTGTCAGCTCGCGGCCGCGCTGTTGGTCCAGATAGTCCTTCACGTTGCCGTCCGTCATTATGCTGGAGCGTGATATGGGCGTGCTGAGCACCATGCCCTCAAAGGTGCGGCAGCGGCTCAGTGCCACGTAAACCTGCCCTGGCGAGAAGGAGTTGCCGGCATCTATTATGGCGCGGTCAAAAGTGAGGCCTTGGCTCTTGTGGATGGTTATGGCCCACGCCAGGCTGAGCGGTATTTGTGAGAATGTGCCCTCCACTTTTTGCTCCACTTGGCCGGTCTCTTTGTTCATCTCGTATGAGAAGTTTTGCCACACTTCGGCCTTTATCTCCACGGTGCCGAAGTCGTCGTCGCTCGTCACCATCACGCTGTCGGGCGTCAGGTCCACCACGTGGCCAATCTTGCCGTTGTAGAATCGGCCCTCGCGGTCGTTTTTCAGGAACATGACTTGTGCGCCCACTTTGAGGGTCAGAGACTTGTCCGCCGGATATGATTTCTCGGGGAATGTGCCGGAGGTTTGGCAGTCATAGGTGCGCGCCATGTCGTCCAGTTGAGCCAGTTTGAGGCCGTTGAGAGTCTCGGCCTGGGCGTTGTGGGTGGTGAGGCGGATATATTTTTCGCTTTCGGGCGGGTTGAACTTGGGGTCGTATCGGCTGTTGAGGGTGCGGAGGCTGGTCTCGTCCAGATTGTTGTCCCTCACTTTGTTCAGCAGGTCAATAAATTGGGCGTTTGTCTGGCGGTATATGTGTTTGAGCTCTATGGTGAAATATTTTATTTGCGCCAGGGCTTTGCTTGAAAAGAAATATGGAGAGGCGTAGTGCAGGAGCAAGTTCGGGGCCTCGGCCTCTGTCAGCACGGGCGCCAGCTGCATCAGGTCGCCAATGAGCAGCAGCTGCACGCCGCCAAACGGGGCCTGGCTGCGCCTCACTTGCCTGAGGCGCGCGTCTATGGCGTCGAGGAGGTCGGGCCTCACCATGCTCACCTCGTCAATGACCAGAAGGTCTATACCCCTGATCATCTTCAGCTTGCTCTGTCTCATGGTGCGACTTTGCTCCAACGGTTGGCCTGGGGTGAAGAGAGATGGCGGCAACTGGAAGAATGAGTGTATGGTGACTCCGCCCGCGTTGATGGCCGCCACGCCCGTGGGCGCCACCACGGCCATGCGCTTGACGCCTGAGGCTTGCAGGCGGCGGAGGAAGGTGGTCTTGCCCGTCCCGGCGCGTCCGGTCAGGAAAATGCTCACTCCCGTGCGCAGGAGGCACTCCCATGCCGTCCGCGCCTCGGGGTTGTCGGCCCTTGTGTAGGGCGATTTGGTGTCTCTCATCTGGCTCTGCTGATGGCGTTGCGTTATGGCGGCAAAGGTAAGGCCTTTTCGCGTCAGATGGCCTTTTGGCCTACGTCACCTCTTTTTGCTAACTTAGCGGCGTCAATAACTTAGCCATACAGTGTCTCAACACGATAATCTCTTCCCATCTCGTGGCGGCGCCATGCGAGCCGCGGGCATAGGGGCGGCTCTTGTGGCCATGGTGTGGGGGTGCGCCAACCCCGGCACCCCCACTGGCGGCCCGAAGGATGTGCGTCCGCCCGTCATGATGTCTTCCACGCCCGCGGCTGGTTCCACGGGTTTTAGCGGTAACGCCGTCACCATTGTCTTTGACGAGAACGTGCAGCTGAAGGATGCCGACCAGAAGTTTGTCATGTCACCGCCCACGGCCAAGAAACCGAGGGTGGAGGCGCACGGCAAGCAGGTGAAGGTCTCTTTTGAAGGTGAGCTGCAACCCGCCACCACCTATACGCTAGACTTTGCCGACTGCCTCTCCGACCTCAACGAGGGCAACGTCTATGAGAACTTCACTTTCACCTTCTCCACGGGCGAGAGCACCGACTCCATGATGATCTCCGGCAACGTCTATGACGCCCAGACCGTCATGCCCGTGGAGGGCATCTACGTCTTGCTCCACGCCAACCTGACCGACACCGCTTTTTGCAAGGCCGCGCCCATCAGGGTGGCCAAGACCGACGCCAGGGGCCGCTTCGCCATCAAGAACGTCCCGGCGGGGGCGGAGTATGACGTATACGCTCTTGATGACCAAAACCGCAACTTCCTCTTCGACCAGCCGGGCGAGAAAATCGCATGGCTCGGACGCCACGTCACGCCGTCTTTCGAGACTCGCCAAGTGGCCGACAGCGTGAGGACCGACTCCACATACGTGGTCAACGACACGGTGAAATATTACTACGCTCCCACTCTGCGAGACACGCTCGTCTTCACGCCAGACTCCCTCGCTCTCTTCGCCTTTGATGAAGATGTCTATGACCAGTACGTCAAGTCTGACGAGCGCAAAGAGCGCAACAAAGTGACGCTCACGCTCAACAAGCCCATGAGCCGCCGCCCCAAGGTATCGTTTGTGGGTCAAGAGGGCAGAGATGTGGCCGTGTTCCAATACAGCCCCACCAACGACACCGTGCAGGTCTGGATGACAGACACCACGGTGTGGAAGAAAGACTCTGTGGTCTTGGCGATCAACTATCTTGTCCAAGACAGTTTGGGCGAGCTTGTGGAGCGCACCGACACCCTCAAGGAGTGGCATTTTGAGAAAAAGAAGGCGGAAGACCGCTCGGCGCGTCGCCGCCGGAAAGTGAAGGAGGAGAAGCCCAAGGTGGAGACATTGAAGCTTAAACTGCCAAGCGGCGTGGCTCCTTATGCCGAGCTGTCCCTAACTTCCCCAACGCCGTTCGCCTCCCTCGTGTGGGATTCCGTGCATCTCTTCCAAAAGGTGGACACGCTCCAGAGGCCGGTGGCGTTCACTCAGGTCGACGACTCGGTGAACATATGCCGCAAGGCCATGAAATTTAAGTGGGAGCCGGGCGGGCAATATGTGGTGGTTGTTGACTCCGCCGCGGCCACCGACATCTACGGGCTAGTCAACGGCCCCATGAGCCAGACGGTTAGCGTCACTAGCCTAGACAAGTATGGCACGCTCTACGTCGATGTGGACAGCGTGCCAACCAACGCGCTGCTCCAACTCACCGACACGCGCGGCAAGGTTCTGAGACAAAACTACTTGAAACCCAACGGCAAGGCCGGTTTCAAATACATTCCGCAGGGCGACTATATGCTCCGCATATTGCAAGACGACAACAGAAACGGCAAGTGGGACCCAGGCAAGTGGAGCGAACGCCGACAGCCTGAGAAGCTGATCTTCTATATGGAGAAAGTCAACGTCCGCCAAAACTGGGACATCCACGTCGACTTCTCCACCCGGGCCTATGCGCCGGCTGCCTACGTCCGCAAGTTCGGGAAGCAGCCCACAAACCGCAGGAGGAGATGACGAAGGCGGAGGAGGCCGAGGCCCAGGCTCGCGCCGATGGCAAGTGGATGGCCGAGGCCATGAACGAGGCTCGACAGGCCGAGCGTGAGGGTGAGATACCCGTGGGCGCGGTGGTCGTGTGCCGCGGCAAGATTGTGGGTCGCGGGCGCAACCAGACTGAGAGGCTGCATGACGTGACCGCCCATGCCGAGATGATCGCCATCTCAGCCGCGGCGCAACGCCTTGGGGCAAAATACCTCAGCGACTGCACCCTCTACGTCACTCTAGAGCCATGCGCCATGTGCGCCGGGGCGTTGGCGTGGGCGCAGGTGGGGCGGATTGTCTACGGGGCGTCTGATGACAAGAGGGGCTACGCCCGCCTGTCCCCGTCGCCTCTCCACCCCAAGACTGAAGTCTCGCGCGGAGTGGGCGCGGCCGAGGCGGCGGAGCTGGTCCGCCTCTTCTTCGCGGCTAGGAGGTAGGGGCTGCGGGGGGGGTGACCCATATTGCTTTTAAGTCATATAATTGCTAAATTCGCACGCCGAAAATTAGACCCGCTGCCGCCGTCTTCGGGGCGTTGGCGGGGGCTTGCCAATAAGCTAAGAACTTTTTATTCCATGAGCAAGAGATTTGCCGAATACAAGGGCTTGGACCTCACCGAGCTCAGCAAGGATGTCCTCGAGCGCTGGAGGCGCGAGGATGCTTTCCGCAACAGTCTGAAAGAGAGGGAGGGGCATCCCGATTTCGTATTCTATGACGGCCCGCCATCGGCCAACGGCAAACCTGGTATTCACCACGTCTTGGCGCGTTCCATAAAAGACGCCTTTTGCCGCTACAAGACGCAGCGCGGCTTCCGAGTGGTTCGCAAGGCGGGGTGGGACACCCACGGCCTCCCCGTGGAGCTGGGCGTTGAGAAGATGCTCGGCATCACGAAAGAGGACATCGGAGGCAAGGTCTCTGTTGACGAGTACAACGCCGCCTGCCGCAAAGAGGTCATGAAATATATTGACCTTTGGGGCGATCTGACCGAGAAGATGGGCTATTGGATCGACATGGACGATCCTTACATCACCTACGACAACCGATACATCGAGAGCCTGTGGTGGCTGCTCAAGCAACTATACGACAAAGGTTTCCTCTACAAAGGCTACACCATTCAGCCCTACTCGCCCGCCGCAGGCACCGGCCTCAGCAGCCACGAGCTGAACCAGCCAGGGTGCTACCGCGACGTGAAGGACACCACTCTCACGGCGCAGTTCTCCGTCAAGAGAGACTCCAAGAGCGAGACCTTGTTCCAGACGGCGGGCGGCTTGCCCGTCTACTTCTTGGCTTGGACCACCACGCCGTGGACTCTACCTTCCAACACCGCGCTGTGCGTGGGAGAGAAGATTGTCTACCAGCTCATCAAGACTTTTAATCCCTACTCCGGCCAGCTTGAGGCCGTCGTGCTTGCCAAAGACCTGGTGTCGTCTTATTTTAACACCGAGATGGAGGGCAAGCCTTTTGACGAATACAAGGAGGGGGATAAGAACATCCCATATGCCGTGCTAGGCGAATTCACCGGCAAGCAGCTCATTGGCATCTCCTATGAGCAGCTCCTGCCCTTCGCCAAACCAGACGGCAAAGCCTTCGAGGTGATAAGCGGCGACTACGTCACCACGTCAGACGGTACGGGCATTGTCCACATAGCCCCAGACTTCGGAGCGGACGACGCCCGCGTGGCGCGCAACTTCGGCATCGCCGCGCTCATGTTTGTAGACAAGAACGGCAAGCAGCAGCCGATGGTTGACCGCCGCGGCAGGTTCTTCCTGATTGAGGACCTCGACCCAGACTACGTCAGGAATTTCCTCAATGAGAAGGCTTACGCCGAGTTCCAGGGCCGCTACGTCAAAAATGCCTACGATGACACTCTGGCCCCCGACGCCCCGACCCTCGACCTTGACATCTGCATGAAGCTCAAGGAGGAGGGCCGCGCGTTCAAAATCGCTAAGCACGTCCACAGCTATCCTCATTGCTGGAGGACAGACAAGCCCGTCCTCTACTACCCGCTAGACTCTTGGTTCATCAAGACCACGGCGGTGAAAGACAGGCTCATAGAGCTTAACAACACCATCAACTGGAAGCCGCGGTATACTGGTAGCGGACGTTTTGGCAACTGGCTGGAGAACCTGCAAGACTGGAACTTGAGCCGCTCCCGCTTCTGGGGCACGCCGCTCCCGATCTGGCGCACTGAAGATGGCCGCGAGGAGATATGTGTCGGCTCCATGGAGCAGCTGATGGCGGAGATTGACAAGGCCGTCGAGGCGGGAGTCATGACCTCCAACCCTTACAGGAACTTCAAGGTGGGCGACATGTCCGCCGCAAACTACGACCCCAAGAACATTGACCTCCACCGCCCATACATCGACAGCGTGGTCCTCGTCTCGCCCAGTGGCAAACCCATGAGGCGCGAGCCCGACCTTGTAGACGTGTGGTTCGACAGCGGCGCCATGCCTTATGCCCAATATCACTACCCGTTTGAGCATAAGGACGACCTGTTGTTCCCGGCCGATTTCATCGCCGAGGGCGTCGATCAGACGCGCGGATGGTTCTTCACCCTCCACGCCATCGCCACCATGTGCTTTGACAGCGTGGCGTTCAAAAACGTCATCTCCAACGGCCTTGTGCTGGACAAGAACGGAAACAAGATGTCCAAGAGGCTTGGCAACGCTGTGGACCCGTTCGAGGTGATTGAGAAATACGGCCCAGACGCACTGCGCTGGTATATGCTCACCAACGCCCAGCCGTGGGATAACCTCAAATTCGACGTGGCTGGCGTAGACGAGGTGCGTCGCAAGTTCTTCGGCACTCTATACAACACATACTCCTTCTTCGCCCTCTATGCCAACATCGACGGTTTCACCGGCGCGGAGCCTCTTGTGCCAGTGGCAGAGAGGCCTGAGATTGACAGGTGGATAATCTCACTCCTCAATAGCCTTGTGGCCGAGGTCACGGACGCCATGGAGAGCTACGAGCCCACGCGTGCCGGTCGAGCCATACAAGACTTCGTCATGGAGAACCTCTCCAACTGGTATGTCCGCCTCAACCGCAAGCGTTTCTGGGGAGGCACAATGGATCAGGACAAGCTGGCCGCCTATCAGACGCTCTTTGAGTGCCTGCGCAAGGTGGTCATAATGAGCGCGCCCGTCGCGCCGTTCATCTCCGATCGCATATACCGCGACCTGATGGGCGACCAGTCCAGAACCGTGCATCTGGCAGACTGGCCGGCGGCTGATCCTGCGCTTGTAGACAAGCCCCTTGAGGAGCGCATGGGCTATGCGCAGAGCATATCTTCCATGATCTTGGCTCTGCGCCGCAAGGTGAACATCAAGGTGCGCCAGCCCCTCGCCAAGATAATGATCCCGGCGGCAGATGACAACTTCAAGGCGCAGGTGAGCTCCATACAGCACCTCATCCTCACGGAGGTCAACGTCAAGGAGCTGCAGTTCGTGACAGAAGACGACGGAATACTAAAAAAGCGCATCAAGCCCAACTTCAAGACTCTCGGCCCCAAATATGGCAAGCTGATGAAGGGCATTGCGGCGGAGATGGCCAAAATGACAACGCACGAAATTGCAACCTTTGAGCGCAACGGGGCTTTCACCCTCAAAGTGGACGGCACCGACGTGCAGATTGACG
>CAKUVM010000024.1 GCA_934699135.1 uncultured Bacteroidales bacterium
GCGAGACATTGATGGGTTGGCCGGCAAAGACTACCTCCTGATTCTTGAATCCCAAGAAAGAGAAGACGAGCGTCTGGCCATTATCGACAGACAAGGAGTAGTTGCCGTCGAAATCCGTGATGGTGCCAGTGGTGGTACCTTTCACAACCACATTTACACCGGGCAGGGGTTGGCCGTCCGCCTTTGAGACGACATTACCCTTGGCAGTCTGCTGCTGCGCGAGGCAGTCAGAGGCCACCACGCCTTGCACACACAGGAGCAAGGCCAGCAGCCACGCCATAAGCGCAAATCTGCTGCTTTGTTTGATTCTCTGATTGTTTATCATAAGACGTATTATTGATTTGTAATCAATGTCCGCCCGACGAGGCAGGTTTGCCCTGTTCGCCAAACAGGCAAAAACAAAATTAAGGTTCTTTTAGAAAGGCGGGTGCGTGCTAATGATAATTTTTGAGGTATAATTTGTTTCCGGCAGCCTGCGGCAACGCCATCTCCACTTACCAATACTTTATTGCTTAACAATCAATTAAACAAAACAATCCCATAACAAAAACACTCTTCCAGCCTTTGAATAGCGCACCCGCCGTCACGAAAAATTAAAGACATTTTTAGAAAAAATAGAGTTGTCAATTAATGGCAAAAGACGATGCCATCCACTTACATCAGCACTTTTGGCCCCACGGCAAAGGCTGCGCGCCTCTTTGTTTTCGCCAGAATGATTATTTTTGCGCAGGTAACATTAGGAATTAACATAGCGCGGCAAACGACGCCACTGCCGGTTGCCACACGCCGCGCCCACAATACCTCATCCTCACTCAAAATGGATCAAAAGAAGGAGAAGATAATCCTGACTGGCGACCGCCCGACGGGCCGCCTGCACTTGGGACATTACGTAGGGTCGCTCCGCCGGCGCGTGGAGTTGCAGAACTCCGGCGAGTTCGACAAGATCTTTATCATGATAGCCGACGCCCAAGCACTGACCGACAACGCAGACAACCCAGACAAAATTCGCCAGAACATCATAGAAGTCGCATTGGACTACCTCTCCGTGGGTCTCGACCCCAGCAAGAGCACGCTCTTCATCCAGAGCTACGTGACTGAGCTGACGGAGTTGGCATTTTATTATATGAATCTCGTCACCGTCTCGCGCTTGCAGCGCAACCCGACCGTCAAAACAGAGATCCAGCTGCGCAACTTCGAGACCTCCATCCCCGTGGGCTTCTTCACCTACCCCATAAGCCAGGCCTCAGACATAACGGCGTTCCGCGCCACCACAGTGCCGGCCGGAGAAGATCAGGAACCCATGATTGAGCAGGCCCGCGAGATTGTGCGCCGCTTCAACCAGACCTATGGCGAGACCCTCGTCGAGCCAGAGATCCTCCTGCCCTCCAACGCGGCCTGCCTCCGCCTCCCCGGCACCGACGGCAAAGCCAAGATGAGCAAGAGCCTCGGAAACTGCATATATCTGTCTGACTCCGAAGCCGAGGTGAAAAAGAAAGTGAAAGTGATGTATACCGACCCCGCCCACCTGCGGGTGGAGGACCCGGGGCACATTGAGGGCAACGCCGTCTTCACTTATCTCGACGCCTTCTGCCGCCCGGAGCATTTCGCCGCCTACTGGCCGGAATATGCCAACCTGGACGAGCTGAAAGACCATTACCGCCGCGGCGGACTTGGAGATGTCAAGGTGAAAAAGTTCCTCACCGCGATATTGGAGGAGGAGCTCAAGCCCATCCGCGCCCGCAGGGCCGAGTATGAGAAGGACATACCGGAAGTGTACAACATCTTGAAGCACGGGTGCGACAAGGCGCGCGAAGTGGCCGCCCAGACACTCGCCGATGTCCGCAAAGCTATGCGCATCAACTATTTTGATGACGCGGCGCTCATTGCGGAGCAGGCGAAGGCATTTGCGGAAAAGAACAAGAAATAGGCCTCCCAACAGACCTTTGAGCCATGCATATTGAGCAGAACCTCATAGGCGCGAGCCTTGCCGCCGCCATGGTCGCCGGCCTCACGGCGTGTGGCGGCGAGTTTAGCCGCCCCGACACCAGCGGACACGAGATCAGCCTGAGCGTCAAGCCGTTTTACAAGGACTTGATGCTCGGAGGCCCAATAAGCGCCGACAGCCTGGCAGCCAACCTGGAACGCAAATATGGCGGCTACTTTGACACGTTTTGTGCAGGCGAGTTGCGCATAGGGCTGCCTGGCGACCCCGGCTTCTCCGCCGAGCTGGAGCGTTTTTTGAGCGCGGAGGAAAATGGCGAGGTGATGGCGGCATGCGACAGCGTATACGACCGGCTGGATGCAGACAGCGACATCTCTGACGCTTTCAGCTGCTTTGCCGCTCTCTTCCCCGGCAAGCCAGTCCCCACTGACGTGTATTGCCACTTCTCCGGCTTCAACGACCGTATGTTTGTGGATTCCACCTACATATCGTTTGGCATAGAGCATTATCTGGGAGCCAAGTGCCGATTTTACGAGTGGCTACAGATTCCCGTCTACGCGCGCCAGACGCGTGACCTGAACTGGCTGGTCAGCGACCTGGTGAAGGCATGGATATACTCCACAACGCCGGAGACGTCTGGCAAAGACGACGTCTTGACCGCGCTCATCTACCAGGGCAAGACGCTCTACGCCACACACCGCTGCATACCGGGCATTGACGAACCCACGCTGCTTGGCATGACGGAGGAACAGGTGGAATGGTGCAAGGCAAACGAGGCAAGGATGTGGGCCTATTTGGCGGAACACAAATTGCTGTATAGCACCTCAATGCAAGACAAATGCAAGATTGTGAACGAAGGGCCGTTCACGTCTTATTTCGGCAACAAGTCGCCAGGCCGCGCGGCCACATATTGCGCCTATAACATTGTGCGCGGCTACGCCAGAAACCACCCAGACATCTCGCTTGGCCAGCTGATGGAATTGCCAGACGCGCAAGAGGTTCTGCGGGGCAGCAGATATAACCCGTGAGTTCGGTGCGAAGGCGAAAAGGATTATGTCTCAAATCGTCTTTTCCCTAAGACTTTTTTGCTACTTTTGCGAGCGCGGAGCCAATAACAGTTCGCCATTGGCGGACGGCGCGGCCCAGCGCAACCAATAATTAAGACAAGGCATAGCAATGCAACCTCAATCATCCGTCAAAATCTTCTCGGGCTCGGCAACAAAATACCTGGCCGAGAAAATTGCCGCCTCTTTTGGGCAGGAACTTGGCAAAGTTAACAAACTGCTCTTCTCAGACGGCGAGTACACGACGATGTACAACGAGACCATCCGTGGTTCGCACGTGTTCTTGATTCAGAGCACGTTCCAACCCTCGGACAACCTCTTCGAGCTCCTCATGATGATCGACGCTGCCAAGCGCGCGTCCGCAGCTAGCATCAACGCGGTGATCCCCTACTTCGGCTTCGCCCGTCAAGACCGCAAAGACCAGCCCCGCGTCGCCATAGGCGCTAAGCTCGTGGCCGACCTTTTGGCGGCGGCCGGCGTGGACCGCGTCATCACCATGGACCTCCATGCCGACCAGATTCAGGGCTTCTTCAACATCCCTGTGGACCACCTCTACTCGTCCACCATCTTCGTGCCTTACATTGAGCAGCTTGGCCTCTCCGACATGGTCATGGCCTCGCCAGACGCCGGAGGCTCCAAGAGGGCGAACAGCTATGCCAAATATTTCGACGTGCCTATGGTGATATGCCACAAGCACCGCCCGCGCCCCAACGTGGTGGGCGAGATGCGCGTGATTGGCGACGTCAAGGGCAAGAACGTCATATTGCTCGATGACATGATCGACACCGCCGGCACCCTCTGCGCCGCGGCAGACAAGATGATGGAGCAGGGCGCGTTGAGCGTCAGGGCCTTCGCCTCGCACGGCGTGCTCTCCGGCCCGGCGTTCGACAACATTGAGCGGTCGCAGGTGCAGGAGGTCATCATAACGGACTCCATCCCGTTGCGCCAGCAGAGCCATAAGATCAAGGTTCTGTCCGTGGCCGACATGTTTGCCGAGACCATAGCTTGCGTATACAACAACGAGACCATAACCAAGCACTTCCTCTTCCGCAAGTAGGAAAGAAACAAGACGCCAGACGAAGTATGACCCGCCCCGCGCATTGCCGCAGGGCGGTTTTTTAGCTCTTCGAAAAGCACTCCCCAAAAAGGCGCGCGGCACTGGCCGCGGCAGGGCACACACGGAAAACACACTAGCGGAAAAATACGGCCTACAGCCAAGTTGTGGTGAAGAAATGAAGGCAAAGGCCGCATTGATGGGGCAAACAAAAAAGAAAAATAGTAACTTTGCGGCGCATTAAGATGCAAAGTGTGATGGGAGATTAAGCTTATCATGCAGTGCAGAGAGTGCACAGGACTTAATTTTGAGTAACACAACAATTTAACGACGCGTAATGCAAACTTTTGACATCAAAGGTACGAAGCGTGAGTGCGGCGGCAAGAAGGCTGCCAAAGAACTCCGCCGCAATGGCAACATCCCCTGCATCGTCTACGGTGGCGAGGAGGAGATTGCTTTCTCTGTCCCTGAGGCTGACTTCCGCGGCCTCATCTACACCCCTAACGTATACATCGTCAACCTCACCGTTGACGGCAAGGCAATGAAGGCAATCTTGAAGGACATTCAGTTCCACCCCATCTCGGAGCGAATCCTGCACGTTGACTTCCTTCAGATTAGCGATGATAAGCCTGTCACCATTGGCGTGCCCCTCAACATTGTTGGTCACAGTGAGGGTGTCAAGGCCGGTGGTAAGCTCCAGATCGAGATGCGCAAGCTCAACGTCAAGGGCCTCGTGGCCAACCTGCCGGACGTTCTCGACGTAGACATCACCAGCCTCGGCCTTGGCCAGGTTATCAAGGTAGGCGACCTCCACTACGACAATCTTGAGATACTCAACGCCAAGAGCGCGGTCGTAGCAGCCGTCAAGTCTACCCGCGCAGCAGTAGCAGCAGCGGCTGCCGCGGCAGCTGACGCAACGGCAGCCAAGAAGTAGCCATAAGGCTCAAATGACCAGCCGCAGGACTCGAACACCTACGGCCGTCAACATCTGATAAAAGAGTAATCCCTCGGTCGCAAGCGGGCGTGGCTAGCCCAATCGGCCGAGGGATTATTTTTCCCCACCACCACAAAACACAGAGCGGGAGACATCTGCACCAACACCCATGAGCAACGACAGCAATAACATCATAAACCGATGCCGCGAGTTTATTGAGACAGGGCTTTGGCGGAAAGACTCGTCAGAGCTTGGCCGCCTGACGCGCTCCGCCTATGGCGTGCTAAAAATCGTGGTCATGACAATCCGCGAGTTCATTGAGCAGAAAGCCACCGTCAGAGCCTCGGCCCTTACATATTACACTCTGCTGTCTCTCGTGCCGGCCCTTGCGTTGGCTTTCGCCATAGCCAAAGGGTTTGGGTTGGAGAGTCTCCTGACGAACTATCTGCGCCAAAACCTTAACTCTGACGAGCTGACGAACTACGTCATGGGCTTCGCCACAGGCGCGTTGGAGAACACCAAGGGTGGAATCATTGCCGGAGTGGGCGTCGTCATGCTGCTCTATTCCGTCTTCAAGTTGCTAAACAATATTGAGGCCGCTTTCAACGCCATGTGGTGCGTGTCCTCATCGCGCTCAATGGTGAGGAAGCTGACGGACTACGTCTGCATAATGATCTTCACCCCCATCTTGCTCATCATGGCCCTCAGCGCCAACATAGTGCTCCGCTCATCGCTAAAAGAGTACCTTAACGGCTCGCTCTCCCCTTTACAGGACTTGCTGCTAGGCTTCGCCCCATATGTCATACTGTGGCTCGTCTTCTCACTTCTCTACCTTGTCTTGCCAAACACCAAAGTCCAGATCAAGGCTGCGGTGGTGTCCGGCATCATCACTGGCACCGCGTTCCAACTGGTCCAGTGGGCCTACATCACGGTCCAGATCGGCATGAACAGCGCGGGCGCCATCTACGGGAGCTTCGCTTTCCTGCCGCTGCTGCTGGCCTGGCTACAGCTCACGTGGACTATAGTCTTGGCAGGCTGCAAGATTGCGTTCTCAATACAGAACGTGAGCCGCTACAGCATGGAGCATGGCGTGAGGGTGGTGAGTGCCAACCTGCGCCGCCGCCTGTCTCTGCTGATTATGTATAAGGCCGTGAAGGCGTTTGAGAGTCACGGTCATAGACCCAGCGGGCTGGAGATGGCGGAGGATATGGAAATTTCGCAGCCTTTGTATTTTTCACTTGCAGAGAAGCTAAAGGCGGTTGGGCTGCTGGCCGAGCTCAAGGCGGACGGAGACAAAGAGCCGCGCACATTCATCCCCGCAATCGACGTGAACGAGGTCACGCCAAACCTCGTCTGCGCAAAATTGGACGCCTTGGGTGATGATGACAAGATCCACCTCACGTCGTCTGACGACTTCGCCAAGATGTGCGCCGCGGCCGACGCCATGCGAGAGAAAGGCGCGGCGGCAGGGAACACGCCCCTGAAAGACATGTAGGCCCGCTTATCTTGGCAACCCCGCACTGGTCTGCGACTTATAGCAGCCAACATCGTGGGAGCTGATGACCCCCACGGCCTGGAGGAGCGAATATACTATGGTGCTGCCGACGAACTTCATGCCTCGGCGGCGCAAGTCGGCCGAAATCTTGTCAGAGAGCGGCGACGTGACTTTGCCAACCTCTTGCACCACGCGGCCGTCCGTGAACCCCCATAAATAGGCATCGAAAGAGCCGAGCTCGCCCTGAATGGCCAAGAAAACCCGCGCATTGCCGATGGCGGCACATATCTTAAGCCTATTGCGCACAATGCCTGAATCTTGGCACAGCGCCTCGACCTTGGCGGCATCATAGGCGGCCACCTTGGCGGCGCGGAAACCGTCAAAAGCCATACGGAACGCCTCACGCTTATTCAGCACACACTCCCACGACAGCCCCGCCTGGAAAGACTCCAAGATGAGCATCTCAAAAAGCCGAGCGTCATCGTGCAGAGGCACGCCCCACTCGTTGTCATGATAGTCCACATAGAGTGGGTTACGCACGTTGCACCATCGGCATCGTGGCAGAGGGTCAACACCTTCCATACATCGTCATTTTTGCCGCTAATATAAGCAAAGCGCGGGTAGACACTCCACACGCGCCTGCGGGCGGCATTAATTTCGTAACTTCGCACGTAAAAAATATCGTCCTACTTTTTTCTTTAGGCACATTCCCATGACCCCCTACATAAAAACCGCGTCTGATTTAATCGCAGACTCCAATCTGCCTGACTATAGCTCGCTGCGGCGACCCGCAGGACGGCCACTCCACGTCCTGTCCCTCTTCTCGGGCTGCGGCGGAATGGATTTGGGCATAGAGGGTGGCTTCATAGCCCCGGACAAAGCCTTCGCCTCGGAACCGGAGGCCATAGAGCGGCGGCTCAACGCCGACTGGGTCTTGCTGCGCCGGACAAGGTTTGAGACCGTTTTCGCCAACGACATCCTTCCTGAGGCCGCCGCGGCATGGAAGGCATATATGAGCCGCTTTGGCAAAGACGGCGGCGCATACTCGCGCGAGAGCGTGGTGGACTTGGTGAAACGCCAAAAAGCGGGTGAGAGCGTCTTCCCCAGCGGCATAGACATTGTCACGGGCGGCTTCCCGTGCCAAGACTTCAGCGTGGCCGGCAAAAGGATGGGTTTCAACTCTGGCAAGAGCCACGACGGCAAGCGGCGCACCGAAGATGAGCCGAGCGAGGAGACACGCGGCAAGCTATATTTCTGGATGAAGCAGGTGATCGACGCCACAAGCCCGCTGATGTTTGTGGCAGAAAACGTCAAAGGGCTTGTTAGCCTTGGCGACGTGAAAGACATCATCCAACGCGACTTCGCCAGCGCAGGAGATGGCGGCTACGTGGTCCTGCCTCCGCAGGTTCTCCATGCGGGGAACTATGGCGTGCCAGAGAGCCGCGAAAGGGTGATATTCATCGGCATTCGCCGCAATGCGCTTCGCCCAGAGGCACTGGCCGCCCTGGAGGGCGACAAAACCGACCCGCTGTTTGACCCCTACCCCGCCCCCACGCACGCCTGCACCGCCACAGGGGAAGGCCTGCTGCCCATTGTGACCACGCAAGACGTGCTGCACGGCCTGCGAGAGCCGGGCGAGAGCGCCGACCCCTCACAAAACGTCTTCTCACACGCCAAATATCTGGCCAAGGGGCAGGGGCAGACAGAGATTCACACGGCGGGGTTGGGGCCCACAATACGCTCAGAGCACCATGGCAACATAGAGTTCCGCCGCCTCAGCGCGGGGCATGGCGGCCAGCACGCCGACGAGCTTGCGGCAGGGCTGCCTGAGCGTAGGCTCACGCCACGAGAGTGCGCGCTCATCCAGACTTTCCCGCCAGACTACCCCTTCATAATACCAGAGATGCGTCTGAGCGCGTCAGGGGCATATAAGGTCATCGGCAATGCCGTGCCGCCCGTGTTGGCCTTCAAAATAGCTAGGCGAATTGAGGAGGTGTGGGAGAGATTATTCGGGGCTTCTTGAAACACCACATACCGCGCGAATTCTCCTTATAATTACAAACAAAGCGAGCCGTCTGGAAAAATATTCCAGACGGCCCGCTTTATTCTAACCGCACAAGATGCCGAGCCACAGCCCGGCCCTATGCGTCTTTATACCTCCTTGATGGCCTCGGTGGGGCAGGCGCTTGCGCAAGTGCCGCAAGACATGCACTTGTCTGCGTCAATCTCGTAGTGGTTCTCACCCTCATGGATTGCCTCAACGGGACACTCACCTGCGCACGTGCCGCAAGAGATGCAGTCATCACTAATCTTGTATGCCATAGTAGTATTTTTTATTTTATTGCGCCACCGCCGGGTTCTAAGCGGCCGTGGCTGGTTCTTTGGTTTTTACGTTGGCAAATTTACCCGCCTTTTCTCAATATTCAAAGGACTAATGAGCGGCTAGGGTTAATTTGAATCTCTTCTTATTCCATCTTTTTCGCTCTGTCTTTTCGGTTGCCCATGTTAATGTCAACAGCCATCCGCACCCCCCACATCTTATGCCGGTCCTCAACATAAATTTGCCGCTCCCCGAACAAGGCGTATGAGCAGTCTAGCCCCACGGCCATACCGCCACTCAACCGCTTGCGCAAAGAGACGCTCGGTTTCAGCCTCTGTATGAACTTGGCCGATGTGTTCTCACTCTTCATATTGGCCATAAGCAGACATCGCGCGTCTAGCGCGACACCAGAGGCCGCCCACTCATGACCATAACCGGCCAAAGCCCCAAAGCATGACGTGCTGACCACGTAGCCCATAGGGCGGAAGAGCAGCCGCCTCTGCTCAAAAAGAAAGCCGAAGAAGAACCCTGAGGCCCTCCTCCAGCTTATGGACTCGACAAGGCGAAACAAGACGTCGCGGTTGCCAATGTGCGTGTAGTTGGCCTGCTGCACCAGCCCATAGGCCGCCACTGTGGCATCGGGGCTTACTTTATACCCCCCGCCAGCGCCAAACGTCAGGGCAGCATAAGGCTCAGCCGCTGACACGCGCCCCGCCCCCGCCGCGCAACGCACGACCCAACGGTTGGCAATGCGGCAACGCACCACGGCATCGGCGCCAAAGTATGCGGTCTGCGCCACGCAACCTCCCGACAACGCAAGGCAAAATGGCACAACGGCGAGCCAATTACGCAGCGACATGACGCCAATGGCAAGAGGCTAAATGAGCGACTCAATCTCGCCCCTCACGCTCTGCGCCAAAGCATCGGCCTCGGCCTGTGTGTGCGCCTCGGCATAGATGCGAATGATGGGCTCTGTGTTAGATTTACGCAAGTGAACCCAGCTCTCGGCGAAGTCAATCTTGACGCCATCGCGATCATCGACCCTATCGGCCTTATGAGCCTCCTTGACGCGCGCCAAGAGAGCGTCAACATCAACACCCGGGCGCAGGTCGATGCGGTTTTTAGAGATCACATAGTCGGGGTAAGAGGCGCGAAGCTGGGTGAGCGTCTTGCCGCTCTTGGCCATCTGGGTGAGCATGAGGGCAATGCCCACGAGAGCGTCGCGACCATAATGGCACTCGGGGTATATGACACCGCCATTTCCCTCGCCGCCAATGACCGCGCCCGTCTCGCGCATCTTGGCCACCACGTTAACCTCACCGACGGCCGCCGCTGCGTAGGTGCCGCCGTGCCGCTCCGTGATGTCGCGCAGCGCGCGCGATGAAGAGAGGTTGCTCACGGTGGAGCCGGGCGTGTGGGACAGCACATAGTCCGCCACGCTCACAATGGTATACTCCTCACCGAACATAGAGCCGTCTTCGCAGATGAAGGCCAGGCGATCTACGTCTGGGTCTACCACAATGCCCATATCGGCTTTTTTCTCGCGCACCAAGGCCGAGATGTCTGTCAGATTCTGTGGCAGAGGCTCCGGGTTGTGCGCAAAACGGCCATTGGGCTCCAAGTTAAGGCCGTAGACGTTTTTCACGCCAAGACGGTCGAGCAGCTTGGGCAAGATGACGCCGCCAACGGAGTTGATGGCGTCTAACGCCACGGAGAATCCGGCCTTACGGACCGCATCGGCATCGACAAGCGGTAAAGCCAAGACCTTGTCGATATGTCGATCGGCATAGTCCGCGTCTTTCACGTGGCCAAGCTCATCAACAGGCGCGGCCTCATAGGCCTCGTCGGCCGCCATACGCAGCACCTCCGCCCCCTGGGCGGCGGAGAGGAACTCGCCCTTGTTGTCAAGTAGCTTGAGGGCGTTCCACTGCATTGGGTTGTGGCTTGCGGTGATGATGATGCCACCTTGGGCTTTCTCGCCCGTCACGGCAATTTCCGTTGTGGGAGTCGTGGCCAGGCCGAGGTCGATGACGTCGGCTCCCATGCCCATGAGCACGCCCACGACAATATTGCGCACCATTTGTCCTGACACTCTGGCGTCGCGCCCCACGACAATGGTTACCCGCTTGCCTACGTTTTCTTTCCTCACCCATGTGGCATAGGCCGAGACAAAACGAACAAGGTCGGTGGGCGTGAGCCCCTCGCCGGCGCGGCCGCCGATGGTGCCGCGGATTCCGGATATTGATTTTATAAGTGACACTTTGAAAGGTATATCTTTTGCTTGTTTAGACTTCTCTATTTCTTCGTCAGGCGCTTCTCTAAGTCGTAGAATATGTTGCCGTTGTCAGAGTCCTTGCTCACAATGACGCCAGACTCGTCAATAAGGAAGCTGGCGGGAATGCGCTTCACACCATAGGTTTGCGCCACGCCGCCGTTATCTATGAGCTGGATGCCAGGGAGCCCGTCCTGCCCTTTGGCCGTCAGCCAGTCGGCGCGGTCTTTATCGACCGACACGCCTACGACCTCCAATCCCTTTGACGCGAATTTTTTATAAACCTCCACAACCGTCTTGTTATTCTTCCTGCATGGCGCGCACCACGACGCCCAAAAGTCTAGCAACACGACAGAGCCACGGAGCGAACTGAGGCTCACGGAGTCGCCCTGCTCATTGAGCAGCACGAAATCAGGCGCAAGGCTGCCTAGCTCGACCCTCTTGAGAGCCTCGCTGATCTGCCTACGGGCGGCCAACTGCTGATCCAGGAAACGGACATATTTGTGCGTGGGCATGGCCTTGCGGAATGCGGACTGGAAGCTCTCGACCTCGTCATAGGAGAAAAGACCCATGTTGTTGAAAAGCAAGAACGGGCCGAGCGGCGTCGCGGCATTGTCTGCGATGGCGTGGCGGATATAGTCCATCTGGACTTTCTCAATGCCGTGCATCTCCTCGGTCAGTTCCTCGCGTTTGTCCACGTCTCCTCCCATGGCGGCCATCTGAGCCATAATCTGCGCCAACCTGTCGCGCCCGGGCATCCCTTGCGTATATTCCGCCAAAGTCTTGTTAAGTGGCGAACCGCAGACTTCTATGTTTTCTGGTTTCAGGGCGTTGCCCCTCATGCTGATGTCATCATTGCCGGCAAAGACCACCATGTTTTGGTTACCAATTCTGAGCACCACGCACTCTGGTTGCTCCAAGTTCACGCCACCAGAGAAGACGAACTTGCCCTCCCGCACCTGGGTCGTGTCCACTGTCTGCCAGTGAAAAGAAGAGTCGAGAATGGCAAGCGTCATCGGCCCGTCGGGTAGATTTTTCACGTCGCCCTCTATGCGCAAAGAGTTGCGCTGGCACGAAGCCAACGCAACTGATGCCACGGCGACGACTGCCATTGAGAGTCGCCCGCTCATATAAGAAGATATTTTTGTGTCTTTTCTATTTCATCTCCTGCCCTGGCGTGACAATGCTGCCTGTGATGCGAAGGAGGACATTGGAGTTCTTGGGGTCGTTTGTGATGACCGTTATGGTCTTGCTCTGCCTGCCGGACTTACCGCGCGGGTCGAATGCCACGTGTATGTTGGTGGACTCGCCCTTCGCCAAGACGGTTTTCTGCGGCGTTGCCGCCGTGCAGCCGCAGGAGGCCTTTACCTTGCGGATTATGAGGTTCTGCTTGCCCTCATTGGTGATGACGAAGTCGCACTCGGCCTTAGAGGTCTGGGCAATGTTGCCGAAATCGTGAGTGCGCTCGTTGACCGTCATGACGGGCGCGTCTTTCTCATCAACGTCAGAGAAGTCCTCCTCGATGCTCGCGCTAAGCGTTATCTGGTTGCGATACTGCCTCTTGCCGTCGAATGTGACATAAACTCGGTCTGAGACGTAGCCCCAGTCATTTTTCTTGGCGGCGTCGTAGGTGGCCACAAACAGTCCTTTCTGGCCCGGCTCTATGGTGGCGGGCTGGGACTCTATGGTTATGTGAGACGGGATGTTGATGAACTTAGGTGTGACGCTCACGCCCGACGTGTTGATGACCTTTAGGGAGGCCGTCTTGACCTCTGTCGGCTTAACTTTGGTGAACGGGATATGGTTGTTTTCCAGGCGCAGACTGTCCATGACAACGGGATATTCGTCCTCAATGGTCTTGGGCCTCTGAAGCACTTTGCCTGATATTCTCAACACTGTAGTCGGTTTCTCGGCATTGCTCATGACCGTTATGGTCTTGGTGAACGTGCCGGGGCGGTTCGCCGGGTTGTACGTTACTTTAACCTCGCCACTCTCTCCCTGGCGGAGAGGCTTGCGCGTCCACTCTGGCGTGGTGCATCCGCAAGACGCCTGCACCTGCGTCAGCACGAGCGGGGTGGAGCCCGTGTTGGTATATTTGAAAACGTAAGAGACGGGACCCTCTTTCTCCTGGATCTCGCCAAAGTCATGAGACTCAGTCTCAAACTTGACTGTTGGCTTTTGTGCGAAAGCCACGACGCTAGCAAGAGCCAGCAGCGAAAGCGCAAATATTCTCTTCATCTCTGATTTTATTTTGCCTCTCAAAGATAGGGAGTTTTCCCCATTATTGTCAACCAATTTCAACCAACACGCCGCCAAGCCGGCCCAATGCGGGTGTGAGGTCAAGGCGCGTCAGCGCCCCACAACTTTTTCCACCGTCTTGGAGTCAACACCGGGACAGAGCTTCATAAGGTGGCACTTGACCATGAGCCTGCTCTCTTCCGGTTTCTCTTGTGGCATCTCGAACCAGTCGGCATACAGAATCTCTGGCGTTGAATATCGCGCCACGCCCCAGCCGTATGGTCGCCCTTTCTTGTCGATGTTATATTCGAAGTCGGACACCACGATGTGGCCAGACATCTGAAGCCTGTTCAGCACAGCGTCTAATGACGCATGAGGAACCCCTACGCCGCCTTCGGCGGCAAGCAACGCCCTCTCCGCCGCGCGCAGGCCGTGCGCTCCGAAGCCGCACTCCTCGCGGATCTCAGTAGAGAGCAGACTCTCGTTCGCGACAATGGCGGAGAGAACCCTCTCCTCATCATAAGAGAGCGTGTGGGACACCCTCCGGAAGTTGACTAGGTGCGGTAACCAACGCCGCGAGACGTAGGCGGCCTTGCCTCGGAAATATTTCGCATAGGCCGCGCGCCCGCCCCTCACAATGGGTCCCTTCCACTCCCAAGGGCCGTCCACCACGGGAGAGAACCACAAATCGGCCGGCGTATGCTCCTCAATGGAGAAACCTGTCAGCTCCCCGCGGAAGAACGGCAGGAAGCCGAACTCCTCCACAGCCGCCTCCACATCGCCCGCCGAGGTGAACACCCTGCCGTCAATGACGCTCATAGTCCCAAATCCTCCTCGGCCTCCGTCTCTAACGCCCTACGAAAAAACGCGTTGAGCGGCTGCCCCAACGCGATGTCCGCCTTCAGCCGCCTGCCGAAACCTGGCGAAGTTACTTCATTGTCGGAGTATCGGGCCACGGCGTTGAGGCTCTTGTATTTGAGATAGTCTTGGTATCGCGGCTCGATGACGTAGCCTCGGGGCAAGGTCTTGAGCTTCTCATCGTCAGAGAGCGTCATACGCTCCTTGAACGCCGGAGCCGTCACGATGGCATCCAACTCCTCGGGGAAGTTGGCCACCTCCGTCCTCAACCTTTTCAGCAATTCGGCACTAAGGCCATAGTTGCCGGTGCAGAAAAAGCTCTCATTGCCAGGCTGGATGTGTAAATAATATCCCGGCAAGACGCTCTTGCGCCCACCGGGGGCCACGAACGCGCCAAAATGTCGTTTGTACGGGCTTTTGTCTGGCGAGAAACGGATGTCGCGGTTCATACGATAGATGCATTTTGCGGCCTCCTGCTCGCCAACTCCGGGGTCTACGGCCTGCACCGCAACTATCATGAACTCCACGAAAGAGAGAAAAGCCGACCGCGCCGCCTCGTAGCGGGCGCGGTTGGCCTCAAACCAAGCGCGGTTGTTATTATCCCTTATGTCCTCCAAAAACGTCAGCACGGAAGACGGAAGAAAGTCGGTCATTGCCGCTTATTTATTGTTGCCTAAGGCTCCACAAGGGTGCCATTGGTCCTGTTGTAGTCCACCTTGGCAATGTAGAGCTGATACTCTGCATCCACCTTGGCGGCCATGGCCTGCTGCCACAGCACTTGGCTCTCCATATAGTCTGTCAGGGCCTCGCAGCCATTGTCATACAAGCTTTTTGAGGAGCGCATGTTCTCCGCGGCCATCTCGAGGCCCTTGTTCGCCACCGAGAGCTCTTTCTGAGCCTCGTCCACGGCATTCGCTGCCTGCTGCATCTCAAGCTCCATCTTTTCAGTCAGATTCTCTTTCTCCAGCCGAGCCTGCTCCAGCTCACAGCGCGACGCCCTCACCTTGTTGGCGTCCTTGCCAAAGTTGAAGAGCGGCACCTTGACGTTAACAAGGCCAGTGAAGATGAAGTCGTTTAGCAGCTTATCATCAATTTTGTTGCCTGCCAGATTGCCTGTTAGCTTGACACCATTGACATAGTTGCCCATGAGCATGAGGCCGACCTCTGGCAGCAATGACGAGCGCTGCACCTTTGTCTTGGCCTCGGCCACCTGCACTTTTTTGTTCAGCATGCGCGTCTCCGGGCGCGCCTCGACGCTTCCGTCTTTCACGTCGACAGACGGGTACCCCTCGGCCACGTCAACGTCTGACGTCAGACTAATGCCCACCACGTGGCACAGGTTCATTTTGGCCAACGTCACGGCGTTGCCGGCCTTGCTCATATTGAGTTCGCTCTCATTGAGTTTCACCTGCACTTTGAGCACGTCGTTTCCCGTCTTCATGCCCTCATTCTTCGCCTTGACCACATTGCTCATCAGCTCTTGCAACACCTCATTATATCTCCGCGACACCTTTTGCATCTCTTTGGCCTTGACCACCAGCGCATAGGCCCTGTCTGTCGCCATCACCACATTGGCCTCTGTGAGCGTCTCGTTGGCCTCCGAGGCCTCCACTGCCAGACCTGCGATTTTGCTTGCGTTAGAGATCTTGCCGCCCATATATATGGGTTGCTGAAGCGTAAGCCCAGCCAGGAATATGGGCCCGGCCTCATAGCCTATGTTGCCCGTGAGTGGCATATAGGCGTAGCCCAAAAGGTTCTGCACCAGCCACATTTTGTCTCCCAGGTTCGGCACCTGGGCTTGGAACTGGGCGTCGGGCTTGAAGACTGGCAAGTTTTGCGTCACGTCTATGTCCTGATCCCCTTTCAGAGTGCTGTACGCTCCTGTGAGGTTGAGCGTCAGGCTTGGGAGATAATTGGCCTTATAGCTTTTCTTGGTGTATTTTGCGGCCTCCGTCTCGCTCTGCGCGGACTTTATCTCATGGTTGTTTTTCAGAGCCATGGAGCGGCACTCTTCTAAAGTCAGCACTTGTTGCGCCTCCGCCGCGATGGCGCAGCCAAGCACGGCGAATGAGATCACGAGAAACTTCATCGCTAGATATGTGTTTTGTGCAATTTTACTTTTTTGCTTAGGCGGTTCTTCAAGTCCCTGTGGCCCTTAAAAGCAGCATTTGGGCAAAATGGTCTCCTGTCCGCCGTTCTGAGCGCAAATGTAACATTTTTATCTCTTGCGTCTTACACAAACGCCACCTTAGGGTGCAAAGAGTAATTAAAGAGGATAGCTACACAATTAACAGAAATGCGTGTCATTGGAGAAATTCAACACTTTAGGCAACCCTTTGAGAAACACGCGCGCCTCGCAGCCGCGCTGAAAGATAAAAGCCCGTATGGCGACATTGGAGAGCGCCATACGGACTTTATGCGACGCCCCAACGGGCTTGGTGACGTATCGCTACTTACCCCGCTTATCCTTGCCCTTGCCAGGATGCTCAAACACCTTGGCGTCTACGGCCTTATTGAACGTTTTGCCCTTCAGCTCATAGAGGGTGTAGCTACCATCGGCCTCAATGAGCTTTAGGCTTGCCAGGGAGAGGTCTTTCTTGTCGTAGGCAAGTTCAACTGACGACACTGTGTTACGCCCCACCTTCATGTCGGTGTCTATCTTGAAGACAATGCTTTGGCCGGCCGCTTTGGCCGATTTAAGAGTGCCATCGATAGCAGACACCTGCCCTTTTACGCAAGCCAACAGTGTGGACGAGAGATCCTCCACATGGCGATTTGACGCTCGGAGCGTCCTTGCCTTGCCGCCAACGGACATGGACACGTTATCGCCCGTCACAATGAACTCCTCCCCATTGGCATATTTCATGCTGAGGCTTGACGGGTTTTGGAAATAGAACGTCCCGTCTGCCTTGGCGGCATCCTTGATTACGGCCACCTTTGTGGTGCGAGTGAAAGGACACTGAATGGATGAGATACCCTTGCCGGCCTCCTCCACCTTGGTCACTTCGGCGTTGCCTTTGGCGTTTTTGAGTTGCGCAAAGGCGATTTGCGGAACAAAGAGGGCGGCCACCATGGCCACGATGATAACTTTACTCTTCATTATCTATTGTTTTCTGTAATCATTTATCACACTTTGTGAGTCAGCAGCCCAACTCGCTGATGACCTTGGGCATTCCAATGACCTCGGCGCAGGTGAACATGGCCGTCATGGATGTGCCGAGGATGCCGTGCAAGTTGAGGTTTTGCCCCGTGAGCAGCACATTCGGCACGGGAGTCTTAGGCGTCAGGACGGTGAACATGGTCGCGTTATAGTCTTTCCTTACTCCATAGGCAGAGCCGCGTTCCGTGGCCGTATAGTCGGCATAGGTGAGCGGGGTGCTCACCCAATACCCTTCCACCGCTCCCTCAAGCCCGCTGATGTGCCTTGCGGCCAACCGGAGGCATTGGCGCGCCCAGTCTTCTTTCAGCTCGACGTACTCACCTCCCCTGTTACCAATTTTCGTGCCAAACCACCTTGACACCTCGTCCCAGCTCATCGGCGTGAGAATGTCCAGCCCCGTGGCGAACTCAGAGCCATCAGCAGGAGGCATGAAACTGACCATGACGGCACGCACGCCCCCTCCCAGTTTGGAGTGAAGCGACCATACGTCTGATTCTGTGTATATGAACGTATTGTGATTCTGATACCTTACGGAGCCAGGGCGCAACGCCACATTCACGGTGAGGATTCCGAATGTGTTCTCGAGACCTTCAATCCTCCGCTGATAGACCTTACGCACCAGGCCACCGGCTTGCAAAAGGCGAACTGTCGCGGCCGGATGGATGTCGGATATAAAAGTGTCGGCCTCAAACCTCTCCTCTCCAACAAGCACTGCCGTTGCCTTGCCGCCTTCGCCCTCGAAAGCCGTCACCCTTTTGCCGCGCATCACCTTGCCACCCATAGACTCGATGCCCTGGCGCAACTTCTCGGCTATCTGCATCCCGCCTCCCGCTATGCGATAGGCACTTTGGATGAATGAGCTATTAATCTGCGCGAAGACGTAAAGCGGCAACTTGTCCGCACACAGCTCCATTTTGAGCGAAGTGCCAGACAGCACATCGCGCAAGACGGGGTCGGATATGGTGGAAGTGAGGAACTCGTGCGCGGAGCGCGCGAAGAGCGACTTCTGATACACATCATCGGCCGGCCTGGGGTCGAAACTACGCGCGATGTTATCCCCGACCTCACGGAGTAAAGCAACATAGTTTTTCAGACTCTCCGCCTGCGCGGGGAAACGTTCCGCTAGCGTCTCTCGGAAATGGTCGTAACCTTGCGCAAAGGGATATTCGCCGCTTGGCAAGACGACCTTGTCAAAACAGTCAAGATCCATCTTGCGCCACGGCAACCCCATAAGGTCGAAGTAGCTGAAAAGACGCCACAACATCTGGCCCTCGTCCAAGCCTCCGACGTAGTGAAACCCGGTGTCGAACATATGCCCGGCGCGTCGGAATGTCTGGAGGCAACCGCCGATGAGGGCATCGGCCTCAAGCACCAAAACGCCCTTGCCTACCTTTTGCAGCATGTAGGCGCACTCTAGCCCGCCAAGGCCCGCGCCAATGACCACAACATCGTATCGGGTGTCGCTCATACTCATCGTTTTGTTTTAATCTTTCTTCCGTTCCTGCAACCAGTTTACCTTCCAACCCATACGGATTATGAGCTTAACGAGGCTGTGATAGAGGAACGGTTGGAGCGTATAGGCCAATATGACGGCAGAAGACATCCCTATGATGGTGGCAACGCCAATGGAAGCGAGCGCGGGATGTGAGGCCATGAGCAATGAGCCCGTGCTCACAATGAGCGTCACGGCCGAGAAGAATATGGCGGTCTTGTGATACACAAGCAACTGCGGCTCGGCCTGCGACCTGGCCTTGGACAGCAGGCCGTCCATAACGAAGATGCTGTAGTCCACGCCTATTCCGAATATGAATGTAGAGATGACGATGTTAATGAGGTTAAACTGCATCCCAAGTATTCCCATAACACCCAAGACGATGAACCAGCTCAACGTCATCGGGATGAAAGCCACGATGGCGAGGACAAGGTTTCGATACGAGATGAGCAGAATGACGAAGACAAACGCCATGGAGATGTTGAGCGCAGTGTTGAAGTCGGCGTTAATGGTCTTGACCATCTCCTCGGTATAGAACATCGGGTCTATCACGGTGCATCCCGTGGCATCGACAAGCGCGTGGCCGACAATTTTCTTGTCTTCCGGCTTCATCTGGACGGACGTGAAGACCATATAGACGCTGTCATTTTGCTCCACGATGTTTGCCATAAGGCCCGGCGGCAGAAGCTCGTCTTCATAGGGGTTCACATAGTCATATTCACGCGTCAGGACATCATCGAATGGCGCGAAGAAGGCTGGCGCGATGCCACTTGCGCGGCAGGCGCGATCCACCATCGCGATGGTGGCCTCCACCCTGTCGGAGTTCCAGAACTCTCGCCAGGCCTCTAGCCTCGCCCCCTGCTCTGCCTCTGTAGGGAAGAGCGACGCGGCCTTTGAGAACCCTCGGACACGGCCTTTGGCCTTGAGTGAGTCGAGGACCGGATAGAGCAGCCGGCTCTTGGTCAGGGCGCCGTCCAGTGTGGAGTCGGAGGTTGCGTAGTAGGTGGTGACAAGGCCAGGCTGCGTCTTGGCCTGAAGGAGGCTGGAGCTGCGGCGGACCTCGTCCGACGTGTAGTTGATGTGGCTGAGGTCGGCATCGAAAGTCACCCACTTTTGAGTGTATAGGCAGACGCAGGTGATGATAATGATTGCCGCGATGAGCCACTTGTGCTTCTCGAACCGGTGGGAGTTGAACCTCTCCAGGGCGCGGAACGCCTTCTTGGACCTGCGGTTACGCCGCGGGTTGAAGAAATGGGGGAGGTATACGAGACTGAAGAACGTGGTCCCGACAAGGGCGAAAGACGCGAAAAGACCGAAGTCACTAAGCAAGTCGGAGCTAGTGAAGAGCAAGCCGAGGAAAGAGCCTATGGTGGTGAGGCAGCCGAGGAAGACTGGCGTGGCCTGATCTTTGAGCACACGCTCTGGAGTGCTGACATACTTGTAGTGCGTGATGACGTGGAGGCAGTAACTCAACGCCACGCCCAGCACAATGGCCCCTATGCCCAACGCCATGAGAGACATGGTGCCGCGGACAAGATACATCATGGCGAGCGCGAACACCGCGCCATAGACCACGGGCAAAATGAGCATGGGGATGGTGGACTTGTTCTTGAAGCATATGCCGATGCCTATGCACACAAGGACAAGTGATATTGTGAGCGTGAGGCTCAGGTCGCGCTTAATCTGCCGACTGTTGTTGACGCTCTGCACCGGGGCCCCATGAAAGAGGATCTCTGCCTCGGGGCGCGCCTTTTTGACTTCCGCTATTTTATTCTCAATCAACTCGACAAGCTTGCGGCCGCTCATGGAGTCGAACGACTTGAAATTTGGCGAGAGGTAGGCAAGGGCCACAGTGGTGTCTGGCGTGAAAAGGTGCCCTCCGTAGACAATTTGCGCGTTGCCCATGCCGTCTTTGATGTCCTTCACCCTCTCGATGACCACATTCCTCATGCCCACAGGGTCGGCCGCGAGCATATCTTTCATGGCCATTCCCGCCTGCGAAGTGAGCATGGCCTTGACCTTGGCCACATTGGCATTTACCGAAGAGTCGCACAGCAGCGCGGCTATGTCTGCGTATGACGCCGTGTCCACAAAAAGCGGGAAATTGTCCGCCAAGTAGGCAACCACGTCAAGCATCATTTCCTCGTCAACCTCAGAGAGAATGTCAGCAATGTAGACACCTGCGGTATCGGCATCCAAGAGAGCGCCCGTAAACTCGTCTTGAACCTCAATCAGATCATCGGGCGACAACGGCGACTGCTCATCAGCGGAAGTGACGAGGAGAAAAATTTTATCCTTGACTTTCAGTTGCGAAAACGCCAGCCCCTCCTGCGAATCGCCAGTGGATGGCAGGAGCTTGGTTATGTCCTCCTCAAACCGTAACTGAAGCGCAATGGCCACGAAGATCATGGCACTGGCAATCAGCGACCCCCACCTCAGGGCAGAGTGCTTCGCGAAGAAATAATAAATCGAAAGGACAATCTTTGTCATGAAAAGAAATTAGGGGAAGGCCGCACAGCAGCCCAATGGGAAAAGCGAAACCCACAAGGCCGGCCCGCCCGACACAGCACACTGCGAAGCAGTGGCAAGACAGAGCGATCCGGACCCGTGGGTCTGTTCACCATACGGGGACGCGCCCCGCGCACATCTCGCGCCGCGGCGGCCACCACCGCAAAGCGAGGGGGAAGGCCCCAACCGCAAGCGGAAAGAAGTGGCTCACCACAATAAGCCGATGGCAAGCGCATCAGACCTTTTAGGCGCGCGCGGCGATATAGTTGTAGAGGTCCTCGAAAGTCAAGATGGTACCGACCTCGTCTCCCTTGATCTTGACGCCGAACTCGTTCTCAATAAGGGCAATCATGTCAACAATGCTCAGGCTGTCGAGCTGAAGGGTCTCCTTGATGTTGGCCTCTGGGGTGATGTCGCTCACCTCAACCTCAAACTCGTCTGCCAACACGTTGTTGACTTTGCTGATCAATTCGTTCTTTTCCATGTTTATGTAATGATGACTTGTTTTTTCATTTTGCGGGCCAGTCACTCCACCCTCGCCACGTCATACAGCACGACGGCAGGCACAAAGCATGGCGATGACCGCATTCGACTGCAAAAGTAGCTTATAAGCCTGAAAAATAAAAAGAATAGGGTGAAAAAACTCGCCCGCCATACGGCCGCGCTGCGGGGCGGTGCCGTATGGCGGGCAATATTCAGTGATCGCGCGGGCGATGGCGCACCCCGCCCGTCAGCCTGCGGAACAGATTCTAGAGGTTGCGGACGACGAGGGTCGAGTTTGTGCCGCCGAAGCCGAACGAGTTGGAGAGGAACGTGTCAAAGTGATGCGAAACCCTCTCGCCAGGGATATTGAGCTTGGCCGAGTCCTCATCAGGATGCTCGAAATTGAGGTTTGCCGCGATGAAGTCATTCTTCATCATGAGTATGGTGTAGACAATCTCGCTGGCGCCCGCCATCCACATCTCGTGGCCGGTTTGGCCTTTGGTGGAGGTGATGTATGGCTTGTAGTCTCCGAGCACGCGGTCAATGGCCTTGGCCTCGTTTTGGTCTCCCACGTGGGTTGAGGTGGCGTGCGCATTGATGTAACCTATCTCGCGGAGGTCTATGCCGGCCTGCTCAATGGACATGCGCAGCGAGCGGGCAGGGCCATCAACATTGGGGGTGGAGATGTGGTCGCCATTAGACGAGAATCCGTAACCGAGGACCTCGGCCAAGATGGGGGCGCCGCGCCTTACGGCGCTCTCGTAGCTCTCAATGATCACCGTGGCCGCGCCGCCACCCGGCACGAGGCCGTCGCGGTCTCGGTCAAACGGGCGGGATGCCTTGGTCGGCTCACTCTCGCGTGCGGAGAAAGCCGAGATGCCGTCGAAGCTGCCGATGGAGAACGGATTGACCTCCTGTGCGCCTCCACAGACGATGCACTCCTGCAGGCCCTCGCGGATGAGGAGGGTGCCCAAGCCGATGGCGTGTGAGCCGGAGGCGCAGGCTCCGGAGACGGTCAGGTTCATGCCCTTGAGCTTGAAGAGGCATGAGAGGTTCATGGTGACGGTGGAGTTCATGGACTGGAAGATGGCGCCAGAGCCGACGAGAGTGGTGTCTTTCTTCTCGCGCATGATGTCCACGCTCTTGACGACGGCGTCGGCACTGCTGTCGTTGCCGTAGAGGATGCCCACGTTGTGAGCCTCTATGTAGTCCTGATCCAGGCGCGCGTTGGCAAGCGCGTCGCGGGTGGCAAGGTAGGCATACTTCACCTCATCGGCCATATAGACGCGCTGGCTACGACTGAGGATGCCCTTGAGATCGGGCACGTCCACCTTTGCCGTCAGCGCGGAGCGGAAGCCCATCTCTTTGCGAACCGGGTCGAAAATGATGCCCGACTTACCATTGTATAGAGAATCACGAACTTCGTCAAGCGTCTTACCAAGACACGAGTAAATGCCCAAACCCGTGATAACAACTCTCCTTTTCATAAATATGTTTATCTATAGTTTATCCATTATTCAAGCGCAATTTCGGCATTTTGACCGTCTTGCCTCCCCCCGTTATTTTTTTTTCACACCCTAGCCACTTTCCCGTCAGGATCCTCATTGCGCAACAGACGCATTCAACACTTTGATATTCAAAGATAAATGACCATAAAACCGCAATGTGGCTTTGAGTTTATGCAAGTAGACGCCACGCCTAGCCTTATAAGAGAGTGCGCACCGCGCACTACGTATTTAAACGTATCGGGCAGGCCGCAAAATCACACAAGGGGTTCAGCCCGTTATGCCAATATGTCGGCGGCCTGCGGCATGGAGAAGATCAGACGCGCCCCCTTTGTGTAGGTCCGATCCACCCAAATCTTGCCGCCGAACCGCTCCACTATCATACGGCACAGCGAGAGCCCCAGACCTGTGCCGGTGGCATACTCGTCTAGCTTCACAAAACGCGCGAAGACCTCTTCAGCCTTGTCCGGTGGAATGCCTCGGCCCGTGTCGCTCACGGCCACCTCCACCCCACCGCCGTCTGTGGACCTTACGCTCAGCGTGACACCGCCCTCCTTGGTGAACTTGACGGCATTGGAGAGCAGGTTGATGATGACCTGCTGAAACCGCTGACGGTCTGTTCTCAAGAAAATGGTCTCGCTCTCTGCATTGAGGTTGAACTCCAGCCCACAATTGGCGTTGGCCATTTGCACGGAGCTGAGCATGGCGCGGCACAAATCCACCACCTCAACGTCCTCAATGACATAGCGCGCGCGGCCAGACTCGATTCTTGATATGTCCAGGGTGCTGTTGAGCAACCCTGTGAGGAGGTTGCTGTTTTTGTTGATGATTTCAACAATCTTCTGCCTCTCATCGGCCGACAGGGTGTCACACTGCGAGGCTATCACCTGCGAGAAGCCGACAATGGCATTGAGCGGGGTGCGGATCTCGTGGCTCATGTCTGCCAAGAAAGAAGTCTTGAGCAGACTGTTGGCCTCGGCCTTGTTTTTGGCCTCAAGCAGTTCGCCTTGCTTTTGCTCCAGGCTAAGTTTCAGTCTCTTGACCTTAGAGAGGTTGGAGGTGGCGGCAATGAGGCCGGCCAGCAGCACAATGAACATGGCCACCACGACAAAAATTTCCGTGGCATAGACCTCGGCAAAACTGCGCGGACGGTTGATTATCTCGCTGTCGGCGGGCAGGTCATCCTCATCAATGCCCATAGACACCAACGATGGGTAGTTGAAGACATAGTGACACGGGATGAAGTGAAGGCGCGACTTGCCAGATGCGAGGAAGTCGATGAGCGAGCAGGCCAGCAACGAGCCAACATTTTGATATTTAGGCGTATATCCGCCCACGGCCCAATCATATGCGCCAGAGGCGGATAGCGTCAGCACGGGCAGTCTCGCATTGTTCTGCCTCAGCATCATGATGGACGAGTTGATGTAATATCTGTTATCCTTGTCATATCGCCAAGTGCCGATCATGAGCGCGGTGCTGTCCGGCAGGTGAGCAATGGAGTCGGCCGCGGACAACACCGTGAGGCCGCGCCCGTCTAGCCAGTTGAATTTGAACTCAGCGTGCCGGCATAAGCAGTCTTTCACAAGGGCGCGGATGTTTATGCCACCGTAGCTGTTATCTGTCAAGAAGACGATATTGCGGACATCGGGGAAGAGCTTTTTCGTAAGGTCTATGTTGGCGTCTACGTTATATTCATAGAATTGCCCACCCACAATGTTATATAGTGAGTTGACATCCACGATATCATGCGTTTCGGGTTCCCAGTGCTCCGTGTCTCGAATGTCTTCTGGAATCTCGATGTAATTTCTGCTGCACATTCCGCACAATACGGGTATGTCCGGCAAAGTTGAGACCTCAAGGCTCAAGTATGTTGCCACAGCCTCCGGCCCCAAAAGCAACATAACATCAGGTCGCTGCTCTTGTGGCTGATATTTTGACAATATTCTTGTCATGCGCCCTCGCCAAGCCGCCACATCGCCAAAGTTGTCGCTAGAAAGCGACTCCACGGAGATGTCCGCCGCGAGTCCGCGCGCGCGCAACTCCACCTCAAAGGCATTTATGGTGGCCGCTATGTTATTGGCCTCCGGATTGTAGGCACACACAATCAGCACACTGCACCGCGCGGCTCTCGCGACGATGGGCGCAAGAAACACGAGCAAGAGCAGAGCGAGGCGTATGGCCATTTTTCTTATCATGACGCCTGTGATTTTATTCCGCCGTAAAAATAGAACAGAGAGCCAAGCCTAAAGCTCCCCCGGCCAAAGTGAGCGTTATGGCGCCAAACTTTCGTAACAATATCACCCCGTAGGTGATGACAAAAATGGCCACAGCCACAAGGTCGGCCGACTTGAAGTTCTGAAGCAAAGACTCTTGCGCCTGATAGGCCGGCATGATGGCCGTCTGCGCCATAAAGAGGAAAGCACTGGCCATAAGACCCACAGTGGCGGGACGGATGCCCGCCAAGACGCCCATCACCACCTTGTTTGTCTGAAACTTATGCAGGAAAAGCAGCACAAGCATGCACAAGATGAAAGACGGCAGCGAGACTGCCACGGTGGCCAGAATGGCCCCCGGGAGGCCGGCGGCGTTATAGCCGACATAGGTGGCGGCGTTGATGGCTATGGGGCCTGGAGTCACCTGCGAGAGAGCCACCAAATTGGCGAACTCGTGGGCGGACATGATGCCAAAGGCCTGGACGTCTTGAAAAATGAGCGTCAGAATGGCGTAGCCGCCACCGAAGCCTAACACGCCGACCTTGAAGAATATGATGAACAGATAAAAGTAGACCATCAGTTTGCCGCTTTTTTATCCCTATTATAGAAAT
>CAKUVM010000025.1 GCA_934699135.1 uncultured Bacteroidales bacterium
TACCTTGCGAACTGCTACATCGCCCTGAACAAGGTTCTCAAACACACTCCTTGAATAAATTCAAAACAGCTTCTAAAATGCTGGCCAAAGAGCAAAAGACGAGGCCCGGCGCAGAATACTCTGCGCCGGGCCTTTGCCCAATTTTGTGATACGGCCTAGCCGTTTATTTTGACTTCGCCGTCGCCCGTCGCTTTGGGGTCGGCTCCATACTCGTTCTCGCCGACAGTGCCCGCTGTGCAGAAGAAGACCAAGAGGACAATGGCGCCAATGACTGGCAGCAGGGCAATGAGCAGCCACCATCCGCTGCGTCCTGTGTCATGCAGGCGGCGTACATCCAAGGCAAGACCCGGGATTAAGATGAACAACGAAAAGAGCAGCGACACTATGGCCACCAATGCATTGATTACAACAGAATCCTGTACCGCGATGCTGAGAAGCTGAAGCACGCAAGACACAATCCATGTGAGCAGTGCGAAGAGCCAAAACTCACGACGACGCGCGCGTCCACTGAATGTGGCGAATTTGGTCGTCATGCACTCTTTGAAGTTGCTGAAGAGTTCATTCATAAGGTTTAAAGTTTTGTTTGTGTCCCGCAAGTTACAAAAAAAAATGCGTACGGGAGCGAGGTCTCCCGTACGCGTTTATAGACTGATAAGAAAACTTTCCTTACGCTTTGGGGTTTGGGCCGTAGGAATTGGCCTGACTGTCACCTTCTTTTGCGAAGAAGACTATGAGGATGATCGTGCCGATCAGCGGGATGATGCCCAAGAGCTGAAGCCAACCGCTCTTGCCGGTATCATGCAGGCGGCGTGCGCCAACGGCGAGCATCGGGACGAGGAACGCAATGCCGGCAATGCCGCTCAGCAGGTTGCCCAGCCCAGATGAGATTAGGCCGATGATGCCGCACACGACGCCGACAAGAACGTCAGCGAGCACGAAGTACCAGAACTCCTCGCGACGAGCGCGGCCCTTGAAGTTGGCGAAGTCTTGCTTGAAGCACTTCGCCACGTAGAATTTGAGTTTGTCCATAGAATAAAAGTTCAGTTGCTATTTATCAATGGCAAAGTTAATAAGATTTGCCAAAATACAGCAACCGTTGTGGAACAAAAAGCCTCGCCGCCCAGACATTACACAGGGTGGCGAGGCTCTGTGGTCTTGCGATTATGCCAATTATTTTGCCTTGCCCTGGTTGGCCACTGCGTCCATAAGCTTCTTGATCTCCTCAGGGTCGCCAAGGAGGTAGTCGTTCTTCAGCGCGAGGGTCTTGTCGTCAAACTCAAAGACGTAAGGCACGGCCGTCGGGAGGTTGAGGCTGATGATGCCCTCGTCAGTGATGCCCTTGAGGAACTTGATGACGCCGCGGAGCGAGTTGCCGTGGGCGACGACGACGATGTTGTCAACCTTCTTGAGCTGTGGGAAGATGACGCTCTTCCAATATGGCAGGGTGCGCTCAATGCAGTCCTTGAGGCTCTCTGTGCGAGGAATCTCGCAGTCGGGGACGTAAGAAGCGTAGCGCGGGTCCTTGGTCGCGCTGCGCGGGTCGTCATCGGGGATGGGGTTGGGAGCCACGTCATAGCTGCGGCGCCAGATCTTGACCTGCTCGTCGCCGAACTTCTGCGCGGTCTCAGCCTTGTTGAGGCCCTGGAGGTTGCCATAGTGCTTCTCGTTAAGGCGCCAGGTCTTCTCCACGGGAATCCAGTCAAGATCCATCTGGTCAAGCACGTTGTTGAGGGTCTTGACGGCGCGCTTCAGGAACGACGTGTATGCCAAATCGAAAGTGAAGCCTTTCTCCTTGAGGGTCTTGCCAGCTTTGATGGCCTCGGCAACGCCGTTCTCGGTCAGGTCTACATTGGTCCAGCCAGTGAAACGGTTCTCCAGGTTCCACGCGCTTTGGCCGTGGCGGATGAGGACGATTCTTTTCATCTTATTTAATCTCTTGTTGTTAGATTTCTTTTGGGGCAAAGATAGCAAATTCGGCCGATAGTGGCTTCCGCCCGCAGGTTATTCTTGCCTCTCGGTCAGATGCCAAGCAGCCTCTTTATGTCGTTCAGCTTGTTCAGGGCCTCGAGCGGCGTCAGGTTGTTGATGTCTAACCCGGCAATCTCGGCGCGTATGCTGTTGACGAGCGGGTCGTCAAACTGGAACAGGTTCAGCTGCACGGGGCCTTCCTTCTTCTCCTTGACCTTCTTGAAGCCGTTTGGCTTTGGCGCATTGTCCGTCACGCCATCTCGCTCGCTCTCCAGCTTGGCCAAAATCTCGTTGGCCCTATCCACGACAGAGCGCGGCATGCCGGCCAGCTTGGCCACGTGGATGCCGAAGCTGTGTTCCGAGCCGCCGGGTACCAGTTTGCGCAAGAAGATGACCTTGCCGCCCGCCTCGCGCACAGAGACGTTGAAGTTCTTTATGCGCTCATACATCTTCTCCATGTCGTTAAGCTCATGATAGTGCGTGGCGAAGAGTGTCTTGGCCCTTGCTCGCTCGTTGTTGTGCAGATATTCCACAATGGCCCAAGCTAGCGATATTCCGTCATAGGTGCTGGTGCCGCGCCCGAGCTCGTCAAACAGCACCAGGCTGCGCGGCGTGACGTTGTTGAGTATGTTTGCGGCCTCGGTCATCTCCACCATAAACGTGCTTTCACCTTGCGAGAGGTTGTCGCTGGCCCCCACTCGGGTGAATATCTTGTCCACTATGCCCACCTTGGCTTTTGCGGCCGGCACGTATGATCCGCATTGCGCCAGAAGCACGATGAGGGCCGTTTGGCGCAGCAACGCGCTCTTGCCCGCCATGTTAGGGCCAGTGACTATTATGATCTGCTGCTTCTCCTTGTCAAGGTGGATGTCGTTGCTCACATACACGTCTCCATCGGCCATAAGACGCTCAATCACAGGGTGCCGGCCCTCGGATATGTCCAAAGCGTCAGAGTCGTCGACTTCGGGACGACAGTAGTTAAAGTCCATCGCGTTTCGGGCGAAAGTGTGGAGCACGTCCATCTCGGCAAGCCGCGCCGCGTCAGACTGCACGGCTCCGAGGTGGGCGTTGAGCTCGGCGATCACTTGAGAGAAAATTTGCGCCTCCAGTGCGGCTATGCGTTGGTCTGCGCCTATGATTTTCTCCTCATATTCTTTGAGTTCCTCTGTGACGTATCTTTCGGCGTTTGCCATGGTCTGCTTGCGCACCCAGTCGGCCGGCACTTTCTCCTTGTGAGTGTTTCTCACCTCAATGAAGTAGCCGAAGACGTTGTTATACGCCACTTTAAGTGACGGTATCTGCGTCTCGGCTGACAGCCTGTCCTGCATGGCCGTGAGATAGTCTTTGCTCGAGGTCGAGATGTGGCGCAGCTCATCCAGCTCGGCCGATACGCCCTCGGCTATGACTCCGCATTTCTGTATCGTTGTTGGCGGGTCGGCCACAATGTCTCGCTCAATCATCTGCCGCAGGTTGTCGCAGTCGTCCAACTCGCGGGTCAGACGTTCCAGCTCGCTGTTCGGCGCGGCTTCCGTCACTGTCCTTTTGAGTTTCGGGATGGCCTCAAGGGCGCGTTTCAGCATCACCACTTCGCGCGGCGATATGCGGCAGCAGGCAATTTTGCCCACAAGCCTTTCCATATCCCCCACCTGCTTCAGCATGCCGGAGACCTCGGCCGTCAGCGTGGGGGCGGCCACGAACTGCGCCACGACGTCTTGCCGCCGTCTTATGGCCCTCGCGTCGCGCAGCGGCATGGCCAGCCACCTTTTCAGCAGGCGCGAGCCCATTGGCGTGGTGGAGCGGTCTTCCACGTCGGCCAGCGAGCTGGTGCCGTCGCGTCCGTCATTAAAAAGCTCCAGGTTGCGGATGGAGAATCTGTCTAGCCACACGTATGACTGCTCGTCAATGCGTTGCAGCCGGCTGATGTGGGCTTGCCCGTCGTGCTGCGTGGCGTCAAGGTAATATAATATGGCGCCGGCGGCTGTTACGCCGGCAGTGAGGTCTTCCACGCCGAAGCCCTTCAGGCTCTGCGTGCCAAAGTGTTTGAGCAGCCTCTCTTGGGCCGACTGCGGGGCGAAGGCCCAGTCGTCAAAGGGGTAGGTGATCCACTTATTGCCAAAAGACTCTACGAAAGTCTGTCGCTTCCCTTTCTCAAACAGCACCTCTTTGGGGCGAAACGTGGCCAAGAGCCTGTCGGCGTAATGTGTGTCCCCTTGGCCCATCATGAACTCGCCCGTCGAGATGTCTAGGAAAGCTATGCCCACGCAAGGTTGCGTCAGGTTCACGCAACAGAGGAAGTTGTTCTCGTTAGTGACAAGGACGCCGTCCGTCATGGCCACGCCCGGCGTCACAAGCTCCGTGATGCCGCGTTTCACAATGCCTTTGGCCGTCTTTGGGTCTTCCAGCTGGTCGCATACGGCCACGCGCAACCCCGCCCTGACCAGTTTGGGCAGGTATGTGTCCAGCGCATGGTATGGGAACCCGGCCAACGCTCCCAGCTCGGGGTTTGTGCCGCTGCGCTGCGTGAGCGTGATGCCCAGTATCTTGGCGGCCTTGGGCGCGTCTTCGAGATACGTCTCGTAGAAGTCTCCCACGCGAAATAGCAGCATGGCATCGGGGTGTTTGGCCTTGATGCTCATGTATTGTTTCATCAGTGGGGTGTCTGTAAAATTTTTCGTGGCCATTGGCGTGATCGTGTCTGTTGCGTGCAACCCGCGAAGTTACTCTTTTCCGCCGGCCTTTTGGCCGCGCCGGTTTGCAAAGGCGACCCCGTTTCACTATCTTTGGATGCCGAACAACATTCTGTCGGGTATGAAGACAAAAGATGAGATTGTGGAGAATTGGCTCCCGCGCTATACGGGACGCAGCCTGGGCGAGTTCCCGCGCTATGTGCTGCTGACCAACTTTATGAACTATGTGGAGATGTTCGCCGAGATGTTTGGCGCGCCCATAGTGGGCGGGAACATGCCCAACGCAGCGACCGACGGGCTCATCATTATCAACTTCGGCATGGGCAGCGCCAACGCGGCGACAGTGATGGACCTCCTTACGGCCATTCATCCGCGCGCCGTGCTTTTCCTTGGAAAGTGTGGCGGCATAAAAAAGAAAAACAACATAGGCGATTTCATATTGCCCATTGCCGCCATCCGCGGCGAGGGCACCAGCAACGACTATATGCCGCCCGAAGTGCCGGCGCTGCCCGCGTTCTCGCTCCAGCGCGCCGTGTCCGGCTCCATAAGAGACCACGGCTACGACTATTGGACGGGCACCGTCTACACGACAAACAGGCGGGTGTGGGAACATGACGACGCCTTCAAGCACAAACTAGAGACCATGAGGGCTATGGCCGTGGATATGGAGACTGCGACCCTCTTCACCGTGGGTTTCCACAACGAGATCCCGACGGGCGCGCTGCTCCTTGTGAGTGACCAGCCCATGATTCCGGAGGGTGTCAAGACTTCGGAGAGCGACCGCAAGGTTACGGCCTCTTACGTCCGTCCGCACTTGGAGATAGGCATAGACGCCTTGCTGGAGATTGAGCGCAACGGCAACTCCGTCAAACACCTGAAGTTCTGAGCCTTAAAATCTGTTATCGATGCCGTCATTGTCTCAAGACGACATAATGAAGGAGCTCCGGGCGGGCAAATACCGCCCCGTGTACTTGCTTATGGGCGAGGAGCCGTATCCCATCGACGTGGTCTGCGACTACATCGAGGCAAACGCCATGCCCGAGGCCGACAGGGCTTTCAACCAGACGGTGGTCTATGGCCGCGACACCACGGGCAAGAAATTGGCGTTGGAGTGTGACCAGTACCCGACGTTCGCCGAGAGGCGGGTGGTCATTGTCCGCGAGGCGCAGGCCACGGCCGGCCTAGGTGAGCTGGAGGCCTACGTGAGCCACAGCCTGCCGTCCACAGTCCTTGTCTTGTGCCACAAATATAAGCTGCTGCCCAAGAACACGAAGCTCTATAAGGCCATAGAAAAGGCCGGAGGCGCCATATTGGAGACCAAAGCTCTCTATGACAATCAGATGCCGCACTGGATAAGCTCCTTCGCCATGGGGCGCGGCTTCGCCATAGAAGGCAAGGCGGCTGACCTTCTGGCCGAGTTTGTCGGCACGAGCATGGGAGATGCCGCCGCGGCCATTGACAAGATAAGGGTGGCCGTCGGCCCGCGGCTCAAAACCATAACGGCCGACATGGTGAGCGAGAACGTGGGCGTGAGCAAAGAATACAACGCCTTTGAGCTTCGCGACGCCCTCTTCCGTAAAGATTTGCCCAAGGCCATGCGCGTTGTCAAAGCATTCGGGCAGAATGAGAAAGCCTATCCCGTGCAGGCCATCTTTGCCGCCCTGTATAACGCTTTCGACCATCTTTTTACCTACTGCTACATCCGCGCGAAGACCAAGAGCGATGACGAGGCCGTGAAGGCGGCAATTGCCGTGGGCGAGCGAAGCCCATACATGGTGTCAAAAAACTTCGGCCCGGCGTCGAGGCTCTATTCGGCCACCGACTGCATGCGCATCACGGCCCTTATTGCCGAGTATGACATGAGGTCGAAAGGTTACGCCTGGCCAGACACCTCCAACAGGGACATGCTTGTCGACGTGGTGACCCGAATCATCGGATGAGGCCGGCGCCCCTTTGCGCATAAGGCGGGAATTCATTATATTTGCCTTGTTTTACATCTCAACGTCATTTGATTAAACAAGATAACAGCATGGCTAAGGTTTTTACTAAGCACTTCCAGTATACTGGAACTGACGATTTCGACGAGGTCCTTGATGTCCAGATCAACGAGTATCTTGAGCGCGAGGGGCTGACTGACGCCGACATTATAGACATCAAGTATGAGGGACACTCCGCCCTCGGTGTCAACACATATTCCGCGCTGCTCGTCTATAAGAAGAAATAGGCCGAGACTGCACTTGCTAACACCACCAAGGGTGCGGCTTCTCACTTTTGAGAGCCGCACCCTTGGTGGTTTATGCGCAGGCGGCGTCGCTCCTGCGCTTTTTCCAGAGCTGATAGCTGTTCACCGTGTTTTGCCACAGCACGTATGCGCCCGGGGCCACGCTGGCGAGCGGGTCCATATAGGTCAGCGCCATCCAGATGGCCAGCACGGTGTTTTTCTGCCCAATGGCCTGTCCGCCGCTTATCCTGTCTCCATAATGCCCCCCGATGGCTTTGCCAAAAAGGAACTGGGCCGCGCATGTGGCAAGGCTCACGATGGCCAACCCGGCCACGAGAGGCAGGTCTCCAGAGTCGTCAACAATGCTTTTGGCCGTCTTGCCCATGACCATGGCCAAGGCCACGGCCCAAATGTAGAACGCCAGCCCGGAGTGGTCGCGCAGCCATTGGTGGGCGGATGGCGCCGCGTGGCGCAACATCTGAGCCAAAAGGAACGGGCAGATGAGAAGCGGGAACACCTTGCTCAAAATGAGCAGAAAAGCCTTTACAAAAGCCACGCCCTCTTGCTCATAGACCAGAGGGAAGACCAGCGGCACATATACGGCGGCCAATATGTTCACCATGAGCGTGTACGTAATGAGCGTCTCCGCGCTGCCGCCCAATTTGGCCGTGATGACGGCGGCCGCCGTGGCCGTGGGGCATATCAGGCACACCATGGCGCCCTGGGCCAAGATGGGAGAAAAGGGGGCCAAGGCCAAGTAGGCCAATACGCTGCCAGCGAGCTGGAAACCCAGCAGCCAAAAATGCCATCGCCTGACGCGAAACTCCCGCGGGTCCACTCTGCAAAAGGTGAGAAGCAACTGGATGAAGATGAGGCTCGGGGTCAACACCTTGTCCACTGCCCACACGTATGGGTGGACGGGTCCCAAAGCGTCTATGCAATGGAATGCGGCATAGATCAAGATGCCTGCCAACATGGCCAGTGGCAGCGTCCAGTTCCGCAAAAAGGAGGATATTTTTGTCATTGTCTTGGCTTACGCGATTGTATCAGCGCGCTAAACTAGTTGTAGAATATGACTTGTGAGGTTAACGAACCTAAAACAAGCTGAACGTGCTTGGGCAAATGGCGCACTGATTGCGTTTTCTCTTAATCTCGCGTCGTGTCAGAAGAGGTAGTTCATGCAAATGTACAGCCCGCCCGCGCCATCGTCCGCGCTTATGGCTCGGCCATAGTCCGCAGAGATAATGAAGTTGGAGTTCATATGAACCTTTATGCCAAGCCCGGCCGATGTGTGCGGCGTGTCGTTTCCGCCGCGGAAGAACAGCCGTTTTTGCTCTTGCGGCACGGCGGACAGGTCCGCGTCATACTCTTGCGTGGTCATGCCGCAGTCGGCAAAAAAGTTAGCGCCCACGGCCCACTGCTGACCGGCGAGGCCAAAGTGGGCAAACAGCCATCGCAACTCCACATTGGCCATAGCCACACCGTCGGCCGTCACCCTGTTGCGCATCACTCCGCGCAGCGTTTTTGAGCCCCCCAACCCTTGAGAAGTGGCCGACGTTAGAGTGTTCGTGGTTATGTGGGGCAAAAGATAGAATGGCACCCTGCCGCACAGTCGGTTTTGCGCTGTAAGCCGGTAGGCCAAGACTAGGTTTGGCGTGCCGAGGCTGAAATATTGTCTGTGGTAGAGCGTAAGGCGGATGAAGCCACTCCCGCGGGAATTGAAGAAGCTAGGCTCCACGGCCAGAACAGCCTCACTCCACAAGCCTCTTGTTGGGAACGACTCATTGTCACGGCTGTCGTAGCCTGCGCCTAGGCGCAAGAAGATGTCCGTGCCGCCGCGGGCCTCGTCTTTGTGAATCACGCCCCACTGGCGATACAAGTCGTAGAGCGATGGCACATCGGGCTCTTTGCGTCGCAACTCTGAGAGGTGCGTGGGGCCGCACTCCATATTGAAGGCCGAGACTCCCGTCTGGAAGAAGACTCCGCTGCCAGGGATGCCATATCTCACGCCGCCCATCAGGCGAATCATGCGCCGGTGGTGAGCATAAAAGGCGTGGCTCACGTAGTCCGGCTTCTCGTCATCCACCCACTCGCTGTGATATACTGCCTTGTGGCCGTTGAAGCCGTAGAAGTCCATCAGCAGGTCGCGAAAGAGCGTGAAGTCTGCCGTTAGCCGCAAGTGTGGCGAGAGGTGGCGCAGGGCGCGCGGGCTGTCATAGTATGCGCGGCATAGCATGGTGCCGGCCACGTAGCGGCTGCACTCCAGATATAGCGAGTGGTCGTAGGCCGGGTATCTGCCGCCGTCTCCATACCAGTAGAGGTTGGAGAGCACGCCGTATTGGAATCCGAGGTCGGAATCGTAGGCCACCGACGGCAGCACGCCAAACGACAGCCCGCGCTTCACGAAGGCGGAGTCTTGGGGAGAGGCCGCCTTTGCGAGAGCTGGCATAAGCCATGCGGTCACCGCAGCCAAGCGGAGGATTGTTCTGAGGTGTGTCAGATGGTTTTGAGAATCTGGTCAATCTTTGGGGTCAGGACAATCTCGGTGCGCCTGTTTTTGCAACGCCCGGCCTCTGTGGCGTTGTCCGCCACAGGCATGGTGTCGGCTCGGCCCACGGCCTGGACCCTGTTGGGGTCTACGCACCCGGCGATGAGGATGCGAACCACCGACGTGGCCCTTTTGACCGAGAGGTCCCAATTGTCTTGAATCACCTGCCCGCGCAGCGGCACATTGTCCGTATGCCCCTCTACGGTGATGTCCACATCGGCCGAGACGTCTTTCAGCACGGCGGCTATCTTGCGCACCGCGCCCACGCCCTTGTTGTTCACCTCATATTGACCCGAGGCGAAAAGCAGTTTCTCCTCCAGTGAGACGTACACCTTGCCGTCTTTGTGCACCACCGTCAGCTCGTCAGGCGTGAAGTCTACAAGAGCGTTGGCGATGGTGTTTTTCAGCTGCGCCATGGCCTCGTCCTTGGCTTTTAGTTGGCTCTCAAGCTCCTGTAGCTGCGCGGCCTGCCTCTCGAGCTTTGCCTGCTGCTCTCTCAGCTGCTTGTTTTGCGCGTCGATGGCCTCTTTTTGCGCGTTGATCTCGCGGCTTTTGTCCGCCAGCTCGGCGTTGCTGCGTTGCAGTTGGCTCTCGCTTTCCGTCAGTGCTTTGTTGGCCTCGGCAAGTTGGCTCTTTTTCGCCTCTAGGCTTTTCTCGGAGTCCAACAGTTTGTCATTGCTGTCGGCCAGCTCGTTTTGCATTTGAGACAAGTGGCCCATCAGAGATCGGTATTCTGGCACGTCTCCCATCTTGGCGGCCAAGGCCGCCAGATCGTTTTGCAGCACGTCTAGGCGGTTTGAGAGCGTTCTGTTGCGCACTCCGGCCAGTGCAGTGTCTTGCTCCAAGTGGTCTTTGGCTTCTTTCAGGGCGTCTAAGTCGTTCTCCAGCTCTTGTTTTCTGGTGCGCAACTGGTCTATGGTCACGTCCCTGGCCTCCACTTTTCGTTGGTTGTCTGCCGTGGCTTTTTGCGCCATCTGATATTTGCTGGTCGGGACGCAGGCCGATGCAAGCATGGCCATGACGGCCGGCGCCACAATGCGCATTGGGGTGGTTTTCATTGGTCTCTGTGTTTAGCGTGTCACTTTGCCAGAGGCGGAATGTTTTTCAGCACGTCTTGGAGCAGTTGCCAAAAGTGGCCGACGCTCTCTATGTCCACGCTCTCGGCCGGGGAGTGAGGGTGACGGATGGTGGGGCCGAAAGACACCATGTCCCAATTAGGATATGTCTCTCCCATGATGCCGCACTCAAGTCCCGCATGCACGGCCGTCACTTTGGGTTCTGTGCCAAACAGCCTCTCGTATGATGACTTGACTACGGCCAACGCCTTAGATCTGACGTCTGGCTTCCAGCCCGGATATTCGCCCGAAGTCTCAACGTCGGCCCCGGCCAGGCGGAAGATGCTGTCCAAAGACGATGTCACGTCCTCTCGCTCCGACTCCATTGAACTGCGCACCAAGAATTTGACGGTTATCACGTCGCCCTCGCTCTTGACAATGGCCAAGTTTGACGATGTCTCCACCAGGCCAGGCAAGTCCGCGTTCATCTTCAGGGGGCCGTTTGGGGCTCCTTGGAGGGCGTTTATGAGGTCGTCTGTCGTCATCTCGTCAAGCACTGTGGCCGGCAGTCCCACTTTTTCGGCGGAAAATGACAGCTGCGGCTCCGTGGTGGCGAATTCGGAGCGGAACATATCTTCAAACTCATCCACGGCCTCCATAAAGTCGTCCAGGTCTTCCGCGTCGATGGTGAGGATGGCGGAGGCAGAGCGCGGGATGGCATTGCGCATGTTGCCGCCGTCAATGTCTGCCAGCATGCTCTCATAATTGGCTGCCGCAAATTTCAAGAAACGGGCCATGAGTTTGTTGGCGTTTGCGCGGCCCAGGTTTATGTCCATGCCCGAGTGGCCGCCGCGCAATCCTGTCAGGGTCACCTTTATGGCCACGTCGGTGTCCGCCGTCTCCACCCGGTTGCCGTGGAATGTCGCCGTCACGTCTATGCCGCTGGCGCATCCTATGCATATCTCGCCCCACGACTCCGTGTCTAGGTTCAGTAGCATGAGGCCTTGCAGCACGCCAGGCTCCAGTGCCGACGCTCCGCCCATGCTCGTCTCCTCTTCTCGCGTCACCAGGACTTCTATCGGGCCGTGCTCCACCGTCTGGTCGGTCAGCACGGCAAGTGCCGCCGCCACGCCAATGCCGTTGTCGGCTCCCAGCGTGGTTCCGCGGGCTGTCACTTTCCCGTCAGTTATCTGCGTCTCTATGGGGTCTGTGGTGAAGTCATGCTTCACGTCGGGGTCTTTCTGGGGCACCATGTCGGCGTGCCCCTGCAAGATTACGGGCGTGAGGCCCTCGAGACCCGGCGTGGCCTTGGCGCGGATTATGACGTTGCCGCCGTTGCGGATCACTTCGTGGCCGAGGGCGCGCCCCACTTGGGCTATGTGTTCTAGGGCCGCACCCTCATGTCTTGACGGGCGTGGAATGAGTGTCAGTTGGCGGAAGTGCTCCCACAGGGCCTTTGGCTCAAGTGCTTGCAGTTGCTTGTTGTCTATTGACTTTGACATTTTGTGGTGTCTTTATTTTTTGTCGATCAGGCGCAGGGATGACAAGGCTCCCGTCGCGGCGTCGAGTGTTATCTGATGGTTGGTCAGTTGCTCTGCGGGCAGGTTGGCCAGTTGTCCGTTTTGCGTGCAGCTTACCTTTTTTTGGCAGAGGACAATGTTGCGGTCTGACACTTTGACAATCACGCTGCCTGGCAGAATGTAGAAAAGTCCTGTCATTGGGGACTCTTTGCGCATTTTGGAGTCTGGAGCGTAGGCGTTGACGCGCCCGCGGTCATCGAACTCCAGATCTACGTATACGGGTTTGCCGCTCAAGTCCATGGCGTCTACAAAACCGCTGCTCTCAGAGAATCTGACGGGCACCATGTTGTTCGTGCCGTCATAGTCTGGTGTCACCTCCACCACCTTGGTCACAATGAGTGTGTCTCGTCGCCCTACGAAAAGCTCTGTGTGCAGCCTCTCCAGGCGGTCTATCTCAGCAAGCGCCGTCTTCATGCTGCCAGCGTCGGGAAGCACGGCCTCCCTGACTCCGCATATTATTTTTGTTCGCGAGTCTCTCAGTGAGTATATTGTCTGCGCGCACTCTTCGGCCATAGCCGCCTTTGATGTCCTGGACAGGATCGATTGTGAGAGCGGGACTTCCGCAAACGTGGCGTATCCCGTATTCGGGGCGAACGGCGTGGCCTCCGGGGTATCGCCTGAGGGTGATGAGGTGTTGATGCCGAGGAGCGTGCCGTCGGCGGCCAGAGTCAAGGATGGCAGTTCAGAGCCTTGCGCGGCCGTCACCTTGAAGCGGCGGGCGGGGTCGGCTTGGCCCGTGGTGGATACTTTTGCTCCTGTGAGTTTCCAAGAGGTGGAGTTTTCCGTCACCACGTCAGTACGGTTCAAAAAGCGCGTGGAGTATTGGAAGAACGGCCCCACGGAGGCCACCACCACCCGCGCGGTCAGCTCAATCCGCACCACAGTGCGCGGTAGCGCGTATATGACGCCGCCATTTGCGGCATCGGCGTCGGTGGCCACAGGAGTCACTGTCAGCCCTCCCTTGTCTCCCGCCTGGGCGGGCGTGAGCGTAAGAGCCGCGGCCACAATGGAGGCCGCCAATCCGATGGTTCTCATGTCTTGTGTTTTTGTTGCGTGGGCTAGTGTGGTTGTCCGCACTAAGTTAGCAAAATATCACTTACGCCCGTCGCGTCTATTGCAAGGCGTCTAGTTGCGCTTGCAAGGCGCGCATCTCATCACGAAACTGAGCCGCCTCTATAAAGTTCATCTCTTTTGATGCCTTTTTCATGTTCTTCTTGGCCTTGTCTATGGCTTTGGCCAACGCGTCTTTCGTCATGGGCTGCTTGGTGGAGGCTTTTGCGCCATACGTGGCGGTGTCTTCCGCCACCATTGGCATTTGCGCCTCGTCATTTGCCGGGCCGTCTGCTTCCGTCGCGCTTAGGAGCGTGCTTTTTGAGATGGCCTTGTTCAGCCCGCGTGGCGTGATGTGGTGCTCCATATTGTAGGCCATCTGTTTGGCTCTCCTCGCGTTGGTGGAGTCTATTGTGGCCTGCATTGATGGCGTTATCTTGTCGGCATACATTATGGCCAGTCCGTTGAGGTTTCGCGCCGCGCGTCCCACAGTCTGTGTGAGGGATCTCTCTGTGCGGAGGAAACCCTCTTTGTCAGCGTCCAATATGGCCACGAGCGACACCTCCGGCATGTCCAGCCCCTCGCGGAGCATGTTTACGCCTATCAGCACGTCAAAAGTCCCCTCGCGCAACTTCTGCATTATCTCAATTCGTTCCAGAGTGTCGACGTCGGAGTGTATGTAGGCGCACTTGACTCCGAGCCTTGTCATGTATTCGCTAAGCTCTTCGGCCATGCGTTTGGTCAGCGTGGTCACCAGCACGCGCTCGTCGCGCTCAACGCGCGTGTGAATCTCGCCCATAAGGTCGTCAATCTGGTTGAGGCTCGGGCGCACCTCTATGGCGGGGTCCAGCAGGCCCGTGGGGCGCACCACTTGCTCCACCACCACGCCGCCAGACTGCCGCAACTCATATTCCGCCGGAGTGGCGCTCACGTAGATCACTTGGTTCGTCATCTGCTCAAACTCCTCAAATTTGAGCGGCCTGTTGTCTTTCGCTGCTCGGAGGCGGAAGCCGAAATCTACGAGTGATTCTTTGCGTGCGCTGTCCCCGCCATACATGGCGTGGATTTGAGGGACGGTGACGTGGCTCTCGTCAATGACCAGGAGGAAGTCCTTCGGGAAGTAGTCTAACAGGCAGTAGGGCCTCTCGCCCTCTTTCCGCCCGTCGAAATAGCGCGAGTAGTTCTCAATGCCCGGGCAGTAGCCCAGCTCCTTTATCATCTCCATGTCATACGTCACGCGCTGCTCCAGGCGTTTGGCCTCAATTTCTTTGCCGTTGTCCCTGAATCCTTGGGACTCGCGGACCAGGTCGTCTTGGATGTGGCGAATGGCGTCGTGGAGTTTGTCTTTTGGGGTTATGAAGAGGTTGGCGGGGAATATCGTCACCTCGTCCTCCTCTGTGAGCGTGTCTGCCGTCAGAGGGTCTATGGTCTCAATGCTGTCAATCTCATCGCCGAAGAGAATGAACCTGTAGGCGAAGTCCTCATACGCCACGAAGATGTCGATGGTGTCCCCCTTCACGCGGAAGTTGCCGCGGTCGAAGGTCACCTCGTTGCGAGAGTAGAGGGAGTCTTGCAGCTGCCTCATAAAGCTCGTCGGCGTGATTTTTTGTCCCACTTTGGCCTTTATCACGCCACCGAAGAAGTCGTCCGGGTTGCCGAGGCCGTAGAGGCATGAGACGGAGGACACCACGATAATGTCTCTCCGCCCTGTCATGAGAGCCATTGTGGAGCTTAGTCTCAGTTTGTCAAGCTCCTTGTTTATGGCCAGGTCTTTCTCAATATATGTGTCGGTGGCGGCGATATACGCCTCAGGCTGGTAATAGTCATAGTACGACACGAAATACTCCACCGCGTTTTCTGGGAAGAACGCCTTGAACTCGTTATATAGCTGCGCTGCCAGTGTCTTGTTGTGGCTGAGCACTAGCGTCGGCCTCTGCGTCTGGGCGATGACGTTGGCTATGGTGAATGTCTTTCCCGAACCTGTCACGCCGAGGAGCGTTTGGTGCTTGTCGCCGGCTTCGACGCCCTCGACCAATTGGCGTATGGCCTCCGGCTGGTCGCCCGTCGGGCTGTATGGGGAAACAAGTTTGAAATCTGCCACGGAAAGCTGTGTTGTTGTCTTGACAAAAAGTCAAGGCAGGCCGCGCTTGCTCTGCCGGCCTGCCCTGACGTGTATCCTTTACTGATGGTGATCGCGCCCTGGCGCGCTTGTCCTGGGCGTGCGCCCCGCAGGCGCGCCGAGGCCACTCAGTTATCTGCGCCTCATGCGCTTCGCGTTCTTCTCGTAGATCTTTCTGTTGCGCAGGTAGCTCTTGCGCGAGTATTTTGACGAGCTAGTGAACTTCGAGACATTGTAGAAGCGGTATTGCACGCCAAGGGCCATGGTCCAAAGGGCGTCATATTTGCCATCGCTCTCAATCCATGTGTCGGCGTTGGCCGGCCAACCTGAGTGACCGTCAAAATCATCGGTGAAGAGCAGGTCGCCTTTGGCCTCGAATGTGACCCACAGTTTTGAGCTTACGGCGTAGCGCACGCCAAGCAAGCCTGTGGCCATGCCGGTGGGCTTCATGCCCTCGTTATAGTAGAGCCATTTGTCCGCCGCCTCATCATTGCCGACTTTCTCTTTATAAGCCTCCACGTTGAAGCCCGACTGCGGGTTCTTCTTGCACTTGTAGAACATGGCGCCGCCGCCAAGCGCAAAATATGGGCTGAAAGGGCGGGCGTCATCATACCCTTGAATAAGGTCGAGGAAGTGAACTTTTGCCAATGCGTCAATGTCTGCAAATGTGGTGGAGAACTCTAGGGCGTCGCCCTGTTGGCCCTTGCAGGCTCCAGCCTCCACCTCCACGCGCCAGTGCAGCCAGCTGAGGGCGGCCTTCTCCACATATCCTCCCACGGTCCACTTGGCACGGCCGCCATCGACAAGGTCGCCAAAGTACATTGTCGCGCCCACCTTTCCGCCCACCGACAGGCCCAGCAGGTTCTTCGGGACACGTCCGCGGGGATTATTGTATTGGGCTAGAGAATATTGCGCAAACAATATCAGCAAAAGCACAAGTGATAGTGTCTTTTTCAGCATCTTATTAAGTTCAGCTAGCGATACTAATCGGCTATTTACCCCGCAAAGGTTGTAAAAATATCTGACAATCAAGGTATAAAAGCATCTAAAATTGGGTGCGTGCGCCGATTTGATTACAAGTCAGTCCGTTGTGGCCGTCGCAGGCTTACAATCTGACATTAATGCCGGGTCTCGATGACGAGCCGTCAGCCTCCAAGAGAGGCAAAAATGCTAACTTAGGGGCGTATTTTTTTATGTCGTTGCGCAATCTGATGAGCATGGAGAAAAGAGAGGCCGTCTCGTTGAGGCCATATAACACATTCGGAATAGACGCCACGGCCGCGGCCATGTGTGACTGCCATGACGAGGCCGAACTTCGGGCTGCCATAGTGGCCTCTGCCGAAGGCCGGAGATACGTCTTGGGCGGAGGCAGTAACGTGTTGTTTCTCGGAGACTTTGACGGAACCATAATTCGTCCGCTCATAGGGTGCATAGATGTTGTGAGCGAGGCTGGCGACCGTGTGACGGTCCGTGCCGGGGCTGGCGTGGTGTGGGACGATTTTGTGGCGTGGTGCGTGGCCCGCGGTCTCTATGGCGCAGAGAACCTGTCTGGTGTGCCAGGGCGCGTTGGCGCGGCTCCGGTGCAAAACATCGGGGCTTATGGCGTGGAGGCCAAAGATGTGATTGACTCTGTTGAGGGCCTGCGCTTGGATACGGCCGGGGCTTTCCGAATGACAGCCGCCGAGTGCGACTTCGGCTATCGCGACAGCGTCTTTAAGCACTCTTTGCGCGGCCTTTGCGTCATCACGGCCGTAACGTTTCGGCTGAGCCGCAAGCCGGCTTACAATCTTGGCTACGGGGCTTTGAGCGAGACCGTGAGCGACTTTGGGGGGGCAAGCCTCGCGAACGTACGCAAGGCTGTCATATCAATACGCGACTCCAAACTCCCCGACCCCAAAGAGACTGGCAACGCCGGCAGTTTCTTTAAAAACCCGGAAGTGGACAGCGGCGTTGCCGGCAAGCTGAAACTCCAGTACCCTGACATGCCGTCGTATCCACTCCCCGACGGGCGGGTGAAGATCCCCGCCGGGTGGCTCATAGAGCGCAGCGGGTGGAAGGGGCGGAGCCTTGGCCGTGCGGCCGTGCATTCTCGCCAGGCTCTGGTGCTGGTGAACCTTGGCGGGGCGGCGGGTGCCGACATCGTGAGGTTGTGTGACGCCGTCAGGGCTGACGTGTTGTCTCGTTTTGGCTTGGACTTGTCGCCCGAGGTGAATTTTGTGAGCTAACGCCGATGCCCGTGCGGCGCTCGCCCCTTTGCTTGCCCCGACCGCCCGTTTGCGCGTCATTGTCGGGGCGCAGGCGATATGTGAACGTGAGTATGGCGAAACGGCGGATGACGTCGTCATTGCTGGTGGAGACGTAGGCCTCGTGGACGGAGCGGCGAGTGCTTCTGCCTTTGTCTAGGAGGTCGTTCACCCGCAGGCGAAGCTCGGCGTTTCTTTTGCGCGCCATCTTCACGGCGATGGAGGCGTTCCAGGTGAGGTAGTCGGAGTCAAACCCACGGCCCATGCCGCTGGTCAGGTTGTGTCGCAGCTGCGTGCTTGCCGCAAGTCTTCTGTTGGCAAAGAGGCAAGAGACGTCCGCTCGGGCAATGTGGGTGTAGTAGTTATAGTTTCCTTCTCTTGCGGCGGAACTCTTGACAAAGTTTATGTTGGCGTCGTAGCCGAGGTTGAAGTCCAGAGCCTCACTGAAGCTGCTGCTCAGCCCCAGGCCTGCGTTGAGCGTGCTTGTCTTGCTCCGCACCGTTGTGCCGTTATACATTCCTGGTCTTTTTTGCAAGCTGGCTCCCAGACTTATGCTGCCGTTACAGCTCAGCCACTTTATGGGCGATGACAGGTTGGCGTTTAGCGCGGCCGATCTTAGCGTGCCTATGTTCATAGGCTTTGTGAGCTGTGTGCCGGCTGGCAGCAAGACGCCCGTCTCAATGACGGAGTCGGCTTGCGCCAAGAACGTGGCGGAGGCAATGTAGTGGCGCGTGGCCATAAGGTTTGCCATGAAGAAAATCAATCTGCTGGTCTGCGCGTTGTTTAGTGTGGCTGTGAGCCGCAGAGTGTGTTGGGTGCTTTGCCTCAGGTTCTCATTTCCGCAGGTGTAGTTGTGCGCGTTGCTCATGTCCACGACGTTTTGCATTTGGCTGACGCTTGGCGCGGTGGCCATTGAGCGATAAGACAGTCGCAGGTTGGCGCGGCGTGGTTTGTTAAACCTGATGTCTGCCGTTGGCAGAAGGTCGAAGAAAGTGCGGCGCGTGTCAAAAGGGTGGGGATATGTCTGGTCTCCTGCGAGGAAAGACAATTGTGCGTCGAGCCCTGCTTGCGCGCTGACGTTTTTGCCGTGGGAGAAGTTGAGGCTTAGCCCCCCGCGGTGCGTGACGTATCGGCTGCTCTTTTTGTTGCTTAGGCTGGGCGAGAATGTGTAGTCGGCTTGATAGTATGGCTGCTGCGCATTGCTGGCGGTGTCCGTCATTGTCCGTTTGTCGTTTGATGACAGGGCGACGCGCGGGGCATAATCCGCAAGCAGTGCCAAATGGCTCCCCAGTGGGGTGGTGACCACGGCTCGGGCCATAAAGAGACGCGAGTGGCTTTCGTTGTCACTTTTCAAGCCGGTTGCGGTGGTGTCGGCACGTCCCGCGCCCGTCCGCAAATGTCTGCTTGTGCCGCTGTTGTCTGACTTGCTCACGCTTGAGCGCAGTCGGAGAGACAGTGTGCGCCGTGGGGTTAGGAACTTATGTTTTATGGTGATGTCGGTGTTTACGCCAAGGGCGTCTTGTCTGTTGTCTGAGTGTTGGCTCGTGGTGCGGGAGGCTAGGCCGTCAAAGATGTCGGCCCCATTACTGACGCTTTGAGCGTTAGAGTTTTGCCAATTGAGTGTCGCGGACAATACAACAGAGTTGCGCGGGTCGGCAGTCCAGTTCACCTTGACGTTGGCGTTGTGGCCGTTGCTTTTGTTGTTGTTTTCTGTCCGCGTCTCATAGGTGTGGCTCGCGGCGGCCTCGTCCACTCTGAAGTATTCCCAAACGCTGCTGCCGCCGCTCTCATTTTTCGTGTGATTGAAGAGGTAAGATGACTCCACTTTGACTTTTCCTCCGCCATCGGCCGTATGGTTCAGCCCCAAAGAGCCTACGTCGGCGCGAGAGCTGCCAGTCGCCGCCCTCGCCGGCATGTCTTGCAGCCCGGTATTGTTGGCTTGCCCCAGCGCCACCAGTCTGTGGTCATCCCGCAGCAGATTTATGTTGCAGCCAACCTCATAGTGCTTGTTGGAGCCATAGCCGCCATACAGATGCCCGAAGGCGTTTCTGCTCGCGCCTGTCTTCGTCCTTATGTTGATGGTGCGGGCGTCGTTGCCATCGGCAAAGCCTGTGAACTCGCTTTGCTCGCTTTTCTTGTCAAACACCTCTATTTTGTCCACCATATTGGCGTCGATGTTCCGCAGAGCCATCATAGGGTCGGACGCGAAAAACTCCTTTCCGTCCACCAGCACTTTCTGCACGGCCTCGCCACCGTGCGTCACGGAGCCGCCCGCCACTTTCATGCCTGGCATCTTTTTCAGCAGGTCTTCCGCCGTGGCGTCGGGATTCACTTTAAATGCTTCTGCGTTGAAAATTGTCGTGTCGCCGCGCTGCTCTTGTCGGCGCAAGACACCCGCCACTTCCACCTCGCCAATCTCTTTGTCTTGCGGCGAGAGGCGCAAGACGCCCACCGCAACGTCTTGTTGCCCTATCGTCAAGGTTCTCTCTTGTTCTTTATAGCCGACAAAAAGGACTCTCAGTGAGAATTTGCCCTGCGGTACGTCCGTGAATGAGAACGTTCCGTTTGCGTCTGTGCTTGCGCCTCTGCGCGGTGTGGCCTCTGGCGCAGACAGCACCACCGTCGCGCCCGTCAGGGGTTTGCCGTCGGCTCTGTCCACCACGCGCCCGCTCACCATGCGCTGCCCGTGCGCATGCGCCATGGTGGCGAGAATAAGCAGGGTTAGGGTTGTTGTTTTGCTGAAGCGCATTGGTGGTGAAGACAAAGGGCGGGGGGGTCAGAACGGGTAGCCTATGGCGAAGTTCCAGGCTATTTCACCTGCGTCAAAACGTTGGCGCACAACCCATTTGTCTCCATCGGCCTGCGGGTCGCGGAGCTTATATGCGGCATCGACGCGAAATATGAAATAGTCGAAGTTCAGCCTCAGTCCCAGTCCCGCGCCAAGGGCCACCTGCTTGTAGAACTTGCCGGATATTACCGCGTCTGGCGCATTATAGGAGCGGTTGAGGGCCCATATGTTGCCCGCGTCGGCAAAGGCCGCGCCCTCGAAGACGGAAATGATCTTGAACCGGTATTCCGCATTGGCCTCGAGGCGGATGTCGCTCGTTTGGTTATGATAGCGAAGAGAAGGATCCGGCTTCTGCTGTCCCGGGCCGAGTCCTCTGACGGGCCAAGCCCTTATGGAGTTCGCCCCGCCCACGAAGTAGCTCTTCTCAAATGGCAGCATCACGGAGTTCCCATATGGCACGCCTATTCCTCCGAAAAGCCTGAACACCGCGTTGTTGCCCAGCATGTCCACGGCTTGGTAGCGGAGCTCGGCCTCCGTCTTGACATATTGGGCGTAGCGTATGTCCCATATCTTTCTGAACCCGTCAGTCGGGTCTTGTTTGCCCGTCAGCAGCCTGAGGGCGTTGCCGGCCGTCTCGATGCCGAAGCGGAAAAAGGCCCCGCTCTGGTTGCGCCTCACCTTCTGTTGGTTGAACGTGAAGGTGTAGCTGAGCGACATGATAAAGTGGTCGGTATAGGCATACTGGAGGTATGTGCCGGCAATGTAATTCTCAAAGCTGGCATCGATGGTCGGAATCCTGACAATGTTGAATTCCAGTGGCGTGAGCGAATGTTGAGCGTAGGCGGAGCCACGCCAATTATATGTCATTCGGGCTGCTATGACCTTGCGAGTGAACTCCGGCCTGCGTTGGAAGTTGAACGAAATGGAGTATAGTGTCTTTGGATTGTGGTGTTTATAGAAGTGGAGCGAAGAGTGCGGCATCATCATGAACGGGAATGTCAGCGAGGCCTCCACGCCAGTCTCCAACGTGTAGAAGTCTTCTTTGCCACCCGCCGCTGTCTGCCTCTGCGAGGCCAGTCTGGTCTTGAGTGTGAGGGCCTCTGCGCCGCGGAATATGTTGGCGTGAGAGTATCGCAGCGCGACGGCCGCGCCAATGTTGCCACTGGAGTTTGTCCCCTCCACGTCGAATCCGAAGCTCTGCAACTTATTGGTGGCCAAGCGGCCTGTGCAAGAGACGTGGATCACGCTGTCTGTGCTGTTTCTCGCGCTGTCTGCCTCTGTGAAAAAGAACGAGGCTTGGCGTATGGCCTTGAGCGACATCAGGCGAGAGCGCGTAAGTTCCACGTCAGACAGGCGATACGTCTCGTCGGGTATGATGAAGCATGAGTTCTTCATCATATTGTCTCGAAAGGGCCTCCGCCCCTTGTAGGCCATGGCCATGCCCGGAGCTATTGGCCTCACCTCAAGCCCCGCGGTGTCTGCCGTCTCGCCTGCTTTGGCGCCCAGCGCGTCCACCACTATGGTCACGGAGTCAACTATGGCCTTGCGGTGCGGCACCTGCGTCCGTTGGTCTGGCCCCAAGGCGTTCACCACAATCAGGCTGTCGCGCACGGCGTGGTCTAGCCCCGCGCTGTCCGCCACGAAATATACATAGTCTTTGCCGAAAAAGTAGTAGCCGCGCTCTTGCAGTAGTCTAGTTATTCGCTCGCGCTCAGCGTCATGGGCGTTAGAGTCGAACGGGTCGCCAACTTTTAGGAGCGAGTTTGCCGTGTCCGCCATTATTATCCGCCCAACCTCGTCATTTGGCACGGAGTAGGCCAGAGAGTGGATCTTGTATGGCCTGCCGGCTTGCACCGTATAGGTCACTTGGCAGCGTTGGGGGCGCGTGGGGGTAAGGCTGTCGGTCACAGAGGCGTCATAATAACCTTTGGAGACGAGATATAGGCGGAGTTGCTTCGCCGTCCTTTCTGTCAGGTCTTCACTATACGTCACTGGCTCTTGGCCTATTTTTCGCAGCCACCTGTTCATGCGGTTGTCTTTCTCGCCCGACAGCGAGTACACTCCAAGACCCACCCTCCACAAGTGGAGGAAACGGGAGTTTGGCCTTTGGCGTACGTAGGCCTCCAACTCAGACTCTGACGCGTTGCCCATGTCTCCCTCTAAGTGGATACGGTCTAGCAGCATCTCGTCATCCGCCACATATTTGGTCAATGAGCAGGACGCCATGCCCGCGGCAATCGCCACTGCGACCGCCGCGCCAGCCATACCACGCCATTTGTTAAACACTGAGAAGCCCACGCGGCAAAGTTAGTCATTTACGAGTTTCATTTTTTGGCGGCAAGGGCTTAACTTAGTGCCTAAATTTAACGTCTCGTATCTCGTGATAAGCCAAAACAAACGTAAGCTGCTCCGCCAACTAGAACTCAAGAAACGGCGCGACGCCGAGGGCCTTTTCATCGCCGAGGGTCGCAAGACTGTCGGCGACTTGCTCCGCGGTGGATTGGAGTGTGTCTTTTTGGCCGGTTTCGAAGCCAGGCTCCGTGAACTTGGCCCTTTGGCGGAGAGAACCGAAGTGGCCGTGGCCGAGGCCGACGAGATGGCAGATGTGTCGCAGCTCTCAACGCGGGCTGAGCTCATCGGCATTTTCCGCAAGCCACAGGCCGAGACTCCCGCGCCAGACGGCCGGTCGCTCATCTTGGCACTAGACGAGGTGCAAGATCCCGGCAACCTCGGCACCATAATCCGCACCGCGGACTGGTTCGGCGTGCGCTCCGTGATCTGCTCCAGCCGTTGCGCCGACGCTTTCGGTCCCAAGGCCGTGCAGGCCACCATGGGAGCGCTGTGTCGGGTGGCAGTCTCGTATACTGACCTGCGTCTTTGGCTGCAAGGCAATGCCGAGGGTGCGGCGGCGCCGGTCTTTGGCACATATCTGGAGGGTGAGGACATATATTCTGACAACTTGCCTGGCGGCGGCGTGGTGCTGATGGGCAATGAGGGGCATGGCATTGATGGAGGCCTTGCCCAGTTCGTCACACGCAAACTCTTCATCCCTAGCTACCCGGCGGGTCAGGCAACAAGCGAGAGCCTCAACGTCTCCACCGCCACGGCCGTAGTGCTTAGTGAGTTCCGCCGCAGGGTTCATTGACGTTTTGCGCCTGCTTGCCGGCGTGCGCAATACAATAAAAAGGCCAAGCCTCATTATGGGCTTGGCCTTTTTTTGCCCCCTCCCGTGCCGCAGAGGCCCTACCGGCTCACGGCAATATAGAACCCGCGGCGAGGCGCGCCTTGACCAACCTTGCGGCCTTGGAGGTCGTAGAGCGTCTTGGCGTCACCGCCAACTGTGACATGACCTAAGGCCGAGGGCTTTTGCTCAACCTTCAGGTTGCCTTTCCAACCCTTGTCTTCTGTGTAGAGATGCTCATAGCCGTCGGGGACGGACACCGACACCTCGCCATATCCGTTGAAAGCTCCATCTTCAATCTTGGGAGCCACTGTCGTTCCCTCGCACTTAATGCTCACGGGTTGCTTGCTCTCTGTGAATGCGCCGCGGCCTACCTCCTCCACGCCATCGCCAAGCGTTATGTCACTGAGTTCGTGACAATTCTCAAAAGCTCTTTCGCCAATCTTCTTCACGGAGCCTGGTATCACCAGTTTTGATATGCTGGCTTGCCCGAACGCGTCAGAGCCAATCTCCTCCACGCCATTGCCAATGGTGAGATCCGTAATGTTGTAGCAATATTGGAAAGCCCTGTCTCCCACGCATTTCACGGAGCCGGGAATGTTCACCACCGTGAGGGCGTTGCACTGCGAGAACGCCTCTTGCTCAATGTTTCCCACGCCGTCCTCAATTGTGAGCGAGGCCAGTGACGGGCAGAGCTTGAACGCGCCTTGCTTGACGACCTTGACGGAGCCGGGGATTCTGAAACTCTCCAAATTGGCGCACTGCTCAAAGGCCATGTCTCCAATCTCAACAAGCTTGCTCGGTTCCGCAATGTCCACCGTCTTCAATGCTTTGTCTTGCGCAAACGCGTTGCTGCCTATGGTTTTGAGCGAGGCGGGCAGCTTTACTGTCTCCAACTTGTTGCATTGGGCAAACGCGCTCTCGCCAATGCTCTCCAACCCTTCTGGCAGAGATATGGAGCGCAGGCTTTCGCACAAATTGAAGGCGTTGCTGCTTATTGTCTTGACCGAAGATGGTATGGTGACGGACTTTAACTTTTTACAGTTATAGAATGCGCTTGCGCCAATTTGCGTGATGCCGTCCTCGATGACGACTTCTGTGATGTCGCAGTTGCTGGCAAAGACGCCGCCTTCCACTTTTGTGACGGTGGCCTCCACGCCGGCAACGTCATGGTCTTTCCCTTCAATTGTCACTTTGGCGGGAATTGTGATGCGGCCTTTGGCATTCTCGACCTTTATGAGGTAGAGGCTGCCGTCGCTCTTTTCCGTGTATGTCCACCTCACGCCGTTTTCGTCTGTCTGAGTGGTTTTGTTTTGCGCAGTGGCAGTAAGCGAGAGGGTTGCCATTGCCATGACCAGCGCGCGGCGGATAACGTTGCGCGCGGTGGAGCGGAAATTTTGTAATCTTGTTTTCATGTCTTGTCTTGGGTTCTGAAAAATGGCTCAGCTAGTTTTTCGGTTCGTCTTCGGTTTGCTTGATGAGGTTGTGTCTCAGGCTGGAAGTTGGCTGGTGTCCATTTCCCAAAAGCTGAAACACGCTGCAAAAATATGTTTTTTATCAGTGTCTCTGGGTGATGAATATCTCTTTTATAACTTGAAATGCATAACAATTTGTCACCCATTGAAGTAATTGTACAATTTAAGATATTATTTTATCACCATTGACGAGTGCAGAGACGGGGCGAAAGGAAACGGCCGCCCGACATCGCGTCGGACGGCCGTCC
>CAKUVM010000026.1 GCA_934699135.1 uncultured Bacteroidales bacterium
GCGACGTTGCGGCGGGGCTTTTTGCTTCTCTGTCACTCCATCAGCCCCCTCACGTCGTCAGCTCCAACATGGAGCAGGCGGGCTATCTCCTCCACGCCCAAGCCCATGCGCTGGAACCCGTGGATGGCGAGGCGCAAGGCCTCATGGCTCTTCTCCGCCTCGGCCTTGCTCTTTTCCGCCTCCACTTTGTTCCTCTCCGCCTCCACCTTGTTCCTCTCCGCCTCGGCCTTGTAATGCTCAATCTTCACGTCGCGGGAGTCCAGCTCCCAGAGTATCTCCTCCTCGACGGACATCTTGCGGCGCATCTCCGAGTCCAGCAGGCCGGCGCGGAGGCGATCCACTACCGCGCGCTCGTCAACGCTCATCCCTGCAACGCCGTCCGGCAGGTTCAGGACGCAACGATCCGACGGGGCGCAGTGGCGCTGGTCGAAGACTCCCAGGAGGCGCTCCGCGGCGTTGCCGGGGCGGGACGGCAGGCGGGGGATCTGAACTATCACAATGTCGTGCGTGAGGCTGTCCACGAAGTCCGAAGGGACACCCATCGCAATGGGGCGACCGTCATAGTCCACCAGGCTCCGGCCGTAGCCGTACGCTATGGGCTCGCGCATCGACGGCAGCGTGTGGCCCAGCAGGTAGATGGCCACTATGTGACGCGGCGTGCGGCCGTCCGAGCGCACGTTGGCGGGGTCTGAGTACTGCCCGCCGAGGTATTTGCGGAATCGGAACAGCTCCGTCTGGAGCCACACCTTCTGCAGCTCGATGAGCACCGTCTCCTGGCGCGGGACCCCGTCAGTCGGCGAGGCGTCCTCGACTGTCGCCTTGAAGTCCAGGCGGTATATCGGGTAGTCGCGGTCGGGCGAACGGTCGCGGCCGACCGTGTCAGCGTACTCCTGCGAGGACAGGGAAAGGCTCGTCACGCTCCGCTTCAGCAACGCGGACAGGAGAATCCGGGCGACCTTCTCGTCCGACATCAGGAACTTGAACGACGTGTCGTATATCGGGTTCAGTATCTGTATCATGGGGGCGTTCTTAGGCTTATGCTATAGTCGCAAATATATGAAATCTTATCGTATCCTCCCCTCACGCAAAAGACTAACCCCGCTCCGCAACGTATGCGGAACGGGGTCATTACTGTTGTTCTCTGGTTGTCTTACTTCACCTCCCAGATGTCGTTAGTCTCCAGGAGCTCAGCAAAGTTGTGATACTTCTTTTTCTCAGACACCTCACCGAGCTGGTCCCAGACGGCGTCGTTATACGTAGGTGCCTCAACGTCGCGGATCACGCCAAGAGCCACGGGAAAGTCAGGGCCCTCCATCAACGCCAATTTAAGTTGGAGCGTATTGTCTTGGCAGTGTGCGTCATGAACCAGGATGTCGTCCTTCGTCACGCCATTCTCGCCAATCTTGACCACTTTGAGCCCGAAGCCCTCTTGCACAAGGCCAAACTCCTTGTCTTTGCCAAAGACAAGCGGCTTCCCATGCTCCACGTATATGGCATTCAACTCGCGCCCCTCGCGGTTATATACAGCGTCATGGGTGCCGTTGTTGAATATGACGCAGTTCTGCAGAATCTCGCAGACCGAGGCGCCCTTGTGCTTATACGCGGCCTTGAGGATGTCCACAGTCCCCTGCGCGTCGGTGGCCACCGCGCGGGCAAAGAAATGGCCGCGCGCGCCAAAACAGAGCTCAGCTGGGCGGAAAGGATCTTCCACGGTACCGTAGGGCGATGACTTAGAGACGAAACCGCGCGGAGACGTTGGGCTATACTGGCCTTTGGTGAGGCCGTAGATGCGGTTGTTTAGCAATATCATGTTGAGGTCGATATTGCGGCGGTTGGCATGGATGAAATGGTTGCCGCCTATGGCGAGACCGTCGCCGTCTCCGCTCACCTGCCAAACGGTCAGGTTGGGGTTGGCCACTTTGACTCCAGTGGCAATGGCCGCCGCGCGGCCGTGGATGGTGTTCATGCCATATGTGGCCATATAGTGGGGCAGGCGGCTGGAGCAGCCGATGCCAGAGATGACGGCCGTCTCCCACGGCGCTACGCCGATCTCCGCCATAGCCTTGTGGAGCGAGGCGAGGAAGAAATGGTCTCCACAGCCAGGGCACCAGCGCGGCTGGCCTTTCTTATAGTCGTTTATAGTGAAATCGCTCATGATGTTCTGATAAATGCTTTTTTAACCCTAACCCTTGATAATCTTGTCGAAAGCCTCAACGAGCTCGTTGACCACGAATGGCTGACCCTTGACTTGGTTGAACTGGTACGGCACGAAGCCGTCCACCTTCATCCGCAAGAAGGCTGCGAACTGGCCAAGGTTCTGCTCCGCCACCACCACTTTCTTGTATCTCTTCAGCACTTCCGCCGTGTTGGCGGGCAGCGGGTTGATGAACTTGAAGTGGGCCAAGGCCACTCTCTTGCCTGCTGTGCGCATCTCGTCCATTGCCGCACGGAGATGACCGTAGGTGCCGCCAAAGCCAACAATGAGCAAGTCGGCATCGTCCTTATCTCCAAGCACCTCGACATCAGGCACTTCAATCTTGTCCACCTTGGCCTGACGGAGGCGGCACATAAGATCATGGTTCTCTGGGTTGGTGGATATGGCGCCTGTCTTGTTGTCTTTTTCCAAGCCTCCAAGGATGTGCTGGAATCCCTCACGGCCAGGCACGGCCCAGTAGCGCACGTCGGTCTTCTCGTCACGCATATATGGGGTCCACTTTCCTTTGAGTTCCTCGGGCACGTAGGGAGGCCTGATGGCGGGGAACTTGTCTAGCTCAGGGAGTCGGAACGCGGCGGAGCCGTTGGCCACGAAAGCGTCGGTCAGCAGCACCACGGGCGTCATGTGCTCTAGGGCAATCTTGCAGGCCTGGTAGGCCGCGTCGAAGCAGTCGACAGGCGAAGTGGCCGCCACGACCGGCATAGGGCTCTCGCCATTGCGGCCGAAGAGCACCTGCAGCAAGTCGGTCTGCTCACTCTTTGTCGGGAGACCCGTGGCAGGGCCGCCGCGCTGCACGTCAATGACCACGAGCGGCAGCTCCAGGATGACGGCCAGGTTCATGGCCTCGCTCTTGAGGCATATGCCCGGGCCCGATGTGGACGTGACACCAAGCGCGCCGGCAAACGACGCGCCGAGAGCCGAGGAGCAGCCGGCCAACTCGTCTTCACACTGCACGGTGATGACACCCAGAGACTTGTGCTTAGACAACTCATGAAGGATGTCTGTGGCAGGGGTTATGGGGTAAGAGCCAAGGAAGAGGCGCAGGCCCGCCTTCTCGGCAGCGGCTATGAGGCCGTAGGCCGTGGCCTTGTTGCCCGTGATGTCCATATATCGGCCAGGAGTCTTGACCTTGCTCTCCACGCGATAGACGTTGGCGGCAGAGCTGTGGGTGTTGTGGCCATAATCATAGCCGGCCTGGATGACTTTTATGTTGGCGTCGGCCACGCCGGGCTTCTTGGCGAACTTCTCGCGCAAAAAGTTGAAGGCCACGTCGAGGTCGCGGCTGAAGAGCCAGCACACGAGGCCCAAGGCGAACATATTGCGGCACTTGACTATGCTCTTGACGTCCATGCCGGAGTCCGCCAGGCAGTCTTTGACCATCTGCGTGATGGGGCATGCGATGACGCGGTCCGGGTCTATGCCCATCTCGGCGAGCGGGTCCGCGGTCTCAAAGGCGGCTTTCTTCAAGTCCGCCTCGCGGAAAGCGTCGGTGTCTATTATGATGGTGGCGTCTGGCTTGGCGTAGCGATACTGTGTCTTTAGGGCAGCCGCGTTCATGGCCACCAAGACGTCGCACTTGTCTCCCGGCGTGTACACCACGCCGGCGCCAATGTGCACCTGGAAGCCGGACACGCCCGTGAGCGAGCCTTGCGGGGCGCGGATGTCGGCCGGGTAATCGGGAAACGTGCTGATGCTGTTGCCCACGGTAGCCGACACTGTGGAGAAGATGTTACCTGCCAACTGCATGCCGTCGCCGGAGTCGCCGGAGAAACGGACAGTCACGTTGTCAAGTTCTTTCACAATCATTTTGTCTGCCATATCGTTTGATTTGTTTATTGATTCTTTAGTCGGAGTTTCTGCAGCTCACGCTTCCGCCTCATGCAGCGTCAGTTGGTGGAAGACGTCCTCAACCCCCTCTTCCACGGCCGCCAGTCGCAGCAGAGGCGCGCCGTGCGAGGCCGCGAATTTAAAAGCCGCGAGGCGCAAGTCTCCCGCCTTGGCAGGCGCAGTGAGGCGGAAGCGGCGAGGCCCCGTGGCCACGGCCTTAGCGCCAAGCTCTTGGGAGAGGATGGCGGCGTCTACGTCCGAGGCGAACTCCACGTCCACCACCTGCCCGTCCGCAGCCAAGCTAAGAACCTCCTCCACGCTCCCTTGGGCGCGGATTTGACCGTGGTCTATTATGATTATGTGGTCGCACGTCGCCTCCACCTCTTGCATTATGTGCGTGGAGAGGATGACCGTGCGCTCCCGCGCAAGGCTGCGGATGAGTTCCCTCACCTCCACAATTTGGTTGGGGTCCAGGCCCGTCGTCGGCTCATCCAAAATCACCACCTTGGGGTCCCCTATCAGAGCCTGCGCGATGCCCACGCGCTGGCGATAGCCCTTGGACAACGCGCCAATCTGCTTGCGCGCCTCCGGAGCCAGCCCAGTCATCCTGACCAGCTCTTCCACCTTGCCGGTGGGATCTGACACTCCATACATGCCGGCCACCATGGCCAAATATTCGCGCACGTACATGTCGAGATATAACGGGTTATGCTCCGGCAGATAGCCTATGAGGCGGCGCACCGCCAACGGCTCGGCCTCTATGTCATGGCCACACACGCTCACGCTCCCGCTGTCGGGCCGCACGTAGCCCGTCACCACTTTCATCAGCGTTGACTTGCCCGCCCCGTTTGGGCCAAGCAGGCCGACAACCTCGCCCTCCGCCACGCGGGCGGACACGTTGTCCAAGGCGCGCTGCTCTCCGTACGCCTTGGTTATGTTGCGGATAATGATGGACATCGCAAGGGTAAAGTTAGCCAATTTGGGTGAATATAGGAAGCGGCACCCGCCCGCAAGAGGGGGATGCCGCAATGCAATTCAGTGAAATACCTACACAGGCCGTCTAGTAATATACAGATGCTGCTCTGCGTGTTATAAATATTGACGCGTCAAAGCCGTCATCGCGTTACTTGGTCACCGTCTTGCGCCCTTTTGAGGTGGAGCTGCCCCCCGTGGCCTTGCCTGCGTCGGAGCTTTTGAGGCCGGATGAGCTGCCACTGGATGATGAGCCGCCGTTGGATGACGAGGAGTAGGACGCTGAGGATGATGACGACGATGACCTGGACTGCGCCGCCACCGAGGCTGCGTGCACCGTGGTGTTGTATATCTCGCGGCCGAGACTGGAGTCGGCCACAGCCAGCACCTGACGGCAAGATGTGAGGAGCAGCCCCACCGCAAGCGCGGCCACGGCGCAACGGAGCGTGCCGCTTATTGACATTCGCGTTTTCATGGCTCTTAGATTTTATGTATCTGTGACGTTATTTCATTTTTACCACCCTGCGGGGCTTAGCGGGAGACATGCCCACCGTCCGGGTCCACTCCATGGCTTTGTTTCGCAAGTCGCCGCTCTTGCGTGCCGCGTTGATGAGGGCGGAGATCTCCTCGGGCGTGTATGTGTTCAACGCCGCGGGAGTCACGGCCGTCTGCTCGGCAAAATGGGCGTTCTGTTTGGGCTTGGCGGTGGCCAAGCGGAGTGACTTGTTGTTTGATATGTCCGTTTTCAGCACCCCGTTCTCAAACTCCAGAGGGCCGCCCTCAGAGTTTGTGAGGAAATAGTAGTTGTTGCTCTCGTCGCTCTCTGTCACCGAGCAGAAAGCGTCCGCCATCAGCACCATGTAATATTTGCCTGTCACGTTAGGCATCTTGTAGGTCCAGGAGAAGTAAGACTCCTCGCCATTTACGGTCGAGGCTACAGACGCGCCGCCAGGGATGTCAATGTTGGTCAGCGAATAGCCTTGCGCCTCCACGCCGCCCAACGTCTCGCTGGCCTCCTCGGGGTCCCACTGGCCGTTCATCTCTCCCTCCTTTAGTCCGAAGAGGTCAGAGTAGAGGTCGATCAAGACGATGGTATACTGGTTGGCGTTGTAGGCGTTGTAGAGCAGGTAGCAGTTGCCCCAAGTGGCTGAGGCGGGCACGGTGCCGGAGCCGGCGTTGCACACGTCGTAGGTCAATGTGCGCCACGTGGGGTCGGCGGCGTCGGGGTCGGAGTCGTCTTCATAGTCCACGTCTGTCACCTTATACGGCTGCAGGTCAACCTTTGACGATGAGTCACCATAGCCCTTGTCATTCTCATCGCTCTCATAGAGGGCGAAACCATATTGCGCGAATTCGCCGCTGGCGTCGCCGTTGCAGAAAAAGTCGTAGTCTATCCAGATGAAGCCATCGTCTCCCCAACTTTGGCCCCAAGAGTTCACCACTTTAAAGGCCCCGTTTTTGCCCATGTTGTCATCGTAGCCCACAAGGGTTATGGCGTGATAGGAGTGCATGCCGGTGCGGTTGAATGTGCCGTGGCTGTAGAGCACGTCACTCCCTCTCGCGTTCATAAAGTTGTCCCCCAAGTGCGCGCCAAAGACTATGGGATGGCCCTCGTAGAGATACCTTTTCAGCTTGGCGGGGTCGCCTATCTCCACCTCGCGATAGCTGCCTATCTTATACTTCGCCGCGTTCTTGTCGGCAGCGGCGGTGTTTTCGCAGTCGCAATCCTCTTTCGACTCAAACTGCAGTCGGCCCATGCCGCTCCACGAGGCCACCCCGGAATATTGCATATGCCTCAGCGCCCCAAAGATGCACGAGCCCTTGCACTTCTCGTTCTTATACTTGGAGTCCAACGCCTTGAAGATATAGGCGGGGCTGAATATGTCTTCCTTTGTCAGGTCGTTGGTCTTGATGTCATGGGCGTGAGCGTATAGCCAGGTGCGGGCGTAATACGCCGTGGCCCAAGCCGTGCAAGAGCCATAGCTTCCTTGGTTCCCTATGGGCGGGAGCCACGGCGACAGGTCTACCACGCCGGCCACTTTCCCGCCGACAATGCTGCCGCCGCCAGTGTTTATCTGGATGTCGTCCTCAACTTCAGATGTGTCCTCGTCTCTTTCTAGCCATCCTAGGCCCTTGTCGTCAATCACCACGCGCGTGCCATCGTCAGTGTCGTCAACAATGCCGAGGATGGTGTTCAGCACGTCCTCATCGCAAGCGGTGAGGGCTGCCCCCGCCGCCAATGACAGGCCGGCCACGGCCATCAGACTGAATCGTTTCATAATGGAGCTTGTTTTTAGTGTTGTATGATGGGGGATCGCCCCGCTAAAGTGCCATGTTTTCAGAGGCTGCAATTTTAGCGCCGTCACTCATCCGCGCGCGGCCGAAGTCCGGCTTGCGGATGAATGAGCAACCAGTGAGCCTCACGTCTTTGGAGAACTGCGCGTCGCCCACCTCCAAATCGCCAAGCGCCACCACGCGGTCCAAAGTCAGCAAGTCGGCAAACGCGGCCCCGGCCATGTTTGTGGTCCCGAGCAGGAACGAGCCGCGAAACTCAACCCGCCCGCCGAAGTGGCAATATGCGAAGTCGAGCAAGCCGTTGGCCCTGACGGAAGACATGCTAACGAACCCTCCGAAAGATGAGTTGGCGAAGACGGCGTCGCACTCCAGCCGCGCCCACTGCCACATGGAGTCTTGCCTCCACTCGACGTTCATAAAGCTGGAGCGCGGGCCAAACGTGGCGGCCGAGGCCGAGAAGGGCTCCCAGAACGACGTGCCGCTAAGAACGGCTCCACCATGGAAGACGCTACCGTCTACCGACACCCGGCCGCGGCATACGCACTTTTCCATCACCATCCGCCCCGCGAATGACGACTGGCCAAGGTCAACGTCGGCGAGGAAGGTGCAACCCACGAAAGAGACGTCTTGCCCGAATGACGAGGCAACCATCTGCCGCCCGTCATTGACGGTCTGTTTGGAACTCACTCGCCCCTCGAAGACGCAATTCACAAAAACCACCTCACCCTCCACGGCCACCGACGCCATCGGCATCAGGCGCAGCCCACTGCCCGCGTCGGCGAAACACAGGTCTCCTGATATGTGGGCGCCGTTCACCACAACGCCCTCGCCTTTCTGCATTTTCTTCACCACGGCGGCCGACGTCATTGTCTTGCCGCCCTCGGCTCTCGCCTCGCCTCCGTCAGAGCACGCGGTGCAGGCCGCCAGCCACGCAAAGACGGCCACGATGGCCTTCAGATATGTTCTCATAGTGGTGTATATGTCCGTTATTTGTTCAGTTTGGAAAGGAAACGCTCACACGACACGACAAAGCGCACGTGCGTGGCCTCGCCTATGATGTCGCCGCCGTCGCGGGCCTCGACCCTGAACGTCATCTTTCGACCCTCCTGGGCCGTCAGCGTGGCCGTCACCTCAATCTCGGCGCCAATGGCCGACGGGCGCAGGTGCGACGCGTCAATTTGCCCACCCACTGTGGTGTCGCCGTCGGCGAGGTCGGCCGCCACGAGGCGCATGGAGGCGTTCTCCATCATGGCCACCATGGCGGGCGTGGCCAGCACGGGCATGTCTCCGGAGCCCATAGACTGGGCCGTGAGGTCGGGTGTGACTGTGTATGTGAGAGTGATGGACTTGGCGTTCATTCCTTTGCTGTGTTTTCTAATGCTGAATGTTAGCTTTTACGAACTTTATCTTTTGATGTTGCGCAGAACGCAATAATTGTGCCACGACCCGCGACGGGGCCTTCGGTGGCCAAGACCGCGGCTCGCGCCGCACAGGGGTTTTGAGTGATAAAAATATTACTTTTGCGTCAGTGGCTCTCTGACACAACTTTTGCCACTGACATTCAATGAACGTAGCGTTAATAATTGCCGGCGGCGCGGGGCGTCGCATGGGGCAAGACATCCCCAAGCAATTCATGTTTGTGGAGGACGCCCCGATCATCATACACACCATCAGGGCGTTTCAGCGTCACCCCGACATCGACGCCATCGGCGTGGTGTGCCTCGAGGGGTGGGAAACGATATTGCAATCTTACGCCAACCAATTCAACATCAGCAAGCTGAAGTGGATTTTCAAGGGCGGCGGCAGCGGCATGGAGTCAATCCACAACGGCATATACGGCCTGCGCGGGCAAGGCGTGACGGACGACTCCCTCGTCCTCATCCACGATGGCGTGAGGCCGCTCGTCTCACAAGACATCATATCGTCAAACATCGCCATCTGCAAGAAATATGGCTACGCCATAACCGGCATCAAGTGCCGCGAGGCAATCTTGGAGACGGCGGACGGCTTCAACGCCACCAAGAGCATCCCGCGAGACTCGCTCATCCGCACGCAGACCCCACAGACGTTCCTCCTTGGCAACATCATTGCCGTGCATGACGAGGCCGCGCGCCGCGGAATCACGGACTCCGTGGCCTCTTGCACCCTCATTGCCCAGTTGAATGACGGGCGGGTCATGCACATTGTCCCCGGCTCGGAAAAGAACATCAAGATAACGACCGTTGAGGATCTGGAGATTATGAAGGCCCTGATGCACGTGACCAAAGACGCATGGCTCAAATGACAAACCCGTATATAGACGACATCTTGTCCGCGGCGAGGCAAGACTTGCCGTGGGAGGCCTTGCGCGACCGAATCGTGCTTATCACCGGGGCCACGGGCCTCATTGGCTCTTGCCTTGTGGAGCTTTTGCTCGCCAGCCCCGCGGGATGCCGCGTCTATGCCGCCGGGCGCGACAAGGGACGAGCGGCCAAACTCTTCGCACGTCATGCGGCAGACGGGCGGCTGACGTTTCTGCGCCACGACGTGACGGAGCCGCTCAACGCGGACGTGCGCTTCGACTACATAGTCCACGCCGCCAGTGGAGCCAGCCCCGCGGCGTTCGCACAGACGCCAGTGGAGGTCATGAAAGCCAACATATATGGCACCGCCGCGCTGCTGGACTATGGCATAACCCACCAAATGAGGCGGATGCTCTACGTCTCTAGCGGCGAGGTGTATGGCCAATGCCCCAATGCCGTCTTGACCGAGGACTGCGCCGGGCGGGTGGACACCATGGACCCGCGCAGCTGCTACCCCTCCGCCAAACGCGCCGCCGAGACCCTCTGCGCCGCCTACGCCAAAGAGTATGGGGCGGACGTGGTGGCGGCGAGACCCAGTCACGTCTTCGGCCCGTGCTTCACCGAGGCCGACAACCGCGTCTACGCCCAATTCATCCGCAACGTGCTGCGCGGTGAAGACATTGTCATGAAGAGCGACGGCCGCCAATGCCGCTCATGGTGCTATGTGGTGGACTGCGCCTCGGCCTTGCTCCACATCCTCCTCAAGGGCGAGAGCGGCGAAGCCTACAACGTTGCCGACCCCACGTCAACCCTGACCATCAGGGAGCTGGCCGAGATGGTGGCCTCGATAGGCGGGCGCAAGGTGGTCATGCGGCAACCGACAGGGGCGGAGCGCGGCGTCTTCAACCCAATGAAAACGGCGGTGTTCTCTACCGACAAGATAGAGAAGCTGGGCTGGCGGCTCTCTGACGGCGACATTGGGCGCAAGATGGCCACCACCATAGAGACGGTTAAACAGATGAAGAGACAATGATGAACCTGGAAGACGAGGTGAGAGACGGGTACACGGTGCCCGCAGCCATGAAGAGAGTGTGGGCCGTGCAGTTGACCATGGTACGCAAGGTGTTGGAAGTGTGCAAGAGGCACAACCTGAAAATATGGGCCGACGGAGGCACGCTGCTCGGCACCATCCGCCACCGCGGCTACATCCCTTGGGACGACGACATAGACCTCTTCATGCCGCGCGAGGACTATGACCGCCTCGTGGCCCTGGCCCCGCGAGAGTTCGCCAAACCATTCTTCTTCCAGTGCGCCAGCACCGAGAGGCTCTACCCCCGCGGCCACGCGCAGGTGCGCTATGAAGGCACGGCGGCCGTGACGCGCGGCACGGTGGACACGCCTTTCGACCAAAGCATCTTCATAGACATATTCGTTTACGACGCCCTGCCGAAAGACAAGACGGCGTTCATCTGGCGCATGATGCGGGCCGAGCGGCTGCGCTCCCTCATGCTCCACAGGGTCTACGGGCGCATGAGCCTGCGGAATCCCGCCGAGACGCTGAAAGTCATCCTGAGCCGCGTCTATTTCCTCTTCGTGCCGTTCCGCAAGGCTTTCGCCAGGTTCGATGAGCAATATCGCGCCACAGGCCTTGAGCTGTCTGACGATTTCTCATGCCCGGCGTTCAACGCCGCCCTCGTCTTCAAGATCATCAGACGGCGCGAATGGCTGCGCGAGACCATATATATGCCTTTTGAGGACATCATGATGCCCGTGCCGATAGGCTATGACGGAGTCCTCCGCAACCAGTATGGCGACTATATGACACCCGTCAAGACCCCCACCCTCCACGGCTCGGTGATCTTCGACACCGAAAGGCCATACACCGAGGTGATCAAGGACATCCGCTCCGGCAAAATATCTTTCGGAGGCTGAGGCCATGCCGCAGACGCTCAAAGATAAAGCCGTGGCCGGGTTGGCGTGGACGTCGGTCGAGAAGCTGGCGCAACAGGCCATCCAGTTCGTCATTGGCGTGGTCATAGCCCGCATACTCACGCCAAACGACTACGGAGTGGTGGGCATGACCGCCATATTCCTCGCCGTGGCGAACACGTTGGTGGACAGCGGCTTCGGCTCCGCCCTCATCCAAAAGAAAGACAAGACGGAGAGCGACTACTCCACCTGTTTTTATTTCAACATTGTGGTGGGCGCGACCCTCTACGCCGCCATGTGGGCTGCCGCCCCAAGCATTGCCGACTTCTACCACACGCCAATCCTCACGGGCGTGTGCCGCGCCCTTGGCCTCACTTTCGTCATCAACTCGCTCTCCATAGCTCAGACGGCGCGGATGACGGCCGAGATGCGCTTCCGCGAGATGTCCGCCATCACCATAGCGTCCCAGCTCTTCACGGGGGCACTGGGTCTGGCCTTGGCCTATTGGGGCTATGGCGTGTGGGCACTTGTCATTCAGCAGATCGCGGCGGGCGTGGCCCGACTCATTGGCCTTGAGGCGTGCCTCCGCTGGGTCCCTTGCGGGTCTTTCTCGCGGGCCTCTTTCAAGCATCTTTTCGGTTTTGGCTCCAAGATACTGTGCTCCAGCCTCATCAACACAGTCTATAACAACCTCTACACCCTCGTCATCGGCCGCGCGTTCTCCGCTGCCGACGTGGGTTATTACAACAGGGCCAACCAGTTCGTGCAGCTGCCCTCCTCCACGCTCCTCTCCGTGGTCATGAAGGTGGCCTACCCGCTCATGGCGCAGGTGCAAGATGACACAGATCGCCTCCGCGCGGCCTACGCCAAGTTCCTCCGCGCCCCGCTCTTCATCCTCTACCCCGTCCTCTTTGGCCTCATGGCGTTGGCGGAGCCGCTCATTGCCGTATTGCTGGGCGACAAATGGCTCATGGCCGTGCCGCTGCTCCAGGTCTTGTGCATAGGCGCGTTTTTCGACCCGCTCACGCACATCAACCTCAACATTCTCTACGTCAAGGGGCGCACCGACCTCGTGCTACGCCTCGAACTCATCAAGAAGCCCATAGCCTTCCTGATACTCTTCGCCATGCTGCCGTTTGGCCTTTGGTGGCTATGCCTTGGGCGCGCAGCCTATGGCCTCATTGCCTACGCGTTCAATTGCTACTACACCGGCCGCTTCATTGGCCTCGGCTTCTGGCGACAGATGGCGTTCTGCCTGCCCGTGCTGCTCAAATCGGGCCTCATGGGAGCCGTTTGTCACCTCGTCACGCTCACCAGCCTGCCACCTCTGCTCCAGTTGCTCGCGGGAGCCGGGGCGGGCGCTGTGGCATATCTGGGTCTGGCCGCGCTGACACGTGACCAGACAATGGCCGAGGCCATAAGCTACTGGAAGAGCCGAAAGAAGACGACAGGGCAAGACAAAGATTAAAAAACGAAAGACGATGGTTGCGACTATTGTGGTGACATATAACCGATTGGCCTATCTCAAAGACCTCATCGCGTCATTGCGCGGGCAGACGTATGGAGACAACGCCATTGTGGTTGTCAACAACGGTTCCACCGACGGCACGTCAGAGTGGCTGGCCTCGCAAGAGGGGCTCACGGTCATCTCGCAGCCCAACGTGGGCGGCGCAGGCGGCTTCTTCACGGGGCTCAAATATGCCGCGGAGCATGGCTTCGACCACTGCTGGATAATGGACGACGACGTCCTCTGCCGCCCCGACAGCCTGGCCGAGCTCATGGCCGCCATGCGCGTCAGGCCCAATGCGGGGTTTGTCTGCAGCCGGGTGGTGGGCGAGAGCGGCAAGGCCATGAACGTGCCAAGTGCCGACACGCGCGGCCTGCCCAATGGCGACTACCCGGACACATACGACCTCGTGGTGTCTCACGGCATGGTCAAAGTCCTCTCCGCCACATTCGTCTCCGTCCTCATCCCCACGGCCATGCTCCGCAAGCACGGGCTGCCGCTGCGGCAGTTCTTCATCTGGTGCGACGACACCGAGTTCACCCTCCGCCTCTCGCACTCCGAGCCTTGCTACATTGCCTGCCGCAGCGTGGTGACGCACCGCCGCGCCAACGAGGGCCGCCTCTCCTTCCTCGACGAGCGAGACCCGCGCCGCCTGCGCAACTACCACCTCCTCTACCGCAACCGCTACGTATATCGCCGACGTTGGGAAGAGGGCGGCTCGGCCATCAAGGCGTTCGTGTTCGACGTCAAGACCATCCTCCGCCTCCTCTTGCGACTAGATTTCCGCCACGCCGCCCCGATAGCCCGCGGCATGTGGGAGAGCCTATGGTTTCACCCTCGGGCGGAGTTTCCTGGGGGGGGGGACAATCTGCATAAAACTTAGCGCTCTGACATCAAGCATATTATAAAGGGTCCGACATTTCACTCACAGGTGCACGCAGCAACCTAAGGCCAGGAGAATATTAACTTCTTATTTCAGTGAAACATCAGAAATAAGAAAATATATTTTGCTTAGTTTGCAGATTTCGCATATTACGCTGTCTCACAATATATTGTAGACGCATATTAAGAAGACAACACACCATTCACATCCTCGGCAGAGTTGCCAACTGTCCCAAACAAGAAAACGCAAAGCCTAGAAATTCCTTATTTTGACAGAAACGACCGAAACAAGAAAATAAATTTTGCTTAATTTGCATATTCTATATATCACGTTGTTTTTCAATACGATATAGACGCACGTTAAGTAGACAACACAACTTTTCTCCTCCTTGACAGAACTGCAAGTCACGAGAAAAAAGGAAACGCTAAGCCTTGAAATTCCTTATTTAGGCAGAAATATCCGAAATAAGAAAATAAATTTTGCTTATTTAGTAAGTTTGGGTAGCTTAGCACAAAAGAACTTGAGTATGCTGTACACCGAACTCTTAGAGCGGCAGATAATAGGCAGGTTGAAAGTAGACAACCCGTGGTGGACTGATGGATGCATTCCGTCTTTTTATAAAAATATGTCCCCACGATTGTATCTTGATATATTCTACCCTCTAGTAAAGGACACGGAACTCAGACGGTCGGTCATCTTGATGGGGCCTCGCCGCGTGGGAAAGACCGTTATGCTTTACCATGCCATCCAACGCCTGATAGATGATGGCGTATCCCCGCAAAACATAATCTACATTTCGGTTGAAACCCCAATATACGACAACATCTTGCTTGAGCAACTGTTCAACCTCTCAAAGCAAACTTTAAGGAAGCCGGAAAACGACGACTCGGAATACTATGTTTTTTTTGACGAGATTCAATACCTGAAAGACTGGGAAGTCAATCTGAAGTCTCTTGTTGACACATATAAGAGCGTGAAATTTGTAGCCAGCGGGTCAGCCGCAGCCGAACTCAGAAAGAAAAGTATGGAGAGCGGCGCAGGACGTTTCACAGACTTCAACCTGCCTCCCCTCTTATTCTATGAGTACGTCCATTTGAAAGGGTACTCAAACATAATGACGCGAGGCGCAATCGGGCCCGAAGAATCAGGAGTCGAATTTTGGGACACTATCAACGTAGAGAAACTGAATGACTTATTTCTTGACTACATCAACTATGGAGGCTACCCCGAAGTCGTATTCAGCGAAAAGATAAGAGAGAATCCCGGTCAATTCATCAGGCATGACATCATTGACAAAGTCTTGCTCCGCGACCTGCCTAGCTTATACGGCATAAGAGATGTGCAGGAGCTTAACTCCGTGTTCACCATGATTGCCTACCACTCTGGCGATCAGTTCTCCTATGAAAAGATGTCAAATGAGTCCGGAGTGCAGAAATATCTGCTACGCAACTACATAGATTACCTGCAATCAGCGTTTCTGATCAAACTCGTCCGCAGGACAGACGACACTGCCAGACAGTACCGGCGCGATGTCAGTTTTAAACTATATCTCACAAATCCGTCTCTTAGGTGCGCCCTTTTCCAACCAATAGATTCTAACGATGCAGAGATTGGGAATATGGTCGAGACGGCTGTTTTCTCTCAATGGTTCCCGCGTCAGGGTGCCAACATCTCCTACGCCAACTGGCGGACAGGCAGGGTGGAAGGAGAGGTGGACATCGTCGGAATTGATGCGGCCAGACAGCGTCCCTCGTGGGGAGTGGAGGTGAAATGGACAGACCGCTATCCCGACCACGTAGGGGAATTGGAGTCGTTACTGTTTTTCCTGAAAAAAAATAAGTTGTCTAGCGCAATTGTCACAACACGTAGCGTCTGCAAGACCCAAGAGGTCGCAGACGGGCCGACTTTATATTTCATTCCTGTGGCGTGCTATGCCTATACCGTTGGAATGAACACCCTCACGCAGGCAAAAAAAAAACACGGCGGGTTGTGATTTTCTCATCTTTAGCAACCTAGTCAACCCGCTGTCAGCGGGCTGCATCCGTGAACCTTTGTTCGCTCCAAACATACCTTTGAGCAACCGACCTCACCTTGTTTAAGAGCTTCTTCGCAAATGCAATTATAAAGTTGTAACTTTGCGCTTGAACCAAGCCTCGCTCGCAGGGCTTGGCTAGCCTATAGCCATACAGTCAGCAAACTAAAACATTCACTGGTAATGCTTGTATACCTCAAAAGACTATACAGAGCCATGAAAGCCATCCGCCACAACTGGAAGGTGCGCCATGAGTTCAAAGGCGAGTTTTGCAAACTGACGCTCTATAAAGCATTGTCTGAGCTCAAACTCTCATTTCTGCTCAAATACCACAGGATGTTGCTGTCTTTCATCAGTAAGCACATCACGATGCCGGAGGCTGCCACCCTTCCACAGCCAGTCCCCACCGACAAGATGAGGGTATGGGTCATGTGGTGGCAAGGCGAGGAGAACATGCCGCCGCTTGTGAAAGCCACATTCGCCAGCATAAAGCACCATGCCGGCGGGCGAGAAGTATTCTTGATAACGCAAGACAACATATCGGAATGGGTTAAGCTCCCGCTCTGCATTTCATCCAAAATCACGCAGGGCAAGATAACGTACACAACACTCTCCGACTACATACGTTACTACCTCTTGTCGAACTACGGAGGCTTATGGGTCGACAGCACAATGCTCATGGTGAAAGACATCCCGGGCAACGTCTGGACTGACAGTTTCTTCACAATAAAAAACGTAGCAAACATAAGTGATAACGTATCACTCTCTCGGTGGAACGGTCAATTTCTCTCCAGCACGCAGGCGCACTTTCACATTTTCGAGACCATGCGCCTGCTGTGGGAGCAGTATTGGGAGAAATTCGACGCCAACATCGACTATTTCATGACGGACTACCTGCTTGCCTTCGCCTACGAGAACGACAGCGAAGTCAGGGCGGCGATTGACAACGTCTCCCCATCGAACGAAAAACTGTACGCCCTAGGATATGCCCTAAACAAGCCGTTTGACCGGAACGAGTGGGAGCGAATGAAAGAGGGACAGGACATGTTCAAACTGAGTTACAAGGTAAAGGACAAAGGCCGCGCGGACTCCTTCCTGGCAAAGTTGCTTGCCGGAGAACTGAGCTGACCTCCGAGCGCAAATATTGGCTAACTTTGGTGAGAAAGCAACAACCATATGCCATCAATCAGAATCAGGAACATAGGCGCAATAGCAGACACCGGCGTTATAGACCTGACGCCGGTCATGCTCATTGTGGGACGGCAGTCATCAGGCAAAAGCACATTCTTGAAAGTCCTGTGTTTCTGCAGTTGGATAGAGAAACAAATCGTCACAAAGGGTAGTGAGGCGCATAAGTACTACTCTCGTTACCACAAATTTTTCAAGGAACTAAAGTCTTTCTACCGTTTTGACGATGGGTTCTTTTGCGAAGAGTCTAGCATCTTCTACGAGGGGAAACTCGCTACAATAGTACTGGACAGCCCCGAAGTAAATGTAAAGATCAAACGAAGGCCTCCATACAAACCAAAGGTTCAGAATAGCAAGATTTGCTTTATCCCGTCGGAGAGGACCCTGGCTTCCGTAATCCCCAATATAGACAGGGCTTACAGGTCTTCAAATCTTGACGTGATATTCAGTTATCTTCTAGAATATCAAGAGGCCAGAACTTCGTACAACTCCAAAGAGCCGCTCACTATGCCATTCGACAAGGGGATCTCCTATTTCTTTGACGAGCAGAAAGGCGAGGACAAGATTTATTTGGAGGAACAGAAACGGGCAATGCCGGTATCTTTCGCTTCCAGTGGAATTCAATCCGCCATGCCATTGTCTATGCTCGTTGACTATGCGCTTAAACTTGTCGGAAGCGTTCCCAAGTCGAGTGTGAACGACATCACCAGCATGGTCGCAAAGATTGTCCTGAACGATGGCGAGCCTCTGACCGCAGACTCCGTAAAGGTTCTAAAAGACGAATACAAGTACAAGAGCGTACAGCTCTATCTTGAAGAGCCGGAAGAGAACCTGTTTCCACGGTCGCAATATGACTTGATTTGCTTCATCCTTAAGAAACTCCAAGAAGCCTCATCTGTTGAAGAATGTGAACCAAGCCGGATTGTGATGACGACACACAGTCCGTACATACTCACCACCCTGAACTTCCTGATGAAAGCTACAGAGGCGAATGATAAGCAAGAAGGCGGCCTGTCATCGGATGACGTCCCTATTTTACCCTCCGAGTGGTTCTCGGCGTTCAGAATGACCGAGGCTGGAAGTATGGAGGATATTGTTGACCACGAGGACAATTTCATAAAGGGAGATTACCTGGATTCGTTGTCTGACTTCCTGTCTGACGAGTCCGCCAAACTTGACGACATCATCTATGGCACGACCGACTGACTTCCTCCGCGACTTCGCCCCGCTGAGGAACGAGAAGACATGTAGCCGGCTCACTCTCAAGGAGAGAGGTTGTGAATATAGGCTGGTGCTGCAGACTCCCGCATGGTGCTTGGCATACAACGTTGACGGTGGCATTATAACTGACACAGCTCTCGCAAAGTGCGACAGAGCGGTCTACCTATGCAATAGCGATGGAGAGGCTGCGAAAAGCATTTTCGTAGAACTTAAAGGGAGGAATGTGGAACACGCCATTGAACAACTGGCAAGCACACTCGGACACCCCATCTTCAAGCAGAATAGCGCAACCAAGGTTTTTGCAAGGGCTGTCACAAACAGATGTCCGGCAAACGCAGGTAACGCAAGCGTAGAAAAAGCAAAAAAGAAATTTAGGCAGAGCTATAACTGCGAACTGAAGATTCTGAAATCAGGAAACCCTGATAAGCTTTAGCAAGCCGTCACCACATATAGTCCAAGCAAAAGATGTTGAATTTCTCCATCATAATCCCGCATCATAACATTCCAAGACTACTGGAGCGATGCCTCGCCTCGATTCCGCAAAGGGATGACTTGGAAGTCATTGTCGTTGACGACAACAGCGACCCAGAGATTGTTGACTTTGACAATTTCCCTGGCAAGGAGAGGGCGGACGTCACCATCCTCCACAACGAGGGCAAGAAATGGGCTGGGACGGCACGAAACAGAGGCATAGAGGCAGCCTCGGGACGGTGGCTGATATTTGCCGACGCCGACGACTTTTTCAACTTCTGCCTGTCGGATATGCTTGACAAGTATGCGGAATCGGACGCCGACATCATATTCTTCAAAGCCAACAGCCTTGACTGGGAGATGTATTGCAGCTCGCAAAAGACGGAGCGGAGAGTGCGCCACATAAACAAATACTTCAAGAAATATCTGGCAGGTGACAAGATGGGAGAGACCTTGCTCCGATATGCCTGGGGAGAGCCGTGGGCTAAGATGTACCGGCGCGAGATTGTGGAAAGCCACGGCATCCGTTTTGACGAGACCCCAATCCATGAAGACACTATCTTCACTTACACGGCAGGCTATCATGCTCGAAAGGTTGCGGCCGACCCTCACTGCATATATTGCGTGACGTACAGGCCAGGCTCTCTGAGCACAACTGTAAGCGAAGAGAAGCTGTTGGCGCGGGTGGAGGTGTTCGCGAGGAAAGAGAGGTTTATGAGGGATAATACGGAATATACCCTCCTTGACAAAATAGACAGAAGCCATTATGAGGCTTGGACGGAGCTAGTGCTAGGCAGGCATCCAAAGCGTGAGGCCGCAAAGGAAACGTTAAAGAGATATGGGCTGTGTCATTGTGGCACATACTTGTGGTTCATATATTTTTCTGTGAAACTAGCCTGTAAGGCAACTCTGCGCATAATATGCAAAAGCAAGGCATAAATGTTTTTTTTCTCCGCAGACCCGTTAAACTGAAGGAAGATTGCGCACTCTGGGTGCTGGCTCTAATAATTTTCCTCAGCACTAATTCCGTGTATTTTCATTTACTGCCAACCATCATTGTCCATGCAATAAAGCTAAGCGCTTTACTTTTACCTTTGGTAATCAAGGCCTTACTTCATCGTCTTACAATAGAAGGGAAAAACACTATAGTAAAACTTTTAGCTCTGGGCTTCTTTGTGTTTCTGCTACTTCCAAAGGCAATGATTTCAGGAAATACTTTTGAATTCATTGGAATTTTTGCCCTACATACATTGCTTATGCTACTAAACATTGCTACTTTGAGGGAGCATGGCATTTTGGATTTATTCGATAAATACGAGAGAATAACAGTTACATTCGCAATAATATCGCTATTCTTTTGGTTCTTCGGCGAAATATGCCACGTCATACCGAATACAGGCTATGTGACTACAGAATGGTCCGGAACTGTAGCAAACTATTTTTTTCTGCATTTTGGCGCACAGTCTACCAGAAACTGCGGCGTGTTCGTTGAGGCTCCAATGTACAATCTCGCCTTATGCACCGCCATCTTCTTTGAATTGTTTGCAAAATCTCAAGTAAATAAATTCAGACTGTCCGTACTTATCATTACAAATCTAACAACACTCTCCACTACTGGCCAATTACTACTGATGGCGGCACTTGCGTTCCGATTCCTTGCTTTAAAAAAAAGAAAACTTTCTATTTTTAAACTGACAATATTTTCCCTTGTGGCAGTTGTTGTCGCTGGTGCAGCTATTTATGCATCTAAAGTGATTTTAGTGGAGAAGGCAGATGGAGCCTCGTTTGTCGTGCGAGCTCAATATATGCTTAAAGAGTTACACGCTTTTACCACATCTCCTATAGTAGGCCACGGATTTTATTCATTTTCCGCAGGTACGAGCAACTCGATTTGCCTAATAATGGCAGAGGGGGGCATAATCCAGTTAATTATTTACACGTCATGTCTGGTCGTTTTACCAATCATAGTGTCTAAACGCTCTAAAGACCCAAGGAAAAAGTACTTTCACCTCTTCTTCTTCTTAGCGTTCTGCATAACCGTTTCTCCATATTTGCTTCTAACATATGCGATGATGGCTGTTTGCGCAAGCAGCCTTCTTGTTTCAGATAACTTTTATATAAAACAATATGCTGAAGATTAACATTGTCATCGTAACTTACAACAGGCTTAACCTGCTGAAAGAGGCCGTAAATGCTGCTGTAAACCAGACTTACAAGGCGCACAGGATATTCATTGTCGACAATTGCAGCACAGACGGCACTGCCGATTTCCTACGTAACCTTGAGTATGACCAGATAACAGTAACGCGGACTCATAGAAACATTGGTGGAGCCGGCGGTTTTGCAGAGGGCGTGAGAATTTGCGAGCAGAGTGGAGACTACGATTATCTCATGCTTATCGACGATGATGCGATACTAAACCTTAATTGCTTGGAAGCACTTGCATCGGCCATAAATAAGCACCCCAATGTTCCCGCACTCTCAACTGTGGTAAGAACAAATGGAGAGATTGACACAGGGCATCGTCAACGCTTTGCACCACGACTCCTTGCCAGACTTTCAAACGTCCCTAGGGAGGAATATGAACATGACTACTTTATTTGTGATGTCGCTACATTTTGCGGAATCGCAATCAAAAATTCAATCATCAAGAGAATAGGATTGCCGGAAGCTGATTTTTTCATATGGAATGACGATGTTGAATACTCCATAAGAATTAACCAATTTGGCGGAATAATGAACGTCAACAACGCCTGCCTCAATCACAAAACCACTGCAGCCCCACCCAAAGAAACGCTCAGCTGGAAGAGCTACTACGGGTATAGAAACTTATTGGTTATCACAAGAAGACATATGACACCCATAGCCACGATGTACCAAATCGCAAGAATCACAGCATATGCTATTATGTTTTGGGCAAAGGGACATAAAGTCAACGGAAAAAATGCGTTATCTGTTTGCTTCACTGCCATTAAAGACGGTTTGACAGACAATTTGGGCATAAACAACAAATTCATGCCAAAGTCGAAATGATATTCCTCTGTTTCCAAAATGCGATAAAAGGGAAGAAAGTTGTCTCTTTTGACATATTCGACACTCTTATAGAGCGCAGCTGTTTGCTTCCTAGTGATGTTTTCTTTCTGTCAGCATACGCCAACTTTAACAATTTCCATAAAGCATTGGACTTTGCACTGGCAAGAATTGACGCAGAAAATAGAGCAAGGCAAATGTCCGCATCAGGGGAGACGACACTTGATAAGATCTACGACAATATCGATTGGTCAGACAAGTCTGAAGCTCTTAGAGTTAAAGAGAAAGAACTCTCTACTGAGCTGGAGGTGTGCAGGGGAAAACAAAGCGGCCTGAAAAAACTAAGCGCTGCACTTTCTGCCGGAAAAAGAGTGATTTTGACTTCCGACATGTATCTTCCCCTAAGCTTCGTGAAAGGGATTCTCGATAAGAATCATATTTCCGGATATGAAAAGATATTCTTATCCTGCGTCTACGACAAAAGCAAAACTTCTAGTTTGTTGTTTGAGTGTATAAAAAGCGAACTGGGGGTAAAAGCCTCTGACATTATCCATATGGGGGATAGCATAAAAGCAGATGTAATTGGAGCCCAAAAGGCAGGCATAGACTCTTTTATCTCATTTCGAAGCAATGCCATTAAAAGGCTTTTTTTCAGTAAGATAGGGACAAGCCTCGGATATACACTGAGGTTTAGGTATTAAATGCGCAGTTATGGACAACAAAAGAAAAGAAGAGTGCTACGAGTTCGGGTATAGCGTATTCGGGCCATTTTTGGCCAGTTATACAAACTGGCTGCACTCAAGAGTAAAAGAAATATGCCCTGAGAAAATATTCTTCTTCTCCCGCGACGGTTTCCTAATGAAAGTTTGCTATGACATACTAGAGAAGAGGAAACCCAACCATATTCCAACAGAATACATAAATGTCTCACGTAAGAGTTTACGCACACCACTTATCTGGACTAGACACACTTTCGAAGGCACACTAGATTTACTTTCCTGGCAGAGGTATATATCATACAGGGAAGTTGACTCATTTTGGAACATACCCGATGAGAGAATGTCTGAACACGCTGACAAGCTTGACTGTTTTATACCTTATGGGAAGTTAAAGGACGACGAGTTTTTGAGGTCAGTATATGATGCGAACAAGAATTACATCGAGGACATATCAAGAGAGCAATTCAATGCTCTGAAATTATATCTTTCCCAAAATGGAATGGAGGGAAACATTGTGATTGTAGACATCGGTTGGCACGGCTCAATGCAATACCTCCTTGAGCAGTTCCTCCTTCACAACGCAAAAGATGTCAATGTTCACGGGCTGTATGTTGGCATAGGGCAATCCAAGGGACTAAAAGGAAGCACAGACGGCTTTATTTATAGTTATGAGGAAGATCCCCGAAAGAGTTTGGTGTTGTGCTTTTTGGGGGGGTTAGAACGCTTGTTTCAGAGCTTCGAAGGGACAACAATTGGATATGAAATTGTAAACGGCATTGCATCTCCCATATTGGACAAATTCGAGTACAAACCCGGCGATGTCACGATAGAAGCAATAGAGACAATTCAAACAGCGGCAATAAACTACGTAAAGGAAGGGAAAGAAGAAAACGCTTCCGTACTACTAAAATTTGGGCAAAGCCCAACTCTGTCGCAACTTAAAATATTCAAGGACTTCTACACTATCGATGGTGGCATTAAATCCTACTTACTCCCGCAGAAAAGATTTTACCAATACAAATTTAGCGAGCTGATTCATGAACTGAGCAAGAGCAGTTGGAAGACAGGTTTCCTAAAAGAGATTTTCAAGCTGCCATTCCCCTATTATTACATATACAAGCTACTAAAAAAGTAGCGTTTGGCTTACCTGTCATCGGACGGAAAGCAGGGCTTTGCCGTCCGATGACATCTTTTTAGCCCAGCTCCCTACAAATCCGAACTCATTTTTATAGGTTCTCCCAGTTGCTTTTAAGAAGCTGTTTTGAATTTATTCAAGGAGCGTGTTTGAGAAGTTTGTTCAGGGCGATGTAGCAGTTCGCAAGGTATATCATCGCCACGGTCATGTCGGAGCGGAACTCGTAGTCGATCGTAAGCCTCCTGAAGTTCTCCATCCAGGCGAAAGTGCGCTCCACGACCCACCTCCGCCCGGCCGGCACGAAGTCCCTGCCAGGCAGCTTGGGCCGCGTGGTGACCTCGAGTCGCACGCCCAGACTCTCCATCACCCCGTCGGCGAGGCTCCCCTCCCCCCGCGCCCGCCGTTGGCGATGATCCTCGTGAGGCGGCGGAACGCGCCGCGCAGCCCGTCAAGGACGAGCATGGAGCCCTTGCTGTCGTGGACGTTGGCGGGGATGACGAGCCCAAGACTGTCAGTGACAACGTGTTGCTTGCGTCCTTTCACCTTCTTGTCCCCGTCTATGCTGCGGTCCGCGTCTCCCAGACGCTCCTTTTCTGCTTCCTCCTTTTGCCGTCTATTATTTTTTTCCATAACTTCGAGAATCGGGTCAGATTGGTTGAGCAGGCGGTTTTCCACAACTTTAATTGTTTGTCTATCTTAAAGTCACGAAAACTCTCCTGCTCAACCAACTGACTTTTAATTATTTACGCCGTCATATAGCGTTTATTTCCACATAATTCAAAACAGCTTCAAATAGACATTTAATACGCAACGTATATGACAGATAAGAACAAACCATATTTCGTCACCTCCAAGAATTTTTATGGAGACAATGACTATATCGAATGGTTGAAAGAGATTAAAAATCGCTATCTGAACATTCGTAACCGTGTGGCTTTGCAAGCCAGCTATGGCGCATTAGAGTTTAACTGGCTATTAGGTCGTGACATCGCACAGAAAAATGCAGAATCAAGATGGGGTTCTGGAGTGGTAAACCAACTCTGTCTTGACTTTAAATCGACTTTCCCTGATGTTAGAGGATTCTCTGTGCGAAACCTATATTACATGAAGGAATGGTATGAGTTTTAT